>DEWP01000007.1:38365-41443 GCA_002363735.1 Caryophanales bacterium UBA3207 | reverse complement strand
CTCGATGTCAACATTGTTAATGTTCCAAGTAAGAAAACCACACGTGGTGGACGTTATCAAGGTTCCATCAGTGGTTATAAGAAAGCGGTCGTGACTATCGCAGAAGGCGAAGCACTTGACCTCTTCAAAGAGTAATCTGAAATAGGATTTACACATTATAGGAGAAACAAAATGTCAATTAGAACATTCAGACCAACGTCTGCTTCGCGAAGAAACATGACGAATCTGACTTATGAAGAAATCACCAAAAGTACTCCTGAAAAAAGTTTAACTGTTAAATTAAGTAAAACAGGCGGACGTAATAACCAAGGCGTCATTACAACCCGTCACATCGGTGGTGGACATAAGCGTAGATATCGTGTTGTTGACTTCAAACGAAACAAAGACGGAATCGTTGGCGTAGTCAAAGCGGTCGAATATGATCCAAACAGAAACGCTAACATCTTACTCATCGTTTACACCGATGGTGAAAAGCGATACATTCTCGCTCCACAAAACTTACACGTGGGCGATAAGGTCATCTCTGGAGAAAACGTTGATATTAAAGTCGGTAACTGCTTACCACTTGCCAACATCCCAGAAGGTACCTTCATCCATAACATTGAACTTTCCCCAAAGAAAGGCGGACAAATGTGCCGTGCCGCTGGTACAAGTGCTCAAGTACTTGGTGCCGAAGGTAAATACGTCATCATTCGTCTTGCCTCAGGTGAAGTCAGAAAAGTCTTAAAGACCTGCCGTGCGACAATCGGAGTTGTCGGAAACGAAGACTATATCTTAGTTAATAAAGGTAAAGCAGGTAAAACCCGCTGGTTAGGAACTAGACCAACAGTTCGTGGTTCCGTTATGAACCCAAATGACCACCCACACGGTGGTGGTGAAGGTAAATCACCAGTTGGACGCGATGCACCTCGCACCCCATGGGGTAAACGTGCTCTTGGCGTGAAGACACGTCGTAATAAAAAAGCTTCTACGAAACTCATCGTTCGTCGTAGAAATGGCAAATAATGAAAGGAGAATTCAAGAATGTCACGTTCCATTAAAAAAGGCCCATTCTGTGATGCATATCTTCTTAAGAAGGTTGATGCTCTTAATGCGGCTAACAAAAAAGAAGTCATTAAGACTTGGTCCCGTCGTTCCACAATTTTCCCATCATTTGTCGAACACACCTTCGCTGTCTATAACGGACGCGAACACATTACCGTTTATGTCACTGAAGACATGGTTGGACATAAGTTAGGCGAATTCGCCCCAACCAGAACTTTCAAAGGACACCACGGAAATAACGCGGAAGATAAGGCCGCGAGCAAATAAGGAGGTTAGTAAAGATGGCTGAAGAAAAGAAAACAGCAGTAAAGAAAGCCCCTGCTAAAAAAGCTCCTGCTAAAAAGGTTGAAGCACCAGCTACAGAAGCAAAAGTCGTCGAAGAAGTGAAAACTGAAAAACCAGCAAAAGCTGCTAAAGCGAAAAAAGCTGAAAAGAAAGTTGAAGCTCCAAAACGTCCAGTTGTGACTGAAGCTCGTGCCGTCGCTAAAGACGTCCGCGTCACTCCAAGAAAAGTTCGCTTAGTCATTGATCTCGTTCGTGGTAAAGGCGTGAATGAAGCATTAGGAATCTTAGCTAACGTCAATCGTGCAGCAACTCCTCATGTTGAAAAAGTCATTCGTAGCGCTAGTGCTAACGCAATCAATAACTTCTCAATGAGTGAAGAAAAATTATATGTTGCGGAAATCTATGCAACAGATGGAATTAAGATGAAACGTTTCCTACCAAGAGCGAAGGGTAGCGCATCAGGCTTAGTGAAAAGAACATCACACATCACTTGTGTGGTGAAAGAAAGATAGGAGGAAATGAGCAAAAATGGGTCAAAAAGTTAGTCCTGTAGGTATGCGTGTTGGAATTAACCGTGACTGGCACTCCCGCTGGTTCGCATCCAACCAAGAATACGCTAAATTCCTTCATGAAGATATCCGCGTCCGCGCATATCTTGAAAAAGAATTAAAAGAAGCTCTTCTTTCCCACGTGGAAATTGAAAGACATAAAACCGACAAAGGTCACGACGTCACTGTGCAAGTCTTCGTCGCTCGTCCAGGTGTTGTCATTGGCCAAGAAGGTGCCAATATCAACCGTATTAAAAAAGAAGTCGGTAAATTACTTAAAGGTTCCTCAGTTCGTTTAGACGTCGTTGATGTCAAAAATCCAGATTTAGATGCAGCACTTGTTGCTCAATGGATTGCTACCGAACTAGAAAACCGTGCTTCCTTCCGTACCGCACAAAAGAAAGCCATTCAACGCGTTCGTAAAGCCGGTGCAAAAGGATGTAAAACAATGGTTAGCGGCCGCTTAGGTGGTGCTGATATCGCTCGTAGCGAAGGTTATAAGGAAGGTATTGTTCCACTAACCACACTTCGTAGTGACATCGACTTCGCCATTAAAGAAGCTGTTACTCCATATGGAAGATTAGGTGTGAAAGTCTGGATTTGTAAACCAGCTGCTTCTGAAAAGAAGGAGCTCGATGCTCGTGAACAACGTCGTCCACGTCCAGAAAGAAATGAACACCATGCTGTGAAAGGAGATAAATAATTATGTTACAACCAAAACGTGTTAAATATCGCCGTCCTCATGGCATTAAATATGAAGGTCTCTCAAAAGGCGGTAATGAAGTCTCCTTTGGAGAATATGGTCTTCAAGCGGTGACCGGAGCATGGATCACTGATCGTCAAATCGAAAGTGCTCGTATTGTTCTAAGCCGTTATTGCAAGAAAGAAGGAAAAGTATACATCCGTATCTTCCCACATCTTGCCAAAACTAAAAAACCAGCCGAAGTTCGTATGGGTTCTGGTAAAGGTTCTCCAGAGAACTGGGTTGCAGTTGTTAAGAAAAACCGCGTCATGTTTGAAATGGGTGGTCTTCCAAAAGAAGTCGCCATGGAAGCTCTTCGCTTAGCTGCTTATAAGCTTCCAAACAAGTGCCGCGTCATTTGTAAGGAGGGTAAGTAATCATGAAAGTCGCTGAACTACGTGAATTGAGTAACGAAGAACTCACTGAAAAGATCTACTTACTCAAAGAAGAATTATTCAA
>DEWP01000007.1:0-38236 GCA_002363735.1 Caryophanales bacterium UBA3207 | reverse complement strand
ATCGCTCGTGCCTACATGGTGCAACGCGAAAGAGAACTCGGCATTAAATAAGGAGGATTAGACGAAAATGGAAAGAAATCGTAGAACAACTCTTCAAGGCGTTGTCGTTTCTAACAAGATGGACAAAACAATTGTTGTCGAAGTCGAAACTCACAAAAGACATGCCAAATACCAAAAGCGCGTGAAATATTCTAATAAATATTACGCGCACGATGAAAAGAATGTTGCTAAAGTTGGTGATACAGTCACCATCATGGCATCACGTCCACTCAGCGCCACCAAACGTTTCCGTTTAGTGAGCGTTGATAAGAAAGCTCAAATCGACATTAAAGTTCTTGAAGCCGAAAAGGAACTTGAAATCCAAGCTGAAGAAGCCTTAGAAGAAGCTCCAAAGGCCGAAGAAAAGAAAGTCGAAGAAGTAAAAGTTGAAGTAGTTGCTGAAGAAGCTCCAAAAGCTGAAGCAAAGAAAGCTCCTGCTAAAAAAGCATCTACTACAAAGAAAGCTCCAGCCAAAAAGGCTGCAGCAAAAGCTGAATAACGGAGGTAAGAGTGATGATTCAAACAGAAACAAACTTAGTTGTCGCTGATAACTCCGGTGCCCGTAGCGTAAGAGTCTTCCGTCTGAAAGGCGGATCAACCCGTAAATCAGCTAGCATTGGTGACATCGTCACCTGTGCTGTTAAAGAAGCCATTCCAAATGGCCGTGTGAAAAAGAGTGACATCGTTCGTGGTGTCATCGTCCGTACAAAACACGCCATCAACCGTCCAGATGGTAGTCAAATCGCCTTTGACGATAATGCTATTGTCTTAATCGACCAAGAAGGCGCTCCAATCGGAACACGTGTGTTTGGACCAGTGGCTCGTGAACTTCGTGATAAAGGTGAAGGATTTATGAAAATCGTTTCCCTTGCCACCGAAGTTCTCTAATAGGAGGATTGATGATATGAAAATCATTAAAGGTGATAAAGTCGTCGTCATCGCTGGAAAAGACAAAGGAAAAGAAGGCATTGTTCAAGCCGTCTATCCACGTAAAAACAAAGTTGTCGTTGAAGGCGTGAACGTTCACAAACGTCATAAAAAACCAACTCAACAATCCCCAGAAGGTAGCGTGGTGGAAATGTACGTCCCAATCGACGCATCAAATGTCGCCATCGTTGACCCAAAAACAAAGAAAGCAACTCGTGTTGGCTATTCTGTAGATAAGGATGGAAAGAAAATCCGTATCGCTAAAGCCAGCGGAAGTAAGCTTGACTAGGAGGCAAAATAATGGCAGAAACAAAGAAACCTGCAGCAAAGTCTGCAGCAGTCAAGAGTGCTGCTGCTCCTAAAAAAGCTGCCCCAGCCAAAAAAGAAGCTCCAGCAAAAGCTGAAGTTCCAGTGAAGGCTAGCCCAGCAAAGAAAGTTTCCAAAGGAAACAAGAAACGTGCCAATTCAACCCGTTTACTTGACCGATATGAATCTGAAATGAAAAAAGCCTTAATGGAAGAATTCAAATATTCATCCATCATGGAAGTTCCTCACTTAGAAAAAATCGTCATTAACGTTGGTGTTGGTGACGCACTTACAGATAACAAGGCCTTAGATAGCGTTGTAAACGAAATTGCCCAAATTACTGGACAACATCCAGTCGTTACCAAAGCAAAAAAATCCATCGCGAGCTTCAAACTCCGTGAAGGACAAGGCATTGGATGCAAAGTGACTCTTCGTGGAGTTCGCATGTACGAATTCTTCGACCGCTTAGTCACCATCGCACTTCCACGTGTCCGTGACTTCCGTGGTGTTAGCAAAAATTCATTTGATGGTCATGGTAACTACACTCTTGGAATTAAGGAACAACTTATTTTCCCAGAAATCGACTATGATAAGGTCAACAAAATCCGTGGTATGGACATCGTTGTTGTTACAACGGCAAAGAGCGATAACGAAGCTTATAGCTTACTTAAACTCTTAGGAATGCCATTCCACAAATAAGGAAGGAGGAAATAAACAATGGCAAAAACAAGTATGAAGGTCAAATGTGCTCGACCAAAGAAATTCAAAGTTCGTGAATATACTCGTTGTGAACGTTGCGGACGTCCTCACTCCGTATATTCAAAATTCAAACTCTGCCGTGTCTGTTTACGTGAACTCGCTTACAAAGGTGAGATCCCAGGCATGAAGAAAGCTAGTTGGTAAGAGAAGGAGGAAAATACAGTATGATGACAGATCCAATTGCCGATATGCTCACACGTATTCGTAACGCGAACGCCTTACGCTATGCCTCCGTGACCATGCCATCGAGCAAAATGAAAGTGGAAATCGCGAAGATTCTTCTTGAAGAAGGATTTATCTCTGAATTCCACGTGGAAGGTGAAACCAAGAAAGAACTCACCATCTCTCTTAAATACGGACTTAATGGTCAACGCGTTATCTCCGGATTAAAGAAGATTTCCAAACCAGGCTTACGCGTGAATGCGAAAGCCGATAAGCTTCCAAAAGTCTTAAATGGCTTAGGAATCGCGATTATCTCAACCAGTAAAGGAGTTGTAAGCGATAAAACTGCTCGCGCCTTAGGCGTTGGTGGTGAAGTCCTCGCTTACGTGTGGTAATTATGTCCCGTATCGGTTTAAAACCAATTAAACTCCCAGCTGGAGTTAGCGTTGAACAAGTTAGTGGTAAAGTGATCGTCAAAGGTCCAAAAGGATCTCTGGAAGTGAAAGTTAATCCACTAATCACAGTTAAAGTCGAAGGTGATAAAGTCACCTGTGCTCGTGCTAATGAAGAAAAACACACCAAACAACTTCATGGTACAACAAGAGCCAACATCCAAGACGCTGTAACAGGTGTCTCAGTCGGCTTTAAGAAAGAACTCGTCATTGTTGGTATTGGTTATCGTGCTTCAATGAGAGGAGAAAACATCGTGATGAACGTTGGTTACTCTCATGAAATCGTCTTAAAACCAGGCCCAACAGTCAAAATTAGTTGTCCAAGCGCCAACGAAGTTACCGTTGAAGGTCTTGATAAACAAGCCGTTGGACAAACAGCTGCGTTAATCCGTGGTACAAGAGAGCCAGAACCATACAATGGTAAAGGTGTCATGTACAAGAATGAACATATCATTCGTAAAGAAGGAAAACGCGCTGGTGCAAAATAGTTGAAAGGAGAAATTAGTTCGTATGATTAATAAAGAATCAAAAAACTCAATTCGTGTTCGCAAACACGCTCGTGTTAGAGCTAAAGTCTCTGGTACAGCTACTTGCCCACGCTTATGCGTGTTCCGCTCCAATAAACACATTGAAGCGCAATTAATTGATGATGTGAAGCAAACCACACTCGTTAGCGCTAGCAGTGTTCAAATGAAACTTGCTAACGGATCAAATATTGAAGCCGCTAAACAAGTTGGAGCTGAACTTGCCAAAAAAGCAAAAGAAAAGAAAATCTCCACAGTCGTCTTTGACCGTGGTGGTTATGTCTATCATGGACGCGTTGCTGCTTTAGCAGATGCTGCCCGTGAAGGCGGACTTAAATTCTAATGGAGGAATAACAAATGTCAGAAGAACAAAAGAAAGTTGAAGCTGCTCCAGAAGTTGCTCCTCAAGAAGAAGTTAAATTAGAACGTGGCCGCGTGGAACGTGGCGAACGTCGTCCAAGAAGAGACGACCGTCGCCCACAAAGACGTGGTGGACGTCTCGAAGAAGTCAAAGAATACGAAGAAGTCGTTGTTGAAATCAACCGTATCGCCAAAACCGTTAAAGGTGGACGTCGTATGCGCTTCTCCGCTCTTGTCGTCATCGGAAACAAGAAAGGCAAATATGGATTCGGAACAGGTAAGGCTGCTGAAGTCCCAGATGCCATTAAGAAAGCTCTTGAAGCCGCGAAAAAGAATACCTTCCAACTCCACATCGTCAAAGGTGGAACACTTGCCCATGAAATCATTGGTAAGTTTGGAGCTTGCGAAGTCTTCTTAAAACCAGCACCTGAAGGTACTGGAATTATTGCTGGTGGTCCAGTTCGTGCTGTTCTTGAACTTGCTGGTATCCGTAACGTTACTAGTAAAGTTTATGGATCACGTGCACCAATTAACATTATTCGTGCCACCAACAATGGTCTTCAAAACTTAAAAAGCTATGCACAAGTCCAAGCACTTCGTGCCAAAGCTGAATAATTCGGAGGATTCAGACTATGAAACTTAACGAATTACATTATGTCGACGGTGCTAAAACAAAGAAAACTCGTGCCGGCCGAGGCTTAGGCTCCGGATTAGGCAAGAACTGTGGTACCGGAAACAAAGGACAAAAATCACGTTCTGGCGGTCTTAAAGCCCCAGGATTCGAAGGTGGTCAAACTCCACTTTATCGTCGTTTACCAAAATTTGGTTTCACCAATGGCTCCCGTAAGGAATACGCCATTGTGAACGTCTCTTCCCTCAACAAATTTGCTGAAGGAACAGAAGTTACTCCAACTCTTTTAGTCGAAGCTGGTTTAGTCAAGGCTGAAAAAGATGGTGTGAAAATCCTTGGAAACGGTGAATTAAAAGTTAAATTAGTGGTGAAAGCCCACAAGTTCAGCGCTAGCGCTAAAGCAGCCATCGAAAAACTCGGTGGCACTGTCGAGGTTTTATAAATTTATGAAAAAAATCGCCGATATCTTCAAAAATAAGGAAATTGTTGGTCGTATTTTCTTTACGATCATGATCTTACTTGTCTTTCGAATTGGGGCGGCGATTACTGTTCCTGGAGTCAAGACTAGTTCTCAACTCGCAGAAGCCTTAAATTCCGCTAATGCTGTCGCCCTCATGGACTTACTTGGTGGTGGAGCTCTCTCGAACTTCTCCATCTTTGCCCTTGGCGTAGGTCCTTACATTACCGCACAGATTATTGTTCAACTTTTACAAAAAGATGTGCTACCAGCTTTGACTGAACTATCAAAGCAAGGTGAATATGGTCGAAAAAAGACCGAGATGGCGACAAGATACTTGACGCTCCTACTTGGAGCGGTCCAAGCCTATGGCATTATCAAAACGATGGAAAATTATGAATACCTCGAATTGAACTTGCCAATTGGTGAATTCTGGACCTATGCCTACATTGTTACAGTAATGTTAGCTGGTACTATGACTGTCATGTGGCTTGGTGACCAAATCACTGAAAAAGGTCTTGGTAATGGTATTTCCGTCATTATCTTTGCTGGAATTGTTCGTTCATTACCAGTGCAAATCTTCCGTGCATTTAATAACTGGATCGGAACAACTTATAAAGAACCAAGTGAATTAATTCGTGGTTCATTCCAATTTGCACTCTACATTCTAGCATTTATTCTCATCTTAGCCTTTGTTGTCTTTATTGAACTGGCTAAGAGAAAAATTCCGGTCCAACATTCTGGAAAAAGTGGTGGACAAACCGCTTCGATGGCCAAAGCAAGTTTCCTTCCAATCAAGGTCAACTCTGCTGGAGTTATCCCAGTCATCTTTGCCTCATCAATTATGATGGCTCCAAGTGTTGTCGCGTCATTTATCACTGACAATTCTCAGGCAAAATGGCTTGATATCTTCAATTATTCGAAGATGTATGACATGGGCGGTTGGTCAATGCCTTGGGGACTTATTATCTATTGTGTCCTCATCATCTTATTTGCCTTCTTCTATGCCACAATCCAGATTGATCCAGAAAATCTTGCGGATAACTTCCGTAAAAATGGTTCATACATTCCTGGAGTTCGTCCAGGTGCCGAAACTGAACGCTATGTGAAGAAAGTTGTTAACCGTGTCACCTGTATTGGTGCCATCGCCTTAACCTTCATTGCCGCCCTTCCAGTTATCTTAACTTTAACCGGTGTCTTTGGAGAAGATTCAAGCTTAGCAATCGGTGGTACTGGCTTAATCATCGCGGTCGGTGTTTCCTTAGAAATCTCCGCCCAAATTGATGGTTTACTTGCGGGAAAATCATTTGACGAAGTGCAAGCAACCGCAGGAAGGGAGTAGTTTATGAAACAATTAAACATTATTCTCATGGGTCCACCAGGAGCTGGTAAAGGAACCCAAGCCAAAAAATTAATCGCGAAATTTGATATTCCACATATTTCGACCGGAGATATGTTTCGCGAAGCAATCAAAGAAGGCACTCCACTAGGAAAGATTGCTCAAGGTTATATCAATGATGGTCATCTAGTCCCTGATGATGTCACAATTGGACTTGTTAAAGAACGTTTAAGTAAGGATGATTGCGCGAAAGGTTTCCTTCTTGATGGATTCCCTCGCACAATTCCTCAAGCTGATGCTCTCGACAAGATTTCCAAAGAAATTCACCGTGAAATTACTCATGTTGTGAATATTGACACCCCAAAAGAGGAACTTGTTCGCCGTATTTGTGGAAGAAGAGTCTGCAAAGTCTGTGGAGCCCCATTCCACATTGTGAACATTCCACCAAAGGTTGAAGGGATTTGTGATATTTGTGGTGGTGAATTAATTCAACGCCCAGATGATAACGAGGAAGCTCTTAGTGTCCGTTTAGAACATTATAACAAGCAAACCGCTCCGCTTCTTGAATATTATAAAAAGAAAGGTTTATTAACAACCTTCGATGGTTCAAGTAGCGCTGATCTCACACCAAAGCTTATTGCTTTCTTGGAGGGAAAATAACCTTGATTATCATTAAATCTCCTCGCGAGATTGAACTAATGAAGAAAGCCGGACGAATCGTTGCTCTTTGTTTTGAAGAGTTAGAAAAGTCGATTCGTCCAGGCTTATCAACATTAGACGTCGCGAATATTTGTGAGAAAATCATCCGTGAAAATGGCGCTTATCCGACATTTCTAAACTATTCTGGTTATCCAGGCGCAGTTTGTGTGAGTGTTAACGATGAGCTTGTCCACGGTATTCCAAGTGCAAAGCGGATCCTACGTGACGGAGACATTGTCTCAGTCGACGTTGGCGCAACACTGAATGGTTATGTTGGCGATGCATGTCGCACATATCCAGTTGGGATTTGCACAGAAAAAGCACTTCGCTTAATTGAAGTAACGAAACAAAGTTTCTTCGAAGGAATGAAGTATGCTAAACCAGGTAATCACCTCGGAGATATCTCTCACGCGATTCAAGTCTATTGCGAAAGTAACGGTTACTCCTTACCGCGAGAATATACTGGACATGGAGTTGGAAGCCATCTTCATGAAGATCCTTATATTCCAAATTATGGAGCTAGTGGCACTGGTCCAATTCTTAAAGAAGGAATGTGTCTTGCTGTTGAACCAATGGTCAATGAAGGACACTTTGCCTTACGTCTAATGAAGGACGGATGGACCGCAAAAACTAAAGACGGTAAACTCTCTTGTCACTATGAAAATTCCATCGTCATTACAAAAGATGGATATGAAATCCTCACTAAAGTGTAAAAAGGAGAAACGATAGTTATGGCAAAAGATGGCGTTATTGAAGTACAAGCCACAGTCATCGAGACACTTCCTGGAACAATGTTTAGGGTGCAACTCGAAAACGGGATCGTAATTCTCGCCCACGTTTCTGGTAAAATCCGCATGAACTACATCCGCATTTTACCAGGCGATAGAGTTACAGTAGAAATGTCCCCATACGATTTAACACGCGGGCGAATCACATTTCGACACAAGAACTAGTGTCTAAATACTGTTCAAAGTAAAAAGCATGTAGTATTGACTACAGGAGGAAAAATTAATTATGAAAGTCAGACCTTCCGTCAAACCAATGTGCGAAAAATGCCGTGTTATTAAACGACACGGAAAAGTCATGGTGATTTGTGAAAATCCAAAACACAAACAACGCCAAGGCTAAGATATAGGAGGAAATTAAATTATGGCACGTATCGTTGGTGTAGATATTCCAAATGATAAACGCGTTGTTGTTTCCATCACCTATATTTATGGTATTGGTCGCACAACCGCACAAAAAATCTGTAAAGATGCGAAAGTTGATGAAAACATTCGTGTCAAAAACTTAACCGAGGCTCAACTCGGTGCCATTCGTAACGAGATTGCTAAATACAAAGTTGAAGGTGATCTCCGTCGTGAAGTGGCTTTAAATATTAAACGTTTAGGCGAAATCGGTTGTTACCGTGGAATGAGACACCGCAAGGGTCTTCCAGTTCGCGGTCAACGTACACGTACAAACGCTCGTACCCGTAAAGGTAAACGTAAAACAATCGCGAATAAGAAAGTCGCGACACAAGGTTAATGAAAGGAGTGAAATAGTATGGCAACAAAAACAACTGCACGTAAAAGAAAAATTAAACGTGCTTATACAAAAGGTGTTGCACACATTCACAGCACCTTCAATAACACCATTGTCACCATCTCTGATGAACAAGGTAACGTCATTGCTTGGTCAAGCGCTGGTGCATTAGGCTTCAAAGGAGCCAAAAAATCAACTCCATTTGCCGCTCAACTTGCTGGCGAAGCTGCTGCAAAAGTTGCTTATGATCAAGGTTTACGTCAAATCGACGTTGATGTCAAAGGTCCAGGTTCAGGCCGTGAAGGCGCAATTCGTGCTTTAGGTGCTGCTGGTTTACAAGTCTTATCGATTACTGACTCCACACCAGTTCCACATAATGGCTGCCGCCCACCAAAACGTCCACGTGGTTAATTCTTAGGAGGAACCAATATGTCAAACCTTGCAAAACCATTTGAAAAAACAGCCTTCAAGGTTGCTCAAATTGATGAAAAGGATAACTATGGTAAATTCATTATCGAACCTCTTGAAAGAGGTTATGGATTAACAATCGGTAACTCCTTACGTCGTATTCTTCTTTCTTCTCTTCCAGGTGCATCAATTTATGCGGTGGAAATCGAAGGAGTTCGTCATGAATTCTCTTCTTTAAAGGGAGTTGAAGAAGACGTCACCGGAATCATCTTGAATTTAAAAGATTTAGTCTTAAAAATTGATGATGATGATAACGAAGTTAAAGTCCTTAAACTCAACGTTAAAGGACCAGCAGTTGTTACTGCAAAAGACATCGAACTTCCAGCATTAGTTAGCTGCATCAATCCTGATTTAGAGATTGCTCATATTGCTGAAGGTGGAAGTCTTAATATGCATCTTTATGCCCGTAACGGACGTGGTTATGTCACAAGCGCTGGCAATAAGATTGATAACCGTAAAGCAAGAGAACTTGGAACAACAAGTCTTGGCTATATTGCCACCGACTCCAATTATTCTCCAATTGTTCGTTGCTCTTACGCTGTTGAACCAACTCGTGTTGGTCATGATTCAAACTTCGATAAGCTCACTTTAGAAGTCTGGACTGATGGTTCAATTACTCCACAAAAAGCAATCGCTTTAGCAGCAGAAATGCTCATTGTGAACCTTCAACCATTCGTCAACCTCGAAAAGGCTGTTGAAGAAATGAACATGCTCAAAGAAGAAGTTGTTGTTCAAGAAAACAAATTTGAGAATATGCCAATTGAAGAACTTGATCTCTCTGTTCGTAGTTATAACTGCTTAAAGAGAGCCGCGATTCAAACAGTGGCAGAATTAACTCAAAAAACCGAGGAAGAAATGATGAAAGTTCGTAACCTCGGTAAGAAATCACTCAAAGAAGTGAAAGATAAACTCGCAGAAAACGGTTTATCCTTCCGTGATTACATTCCAGAATAAGGAGGATTAAATAATGGCAGCTCAAGGAAGAAAAAATGTCCATGGTAAAGCCGGTGTCCGCTTTAAAGCTGGATATACCAAATCGAAACACGAAAACAAATTACGCACTCTTGTGACTTCATTAATCGAAGTTGAAAGAGTTACAGTGACCTCTGGCATGGTCAAAGAACTTAAGACCATGGCTGATCACCTCGTTACTTTAGGTAAAAGAGGAGATCTCCATGCTCGTAGACAAGCCGCAAGCATCTTAAAGAGCAAAGAAGCTTTAGCAAAACTCTTTGGAGAACTTGCCTCTCGATATGCTTCACGTAATGGTGGATACACCCGCGCAATCAAAGCAGGTGTCCGTCGTGGAGACAATGCCCAAGTCGTGATTGTTGAATTTGTTAAATAATTCGATTCTTTACTTAAATTGAGAACTCTTAATGGGTTCTCTTTTTATTTATTCTTATTTATATTTAGATATAATTAAGGTAACATTAAGATATGAATAAACAAGATTTATTAGAGCCTTCTAGGCTATATAAGCTTTCTTTAAAGCAGGAACATCACGACCGCGTCGAGAAGTTTTTTGCTGATTTAACAAAGAAAGCAGGAACAGATATTGATTTAAATTTAAAAACTTGTCAAAAGTTATATCAAAAACAAGCTGAAGCAGAAAAACTAAATAAGAAACTCGGCTCAATGGTTTGGCTCGCTGTTTTATTTGGCATTCTTTGTCTTGTCCTCGTTGGTATTTTCTTATTTATCTTTGTTTATAAGCCACGTAAGAAGGCTTTAAATGAACAATTAGCCAAAGTTAATGCTGAAATCGAAAAATTAAATAAAGATGCCTGGGATCAAATGGCTTCTCTAAACTCCTTATTTAACGAAGATATGCCAGCCCGCTTATTCCAAGAAAGCTGTCCATTAATCGAAATGGACCGCAATTTTGATATCAAGAAATATTACACTCTTGTCCAAAAATACGGAATGTGGGGCAAAAGCTTAGAAAATCGTTCAGTTTTGAATTTACAAACTGGAAGTATCTTAGGTAATCCATTTGTTTTCTTTAAAGATAAAGTGATGAAAATGGTGCCGCATACTTACGAAGGAACTCGAGTTGTTACTTATACGAGAAGAATTTATTCAAAAGATGGTAGTTACACTGTTACTGAAACAGAAACATTACGTGCGACAGTAACCAAACCAAAACCAGAATATTCTAATGAAACTTATTTAGTTTACGGAAATGAAGCTGCTCCGCATCTTTGTTTTAGCCGCGGTCCAAGCGAAATTACTTCGATTAAGGATGAAAAGAAGCGCGATAAATACGTTCGTCATCACGAAGATGATTTATCAAAGATGGCGGAAAAAGAGATGTCTAAAGGCGGAACTTATACTCCACTCGGAAATCCTTTATTCGAACTCAGTTTTGGCGGATTAGACCGCAATAACGAAGTTGAATATCGTTTGTTATTTACTCCGCTTGCGCAAAAAGCAATGATTGATTTACTTTATTCAGAAGAAGGCTTCGGTGATGACTTCTATATGAAGAAAGATAAATGTATCAACATTATTGAATCAGCTCATATGAGTGGAAGAAGCATCTTTATGGATGTGGTGGATTTCCGCGGATTTGATTATGATAAGGTTCATGATCAATTCGTTGATTTCTGTGATTATTATTTTAAAGCTGTTTATTT
The DNA here is from genome assembly GCA_002363735.1 of Caryophanales bacterium UBA3207. GTDB lineage: Bacteria > Bacillota_I > Bacilli_A > RFN20 > CAG-826 > Fiminaster. Next base: position 26,950 of record DEWP01000007.1, on the reverse strand, counting down.
TGATTTTGCTCCATTACTATCGATTCCTTTATATCAGCAAATGAAGGCTCACGAATACATCTATAAAGACACATTAAAATCTCAAATGACTCCATTTGAACATGAGATGATTGTGAACCGACTCAATCCAAAAGATTTTGAAAATAAAGAAAGTGTCACTGAAGTTATTTTTGAAACAAATTGTGAAAGTCAAATTAATGGTGCTGACCAAGTTCACGTTATCGCTCACTCCTTTAGGAGTGAAGAACACGTTGAAATGGTTCCAAAAGTTGCTGGTAATGGCATGACTTACATGGTTCCAGTAACTTGGTATGAATATATTCCTGTGGAAGGTGAAGGCGACCTTCAAACGGCCAATGTTGGCGGAGATGAATTATTATTCCGCAGCATTGACAATCAAAACACTATTTACATTCGTGGCCTAATTGCATTAAAATCAGGTTTGAATGTAGATATAAAAAATCTAAAATCGCTGATGGCGAAGAAGGAGGACTAATTTATGGCAAATGAATTAGACGAAATGACTGGTCCAGTTAACGAAGCTGGAAGAGATGTAAATGTCATTGAAAAACAAATCCCTGTTAAGGTTGGTGTTGGATCAACAATTTTCCAAATTGTCTTATGTATCTTTATTTTACCAATTCCGTTCGTGCTACTTGCCAGAGTGAATGCTGGTAAAAAACTTAGCCAACTTCAACAAAAGATTCAACAAGCTGCTTCCCAAGTTGATAACTACATGGAACAACGCGTTATTATCTTACAAAACGCCGCTAAACTTGTTGAAAAAGGTATCGATTTAGATAAATCAACCTTTACTGAAATTGCTCGTTTACGTGCTGGTGGAAGTGAAAACTTCACTGAACAAAATAAAGCAATCGAAGAAGTTAGCAAAAAGATCAATGTTGCTTTTGAAAACTATCCAGATTTAAAAGCACACGAACAACTTGCTGATGCAATGCAACAAAATAGTTACACCCAACGCGAAATTACCGCAGCTCGTGAACACTATAATGATGTCGTTGCTGAATGGAACAAAGCCATTTTTGAGTGGCCATTCAAACAAATTATCGCAGCAAAACGTGGATACACAACTCGTATTCCATTCTCAATTTCAAAAGAAACCAAAGAACAAGCTCGCGGTACATTCTTCTAATTTAGAATTTAGCAAACTGAAGGCCTATATTTTAGGCCTTTTTGTTTATCAAAGAATCAAGTTTTTGCCGGTTATTTTGTTTTCCTAATGTTTAGAAATATATAAGAAAAATCATTTTTTAAAATTTGAACAAAAAATAGAGATATTCAGGTTTTGCTGGAGAAATTTTTGCAAAACTTGGATATTTTTATTTGCGCTTTTTAATTTAAAAAAAGCGATATATATCTTGAAATAGTTTTGGTAAACTATATATGAAAGGAATTTTCATATGGATTCAAATTACAAAAAAGATTTCGAACCTGGCTTTTCACCTTTGAACGTTTGCGAAGAAGCAGCACGTTGCTTACTTTGTCACGACGCCCCATGTTCGAAAGCATGTCCGGCTGGCACTAATCCGGACAAATTTATTCGTTCAGTTCGTTTCCGTAATTTTAAAGGAGCAGCTGAAACAATTCGTGAAAATAACGCCTTAGGTGCAATTTGTGCTCGTGTTTGTCCAACAGAGAGATATTGTCAAAAAGGTTGTTCACGAAGCGGTATTGATAAACCAATCGATATCGGACGTATTCAACGTTATGTGACTGATTTTGAAGAAGCTAACAAGATGAAGATCTTAGAAAAAGGCAAATCAAATGGTAAATCCATTGGTTTAATCGGTTCTGGCCCAGCTGCGTTACAAGCTGCTGTTAGTTTTGTAAAACTTGGTTATGATGTTGAAGTTTACGAAAAGGAAAAAGTTTTAGGCGGTATGCTTAGACTTATTCCGGAATATCGTTTACCAAACCGTGTTGTTGATACAGAAATTAAACGTATTGAAGAACTTGGTGTGAAATTCCACACTGGTTGTGAAGTTGGTAAAGATGTTTCTCTTGAAGAACTCAAAAAGAAACATGACGCTGTTGTTCTTGCTCCAGGCTATAGCCGTGGAAAGATGCTTCCAGCATTTGAAGGCAATAAAAATGTTGTTTTAGCTGTTGATTTGCTTAAAGAAGTCAAAGCTAAAGGTGGAGCTGTTAAAGTTCCAAATAACGTTTTAGTTGTTGGTGGTGGTGACGTCTCGATGGACGTTGTAACAACATTAAAACTTTTAGGTGTTGATCACGTTACCGACGTTGTCTACGAACAATTTAAAGAATTTAAAGCAAGTCGCAAAGAACTTGAAGGCGCTCAAAAGATGGGTGTTACCATCGTTGATGGTTATGTTCCAACAAAGGTTGAAGGAAATGTTGTTACATTTGCTCACCGTGAGATTAAAGCAGAAATCAAAGTTGAAGCTGATTTAATCGTTCTTGCTGTTGGTCAATATCCAGAAGTTGAAGGCCTTGGTCTTGAACTTGTTAAAGGCGAAGTTAATGAAGGTCGTCCATATTTCACAAAAGATTCAAAAGTCTTTGTGTGTGGTGATATTGCACATAGTGCATATGACAAAACAGTTGTTGGTTGTGTCCGCACTGGTAAAGAAGTAGCGCTCTATGTTCACGCTGCTTTAGGAGGTAAATAAAATGGTCCATAAAGATTTATCAGTCACCTTCTTAGGTGTTAAATTCCCAAACCCATTCTGCTTATCTTCTTCTCCGGTTGGTAACTGCTACGACATGTGTAAAAAAGCATATGAAGTTGGTTGGGGAGGAGTTGTCTTTAAGACAATTGGTCCAAAATCATACTTCATTGATGAAGTTTCTCCACGTTTTGATAAGTTAAACAAAGAATCCACACCATTTGTTGGTTTTAAAAACATGGAACAAATCGCTGAGCACTCCTTAGAAGAGAACTTACGCGATTTACGTAAATTAAAAGAAGAATTCCCAAATCAAGTTTTAATTGCCTCAATTATGGGTAATGATGAACAAACTTGGGAAGATCTTGCCCGCATGGTTGAAGAAGCTGGTGCAGACATGATTGAAATGAACTTATCATGTCCACAAATGACTTCTCACGCTATGGGTAGTGACGTTGGTACAAACCCAGAACTTTGTAAGAAGTACTGTCAAGCTGTTAAACGTGGAAGTAAACTTCCAATGATGGCTAAAATGACACCAAACGTTACTGATATGGTGCCAGTTGCAAAAGCTTGTTTAGAAGGTGGAGCTGATGGTATTGCTGCCATTAACACCATTAAATCAATTTGTAATATCGATTTAGATAAGAAAGTTGGTTTACCAATTGTTGATGGAAAATCCGCTATTTCTGGATATTCTGGAAAAGCTGTTAAACCTGTTGCTCTTCGTTTCTTGCAACAAATGAGAACAGCACCAGGACTTGAGAATCTTGAAATCTCAGGTATTGGCGGAATTGAAACTTGGGAAGATGCTGCTGAATTCATTTTAGTTGGCGCAAAAACTCTCCAAGTTACCACAGCCATTATGCAATATGGTTACCGTGTTGTTGAAGACATGAAAAATGGTCTTGAACACTACATGGTCGAACAAGGCGTTGATTCTTTAGAAGAACTTGTTGGTAAAGCCAATAAGAACATCATCCCAGCTGAAAATCTTAACCGTGACTACATTGTCCGTCCAGAGATCGATCTTGATAAATGTATCAAGTGTGGACGTTGCTACATCTCTTGTTATGATGGTGGTCACCAAGCAATTGAATGGGATGCTGAAAAGCGTCAACCAAGTTGCAATACCGATAAGTGCGTCGGTTGCCTACTTTGTGGGCATGTCTGTCCAGTTGGTGCAATTAAACCAGGCAAGATTACAATCAAAGCTGGTCGTAAATGCAAGGCTGAAGACATCAAACTTTAATCCATATTTATCAATATTTAAGATACATCTCACTGAGGTGTATCTTTTTATTTTATCCAGGTTTTGCTGGTAAATTTTTTGCAAAACCCAAATAAAAAATTTTTTGATAAATTTCCAGAAAAATTCAGTATTAGAAATATATTATGTGTACGTGTAAAATATAACTAACTTTCCAAACTATGAAGAAGCGATTATTTCTCATTTCCTCATTATGCTTATCGGCGATGGCGATGAGTTTTTTAGTTGGAACAAAAAGTAAATCCGTTAATTATATCGAACCGATTGTTTACGCCGCTGATCCTGATGCTAAAGAAGGTAATCCAGCTTACACACCGGTTGACCAATGCTATACATCTAAACAGTATATTTCAATGAACCATGTTGGCAACATTGAAAGCGTTTGGGATCACTATAAGGGCGATGATGTTCGTGTTGCTGTAATTGATTCTGGATTTGATTATGATCACCCAGACTTTATTAATGAAAGTGGCGAAAGTGTTTTTAGCATTAATGAAGGTAGATTTTTTGCTCATGCTTCTTATCAAGGGACAACAGGACATTATTCATTAAGTGTTGATAGTACAGATAAGACAAGTGATATTGTTCAATTTGCTCCTCAAGAATCAACCAGCGGTTATACATTTAATGATGTTTATTATCCTGGCGCAGATTGCTTAAGGCCAATGGCGAAATATAAGAAATTCACTAAACACGGTACTGATGTCGTTTCCACTTTAGCAAGTCAAGCTCACGATTCTACAAAAACTGGATGTATTGGTATTGCTCCTAACATCAAAGTAATTCCGATTAAAACGGACTTTTGGACAGATTCAATTTATAACGCTCTTAATTACATTTATTTATTAAATCAAAACGCCTCAACCTTTGTTGATGTAGTTAATATGTCAATCGAAGCTCCTCAATATGATTATGTAGATAGTGAAATTGATAGAATAATTAAACAAGGAACAATTGTTATTGCTGCCGCTGGTAATCATACAACATCAACCGCTTCTTATCCAGCCTCATCACCTGGGGCAATAGGTGTTGGAGCTTTAGATAAAAACTCTGGAACTACTAGAGCATCTTATTCAAACTATAACGCCTCAACAGCAACCTCTTCCGGAAATAACAACGTTGATTTAAGCGCTCCTGGTAGCGTTTATACTGCTTCATGGAGTTCTTCCGATGGGCATATATATGATGAAACTTCAGGAACATCTTTTGCTTCTCCAATTGTTGCGGGTGCTGCTGCTTTATGGAAACAAGCTAATCCTAGTGGAACTGTCGACCAATTTAAAGAAGCTTTATTTGGGTCATGTATTGATATTGGATCTAGTGGTTGGGATACGACATTTGGTTATGGAAGATTAGATATCGGAGCTTTATTAGATATTAGTCCCGAAAGTCCTTTTGTTAATCTTAGTGAATATTCCAGCGCAATTACCAAAGATTCAACATATCAAATTAGTGTTTTTAGTACTAATGGAACATTATCTTATAGTTCATTTGATACAACTGTTGCATCTGTTTCGAACTCTGGATTAATTACAGGTTTATCTAGTGGAACCGCGACAATTCGAGTTACCGCAACAACAACTCTCGGCTCAGCATATAAAGATTTTTCTATTGAAGTAACTAATCCTGCAACAAGTGCATCAATCAATCCTGATTCGATTGAATTAGACATTGGTGATACTTACGAAATTGATCCAACAATTACTCTTGATCCATCTGATGCTGATAGAGAGTTTTTGTATGAAGTAGAAGATGAATCTATTTGTACAGTTGATGATTATGGACATGTAGAAGCAGTTGCAGAAGGTACAACAACAATTACCATTGCGGCGGCCGATGAACTTCTCGAGTTAACGGTTAAAGTTAATTCGAGCGAAGAAGAAACCTCAACTGGCGAATACACAATTGGTTGGGGAACTGCAACAGGCACAGCGGGAACATATACGAATTTTACTGCGAATAAAGGAACAGTTAATGGAATTTTATCTTTCTCTAGTGCTAAGAACAATTCAGGAACTGAACCTGCATATAATTCCTCGAGTAATGAACTAAGACTTTACTATAATTCGGGAGGAAACGGAGGTAGTATAACAATTACACCTGCTGATGGAATCACGTTTACAAGTGCGACCATTGTTTCATCAACAAGCCCAACTGTTAAATATAGTGTTGATGGCGGTTCATCAACTTCGATAAGTGCTTCTAATTATACTTATACGATTAGTAACATTAGCGCATCTAGCTCTTTAAAAATACAAAACGGAAATACAACAAATACGCAGTTAAGAATTAAAACAATACTTTTGACTTATACTGTGGAAGAACAGGTAATATTATCATCAATTTCTATTAGTGGAAATTACCCAACAACATTCGCTTTTGGTGATACATTCTCGTATGGATCTATGGTTGTAACTGCAACATATAGTGACAAAACAACTGCAAATGTGACGAGTAAAGCAAATTTCTCTGGCTATAATATGCAAAGCGCAGGTACACAAACAGTCACCGTTTCCTATACGGAGAATCAAGTTACAGCAACAAAAACGTATACAATTACGGTGAATTCTCCAGTTATAACATCAATAACTGCTCAATTAAAATCTAGCAAAACTTATTATGTCGGAGAAACTATCACAAGAAACGATATTACCGTTACGACTAATACAGGAGTTGATGTCACAAGTAGTGTTAATTTCGCTGATTATCAATTTGTTTATAGTGACTCTAATTCTGGCGGAACAACAAAGGTCAAAACGTTTGAGATAATTTACGAATCGTTTGAAACAACATTAAATGTGAATGTTCAAAGAAAGTCATACGTTGCACCATCTAGCACAACAAGTGTTAAAGATACAATAACAGCCAGTGATCTTCCAGCTAGTACTACGTCGTATACTGATTTTTCAAACGTTTCATTAACTAGCACCGCCAAATATTCTGGGAACTCTGCAAAAGATGCGAGTGGAAATATTCAAATGCGATCAAAAAACAGCAATTCTGGAATTGTTTCTATTGTTAGCGGAGGAAATATTGATAAGGTTGTCATCAATGTAGGAAGTGGTTCTAATACGATTGATGTTTACGGAAAAAATTCGGCTTATTCACAGGCTACTGATTTATATGATTCATCGAAAGCAGGAACGAAGATTGGAAGTGTGACGTCAACAGGAACAATAACTTTTAATAGCGATTATAGTTACGTAGGAATTCGCTCTAATAGTGGCGCTATCTATATTTCCAGTATAAGCATCTATTATAAAGGTGAAAAGGCGAATGATACTCCTGAAAACGTTGCTAATTACATTATGTTCACCGACACGAATGGTCAATGTGAGGATGTTGGAGAAACAAAAGGAAAATTCACAATAGCGAAAGGTTATTTCGAGAATATGACGAAAGAAGGTCGTAGTGAATTTATGACATCCAACGATTATGTTATTGCCATAGCAAGAGAACGCTTTATCGAATGGGCAAAACATAATCATAAATCAATCACGATTTCTAACGATGACTATGTCATTAATTCAACAGTTAATACCGTTTTAAATAAACTTGTTTTACAAGGTGAAAGCTCAGTAATTGTAATAGTTAGTTCTGTTTTGTGTTTAACTGCAATTGGTGGATACATCTTTATTCGTAAAAGAAAGGAATCTTAATCATGGGTAAATTTATGGAGTGGCTTGGAAAAAGAGTAATTGCTCAAGAAGAAGCCACGAAAGAACAAGAAAAGCTTCCTGATCGATGGGAATCAATGAAGGACATTTGGCATACAACTTTCTCGAGAGCAAATGTCGGTGATTCCTTTGACCAATTTGAAACAATTCTTGGTGCTCCTGATACAAAAGAAGTTAAAGGTGAAATCGTGACTTATAAATACACTTATCTAGAATATAAAAAAGATGCCGATCCAGTTCATCATAAGATGGAGTTCGACATCAAGAGTGGCGCGATCTTTGCTAAACGTTCTAAGAACGTATAAAGGCCATAGGCCTTTTTTATTTTTTCTCAATTACTTTAATTGATAAATAAACGAGGATTGCTCCTAAAGAGTTTCCGACTGTTGTAATTAAAATATTTAATACAGCATCCCAACTCCAAGCATTGCCAAATGAGAAATAAACCATATTGGCAATAGTGTGTTCCATTCCGGTTAATACGAAAATAAATACACACATAATAATGGCAAAAGCCTTCATTCCAGTGTTCTGGAATTTTTTATATCCATAAACAGCAAGGAAAACAAAGATGCCACATAGTGAAGACATGATTAGGCAGCGGTACCAAGGATCAGCATCGCCAATAACTCTTGCTTCGACAACGCTGTTAATTGAAGCGACAACGCTAGAAATATTTTTCGTGGCAAAATAGAAAAGATATCCGCTAATAACTGCTCCGATAATATTTCCAATATAAATTGGGATTAGATTAATCACGTTTTCTTTTGGTCCGTCTATAGCAAAACCGATTTTACCTGTATAAAGATTTAAACCAAGAAAACAAACCAGTAATAAACCGATTGAGAAGGCAAAAGAACCGACGATAGAAGAGCCTAAAGATTTAGACATTACAAAGGCAAAAGAACCTAATCCAATTGCAAATCCAGCAAGGATTCCTAAGAATAATGTTTTAGCTATTTTTTTCATCGTTTTTTTGTTCCTTATTTTCTTCATCAATTTCTTTATTTTGTTCGGTTTTTGCTGGTTCTTTTTGTTCTTTTTTAGGTTGTTTATTTAACATAATTTTATGAATGATAAACGGAGTAAAATTTAATAATATTTGTAAGAAAGCACAGGCTCCAATTGTAATCCATAAGGCAAGCGCGAAGTCGAGTGTTTGGCCTTCTTCTAATTTAATAATAGATTTTGATGTAAAGAATGATGCAACAGTTCCGCCTGCAAGACCGAGGAAAAGGATTAAATTTGGTGTTAATTCATTTTGAATTGTAACTTTCCAATCTTTAGTATCTTTTCTTTGAACGTATGTGGCATAGACACAAGTCACAATAAATAATGCTGTCATAACAAAGAAGAATGCTGCTAATCCATCTTTATTTAAAGACCAAACAATTCCTGCTAATAGCGAGAATGAGAATAAGGCTGTAAAAATGAAATAGAAAATAAAGTCATTCTTCCATTCGAACCATGTAATAAAGACATACCATGCGTTAACAATCTTGATCCAAACAATTTTAAAGAAACGTGCGATAGCTAACCCTAGTTTCTTAAAGAAATAGGCGATATAGATTCCCGCTGTTTTAAAGAAATAAGCAATATAAACGCCAATGACTTTAAAGAAGTGTCCAATAGCAAGGCACGCCTTTTTCAAAGCAGGAATAAATTTTGGTTCAGCTTTTTCCTTCTTAACTTTCGGTTCTTTAACTTTCTTTGGCTTTTGAACTTTTTCTACTTTTGGCTTTTCAATTTTTGGTTTTTTTACCTTTACAGGTTTTTCTTCATAAACCTTCGGAGCATGTACTTTTTTCGGCTTTCTTAAATCATTTTTATAGAATGCTAAAAGAGGAGATTTTAAAGCATTTTGTTGGTAAATTGCAGTGAATTTTTCATATTCAAAAGCTTCTTTGTCTTCGTCATCAAAGAGCACATAAAGAGGTTCATATTTGTCGACAGTGACTAGTAATTTAGTTACCTTTTCTTCGGAATCTTGAATCTCTTTTAAATCAGATATTTCTTTAATTAATTGCTCTCTTTTTTCATTAATCGTTTCTTTAGAGAAGTCATAATAAAATGAACCAACATTTGCGACATGAACTTTGATTCGAACCAATTCTTTTTCTGTTTCAAAAACAGGTTTAACTAAAGAGTCATCATCAATTGGATGATTTGTTAAAAGTTCGCGAAAAAGAATTTTGTCTTTGACTCGAGAAACTTTTTCATCAAAAACATATGTTTCATTAGTTTTCGAATTTTTAAATGTTACGATGAAGTCGTTCATTGTTTATTATGATAAACCAATGATTTGGTAAACTCTATAAAAATTCATTATTTTTAGAAAATATAATGAACTTTCGATTACTTTTTCTTTATGTTTCGTCTTATTTAGTTCATAATCTTGATTATGGTGGATAGCAGTTATGAATCACAACAATGATTTAATTACGAAAAATTCCAAAGCCTACTTCAACTATTTCCTTGAAGATTTTTTAGAGTGCGGTATTGAACTAAAAGGCAGCGAAATTAAATCAATTCGTCAAAACGGTGCATCTTTAATGGATACATATGTTGTTATTCGTAACCAAGAAGCATTTCTCATTAACATGTATATCGCGCCTTATAAACAAGGCAATATTTTTAATCACGATCCAAGAAGAACAAGGAAACTTCTTCTTCATAAAAAAGAGATCATGAAAATGGAACAAAAGGCTAAAGAAAAAGTGATGACAATTGTTCCGACAAAAGTTTATTTAAAGAAGGGACGATTAAAAATCGAGATTGCTTTAGGTAAAGGCAAAAAGAAATTTGATAAACGTGAAGTCTTAAAGAAAAGAGATGATGAACGAGCAATGGATAAAGCTAAAAAATCCATTACTAGAGATTATGAATAATATTGAAGAATTAGCAGAGTTTTTTGAGAAACGCGCCCTTTCAACATATTCTAGAGATAACTACGATCGTTATTTAAAAAAGGAAGGGTTTTCTTTTAATATTCCTTCAATCCATATTACTGGAACGAACGGCAAAGGTTCGACAGCTAATTATCTATATCAAATTTATCGAGCTCAAGGTTATAAAGTCGGTATGTTTTCTTCTCCATCAACAACGACATTGTTCGAAATGATTAAAGTCAACGGAGAAGAAATTAGTGAAAACGAATATCTAGAATTATTTAATCGACTTGAATCTAAGTTTCTAAAATACGAATTATCAACCTTTGAAATGCAGACAATTATGGTATTCGAATATTTCAAAGAGAAGCAACTAGATTTAGCAATTATCGAAGTTGGCATGGGCGGATATATCGACGCAACAAACATCTTTATACCTTGCTTATCTATTATTACTTCCGTATCACTTGAACATACTGCATATTTAGGAACATCTATATCTGAAATTGCAAATAATAAAGCAGGAATTATCAAACAAAATATTCCAGTTTTGCTGGGTAAATTAGATGAAACAGCGATGTTTGCAATTCGTCAAAAAGCAAAAGAAACAGAATCACAAATCTATATCGTAGAAGATTTTCATAATGAAAAAATTATTGATGGAAAAATCATTTTTGATTATCGCCCATATAAAGATTTAGAGCTTTCAACAAACGCAAAATATCAAATTAAAAATGCATCACTTGCAGTTGAAGCAACAAAGATTTTAAAGGATAAAATTGTAGTCTCTGAGGAAGCGATTAGAAAAGGCTTAAAATCAGAATTACTTCCATGTCGTTTTGAAAGAGTAAGAAAGAATATTATCGTTGATGGAGCGCATAATCCAGAAGCAATGAAATCTCTTGTAGAAACTGTTGAATCATCAATAAAAACACCTATTCATGTTGTATTTGCGGCATTTAGAGACAAAAACATTGATCAAATGCTCATTTCACTTGGAAATATTTCTAACGATGTTGTTTTAACAACATTTAATCATAAAAGAGCTAGAACAGAAGAAGAATATTTTCTATATCTTGGGGACTATAAATTTGTTGATGATTATCTCGGATATATCAAACAATTATCAGAAACGTATCTTGAAGACACTATCCTAGTGACAGGGTCTTTATGCTTTGCAGGAATTGTTAGAGAGGCGCTAAGAAATGACAAATAATTTAGTACGTCAAATAACGCTTTCGGCTCTAGTTCTTTCATTGACAATTATTTGTACTAGACTTTTATCTATCCAAAACATTCCACTAGTCCCATTTGTAAGAATTTCTATTGGACCAGCGTTGATTATTTTTGCTTCAATCTTTATTGGTCCGATTTCTGGATTAGTTGTTGGAGCGGCCTCAGACATTCTTGGAATTGTCTTATTTCCAAATGCATTAGGCTATTCAATTAACCCATTATTTACAGTTGTTTACGGACTTCTTGGATTGCTTCCATTCTTTATTTTTAAAGGTGTAAAACTCATTAAGAAAAACTATATAAATTTTTCAATAATTACAGCAATTCTTGGTTGTATTTGTGTTTTTGTGACAATTTTTATGTGCTTAAACGATTCAATTATTTTGTTCGGGAAAACTTATGAATTTTTATTGTGGCACAAGGTTTTAATTATCTGCTTATCCTGGCTTTTATCCGCCTTAACGGTTGTAGTTATTTTTCTGACCGATAAACACTTAATAAAAAAGTATGGAGAAGACGTTGCTAACGTTTATCCAATTGCTGTTGCATCAATTATTGTCGAATTTGTTGTGATGCTTATTTTGAACACGATTGTCAAAACGATTTTCTTCGAAGTTGATTTCTTGTTTGTTTTCTTTGCTCAAACAATTGTTTTCTTCATTGATATTCCATTAAATACATTTGTTGTAAGTTTACTTGGCGTCTTATATAAGAAAGTTGTGAAATAAATGAGAGAAGAGAAAGAAATTCAAAAATATCCAAAACTAGAAGAAGCTAAAGAAAATGAACCATTAGTTGAAAAAACACAAGCTCCTTGGAAATGGTTAATCTTCTGCGGTGTTATTTTGTTATTGATGATTGCTTGCATCATTGTGATTTTCACGGTGAAGTAATCTAAATATATTGGTAGTTAAGCGTAAATAATGTATAATTTACGCAACTCGAGGAATACTAAAATGGAACACAAAGCTAATATTAGTTGGGATGAATACTTCATGGGTATGGCTCTTTTGAGCGCTCAAAGAAGCAAAGACCCAAATACAAAAGTTGGAGCATGTATTGTTGATCCAGACCACAAAATTGTCTCTAACGGTTATAACGGTATGCCAACAGGATGTGATGAAGACCATCTTTCCTGGAACAAAGGAAAAGATTTAGATTCGAAATATCTTTATGTTTGTCATGCTGAATTTAATGCCATTTTAAATACAAGAGATGGAGCCGCACTTAAAGGCTGTACTCTCTATGTCACATTATTCCCGTGTAACGAATGTACCAAAGCAATCATTCAAAAAGGAATTAAAGAAGTTGTCTATTTAGACAATAAATATGCTGATACCACAGAAACAAAAGCAAGTGTATTAATGCTAAAACTTGCTGGAGTTAAAACAAGACAATATAAAGGAAGAGTTCCAAAACTAGAGTTTTAATGAAGATTATTGAAGTTAATCATCTCTCATATAAATACAACGAAAAAGACGTCGCGATTAACGACGTCTCTTTTAGCATTGAAGCCGGAAAATATGTCGCAATTGTTGGACATAATGGTTCTGGTAAATCAACATTCGCTAAGCTTTTGATGGGTTTATTAGAACCGAACGAGAATTCAATTAAATTATTCGGAATTGATTTGAACCGCAAAACTGTTCACGAATTACGAAATAGAATGGGTATCGTTTTCCAAAACCCAGATAACCAGTTTGTTGGTGCGACAGTACGAGATGATTTAGCTTTTGGATTAGAAAATAGATGCATTAAACGCGAAGATATGGATGCGATTATTAATGAATTCGCTGCCAAAGTTAACATGGTTGAATTCTTAGACAAGGAACCAGAGAATCTTTCTGGTGGTCAAAAACAACGTGTTGCGATTGCCGGTGTTCTTTCAATGAATCCTGAAATTGTCATTTTTGACGAAGCAACAGCAATGCTTGACCCACGAGGAAAGAAAGAAATACGTGAAACGATTCTCAAGATGAAAAAAGAGAATCCTCAAATGACGATTTTATCAATAACGCATGATATAGAAGAAGCCTATCAAGCTGATGAAGTCATCGGTTTTAATGACGGTAAGATTGTTTTCCAAGGAAAGCCTGAAGACGTTTTAGTTGATGAAAAAGAATTGCAAGATATCGGTTTAGATATTCCATTCGTGGTCTCTCTTAAAAACAAATTAAAAGAGCAAGGGATTGATGTTAATGGAACATCTTTAGAAGAGGTGGTGGAACATTTATGAAATTAAAGTTTAACCACGTCGATTTCCTTTATGGTGATAAAGCACCGAATCTTTTCGAAGCTTTGCACGATATAGACTGCGAAATCAAAGAGCATTCATTCACATGCATTGTTGGTCATACTGGATGCGGAAAATCTACATTTATTCAGCAACTAAATGGCCTTTTAATTCCAACCAAAGGTTCGGTTTTTGCTGGTGATTTCGTTATTTCTAGTAATAAAAAAGAGCGTACTAAGAAACTTCGCCCATTAAGACAAAAAGTTGGCATTGTCTTTCAATTTTCAGAATATCAATTATTTGAAAATACAGTCGAAGAAGATGTTGCTTTTGGCCCAACAAATTTTGGTGTGTCAAAAGAAGATGCTTTAAAACTCGCTCATGAAAATCTATTAAAAGTAGGCTTAGATGAATCATTCTTTAAAAAATCTCCATTTGAATTAAGTGGTGGTGAGAGAAGAAGAGTAGCCATTGCCGGAATTATGGCAATGCAGCCAGAGGTCATTGTGTTAGATGAACCAACTGTTGGACTGGATCCACGCGGTGTTAAAGAAATGATGAGCTTATTTAAAAACCTTCATGACCAAGGCACAACAATTATTGTTGTTACCCACGATATGAATTTAGTTTACGGTTATGCAACTGATGTCATTGTGATGGACCAAGGAAAAATAGTTTATCAAGGAAATCCTCATGATTTATTTGATCAAAACGTTGATTGTTATTCTTTAGAAACTCCATTGATTACTAAATTAATTCAAAGTTTAGAAAACAAAGGATATAAGTTTGATTTAGAGAAGATTTCTTCGCTAGACGATGTTGTAAAAGAAATCGCTAAACAAAGGAGGGCTTCTAAATGAGCAGTATAACTCTTGGAAGATACACTCCTCGCGATACTTTTATTCACCGTCTTGACCCACGAGTAAAACTAATTTCATTAATATTATTAATGGTTGCAATATTTATTTCCTATTCTACATGGGAAATGACCTTTATTATTGGTGGAATTTTAGCCTTCTTTATTTTCTTATTAGCGCTCATTTCTAACACAAGTTTTAAGGCTTTATTTAAGTCATTAAGAGCAATGTGGATTTTAATTATTTTCTTACTTTTAATTAATGTTCTTGTAAAGCCAAAAGGGGCAGAAAATATTGCTTTCTCAATTGGTAGTCTTGATATCTATTGGGAATCAATTTTCCAATCTTTAAAAATTATTCTTCGCCTATTCTTGATGGTTTCATTAACGATGATTCTAACAACATCTACTAAACCGCTAGATTTAACTTATGCTTTAGAGTGGTTTATGAAGCCATTAAAAGTGATATGTTTTCCAACTCATGAGATTGCGATGACAATTTCAATCGCTCTTCGTTTTATTCCAACATTGTTAGCGGAAGTTGAACGAATCATGAAAGCTCAAACTAGTCGTGGAGTTGACTTTAAACACGGAAAAATTTCTTCTCGCTTTAAAGCAATCATTTCTTTGATTGTTCCTTTATTTATTTCAAGCTTTCAACGTGCCGAGGAACTTGCTGATAGCATGGAAGCTAGAGGTTATAACCCAAAAGCAAAACGAACAACTTATCATAAACTGAGATTCTCATTTAATGACCTTTTTGCATTTATTTTGTGTGGTGTATTCATGGCAGCAACGATTGTGATTGCTTCATATGATTTCACCATCAAAACACCATTATTTTTGCCTTGGTTAATTATCGGATTTTGTTGTGTTTTGTTCTATTTATTTGGCATTGGAGCCGCTAATGCAAGGAGGTACAAAAAATGAGATTATTCGCTGTAGTTGAATATGATGGAACCTCTTATGCTGGATGGCAATATCAGCCAGACCAAATTAGCGTTCAAGAAACAATCGAAAGAGCTATTTCACAAATTAGAAATACTCCAACAAAGATTTTTGGAAGTGGTCGAACTGATGCTGGAGTTCATGCTCTTGGTCAAACATTTCATTTTGATATTGATGAAGTGCGTGATCTAAAAAAATTCCGCCATTCAATTAATTGTGTCCTTCCAAAAGATATTCATGTTTTGTCATTAAAAGTTGTTGATGATGATTTTCATGCTCGTTTAAGCGCAAAAGAAAAAACATATGAATATCGAATTAATCTAAAAGAACCTTCTGCATTCTTATATAAATATGAAGAATTTGTTAATCAAAAACTTGATCTTGATGAAATGAAAAAATGTGCCAAAGTTTTTGAAGGAAAACATTGTTTTCAAAACTTCACAACAAAAGAAGAAGATGAGGATAACTTTGTAAGAGAAATTTATAAGATTGCTCTTAGTGAGAAAGATGGTAGATTGACTATCAGATTTACAGGAAACGGTTTTATGCGATACATGGTCCGCCTTTTAGTTGGGTCAATGATTCAGGTTGGTCGAGGCAAAATTAGTGTTCAAGACGTTAAAAACGTATTGGACAGTAAAGAGCGTATTCCAGTTTCATATAAAGCAGATTCAAAAGGCTTATTCCTAGTCGAAGTTAAATATTAGGCGACTTTTCTTTGAAAAATATATCAATAGGCATATAATAATACACGCCAAAGGAGATAATACTTATGGGTAGACATCATGAAGTCCGTGCCGCTGCAATGGCTCGAACAGGAAAAATTAAATCAGCATTATACGCTCGTGCTTCTAAAGAAGCATATATGGCTGCAAAACAAGGATCACCAGATCCAAAAACAAACTTAGCCTTAAGAGCTGTTTATGAAAAATATCGTGGTAAATCAGTTCCACGCGACGTCTTCGATCGTGCGATTAAGAAAGCTCAAGGCGGAGATGCAGTTGCTTACGTTCAAGGAAGATACGAAGCATTTGGTCCAGGAAACTCTTACTTAATTATTGATACATTAACAGACAATCCAAACCGTGCTTTAGTTGAAGTCCGTACAAACGTTATTCGTAAAGGTGGTCACTTAGGAAGTGTTATCTTCAACTTCACTCAACTTGGTGTTCTTGCATTTAAAGGAACAAACCGTGATGAAGTAGAAGAAGCTCTCATTCTTGGTGATGTTGATGTTCAAGAAGTTGAACTTGATGAAGATACAATTTATGTCTATGTTGCTCCAGAATCATTTGCGAAAGCGAAAGAAGTTCTTGCCGGAATGGGAATTACTGAATTCGAAGAAGCTGAAGTTCGTATGGAACCAAATGAATGGGTGACCATCGAAGATCCTGAAGACAAACGTAAATTCGAAGAACTCATCGATGCTCTCGATGAATTAGAAGACGTTCAAAACGTCGCTCATAACGTCGAATTATAATAAGAGAGATTTATCTCTCTTTTTATTTCCTTATGAAATACATTGTTGAAGAAAATAAAATCATTGTGCGAATTGACCGTGGAGAAGAGGTTGTTTCCTCGCTTTTAATGCTAGCTAAAAAAGAAAATATCAAAGCTGGTTTTATTTCAGCAATTGGCGCAGCAGATTTAATTGAAGTCGGTCTATATGAAGTCGAAAAACAACGATATCAATCAAAAGAATTTATTGGTGATTTCGAGATAGTTTCTTGTCTAGGAAATCTTTCTAGAAAAGAAGGTGAACCTTATCTTCATCTTCATTTGTCTTTTAGTGATAAAGACTTCCATACTTATGGAGGTCACCTCAATAAATGTCGCATTTCTGGCACATTTGAATGTGTGATTGATTTGACGAAAAATTCTATTGAAAGAACAAAAGATTTGGAAACGGGATTAAATATCTTTAAAATATAAAATAACCAGCAATTCTTGGATGAAATGACGCAAAACCAGCGTCATTTTCTTTTGAAAAATGACTGAGATATGTTTATTTAATTCACTATTTATTTATTTGAATTCTCTAAAAGAAAATTCACTACCAAAAAAACTTTTTGACTTATATAAATATAAAACGTATAATCTTTCTCGCACACAAACCAATAGTCCCGGTAAGATTATTGCTTGAATGAAATTGGAGGTACTAAAACATGCAACGTCAAACAACGATCGCTAAACCAGAAAAGATTGAACGTAAATGGTATGTCATTGATGCAACAGGCATTCCTTATGGTCGTCTTGCCTCCTTTGTCGCTGTGAAATTAATGGGTAAAGATAAACCAATATACACTCCACATGTTGATTGTGGTGATTACATCATTATTATTAACGCGGAAAAGGTTGCTCTTTCTGGAAAGAATAAATTAAATAACAAAAAGTACTACAATGTGTCTGGATATAACGGTGGACTTCGCACCAGAACTGCTGGTGAAATGGTCGAACGTTATCCTGAAGAAATGGTTGAACGCTCCATCTGGGGAATGCTACCAAAAGGCCCATTAGGCCGTCAAATTTTTAAGAAGCTCTTTGTTTACAAAGGTGCTGAACATCAACACGAAGCCCAAAAACCAGAAGTGCTCGTGTGGAAGAAGTAAGGAGATAAATTACTATGGCAGAAGCAAAGAAATACTATGGTACTGGAAGACGTAAATCTTCCGTTGCTAGAGTTTATATCAAAGCTGGTAAAGGCAAAATTATTGTTAACGGTGAAGCCGTTGAAAAATATATGCCATACGCCACACTTGTGATGGATCTCTCCCAACCTCTTGAACTAACTGGTACAAAATCAAAATTTGATGTCGAAGCATTCGTTGAAGGTGGTGGCTTTAGTGGACAAGCTGGTGCTATCCGTCTTGGTATCGCCCGTGCTTTATTAGAAGCCGGTGTTGATCGTAAGACTCTTAAAGTCGCTGGTATGTTAACTAGAGACGCTCGTGCTAAAGAACGTAAGAAATACGGTCTTAAAGCCGCTCGTCGTGCTCCACAATTCTCCAAACGTTAATTCATTGTGTCGATTCAAAATGCGTGCGCTTATGCGTGCGCATTTTTCTTTCTCTAAATTACTCTTGAAACATACAAAAAATAAATGTATATTATTTAAGCGCTTAAGAGCGCAACTAAATATGGATCTTTAGCTCAGCTGGTTAGAGCGCACCCCTGATAAGGGTGAGGTCGATAGTTCAAGTCTATTAAGATCCACCAAACTAAATAAAAGGTTGCCCATCTTCAAAGGGCAATTTTATTAGGGAGACACTTAACGACTATGTCGTTACAACTCCCAAAAATGGGCACTTAGCTCAGTTGGGAGAGCGTTTCCTTCACACGGAAGAGGTCGCTGGTTCGAGCCCAGTAGCGCCCACCCGTTATATGCCTTCTTAGCTCAATTGGCAGAGCAACCGCCTTGTAAGCGGTAGGTTGTTGGTTCAAGTCCGATAGAAGGCACCATAAAAAACCATCGTCGTGATGGTTTTTTTATTTTCTTATGATATAATACTGCTCGCCTGGAGATATGGCGAAACTGGCAGACGCGCTAGACTTAGGATCTAGTAGGGCAACCTGTGCAGGTTCAAGTCCTGTTATCTCCACCGAAGGAAAACTGCTTTGATGAAGCAGTTTTTTATTAAGCAAACTTCAATCTTTTAATTTATTAAAACTTATTATTTTCAAAAATATTTAATTGAATAATAATTATAATTGTTCAAATGAAAAAGATTTTCCGCCAAACACCGAATATCCTCTCCTCATTAAGAATTCTAGGGGCGATAGCAATTATCTTCCTTAAACCATTATCATTACCATTCTTTATTGTTTATGGTGTTGCCGGAATTACGGATGTTCTTGATGGATTTATCGCGCGTAAATTTAATTTACAATCTCGAATTGGTTCAGTAATTGATTCGATTGCTGATTGGTCATTATTGCTAATAATGGCGATTAGAGTTCTCCCATATTTACTTGGCATTTTAGAGTGGTGGAACTGGGTGATTATTCTTGTTCCATTTGTCTTCCATATGACGGCATATGTGGTCTGCTTTATTAAGTTTAGATGCTTTAGTTCGGTTCATACATTTATGAACAAATTAATGTCAGCAGTTATCTTCTTATATCCATTTACATTTATCGGAGAAATCTATTGGTTATATAATTCATATGAAATCTTCTTTGGATTATTTGCTTTATATGGAAGTATTGAAATGAATTTAATTCACATTCTTTCAAAGGAATATAGTGAAGACAACAAAACACTTCTTCGTGTATTAAGAAAAAGAAAGGAACAAAACAATGGATGAGAGAAATTTGAGTATTGCTTACCGATTAAAGAATTTTTTAATCGCCTTATTTATTCTTGGTTTTGTTCTTCTTTTAATCGCATTACCATTTAGTGTTTATGAAAACTGGGATATTGCTGTTCCATTAATGGTTGCTGGCGGAGTCACAATGTTTATTGGAATTATGTTGATGCTTGCATTCCATCATTGGATTGATGAAGTCATAAATAAAGGTAGAAAAATTAAATAAAAAATGCCAGCAAAACTGGCATTTTTCATTGCAATTCTTGGTTAGAATTTATATTTTTCTTTTTGTTTACTAATGACTTTTGTATTGATAATAATTTGAGATACAATACCAACGATAATCCCGGTAATAATTGTTGAAATAGAAATAACTGGTAAATAGTAAAGGATATAAGCAGTAGATAAATAAATCATCGCTACTCCAATCTGACCAAAGACATGGAATAAAGCCCCAATAACACTAACTCCAATAATGGAGAATTTTTTAATTAGCAAATAGAAAATGATCATTATTCCTAATGATAAAACAGCTCCAGTTAAGGACATAACGAATCCCATTGATAAAAACGTACCTCTTAATAGAGAAACAATTAAAACCCTTGATAGGCTAACTAATGCTGCTTCCCAGATTCCTAATTCATAAAGAACAATGAGAATAATGATGTTTGATAATCCCAATTTAACACCAGGAATTCCAATACTTGGAATAAGCGATTCTAAATAGCCAATTACAACAGCTCCAGCTATTAAAATGGCTAAGATTGTTATTTTGTGAACGTTAAAACGATTTTCTTTCATTTTAAATCACCACGTCATAATCACTTTGGCCATCAATTACGATATAAACTTCGTTATATGCGCAAATGATCGGTTGATTAACATTCTTAACTTCGCCTTGATTAACGCAGTCCTGATGAGGACAGTTTGATTCTAGAACTTTAATTGATCCATCATGAACATGAAGAATTAAATCCCCATTCTTTCCATGAATTGTATAATTTCTTTCAGTTTTATCTGTTAAATCAATTTGTTGAACAATATTGTTTGAAATGTATACTTTAGCGACTAATGGTGTGGAAGATTTTCTCGTGATTAAAACAATAAAAGCCACAAGTGCAGCAAGAAATAAAGGGACAATCAAAAGTAAATCGTTTCTAAGTTTCTTTTTATCCATAAATTAACTTTATATTAGGGTTTTGATAGAGAATTTTATGATCTTTAATGATTAATGTTTGAACGTTATATTCATTTTCTATCGACATAATTTCAGGCAAGGACATTTGCATTAAACTAGTGGATAAAGCATCTCCAAGAGCGCTATTTTCACTGAGGACAATACAAGTATCATTAATTGTTTTAGCATCTCCAGTTTCAGGAGAAATAATATGTGAATAGCGAACTCCATCAACAACATAAGTCTGCTCATCAATTGATGAGGTTGAGACGGTAACGTTCTTTGCTTTAATATATGTGTTTTGAAGTGATTTTATTTTGATCGTGAATTCTCCATCTTCTGTAGGTTTTTCTCCTAAAAGAATTGAGGAGCGTCCAGCATCGATTAAATACTTTGAAATATTTTTTGATTTAAGATACGTTTTGCATAATTCTAAACCATAGCCTTTAGCGATCGCGCCTAAATCAATTTCTGCTTGGCCAACTCTATTAACGTAACTGTTGTCTTCAAAGTTTAGTGATGTTTCTTGAATTTTTAATAATTCAGTTTGAATTTCTTCGCTTGTTGGAATTTTGCTTTCATTGAGCCTCGATTTCCAAAGTTTTGATAAAGAGCCAAGGTAAATTGAAAAATAAGTTCCAAGATCGTCTGATAATTTATCGGCATATTTTAAACATTGATAAAGATTGTCACTAATTTGAATGGAATTGTTCGTTAAATTTATCTTATAAACACCATTCGTATCAGTATTAATGTAATTGTCTGTTTCTTTGCTAAATTGTTTTAAAATATCCAACAATTCTTTGGTATTTGTATCATTTCCTTCATATGTCTTGATATCAACGAATGTATCAAATAATCCGTTAGAAAAAGCCTTATATTCCGTCGGTTCTTTTGCACAAGAAACCAAGGATAAACAGGCTAATAGAGGGACAATTAATTTCTTCATTTTAAAGGTGAACCTTGACCTTAGTTCCATCTTCGTTTGGGTGTTGGTCAAGATATTCGATAATTGGTTTAAAGTTTTGTTCTTCTTTACCAGGTTTACATTTGCGTAAGTTTTCTTCTTTACCAGTAACGATAGCTTCGGCTAATCCTTTGCAACCTGCATAGCCGCAAGAACCACAGTTATAATTTGGCAGTCTTTTTGCAACTTCATCAATTCGTTCATCTTCTTTAACGTGGAGGATTTTTTCAGCAATCGCTAAACCTAGACCGAAAACCAAACCGATGCCTAATAAAATAAGTACAGCCCATAAGATTTCCATAATCTATTTGTCCTCCTTCTTAGAATTTAATATTTCAACTGAATCTTTTTCTTTGTAAAAAGAACAAGAATTATTGCTACATCCAGCACATTTTTCTTCACTTGGCATTAAATCTTCGCAACCTTTTGGTTTTGGTGTTCTTTGATAAATGACAAAAGAAACAATAAATGTTATTGCTAACAAAACTAAGATGACAATAGCGATGATTAAATATTCAGTTTGACTCATAATTTAATCCCTGAAAATAATCCTTGTAAGCCCATAAAGGCAATCGCCATGATTGCGGCGGTGATTAAGGCAATTGGTAAACCCTTAAACGCTTTTGGAGTATTAGCACTTTCTAAGCGAACTCGAATACAACTAAAGACAACAATGACTAATAAGAAACCAACTGATGTTCCAACGCCATTTGCTAAAGCATTTAAGAATGTTAAGCCTTGATCAGTATTTCCTTGAACAACACCTAAAACAGCACAGTTTGTTGTAATTAATGGAAGATAAATTCCAAGTGTTTTATATAAAGCAGGAGAATACTTTTTAATGAATAATCCAACAAGTTGGACAAGAGAGGCAATAACAAGAATATAAGCCACTGTATCCATGAACGGAATGCCCGCCGGTACGAGGACATAAGTATAAAGTGGCCAGCAGATACAAGTTGATAAAATAATGACAAAAACAACCGCAATTCCCATACCAAATGATGATTTCACTTTGCGTGAAACACCAAGGAATGGACAGATTCCATAGAATCTAGATAACACAACGTTATCAATTAACATTGAGGAAATAATCGCAAGTAAGAATGAAACAAATGTTGTCATTATTGATTACCTCCATTATTTTGTGTAGCAGCGAGTTTCGCTTTTGCTTCAGCGGCCGCTTTTAATTTTGCTTGTTTAGCTTCAAATGATTTTAATTCAGCTTTACGATTTTTAATAAACGTAATCACAGCTAAAATTAAACCAAATACGATAAACGCGCCAGCAGGTGTTTGGAATAAGGAGACCGCAAATTGGTCAGCACCAGGAATAATTAATTTTGTTAATGGAATAAAACTAAATACCTGTCCAAATGTAAACCCACCTGTTCCGAGTAGTTCTCTAAAGAATGCTAGCAAGCAAAGTGATAAGGTGTAACCAACGCCCATGCCAAGTGCATCAATAAATGAATCAAAGACTCCATTTTTGCTGGCATAAGCTTCTGCTCTTCCTAAAACGATACAGTTAACAACGATTAATGAGATAAAGACTCCTAATGTTGAATATAATTCAGGAAGGAATGCATTTGTAAACATCTTAACCATTGTGACAAATGTAGCGATGATAACGATGTAAGCAGGAGTTTTAATTTCTTCCGGAATTAGCTTTCTAAGTAATGAAATAAGGACGTTTGAGCAAAGTAAAACAATGGTGAATAAAAATCCCATTCCAATTGCTGCTTCTAGAGATTTTGTCGTTGCTAAAGCAGGACATGTTCCTAAAATCGAAACAAGTAATGGATTTTCTTGGATGATTCCTTTAAGGAAATTCTTTTTTGTTTGTCCTTTTTCTCTTTTCATCTTATTCCTTTGCATTTATTTTTGTGACGACACTTCGAGCATCGTTAACCATGTCTCGAATTAATTTAGCTCCATAAGTTGCTCCACAAGAAACATCTTCAAGTTTTTCATCTTTATTGTCTGCTTCCCTTAATGGAGTGATGTAATTATTCACGAGTGTTGAAGCGTATGTTTGTTCATCAACAATGACCGAAATACCTTTAAACTCATTATTGCTATTAAAACCAACTAACAAGGAGATCTTTCCATACATATTTGAACCATCTGTTCTAAAGGCATATTGAGTTGTTTCTTCACTATTTGATTTAACCGTATAAACAGTGTTTGTATATTTTTCACCTTCAATAGATTCGGTAGTTAAAATAGTGGAGTTTTGACCAAATATTTCTGCGATTCCTTGATTAATTTTATTTTTCTCGTTTTCTTTGATTTGGTTTTTAGTAACTAGATTTATCACGCCAATAATAGCGGCACTAGCTGCTCCAATTAAACCAAGAGTTACAGCGGTGATGATGTAATGTTTTTTATTATCCATTTACAACACCTCCAAACTGTATCACAAGGAAAATTGTTAATCCTGAAAGAACAATAATTAGTCCCATTGCCAAAAATTTCTTCCATGTATAACGTGGGTTAGTCCATTCATAGTGGTCTAAGACAACAGCCATCATATTTGCTAATAGAATGGAGAAACCAACACCTTCTGGAAGTGCAGCAAATAAACGAATAAAAACTGTGAAAACAGCAGCAATAATTCCGTAAATCCATCTGCTTGGAGGGTTAATTGGGCTTGTTACTGGATCAGTCAGCATAAAGACTGCTCCAAATAAAACACCTCCTGAAAGAAGTGAATAAGCAGTGAAAACAAACGGATTAACTGCATTATTAATTCCACTAGCAGTTAAACCAGCAATAAACATTAATAAAGTGAATGTTCCTAAATAAGAAACAACAATTCGATAATCAATCGAACGTCGAATTAGTAAATAAACCATTCCTAAAAGAATGGTGATTTTAAATACTTCACCAAGTGTTCCAGGAATTCTTCCTAAGAATAAATCTAAAAGCGGATAGTCATTGATGTGTGAGAACAAACCGCCATTAATAATGCCTAATGGTGTACCGCCAGCAGCGGCATCTGGAATGGTGTAATACCAACTTGAAACGGTTTTATATGGACCAAAACAAATTTTAGCAAATAACATTCCAACAACAGCAGGGTTAAAGATGTTGCTACCCAATCCTCCAAAGACAAGTTTTCCAATGGTAATACCAAATAATGAGCCAAGGAAAACAGCATATAATGGACAACTTGGTGGAACAATTAGTGTGAAAATAACAGCACTAATTGTAGCGGTTAGAGCATTTGATAAATGATATTTACCTTTATAAGAATAAATAAATCTTTCTTTGAAAGAATGCTTTAGATTGTCTTTTGGCATCATGTTGCGTAAGCCAACATAGACAAATTCACATGCGTTCATTGTGACGCATGAAATTAATAAAATTAAGAATGTATTTAATGGGAATACAACAAACGCAAAAACAAGTGTTGGGAAAAGCGCGATTAAAACATCGACCATCATTCTTGTGACGGAGGCTTTTCTTCTTAAATGTGGTGCGCTTTCTTTTACAATTGTCATAACCTACATTTTAGCAAATAATTTTGCTCTCCTGACATAGTCAGTCACCTGAATTTTTGAAGTGCATGAATATGTACATAATCCGCATTCAATACATTTTAATGGATTAAGTTTTTTGATTCGCTCTTTATCAAGAGCTTTTACAGCGTTCATAATTTGAACAGGTTCAAGATGAACCGGACAAGATAAAACGCATGATCCACAACGAACACACGGTTCTTCGTGATAAGAACGTTTATTAAATACCAAAATTGAGGTAACAGTTTTACTGATAATGCAATCATCACTTGGAACTGAAGCACCCATCATTGGGCCACCAAGAATAAATACCTTTTCAGTTTCTTCATCGGTGTATCCTCCACAAAGTGGAATAAGGTCAGTAATTGGAGTTCCAATACGAACACGGAAGTTCTTTGGTGATTTAATCCCATCTCCACTAATTGTGATGAAACGTTTCACAACTGGCATGTTGTACTTAATTGCTTTATAAATTCCAACAATCGTTGAAACGTTAAAATTAATAATGCCTTCGTTAGCTGGAAGTTCACCAGGTTTTAGCTGAATACCTTCAGCATTTTTAATCATTTCCACTTCCCAACCTTGTGGGTAATAATTGCCTAAACAAGAAAGTTCGATCCCTGAATCTTTATAAGCATCTTCAGATAAGACTTGGTCATAAACTTCTTTAATATCTTTATATTTTGATTTGATGCAGATTTTAGCGTGTGAACATTTGAAAGCCTGCATCACATATTTTAATCCGTCTAAAAGACGATACGGATACTCCATCATTAAACGATGGTCAGCAGTAATAAATGGTTCACATTCAATTCCGTTAACTAAAATCGTATGAATTGGTTTATCTGTTTGAAATTTGATGTAAGTTGGGAAGGAAGAACCACCTAAACCAACAACAGAACAGTTTTTAATGATTTCAGTCATGTCTTGTTTTGTTAGTTTGGAAATTTCTTCAGGAGTTCTTTGATGAACATTTTCATCCATGGCATATTTGAAGTCATTTTCAATCTTTAAAAAATCAACTTGTTTTCCATTTCGATGATAGTGTTTTTCAAGTCCGACAAATGTTCCTGAACAAGTGGAATGAATTGGTTGATCAAAAAATGGACCATGTCGCATTCCAACAATTTGACAATTTTTCACGTAATCGCCTGGTTTAATAAAAACATCGGCGGTCGCACATCGAGCATTAGTAACAGCTAAGAAAACATATTTCG
>DEWP01000006.1 GCA_002363735.1 Caryophanales bacterium UBA3207 | reverse complement strand
GTTCAACTTTTGTAACCTCAAAATTACCGTATGTTAAGGTGCCTGTTTTATCAACGAATAAGACACCTAATTTACATAGTGCATCAAGGTAAATTGCGCCCTTAATAACAACGCCTCTTTTTGATGCTAAACCAATACCAGCAAAGTATGCTAAAGGTACTGAAATAACAATGGCACATGGACATGCAACAACTAGGACAGCGAGACCTCGATAAATGGCATCTGACCAGTTCCCTGTGACAAGTCCAGAAATTAAAGCAAATAAGATTCCAATAACGAAAACTACAGGAGTATAAATACGAGCAAATTTTGTAATGAATTTCTCTGCTTTCGATTTATGCTCGCCAGAAGATTGAACAAGTTCAATAATTTTTGAAATTGTTGAATCAGCAAAAACTTTATTAACGCGAACCGTGATTGAACCACTTCGTAAAATTGATCCGCTTAAAACATTTGATCCGTTTTGAACATCAACAGGCATTGGTTCACCCGTTAAACTTGACATATCAAGTGTTCCTTGACCATCAATAATAATTCCATCAGCTGGAATAATTTCACCAATTCTAACAATAATTACGTCACCTATTTCTAATGTTTCTGGCTTAACTTGCGTAACTCTATCATCGGTAACAAGGTTTGCACTGTCAGCACGTAAATCAATCGCGTTAGAGATGGCGCTTTTTGATTTGCCTTGAGCAATATGTTCAAACATTTCACCGACTTGATAAAGGATTAAGACCATGACTCCATCCATCATATCAATTGGGAATCCCGCTTCTTGTAAAACTCCAAAATGAACTAATAAAGAAAGAACAAAAACACCTAATGATGAAATCGTTAACAACAGATTCATGTCAATCGGATTTCTGAGATGGATAATGTTTTGAATGACCTTCCAACAAATGTCATATAAGACAATGATGGCAGCGACTCCATAAAGGATTGTTCCACCAACACTAAAGCAATCTCCAAAGGCAAAATGTCCTATTAACATCAGCACCGTTGAAACAATGATTCTTGTCAACATTATCCAAAAATTGCTGGTGAAAATGGTGTATTTTTGTCTTTTTGCAGAATGCATTAATTCGATTCTTAAAGGATCGTCTTCAATCTGCTTAATGACCCCTTTTAACTCATCAAGTTCAAGAGGTTCTTCGCGGTAAGTGATGTACATTCTTTCATTTGTAAAATCAATTACGGCACTCTCAATAATTTCTTGTTTGTTTAAGAATCGTTCTGTTTTACTGGCACAGTTTGCACAGTCAAAACCAGAAATATGGTAAACAACTTTTTTACTCATGTTCTAATTCCCCCACATGCTCTAATGCAACGTTAAGTAATTCTTTAACGTGGGCATCTGATAATGAATAATAAACCTTTTGTCCTTCCTTACGTGTACGAACCAAATTAGCGTTTCGTAACACAATTAGTTGGTGCGAAACAAGCGATTGAGATTCGTTAATCTCGTTAACAATATCGCCAACACACTTTTCAATCATGCATGGATGAGTTTGACAGCTTCGACAATGTTGCTCTCCACACCCACACATACACTTTTCATCATTTAATAATGTAAAAAGTATTTTTAAGCGAGTCTCATCTGACATGATCTTGAAGATCTTTGATACATCATTTACACCACTTCTAGACATCTAAGTTTACCTCAGCGTATCTATTATATGAATATCCGTTCATATATTCAAGTAAAATAAAAGGATTCTTATTGAATCCTAGTATTTGATGATTAGATTTTGTCAATTTCAGAGAAATCAACATCAACTGGAGTTGCACGTCCGAAGAAGATTGTTTCAATACGGCAAGCACCTGTTGTCTTATCAATGGAGAGAATCTTACCTTCGGTACCTTCAAGTGGTCCACGAATGACTTTAACATTGTCTCCAACGTTATAACGATCATACATGGAGCTATCGACCATACCCATTCTTTTGAGAACCGGTTCGATTTCTTCTCGAGAAACTGGGGTTGGTTTTTGACCACCACCAGCAGATCCAGCAATACCAGTAACACCTGGTGTGTTACGAACAACATACCAAGAATTATCAGTCATAATCATTTCCACAAAGATGTTTCCTGGGAAAAGATTTTTCATTTTGGTTTTACCAGTTGGCATTCCGTCTTTTAAGACAGGAACTTCTTGTTCAGCAACCAAGACATTGAAAATGTAGTCTTGGAGATTCATTGTTTCAATACGTTTTCTTAAGTTATCAGCAACTTTATTTTCGTGTTGAGAATAAGTTGTGACAATATACCAACGCTTTTCACCTAATTGAGCCATTATTATAGTCTCCTTATCTAATTAAGCGGATGGCAGCATCAGCAGCTTCTTTTCCACCGCCAAAAATATTTTTAAGTTCACCAATTAATGAACCCGAGGCTAAGTCTTCAATTGATAAAATCAATGCACAAAAAACGCAAATGACAATTGTGGTAATTAGTGCTGGTAGGAAGACATCTTTCTTTGGCCAACGAACACGTTTGCCTTCTTTAATGACTTCTTGAGTATATTTTTTAACACCCATACAAAGCCTCCTTACTTACTTTCCTTATGTAACGTCATTTTGTTACATGTTGGACAGTACTTCTTGATTTCAAGACGTTTGGTGTCCCCTTCTTTCTTTGTTGTCGTGTAATTTCTCGACAGACATTCAGGGCAAATTAAAATAACTTTCTTTCTCATCAGTTGTTATCCTATTAACATCTTGCTGGACTATTTTACTCTTTCACGAATTAAAAAGTCAATAATGACTTATTATTCGTCCTCTTCAACTGGTGTGAGCATTTCAAATGGAGCGCCACAAATTGGGCAAACTTCATTTTCTTCTACTTCAACTTCTTGACCGCAGATTTGGCAAACATACTTCTTCATATTTGTCTCCTTTATTTCTTGTAATTTTCAACTCGATGAACAAGTTCATCAAGAGCGTCAGTTTCGTATTCTTCCACTTCACCCTTATCAACTTTTGTTGCGAGTTCAGGGTCGATTGGAATTTCAGCTAAAATTTTTAGACCGTGACGTTTAATGTCTTCTTCATATTTTCCATTTCCGAAAACACGAATCTTTTCATTACATTTTGGACATTTCACGTAAGCCATATTCATGGCAACACCTAAAATATCAACATACATCATCTTGGCCATGTTGATGGATTTTGCAACAACCATTGAAACAAGTTCTTGTGGACTTGAAACAACAATAATTCCATCAATTGGATAACTTTGAAAAACGGTTAATGGAACATCTCCTGTTCCTGGTGGCATGTCGATTAAAAGATAATCAACATCTCCATAAATAACATCTGTATAAAGTTGTTGAACAAAACCAGCAATAAGTGGTCCTCTCCAACAAATTGGATCTTCAGCGTTTTCAAGTAAGGCATTTGCTGACATGATTTTCACACCATGTTTTGAGATTAATGGATAAAGTCCACTATCGTCTTGTGGAGCAAGTTTTCCTTTTAATCCAAAGGCTTGAGGGATGCTTGGTCCAGTAACGTCAGCATCGATAATTGCAACCTTATGTCCGCGCTTATTTAATGCGCTTGCTAAAAGCGAAGTCACAAGACTTTTTCCAACACCACCTTTTCCAGAAATCACCGCAAAAGTCCGACGAAATGATGAAAATTGATGTGGTTTTAATTTTTCAATTTTACGTTCCCCACAATCACTTTGGGAACAGTTTGAGCAGTTGTGATCACAATCAGCCATATGAGATAAACCTCCGATTTAAGTGCCTATATTATCTCATACTTAATTAAATTAAAAAACCATTAATCTAGTTCAAATAAACCTTTTAGTAGTTTTTTATTTTTTCTGATGTCTTCAATCTTCCTTTGAACACTAGAAATGGACAATCCTAAAATCCCTGCAATTTCCTTTAATGTATATCCAAGTCCACGATAATAAAGAATTGTTTTGTCTAAGGATGAAATGTTATATCCGTCAAGCTCAGGAGAATTTAAATAAGATTTAAAACTGATCTTATTCTCATCAAGCTCTCCAATAACACTGTCATATCGACCACCATCTTCAAAATTTTTGTCCAAACTAACCGAATAAAAAAGCGGGTCTCGCACTGCGATAACCCGCCTGATTACTGTAAGAGTTTTGTTTGTGACAACCCGTTTGAGATAGTATCGGAACCTCGACTTACTGGGGTTGTAACTTTGGACGGCGTAAGTGAAGAATTCGTTGTACATATCTTCACAATCGTCCTTTGTGTAACATGTGACGTTACAATTTCGAAGTAACGCCAACATCATTGTGACCATGTCATTTCGACATGTAATGAAGTGCTTCTTGGTCAACTCAATTTGCATTGACGAAAAGATGCCTTCACCATCCTTCCTATTGGGCATAAAAAAACCCTCCTTATTTACTGGAGGATCTTATATTACTTAGTAATATGCCTGTTGCCACGGAGACATTTAATGAGTTCACATGGCCAAGCATTGGGATTTTTATTACAAAATCGGAGTTTTCAAGAACAAGTCGGGAGATTCCGTTTCCTTCTGAACCAACAATTAAAGCGGTTGGTCCATCATATTTGACTTTGTCGTAGTCATCTTTTGCACTTCCGTCGGAGGCATAGACCCAGAATCCTGCGTCTTTAAGCACCCGGATCGCATTCGAAACGTTGCTAACTTGGCAAATCTTAACATGATCAATTGCACCTGTAGAAACTTTAACAACCGTCATATTAATTTGGACTTGATTGCGATTCTTTAATATTACTCCATCCACACCAAATGCATCACATGAACGAATGATGGCACCGAGATTATGTGGATCTTCAATTTCATCAAGAATCAGAATGAGAGGTTGTTTTTTGTCTTTACATTGTCGAAGTATCTCATCCAAAGTGGAATATTTGTATTCCTCGACTTCTGCAATTACACCCTGGTGATTTCCGTTGTTAGATAAACTTGTCAGAACGGATTGGTCAACAAATTCGACACAAACATTCTTGCTCTTTGCAAGTTTAAGAAGCGACTCATC
>DEWP01000003.1 GCA_002363735.1 Caryophanales bacterium UBA3207 | reverse complement strand
AATGCTTCGATAATCATTAGGATTGGAGTCCAGATCGCGTATTTTTTGTATTGTCGGACCGATTTTGCAATTAGTTTAATTTTCTCAATCATAAAATGTGCTTAATAAATATAATTATTTTCATTAAATAATTCAATTCAAAATATCGATAATTTTTTAAAAGTATAAGATTAATGGTTTAGAAGTGATAAAATGTTCTCAATGAATTCGCAAAGAAAAGTCAAACTCGAGTTGTTTCAAAGAATTGTTTTTTTATTTTATTGTTTCTTTGTTGGGGCTACTTTAATTTCTTTTTCAATTATTGGTTACACTGCTGAAAGAGTGTCTCTTGGAATCTTATTTTTGTTAGCTTCTATCTTTCATATTGTTGAACTTCAAAAGAATTACAAAAAATTACCCGCAAGATACATTTACTTTGGTTTAACCGTCGTCGGAATAGTATTAGGAATTGTCTCAATTGTTGTTGATAGCATTGAACTTACAACAGTTTGTTTGATCTTTGGAATTATGGATACCACCTCAGGTTTACTTGAGATTTTTACTAACTCAGTAATTTTAAAAAAGACCATCAAAACTTCAATAAATTTTGTAGAATATGCGATTTCTGCCGCTGATATTTTGTTTGGAATTATCTTGATGATTGAGTTAGAAGAAGGTTTACTTGTTCACGTAATTTACTTAGGAACAGTCTTCCTAACAAATGGAATAATTGTACTTGTCGAATTGATTGGACACTGGATTAAGCATGAATAAAAAAGTTTTGATTGTAATAAATGGTTATGGTGTTGCTGATGGAGTCCAACATCAAGTCCAACGACTCACCGAAGAGTTTAATAAAAGAGATGTTTTTGTTAGTGTTGCAAAAAGCACCGATATTTTAAGTTATTTAAAAGAAGGAAATGTATTTAGTTCTCTTCCGGAATGTGACTATGTTGTCTATCTTGATAAAGATCGTTATGTTGCTGAACTTTTAGAGAGAAGTGGCAAAAGAAT
This sequence comes from Caryophanales bacterium UBA3207, assembly GCA_002363735.1. Taxonomy (GTDB): domain Bacteria; phylum Bacillota_I; class Bacilli_A; order RFN20; family CAG-826; genus Fiminaster. Next base: position 15,059 of record DEWP01000003.1, on the reverse strand, counting down.
TTTTAATAGTTGCGAATCGATTGTTAATTGTGATGACAAAATGCTCACTCATATCAAACTTTCAAACTCTGGAATCAAGATGCCAACTACTATTTCCTCCGCTCTTTGTTATCGAGATAATGGGAATAGAGATTACATAAAAACAGTTGAGAAAACATTGGGATTTCCAATGATTGTTAAAGAAAATTATGGAAGTTTGGGAAGACAAGTTTATCTAATTAATGATGAAAAAGAATTAATCGAAATTGAGAACAAATTAATTCACGTTCCACATATTTTTCAAGAGTTTGTTTCTACATCTAAAGGCAAAGATTATCGTCTCATTGTTATTGGTGGAAAAGTTGTTGCTTATATGAAAAGAGAGAACAAACATTCATATCTTTCAAATTTGGCAACTGGTGGAAAGAGTTATGTTGTTCAACTTCCAAAAACGTATATCGAAATTGCTGAAAAAGCAGCAAAGATAATTGGCCTAGATTATTGTGGTGTTGATCTTCTTGAGGGTCAAGATGGAGAACCAATTCTCTCAGAAGTAAATTCAAATGCGTTTTACCAAGGAATAGAAAAAACAACTGGAATTAATGTTGCCCAGTTGTATGTTGATTACATTCTTTCAAAGTAATTATTTTGGGTCTAAACCACGAAGTCCGATTTGGACTTTTTCTTTTGCTTCATTACCAAGTAATTCTTCAATAATAGTTAAAGCAAACGGAATCGAATATTGCATTGATCTGGCAGTAATAATGTTGTGCGATTTTTCTACTTCATTTCCGGTAAATTCACCAGCAATTCCTACATTAAATCCAGCAAAACATGTATATTTTTCGTTTTTCAAATATCCACATTTTCCTAAGATAGATGGCGCGGCACAAATTGCACAAAGAAGCTTATTTTTCTTTGCAAATTTTTCAAGATAAACAGGAACTAAAGGACATTCTAAAAGATTTCTTGTTCCTCTTCCTCCGCCTGGCAAAATGATTGCTTCATATGGGGTGGTATCGAATATTAATTTTAAGAGTGCATCAGCTAACATATGAACGCCAAAAGAAGATTGAACTTCTAAGCGATCCGTTATTGAAGCAGTGGTAACTTCGATTCCTGCTCTTGTTAAAACATCTCGTGTTGTTAGCGCTTCAGTATCTTCGAAGCCATCAGCAAGTAACATCAATACTTTCATAAACAAATTCCCTATTCCTTGTTATAATTTTAGCATGAGAAAGTTAATTCCACTTGTTTTGTTATCAGTTTTATTTGTGTCTGGTTGCAAACCTTCTAGTCAAAAGAAAAAGAAAAGTAGCAATGAAGAGACATCTTTAATCACATCGAATAATCCTGGAACAAGTGTCACAAGTGCTCAAACATCAAATGTTAGTCCAACAAGTTCTTCAACCGTTGAACCGTCGACAAGTGAAAAAGAACCACCAGTACCTGGAACTATTATTACAAAAACAATTGATTTCATAGATGATTTCCGTGCTAATTCAGGTTTTACAGCCGCCGGACAACAAATCGATACTGATTTACTTCAACCAACAAACAATAAAACAAAAAATGCACTTAAGTTAAAAACTTATCTCGAAACAATTTGTTCTGAAGTGGGGATGGTTGACGATATTGTTTTTCATAACTTAAATACAATTGCCCCAAAGCAAGAAGAAGCGAATGTATTTTTCTTAACGTTTGGTAGTGCTAGCGCAGCTGGTTCGATGGAATGGAAGAGTGTTGCTTCGATGACTAAAGTCGAATTAGTTGTGAACAACTACTACAAGTATTACAAAACCGATTATACGGATCCATCAGCAGTAGCTGAATGTCATACAGACAACGCACAAGTTTCAATTAACGATGTAAAAACTCCGATGAGTGTAGCAGATACAACAATTCACCCAACAAGTACAAAAGTTGTGTATGAACCAGCAAATCCATTTACAAGTTTTCTTATCACGAACGATCTAGTTGGTGAAACAACTTCGAATCGAATCTTTATTGAATCAATGACAATTACCTGGCAATTCTAAGCCAGGTTTTCTTTTATATGTAAGCGTTTCAATGCGCTTTTTTATTGAAATAATTATGTTGATAATTTATTATCATTAACGCAAAGAGGAATAGAAAATGGAAAATACAAAAATTAAATCCATCCACGGTCGTGAAATTCTCGACTCCCGTGGAAATCCAACCGTTGAAGTTGATGTTGTTCTCGAAAACGGTATGATGGCCCGTGCCGAAGTCCCAAGCGGAGCTTCCACAGGTATCTATGAAGCACTCGAACTTCGTGACGGTGATAAAAAACGTTATCTTGGAAAAGGTACATTAAAAGCAGTTGCTAATGTTAATGAAATCTTAGCCAAAGAACTCAAAGGTCAAGATGCATCTAACCCAGACGCAATTGATGAATTAATGCTCAAAATTGATGGTACCAGAGGTAAAACCAAACTTGGTGCTAATGCAATCTTAGCTGTTTCACTTGCCGTTAATAAGTTAGCTGCTCAAATTAAAGGTGTTCCACTATACAAATATTTATCAGAAGGACATGAAGTTACTCTTCCAGTTCCAATGATGAATATTCTTAATGGTGGTTGCCACGCTAGCAACACTGTTGACTCCCAAGAATTCATGATTATGCCAGTTGGCGCTCCAAACTTCCGTGAGTGCTTAAGATGGTGTTCAGAAGTCTATCACGTTCTTGCCAAGAACCTCAAAGCCAAAGGCTTAGCAGTTTCTGTTGGTGATGAAGGTGGTTTTGCTCCAAACCTTGCTTCTGATGAAGAAGTCTTAAGAGAAATCGTTAAAGCTATTGAAGATGCTGGCTATGTTCCAGGCAAAGACTTCAAGTTAGCTATGGACGCTGCCGCTTCCGAATGGAAGGACGAAGAAAAAGGTGTTGGTTACTACTATTTACCAAAACAAAAGAAGCATATGACTTCCGATGAACTTATTGAACACTGGGCAAAACTTCTTGAAGAATTCCCAATTATCTCTTACGAAGATATTCTCGACGAAGAAGACTGGGAAGGCTGGAAGAAACTTACTGCTCGTATCGGTAAGAAAGTTCAACTCGTTGGTGATGACTTATTCGTTACAAACGTTGAACGTTTAGCAAACGGTATCAAAGTTGGCGCTGCTAACTCTATCTTAATTAAACTTAACCAAATTGGTTCAGTTAAAGAAACAAAAGCTGCTATTAAAATGGCACATGATGCTGGTTATACTGCAGTTACATCACACCGTTCTGGTGAAACAGAAGACACATTCATTGCTGATCTCTGTGTTGGCTTAGCAACAGGACAAATCAAAACTGGTGCTCCATGCCGTGGCGAACGTGTGAACAAATACAATCAACTTCTCCGTATTGAAGAAGAACTCGGACCAAAAGCAAAATATGCTGGTCTCGATGCCTTCAAATTCGCGAAGTAATTAAGTATTCAATTAAAATTGAGTCTCCTATGGAGACTCTTTTTTATGTTTTGTATTTACAATATTTCTTAAAAAGAATATTATCTCATTATGAAGAAAAGAGTGTTTCATATTCCTTATTTAGGATTTCATACAAGAGCATACACCTTAGGCGATTTATCTAAAGGCACCCCTTTAATCATTCTTCATGGAGGCCCGGGTGGCTGTGTTGAGAGATACGAAGTTTTCGAACAACTATCTGAGCAAGGGATTCCGTTAATTTTTTATGATCAACTAGGTGCCGGTTATTCACGTGTGCCAAAAGGTAATGAACATCTCTGGACATTTGAAACGTATATTAAAGAACTTGAAAATGTTATTGCTTATTTTGGTCTTAAAAAGTTCTCTATTTTAGGTCATTCGTGGGGCGGAATGCTTGCTCTTGAATGGGTAACAAAACATTCTCATGATGGTTTAGAAAAATTAATTTTATTTTCAACTCTTCCATCAACTAAGATTTGGAATGAAGAACATTTAAAAATGATTCAGTCATATCCAAAAAAAGAACTGGATGCCATTCTTTTTGAAAAAGATAATAAACCTTATGACAAGGCCCTTTTCAAAAAGGGAATGAAACATTTCTATGATGAACATGTTGGAAAGAAAAATCAGCGAAAATATACGCCAAAAACCAAACATTTTCCAAAAACTAACAAAGAAATATATGAGAAAATGTGGGGAAAAAGCGAACTTTTTGGAACTGGTACATTGTCAAATTATGATGTGACAGATTTTCTTAAAAATATTGATGTTCCAACCTTAATTCTGTCCGGAAAATATGATGAATCAACACCAGAAATGAATCGTGTGATGAAAGAAAAAATACCTCAAGCAAATTGGGTACTTTTAGAGAATTCACATCATGGCGGTTATAATGAAGAGCCAGACGTTGTTCTGGATGAAATATCTAAATTTATTCGATAAACTTTTTTAATATTTCTTTTTCTGCTTTCGAAATAAAGGCAGCATCAATCGTATTTGAAGCGAATTCTCGTAGTTCGTTTTCTTTAAATCCTAACTTTGCAAGAGTTCGATATTCTTTCCATAATTCTGTGTTTGAAACAGTCATATCATCAGTGTTTATTGAGACTTTAACTCCTGCTAATCTTAGCTGTTTTAATGGCAGATCTTGATATGATTTTATCGTCTTTGTATCTAAGTTTGATTTAGGACAAATTTCCAAGCAAATCCCAGTTCTTTTTAGCAAATCTAAGACATTTTTATCTTCAACAGAATGTATTCCGTGCCCGATTCTTGATGCACCAAGTTCTACTGCAGTTTTAACTGAATCTGCTCCGCCTGCTTCACCAGCGTGGATGGTAAATGGAAGTTGATATTTTCTTGCCAGAGCGAATTCATCTTTAAATAGTTCGTTGGCAAATAGCGCTTCAGCTCCTGCTAAGTCAATCGCGACAACACCTTTACCATAAAATTCTTTAGCAACTTCAACAGTTTCAATGTTTGCTTGATGAGTATTTTCTCCGCGCATCAAACAAAGAATGAGGTTGGCATGAATAAATGATTTTGCTTCCTTAATGGCATCAATTAAAACTTCAACAACTTCCTTTTGTGATAAACCACCTGCTGTTGAAAGTTGTGGTGCCATTCTAATTTCGCAGTATTTTAAGCCTTGTTTTGATAATCGTTTTAATAAATCTAGCGTACATTTTCTAAGTCCGTTACGTGATTGCAAAACTAGATTTGGTAGATCAAAACGTTCCAGATATTCATTGAGCGATTTGCATTTTTTTGAAACTTGCAAATATTTATTTAACTTTCGAGGACAATATGTAGGAAGCTTAATTCCTTCCTCTTTTGCCACTTCAATAATTACTTTTGAAGAAAGAGAACCATCTAAATGTAGATGAATGTCAGCAATAGCGAATTTTTTGTAGTCCATAACAACAATTATACGAAAGAAAATGTTTTTATGTGGAAAAATATTTATTTTTCTTTAAAATATGTATTGCTGATTAAGGAGGATGATTTATGAAAGAAATTAAAATTGAAGATTTAAATCAAATCCAAAGTGAATATGAAAAAGATCCTACATGTAAGGTTGCTCGTCACGCCTTAACTGGTGCAGACATCTCAACTGTTGCGGCAAGTAAAGATGCTGTTAGCGATCTCGATTTTAACTTCGACATTGATTTAAAATCAATGGCTGTTAACAACCAAAAAGCATCTGGAAGATGCTGGATTTTTGCTGGTTGTAACTGCATGAGAGAAAGAATTGGTCGTAAACTTGGCTTAAGCTCCTTCAAGTTATCTCAAAGTTATATTGCTTTCTATGACAAATTAGAAAAACTAAATTACACACTCGAAGCTTTAATTGAAACAATCGATTGTGATTATGATGATCGTACTGTTCAATTTTTAGTTCAAAACGGTATTGGTGATGGTGGTCAATGGGACATGCTTGTTAACATAGTTAAAAAGTATGGAATTTGCCCAAAAAATGCTTATGTTGAAACATTTACATCAAACTCAACAAGAACACTTAATTCACTTTTAAATGCTGAAGTTCGTCGTTTTGCCAGTGAATGCCGTAAAGTGAAAGCAGAAAAAGGAATGGACGCAGTCCGTGCTTTAAAAGATTCATATATGAAACGTTTCTATAAAGCTTTAATTTCCTGTTATGGACTTCCACCAAAAACATTTGATCTCAAATACACTGATGATAAAGGAAAATATCACGTTGTTCGTGGTTATACTCCAAAATCCTTCTTTGAAGAATTCATTGGTGACAGCATTGATGAATTTGTTAGCTGCATCAACGCTCCAACAAAATCAAAACCATTTGGTAAATCATATACCGTTCAATATTTAGGTAACGTTTACGGTGGTAAAGTTGTTAAACACCTCAACCTTCCAATGGAAAGACTAAAAGAAGTTATCTTAGCTCAATTAAGAGATGGATTTATTGTCTGGTTTGGTAGTGATGTTTCTTCTTATGGAGATCGTATGAGAGGCGTTTGGAACGACCAAGAATTTGACTATAAATCTTTATTAGATTTAGATATCAAAATGGATAAAGGTGAATCCCTTGATTTCCGTTCCAGTGCAATGAACCACGCAATGTGTATTACTGGTGTAGCCTTTGATAAAGATGGCAAACCATCAAAGTGGAAAATTGAAAACTCTTGGGGTGATGACCGTGGCCATAAAGGTTACTTCACAATGTCCGCATCCTGGTTTGATCAATACACATATCAAGCCGTTGTTAAACGCCAATATCTAACCAAAGAAGAACAAGAAGCTTATGATTCCGATCCAATCGTTTTAAAACCATGGGATCCAATGGGCTCATTAGCTGACTAATAAAGGAGAAATAAAATGTACAAACTCGTTTTAATTCGTCACGGAGAATCAGAATGGAACAAACTCAACCTGTTCACAGGTTGGACTGATGTTGAACTTTCTGAAAAAGGTGTTGCAGAAGCTCACCGTGCTGGAAAAACACTTAAAGAAGAAGGATATGATTTTGATGTTGTTTATACCTCACTTCTTAAACGTGCTATTCACACAATGAATAACGTTTTATTTGAATTAGACCGTGAATGGTTACCAGTTTATAAATCCTGGAGACTTAATGAACGTCATTATGGCGCTCTTCAAGGATTAAACAAAGCTGAAACAGCTGAAAAATACGGTGAAGAACAAGTCAAGATTTGGAGACGTAGCTATGATTGCCCACCTCCAGCCCTTGATGAAAAAGATCCACGCAACCCAGCTCTTCAAGCTCAATTCAGAGATGTTCCAAAAGAAGATTTACCACTTCATGAATCTCTTGAAATGACTGTTGCTCGTGCTGTTCCATATTTTGAAGAAGTTATCAAACCAGCAATGCAAAGTGGAAAACGCTGCTTAATTGTTGCCCACGGTAACTCTTTACGTGCTTTAGTGAAATATTTTGATCATATGGCTGATGATGAAATCGTTGGCGTTAACATTCCAACAGGTGTCCCACTAGTCTATGAATTCGATGAAAAAATGAATGCTGTTAAACATTATTACTTAATGGATGAGGCAGCACTCAAAGCCGAAATGGAAGCTGTTGCAAACCAAGGAAAAGCAAAGAAATAATTCATTTTTGCTGGTGATTTCGATGAAAAAATCTACTTACGATCGTTTAATGAAATTCCGTGAAGACCGAGATTGGGCTCAATTTCATACAGGTGAAAATTTAGCTAAATCAATCTGTATTGAAGCAAGCGAACTTCTCGAAGTGTTTCAATGGAACAAAAAAGAAAAATCGATTGATAAAGTTAAAGAAGAACTTGCAGATGTGATTATGTATGCCACTTTGATGGCAGATCATTATCACTTAGATATTGATGAAATCGTTAACCAAAAATTAGATGTTAACGAGAAAAAATATCCAGCCGATTTAGTTCGTGGATCATCGAAAAAATACACTGAATATAGAAATAAATAAAAACTATTTATTTTGAGAAGACTCATCTTTTGATTTGAAGATGAGTTTTTTTCTACTTAGATAATTCCAAATTAGGACGACTAATGTTTTAAATCCGAAAAATAAAACAGCCCAAACAAATGATTTAAATGAGAACGCATTACCTTTGGTAATAAAACCTAACCAATTTTCAAAATCAGCATGAATAACATTTTGATCTAAGGCATCAAAACCAATCATAATTGCAATGCCAATTCCTAAACCAATTAAAGATAGAACTAGGAATAAAATTTTATTTTTTGTGGAACGCACATTAATGTTTTCATCAACGTTTTTATAGACCCAAAATACAGATAGGAAATAATTAACTACAACACCAACAGCAAAACCGGCAGCAGTATAAACAACTTCTTTCCAAACCCCCATTGAATCTGGAAGCAATGATGCAACTAAATATGACACAACAAAATCAACAACTGTTGCGACACCACCAGTCACAATGAATCGAAGAATCTCTTTGCCTAATCCTTTTTCTTTTAAGTTTAGTAATTTCGCCATGTTAGTATTCTATCTCAAATTAAAAAAATCAGTTAATTTTATTGTCAAATATGTCAAAAATAACCAGCAAAACCTTGATTAATTAAAGGAAATTAAAGCAAAATTCCAGTGAAAACACATTACTTTATAGTTAGAAAAAGATAGTTTACTATCTCTTAATAACTGGTATAATAATGCCCATGGAAAGCAAGATTCTTTTTTATCTATCAAGCTCGAAGGCATTTGCAACCAAAGTTTCAAAGGAAACAGGATTGCCATTAGGAAATGTTGAAATTAAATATTTTTCTGATGGTGAAATGATGGTGAGATGTCTTAGCGATGTTGCTGGTAAAGAAGTTTTTGTTATTCAATCAACCGGAAAACCTTCCGCTCAAACATTGTTCGAATTAGAGCTTTTTGTTGATGCCGTGAAGAGCGCCGGTGCTCGAAAGGTAATTGCTTGCCTTCCATATTACGGTTATTGCCGACAAGATCGTATTTCTTATGACGGAGAACCTGTTTCGGCTCGTGTCGTTGCAAAAGTTCTCGAAGCTGTAGGCGTAGACAAAGTCTATACGATTGATTTACACACAGAAGAAGTCGAGAAATACTTTAAAATCGAAATTGTTAATTTAAAGCCATTCGAAATCTATGCGAATTATTTTAAAGACAAGGTCGATCCAAAGAATCTTGCTGTAATAACCCCAGACCACGGTTCAGACGATAGAGCAATCGCTTTTGGAAAGTACTTCCCAGGTTGCACTGTTGGTTTTTTTACAAAACATCGTCCGAGTCCAAACCGATCTGAAGTGCTTTCGTTCACTGGTGATGTTGAAGGAAAAACATGTATCATTGTTGATGACATTATTGATACATGTGGAACTATAAACAACGCCATTGAAGTGTTAACGAACAAGAAAGCGAAAGAGATTTTTGTTATCGGAACTCACGCCGTTTTCTCTAGCAAAACTAGAGTCAATGGTGCAAGAGATGTTGTGGTCTCCGATACGATAGAAAAGAGAGTTAAAGGAGTGAGAACTATTTCGGTAACAAAATTGCTTTCTGATGCTATTAAAAAGTGTTAGATTTGCATAAATTTTACCGATAATTCTCGGATATTTATGAAAAATCAAATTGTTCGTAGATTAACTGCAAACGCGATTGTAGCAGCCCTATATTTCGTCCTTACATGGGCATCCGCTCCAATTGCATTCTTGGGTATTCAAGTTCGTATTAGTGAATTCTTGTTACTCTTATGTTTCTTCAATAAGGACTACATTTCCGGAGTGACTATCGGAACGCTTCTTGCAAACCTTATGTCGCCAATGCTTCCATGGGATTTAATCTTTGGAACACTTGCAACACTTATTGCAGCTGTTGCCATTGCATTCTTCCCAAAATATTTACTACCTGCTGCGTTTATTCCGGCAATTGTAAATGGATTTATTGTCGCAGCGGAACTCCACATTATCTTGGAAGATCCTTTCTGGATTAATGTTGGCTTTGTTGCATTAGGAGAAGTAATCGCCGTCGTTGTGTTTGGCTATTCATTAATGATGGTACTAAAACGAATACCGAACTTAATGGAACTTATTGGAGCAAATCAAAATAAGGATTTTAAATGGTAAAATGAAAAACTTCTGGTTAGAAATTAAACACATTTGTAAACAAACTGGTGCTAGATACGGTATTTTACATACACCTCATGGTGATGTCGAAGTCCCGATGTTTATGCCAGTTGGTACTTTAGCAACTGTAAAAACGCTTTCGCCAGAAGAAGTTAAAGATATGGGTGCTGGAGTGATCCTGTCCAACACCTACCATTTACACTTACGTCCTGGAGAAGATATCGTTGCCAAAGCTGGTGGTCTTCATAACTTTATGAATTATCCTGGCCCAATTCTAACTGATAGTGGTGGATTCCAGGTTTTTTCATTAAAAGATAATCGAAAAATTTCTGAAGAAGGTGTTGCCTTTAAATCTCATCTAAATGGAGACAAAATGTTTTTTACACCTGAATCGGTGATTGAAATCGAAGAAAAACTTGGTGCAGACATTATTATGTCTTTCGACGAATGTATTCCTTATCCTTGTGATGAAAAATACGCTAAAAAATCTGTCGAAAGAACATTAAGATGGGCAAAACGCGGGCAAGATGCTCACAAAAGAGAAGACCAAGCTTTATTTGGCATTGTTCAAGGTGGAGAATTCCAAGAATTACGTGAACATTGTGCAAAAGAACTCGCAAAAATGGACTTTCCTGGTTATTCCATTGGAGGAACTTCGATTGGTGAACCTAAAGAAGTATTCTCAAAAATGGTTGAATACTCAGTGAAGTATTTACCAGAAGATAAACCACGATATTTAATGGGTGTTGGCTCCATTGATTACCTTCTTGAAGGTATCGAAAAAGGCGTTGATATGTTTGACTGCGTCTTACCAACTAGAATTGCTCGTCATGGGGCTTTAATGACCTCACATGGTCGAGTAAACATTCGTGGAGCTCAATATAAAGAAGATTTCACACCTCTTGATCCAGAGTGTGATTGTTATACATGCAAAAACTATACAAAAGCATATCTTCGACATTTATATGTCGCGGATGAAGCTTTTGGAAAAAGATTATTATCAATTCATAATGTGCGTTTCTTAATCCATCTTATGGAAGAAGCTCGCAAAGCAATTCAAGAAGACCGTTTTGGTGATTTCAAAAAAGAAATGATCGCTAAGTACGGAGATAGACGAGGTTTCTAATGGATATTTCATTATTCGATTTTGAACTTCCAGAAGAATTAATCGCGCAAAGTCCATCTGAAAAACGGGATGAATCGCGTCTTTTAGTGATTGATAAAGATAAAAAGACATATGAAGATAAAATCTTTCACGACATTATTGATTATTTGCGTCCAGGGGATGTTTTAGTTCGAAACAATACTAAGGTATTGCCGGCACGTTTATTTGGTGTTAAAGAAGGAACCGGAGCGCATGTCGAGGTTCTTCTTTTAAAACAAATTGAAGGTGATACTTGGGAATGTTTAACTGGAAACGCTAAAGCAATTAAAGTTGGTTCTGTAATATCGTTTAAAGATGGTCTTTTAAAAGCGGAATGTGTCGCTAGAAAAGACGAAGGAATCCGCTTAATGAAATTTATTTATAAAGGTATTTTCCTTGAGATTTTAAATGAAGTTGGAAATATGCCTTTACCTCCATATATTAAAAAACAATGCGCTGATAATTCACGTTACCAAACAGTCTATGCGAAGGTTTTAGGAAGTGCTGCAGCACCAACTGCAGGATTTCATTTTACCCAAGAATTGCTGGATAAAATACGTCAAAAAGGTGTTGAAATACTTGATGTGACATTACATATTGGATTAGGTACATTTAAACCTGTAAAAGAACAAAAAGTTGAAGATCACGTGATGCACACAGAGCACTATGAAATGACGCAAGAAGTAGCTGATAAATTAAATGCTGCTAAGAAAGAAGGTCGTCGAATTATTGCTGTTGGTACAACTGCGACAAGAACGTTAGAAGCAATTATGCAAAAACATGGCAAATTTGTTGAAACTAGCGATGACACAGCAATCTTTATTAAACCTGGTTATGAGTTTAAAGGTATCGATTGTTTGATCACAAATTTCCATCTTCCAAAGTCAACTTTAATTATGTTGGTTTCAGCGTTAATTGGACGTGAATTTTGTCTAGAAATTTATCGTCATGCGGTCGAAGAAAAGTATCGATTCTTTAGCTTTGGAGACTCAATGTTTATCCATGGAAAATAAAATTAATTATTATAAAAAATCCCAGCAAATCTTGGATGAAATTAAAAAATGTCCAGCAAAACCGACACTTTTACTTCACGCCTGTTGTGGACCTTGTTCAACATTCCCATTAAAGTTTTTGTGCCCACATTTTAAGGTCACAATTTTCTTTAACAATTCCAACATTTATCCACTCGATGAATATAATCGCCGACTAGAAGAATTGAAGAAATTTTTAACTTATTTTGAAAGAGATTATGGCCATCATGTTGATCTAATTGTGACTCCTTATGATAACGAAAACTATATGAAGGATTTAGAACCATACAAAAACCAACCAGAAGGACAAACTCGTTGTTTTATCTGCTATGAAAAAAGAATGGATCAAGCCTTCAAATATGCCGATGAAAATGGTTTTGATTATTTCACAACTGTCATGACCATCTCCAGGCAGAAGAATTCCCAGAAACTTAATGAGATTGGTATTAAATTATCAAATAAATATAAAAATACAAAGTATTTTCTTTCTGATTTTAAAAAGAATAAAGGCATTGACGAAGCACGCGAAATGAGAATCCATTATGACCTTTATCAACAGCTTTATTGTGGCTGTAAATATACCTACGAAAACTGCCTCATAAAATACAAAAAATAACAAAAAATTTAACAAAAAAATGACCAGATTTGCCTTAATTTTGGGGCAAATTTTTTACTTATATTTATCAAAATTATTAAATTTCGCTTGCGTAATATTATATATAGGCGTATTCTTATACACGTTATCGTTTGCGTTGACATGCGAGGTTGCTGACACACCGACAGGCGTTGTCATGAAACGGGTGTCAGGTAATTCGTAGAGAGCAAAACGATGCTAGCCTGAAAAAAGAAAGATGAAGGAGGAAAATTCATGGCAAAAGTAAAATCGATTCGGGTTCGTTTGCAAGCCTATGACCACAAGATCCTTGATATTGGGGTTGAAAAGATCATCGCTGCTGCAAAGAAGACCGGGGCTGGTGTTGTGGGCCCTGTTCCTCTCCCAACCGAAAAGCAAGTATATACAATCTTGCGTGCTGTCCATAAGTACAAAGATGCTCGTGAACAGTTTGAAATCAGAACACATAAGAGATTGATCGATATCACCAATCCAACTAAGGAAACAATTGACACCTTAAGAAAACTTGATTTACCAAGTGGAGTCGATATCGATATCAAGTTATAAGGAGGTAAGACGAAATGAAAGAAATCATTGGTCGTAAGATGGGCATGACAGAAGTCTTCGCTAAAGACGGCAAGATGTATGCAGTCACCGTTATCGAAGTCTTACCAAACGTTGTAACACAAGTCAAAACTGTCGAAAAAGATGGTTATGCCGCAATCCAAGTCGGTATTGAAGACAAGAAAGAGTCTAAAGTTAATTCCGCTGAAAGAGGACACTTCAAAAAAGCTGGAGTTCCAGCCAAGAAAGTTCTCCGTGAATTAAAAGGCGATGAAATGGCCGCTTACAAAGTCGGCGATGAAATCAAAGCAGACATCTTCCAAGCCGGAGATATCGTTGACGTGATCGGTGTCTCAAAAGGTCGTGGTTATGCTGGTACAGTTAAACGCTGGGGCCACAAGATCGGACCAAAAGGACACGGATCTGGATACCACAGAGGACAAGGTTCCTTCGCTAACAACGGACGTAATAACGCACGTGTTATCCCAGGAAAACTTATGTCTGGTCACCATGGTAATCTCTCCAGCACAATCCTCAACCAACTCGTTGTTGAAACAAGTGCTGAAAAGAATTACATCTTGGTCAGAGGCTCTGTGCCAGGTGCTAAGAAGAGTATTGTTGTGGTTCGTTCCGCAATCAAAGCTCAATTAGGCCAAGAAGAAAAAGTTCACGAATTAGTGGACCACGAAGCTGCTGAAAGAGCTGCCTTAGAAGCCAAACGCGCTGAAGAAGAAGCTCGTAAAGCTGCTGAAGAAGCCGCTCGCTTAGCCGAAGAAGAAGCTAAGAAAGCCGCTGAAGAAGCCGCAAAGGCTGAAGCCGAAGCTAAAGCTGCTGAAGAAGCCCCAAAAGCTGAACCAGCTGCTGAAGAGAAAGGAGAATAGGAACAATGGCTGAAAAGAAAATTTCTCTCCCTGTCTATTCTCAAGCAGGCGAAAAAGTCTCAACTGTTTCTGTTAGTGCAGAACACTTCGGTGTCGAAGAACACACTCAAGCTGTTCACGATGCTATCGTTGTTTACCAAGCCAACATGAGACAAGACACTGCTAAAACTAAAAAACGTGATGAAGTTAGCGGTGGTGGTAAAAAACCATGGAGACAAAAAGGCACCGGTCGTGCCCGTGCTGGTAGCTCCCGCTCCCCAATCTGGGTTGGTGGTGGTACCGTCTTCGGTCCAACAGGTGTCCAAAATCACACCATTAAACAAAACCGTAAAGAGCACAAACTCGCTTTAAGAAGTATGTACTCTTCCAAGGTCAAAGATCTTGTTGTTGTCGACGAAATCAAATTCGCTGACAAGAAAACCAAAAACGTCGTCAAGATGTTTAAAGATCTTAAAGTCTCTGGAAAGATTCTTGTTGTTGTCTCTGATGACAAAAACGAAAACCTTATCTGGGGTGCTGGCAATATTAAAAACTGTGTTGTTACACCAGCATGGAATGTCAGCGTCTATGACTTAGCTTACTTTGATAAGATCGTCATGGACAAAGCAACCTTAAAGGTTGTTGAAGAAACATTAGCATAAGGAGGCAAAACAAATGGCGAAAAAAGTCGAAGAAAAGAAATTCGGTCGTCCAAGCGTTCATGAATTAGATTTAATCATTGAACCTGTGATTACTGAAAAAACAATGTCCCTTATGCAAGAACAAAACAAAGTGACATTAAAGGTGAG
>DEWP01000020.1 GCA_002363735.1 Caryophanales bacterium UBA3207 | reverse complement strand
TATGAACAAAAACACATTTCTTAAATTAGCGGATTTATTTAACGCAAATGGTTTTCGTCTATACATGGTCGGTGGAACAACACGAGATTATCTACTTGATAAAGATGTTTTAGACTACGATTTTGTTACGGATGCAACGCCAGAAGAAATGCAAAAGTTTTTACCAGATGCGAACTACCGTTTTGCTGAATTCGGTACAGTTCGTGTGAAAGATGATGACATTAAAGTTGATATTGCCACAA
Organism: Caryophanales bacterium UBA3207; assembly: GCA_002363735.1. Lineage (GTDB taxonomy): Bacteria > Bacillota_I > Bacilli_A > RFN20 > CAG-826 > Fiminaster. The sequence goes on along the minus strand of DEWP01000020.1, from coordinate 29,127 downwards.
TGCGAGTTGAAGGCGAATACTTAGATTATCGTCATCCAAGTAGTGTCAAATATGTAAAATCATTAAAAGAAGATTACGTACGTCGTGATTTTACGATTAACGCGATATATATTGATGAAAAATTCAATGTCATTGATTATTGTAATGGCCTTGATGATTTAGAAAAGAAAATCATACGTTTTATTGGTGATCCAGCGAAACGTATAAAAGAAGACCCACTTCGTATTTTAAGAGCGGAGCGTTTCCAAAAGAAACTTGGATTCACATACGAAAAGGAAACGGAAGCCGCATTAAAGAAATATCATTATCTTCTTGAAGAACTTAATCCTCAGAAAGTGATTGAAGAACTTCGTAAATTAGAAATTGAATAAAAAGTTATACAAAAATCTTCGGCTGTTGCTGGGGATTTTTTCTTTTAAAAAAATTTCCTCTTTATTTTTATAAAGATATGAATAAAATAAGTGTCAATTATGTCTAGTGAACAAATGGAAGCATTAGACTTCCGATACCTTCTACTTGAATATTATAAAAAGCTCGGTTTAAAAGAAAACGAACTTGCTGTTTTATTAATGCTTGACCATCTTTTAGGCCAAAAAAATTATCTAGTTACTCCTGATTTAATTGCGACCAAAATGAATCTTTCTGCAAAAGAACTCGATACCATCTATGTTGGGCTTATGTCAAAAGGATTCATTTCTTTAGAAACTGGTAAGAAAACGAAAATTTCCTTAAAACCACTTCGCAAAAAATTATACGAAGCATTTGAAGAAGCATTAGTAAAAGAAAATTCAATTTCTCGTAACCCTGAAAAGAATAAAGAATTTAAAAGATTAAAAGAAGTTTTTGAAACCCAACTTAGTCGTACTCTTCTTCCAATCGAAGCAAATATGATTGGTGAATGGATTGCTCAAGAAATCCCTGAAGAAGAAATTGTTGAAGCACTAAGAGAGGCGATGTCAAAAGGCAAAAAAGGAATGACAGATATTGACCTCATCTTGTTCCAATATAAAGCCAAAATGGATCTTGAAAAAGATGGCATTACTGGAAGCAATAAAGAATGGGACACCGACTTAGAAAAAGCGATGAAAATTGCTAAAACTAAGTGGATTAATAATTAGCAAGTTAACCGTAAATTGCTGGTGAAATATTTAAGAATTACGATTAATTTCTTCGATAAAAGGTAAATAATCTAAACGAGGCGAAAAGCCTCTTTTTATTTCCTTTCCAAGTTCTTCAAATTGAGCAAATGGAATCGATTTTCTTTCCTCGTTTTTCCTAAACTCAATCACCTTCTTAGCTTCAACAATAAAAGTCTTTTGATGCTTCACAAATTCAACTATAAAGAAAGCTAACCCACCTTGGTTAATAACTTGCTCAAGATGGTCAAATTGTTTTGATGTAATGTTTGATAATGGAAAAGATGTTTTGTTGTGCGTTGATTTTGCTTCGATATCAACGTAACGACCCTTGTAAACTCCATTAAAATCGGTTGCCGATTTCTCTGAGAAGTAGGCTTCAGTAATTTTTGCTCCTTTCTCATAATCAACTTTGACAACTTGAATTGGTGTTGGGCGTTTATAAATTAATGCCATGTTGCGGTGAAGATAATACTCATTTGATTGAATAATATCTTCTTCCAAAGCCATTCCTCGATTTGAAGAGGAAAAAGAAAAAGCAACTTTGTTGCTTGAAATTTTTTGTTTTTGGTATTTTTTACCGTTTGAATATTTGATCATTGTAGCGCATCCTCAATCATTTTTGAAAAGTCTGTTGGGGAAACGGATTTTTCTTCTAATAATTGAAGAATGAGCTGATGGACTGGTTCTGGAAGATGCCTCATCTGTCCAAGAACCTTACGGTATTCTCGTGATAAAACATCACGATGTTTAATCATAGCGTCATATAAATAGACAAGATTAAGTGTGTCAGCAAGAGCGTTATGTTGTTGACCTTTAAACTCGATATTAAAGACTTTAAGTAAATTAGCTAAAGACAAAGGATTTCCTTTTTCATCACGGACATAATTAGAAATAAATTCGGCAAAATCGAAAGAATATTTAATCATCCAGGAAACATCTTCCTTATTTGCATCCATATTATGGGCAAGGGATTGTGCCATAATACGTTGGTCGTGATTACCAAAAGTCACGAAAAGGCATTTATGGAAATTTCTTCCCATATAACGTTTGACATTTTCAACAGCTTGGCGGAAGCTAATCCCATCTTTTTTCACTTGAGCATCCGTAATACCTGTCAAATCAGTGACAACTTTTCCAATGTGATTTTTTGGTTTAACTAATGTGTAATAGCCTTTATAGATTCTTTTAACAGAATGGTCACGATGTAAATCAACTTTAACTGCACCAATCGCAATCATTTCATGCGAAAACTGTGTTCCTTCTAAATCGAGGAAGCAAAGAGTTTTTCGTTTTTGAAGAATCTTATCGAGCGCTTTCACAATTTTGTATTGTAGCAAATTGTTTTGTTATTTCAACAAAAACAAATTGAAAACATATAACTCCTTTAATATAATTAAAACCGAGGTTTTTATGGCTCGTACATTACATTATTCTTCAAAGTCTCTTCTTGACGTCCAATTTACAGCCGACTTAAAAGGTTATGACGCCTTTCAAGTTGATAAAGTATTAGATGATGTAATTGATGATCTTAAGTACTACGAAAAGTATTATGACGACTCAAAAAATTACATTCGACAACTAGAGACTGAAGTTCAAGAATTAAAAGAAGAAAAGAAACGATACGAGTTAGAAATCGGGGCATTAAAAAATCGCCTTCAAGGTATAAAAACCAGTCAAAACCTCAATGATTCGAATATTGATTTAATTCGTCGAATCAGTAAACTTGAGGACGCACTTTACAAAAAAGGTGTTGATCCAACAACCATTAAATAACAAATTTCCGACCTGGATAATTGCTGCGAAAGTAGAGGAAAGTCCATGCTCGCACCATCTGTGATGATGGTAGTGATTGCGCTAACGGAAGAAATAACGTTAGGTATGCGGGAGCGCATAACGGCGGAACAAAGTCTAAAACGAAAGTCATGATGGAGTTCTATAAAGTGCCACAGTGACGAAACCAATAGAAATATTGGAGTGAAACGTTGGTAAACCCCACAAGCGAGAAACCCAAATTTTGGTAGGGGAGGCAGCGAACAAGAATCGAATTGTTCGAAGCACACTTCGGTGTAGATAAATTATTATCCTAGACAGAACATGGCTTACAGGGTCGGATACTCACTAAGGAGAAAAGATGAATTTACCAAACAAATTAACAATCAGCCGAATTGCTCTAATTGTTTCGACAACTGTCGCGATTCTTGTTTTAGCATGCATTCCTAATTTTCATGTCGATTCAATTGGAAATTCACCAGTAAATCCTGTATATTTAGCAATTTGTGTTGTCTTTATTGTCGCAGCTACAACCGACTATTTAGATGGTCATATTGCTCGTAAATATAATCTCGTTTCTGACTTTGGAAAATTCCTTGATCCAATCGCCGATAAACTACTTAACGATGGCACAATGATTTTCTTACTTGTTCCGCAAGCATATGCTTTAGAGCAAAGAAGAGATCCATTAATGTTAACAATTTTATTGTTCTGCGTTGTTACGATGATTGGAAGAGACCTTGTTGTTGATGGACTTCGTTTAATTGCTGTACGTAAAAATATTGTGATTGCTGCAAACAAATATGGAAAGCTTAAAACAGTCTTCCAAATGATTGCCATTCCAATGCTTTTACTCAATGATTGGCCATTCTCTTATTTTGATGGAAATTGGCCACAATTCCTGCAAATCTCAAATATTTTCTTCTATATTGCTACAATTATGTCAGTTGTTTCTGGCGTAATTTATCTTGTCCAAAATCGTAAAGTTTTTAAATAATGAAAGAACTATTTAATCTTTTAAAAGAAAAAGGTTTAACGCTGGGATGTGTTGAATCAATGACTGGCGGCTTATTCGCTGCTGGTTTTGTTTCGGTACCTGGTTCGAGCAAAGTTTTTAAAGGTGGTTTAGTTACTTATTCAGTTGAAGAAAAAACTAAACTTCTTGGGATGGAAGAAAATCTCATTAATTATTTCGGAGTTGTCTCAAAAGAAGTTGCTGGCGAGATGGCTTTAAAAGGTCAAAAAGTGTTAAACGTTGATCTTTGTGTATCAATTACTGGTAATGCTGGTCCAACTGCTGAACCAGGTGGTCAACCAGTTGGAAGAGCTTATGTCGGAGTAAGTTTGAAAGACAAGAATTATGTTTTTGAACTTAATCTTAAAGGAAATCGTAACAAAATTCGTCAAAGAGCAGTTCTTGCTATGCAAGAAAAGATTATCGAGATATTAAAAAAATAAAAAATTTGAATAAAAGTGCCTTTCAGATGCGCATTAAGTAAGTGAAAGGAGAATTACATTCATGAAAAAAGAACAAGAAAAATCAGTTAACAATATTGATGAAGCGATACGCCTTGTTGAAAAGACTTATGGCAAAGGTGCGCTCATGAAACTTGGTGACCGACCAAAAGTTGATGTCAATGTGATTCCATCTGGTTCACTTCTGATTGACAAGGCTCTTGGTGTTGGTGGTTATCCTCGTGGACGTATCATCGAAATCTTTGGTCCAGAAAGTTCAGGTAAAACTACATTAGCACTTCACGCGATTGCTGAATGTCAAAAATTGGGCGGGCAAGCTGCTTTTGTTGACGCTGAACATTCCATTGATCCAACATATGCTAGAAATCTTGGTGTTAACATTGATGATTTAATTCTTTCACAACCAGACTATGGCGAACAGGCACTTGAAATTGTTGATATGCTCGCTAATTCCGATGCCTTTGACATTATCGTTGTCGACTCTGTTGCTGCATTAGTCCCTCAAGCAGAGCTTGAAGGAGAAATGACTGATCAATCGGTTGGCGGACAAGCTCGATTAATGTCAAAAGCTCTAAGAAAATTAACAGCAGCATTGAATCAACATCAATGCACAGTGATTTTCATTAACCAACTTCGTGAAAAAGTCGGCGTTGTCTATGGAAATCCAGAAACAACAACTGGCGGAAGAGCATTGAAATTCTATGCTTCAATCCGCATTGATATTAGAAGAACTGAAGCGATTAAAGATGGCTCAGAAACTGTTGGAAACACTGTTAATGTTAAAATTGTGAAGAATAAAGTTTCGCCACCATTTAAAACTTGTAAAGTCGACATCATCTATGGAAAAGGTATTTCCCAAACAGGTGAAATTCTTGATCTAGGTGTTGAACTTGAAATTCTAAAACGTATCGGTTCTTGGTATGAATATGATGGAAATCGATTCGCCAATGGCCGAGAAAATGGCAAGATTTATCTTGAAGAACATCCGGAATTTATGAAGGAATTAAAAGATAAAATCAAAGCCAAAATGGAAGAATAATCCATTCGCCCTTCAAAATAATGAAGGGCTTTTTATTTTCATTTGTTGACGAAACTGGTATAATGCGATTGTATCTTTCTTAGGAAGATACTTATTACCATATATCAATTTATATTCGGCCCCCGCTGATAAACATAGATAATTTATATCTTAAGTTGTTCGGTAATAATCACATTTATTGACTGGTGATTATTTTATAATCAACTAGTCTTCAGATAATATTGGAGGATAACTAGAATGCAACTTTACCTTGCTATTCTTCTAATTGTTATTGCTCTCTTACTCGGTGTTGGAGTAGCTGTTTTACTATTCTATTTTGTGCCAGTTTTCAGAAGAAAAAATGCTGAAAAGAATGCAGAAAAAATTATTCGTGATGCCGAAATTAGAGGAGAACAAATTAGAAAAAATGCTCAGCTTGATGGAAAACAAACCATTGCTGAGATGAAACAAGATGCAGAAAAAGATATTCGCGAACGTAAACAAGAAATTGCAGTTTTAGAAAACAAACTCAATCAACGTGAAGCAAATATCGATCGTCGTGACGCGAATATGCTCACCAAAGAAAATGCTCTTGAAGAAAAAAATCAACTATTAAACCGTCGCTTAAAAGAATGCGACAAGAAGGATCAACTCCTTCAAAGCAAAATTGATTCAATTTTAGCTGAACTTGAAAAAGTCGCGCAGCTTTCCGTGAATGAAGCACGTGATGAAATTTTTGCTCGTGTTGAATCAAAAATGGCTAAAGAAATTGCTTCTTTTATTAAAACAAAAGAAGAAGAAGCTAAAGATGAAGCGGAAAAGAAAGCTCGTAACATCCTTGCTTTAGCAATTTCAAAATATTCACAAGAAGAAGTCCAAGAACACACTGTTTCAACAGTGTCTCTTCCAAGTGATGAAATGAAAGGAAGAATTATTGGACGTGAAGGAAGAAACATCCGTACATTTGAACAACTCCTTGGTGTTGATTTAATTATTGATGACACACCAGAAGTTATTACTGTTTCTTGCTTTAACCCAATTCGCCGTCATATTGCTGCAAAATCTTTAGATTTATTAATTAAAGATGGACGTATTCAACCAGGACGAATTGAAGAAGTCGTCGCTAAAGTTCAAGAAGAAGTCGAAGCCGACATTCAAAAAGCTGGCGAAGACGCCGCCTTTAAACTTGGTTTACCAAAGATTAACCGTGAACTCTTAAATTATGTTGGACGACTCAAATATCGTACCTCATATGGTCAAAACGCATATGATCATTCCATGGAAACAGCTTATTTAGCCGGTATCATGGCAAGTGAACTTGGATTAGATGCTAACTTAGCTCGTCGTGCTGGTTTATTACATGATATTGGTAAATCAGTTGACTTTGAACAAGAAGGTAGCCACGTTGAGCTCGGTGCTCACTTAGCAAAAAAATATGGTGAACCAGAAGTCGTTATTAATGCGATTGAATCTCACCACGATGACGTACCAAAAACCTCTGTGATTGCTCACCTTGTTCAAGCTGCTGATACATTAAGTGCTGCACGTCCAGGATCACGTAGCGAAACACTTGAATCATACATCAAACGAATTGAACAATTAGAGACAATTTGTAAGGGTTTTGATGGTGTTTATCAATGTTATGCAATGCAATCAGGTCGTGAAGTTCGTGTCATGGTCATTCCTGATAAAGTTGATGATTTAACTGCCTTCAAGATGGCTCGTGAAATCAGAGAAAAAATTGAAAACGAGATGACTTATCCAGGACAAATTAAGGTTCAAGTTATTCGTGAATATCGCGCTGTTGAAACAGCAAAATAATTTATGAGAATCCTATTCTTTGGAGATATTGTTGGCGAAGTCGGCCGCAAGGCTGTTTTAAACAATGTCGAAAAATTGATTAAGAAATACCAAATCGATTTTGTCATCGCAAATGGCGAAAACGCTACTCATGGTAAAGGTTTAATCGAAAGACATTATTTAGAATTAACTAATGGCGGCGTTGACTGTATTACCTTAGGTAATCACTATTTATCTAAGAATCAAATTTTAGATTATATCGATGACGCCACTTGTTTAGTTCGCCCACTCAATCTCTCCAAAAGAATTGGTGGAGAAGGAAGTGTTTTATTCGAAGTTAACGGTTCACTGATTCGTGTAACAAACATCCTTGGTGAAGCCTTTATGCAAGAAGAAGTTTCTTCTCCATATTACAGTTTTAAACAATTATTAGATTCTTTAGATAACGAAAATTCAATCCACATAGTGGATTATCACGCAGAAACAACAAGCGAAAAAATCGCTTTTGGATATGCTTTTGATGGTGAAGTTAGTGCGATTATAGGTACACACACTCATGTCCAAACTAACGATGCACACATCTTAGAAAACGGTACTGGTTTTATAACAGATGCTGGAATGTGTGGCGATGCTAATGGAATTCTTGGATTTGAGAAGCATTCCGTCATGAATAAAACTTTATTTGGTGAAAAATCTAAGTTTGAAATTGATGTTAATGGACAACAAATGATTAACGCTGTTGTCATTGATGTTGATGAAATAACAAAGAAATGTCGTGAGATTTTTCCAGTAAGAGTATTAGGAGAAAAGAAAAATGGCTAACAAGTGTGAATTTCGTGAACTTCCAGATCTTAGCTTAGCTAGGAATCGAACTCAGTCGTTTTCTTTTAACTATGATGGTGTAACTTATCCAGAATCTTTAGTTCGTTATTTAAAAGGAAAAACTTATTTTATCCATACTTATGGCTGCCAAGCTAATTATCGCGATGAAGAAGTGATGGCAGGAATGTTTGAAAATATGGGCATGAAAAGAGCAAGTGAAGTTGGTTTAGCTGACGTAGTTGTTCTCAATACATGTGCTGTAAGAGAAAATGCTGAACAAAAAGTTTTTGGCATGATTGGTGAACTTAAAAAATATAAAATAACCGACAATTCTCGGTTGTTTTGTGTTTGTGGATGTATGGTTCAACAAGAACATATTATTAAATTAATTACCGAAAAATATCGTCATATTGATTTAATTTTCGGAACACATAACATCACTAAACTTCCACAGATGCTTGATGAAGTTGTACGAAAAAGAATCCGTTTAGTCGATGTCGAATCTGCTCCAAAAGAGATTGATGAGAATCTCCCTTCTAAAAGGCTATCTTCCTTTAAAGCATTCATTAACATTTCATATGGATGTGATAAGTTCTGTACTTATTGTATTGTCCCATATACAAGAGGCAAAGAACGTTCACGCCTAATGAAAGATATTCTTGCGGAAGCTCAGGAACTAAAAGATTTAGGATACCAAGAAGTTACATTACTTGGTCAAAATGTTAATGCTTATGGAAAAGATCTTAAAGATGGATCGACATTTGCTAAACTCCTTGAAGAAGTTGCAAAAATCGGAATTCCTAGGGTACGTTTTTTAACTTCTCACCCTTGGGACTTTACTCAAGAGATTGTTGATGTCATCGCGAAATACGATAACATCATGAAATATATTCATTTGCCAGTTCAATCTGGGTCTAGTGAAATCCTTCGTTTAATGGGAAGAAGATATGACGCGAAGAAATATCTTGAATTAGTTGATATGATCCGTGCAAAGATTCCTGATGTTGCTCTTTCTACGGATATCATTGTTGGATTCCCAAATGAAACTTATGAGCAATTTTTAGAGACTGTTGAATTATGTAAAAAAGTTCAATATGACTCAGCTTTTACATTTATTTATTCACCACGAAACGGAACACCTGCTGCAAAGATTAAAGATAATGTTTCTAATAAAGATAAGTTATTAAGATTTAGAGAACTTGTCAAGGCTTTAGAAGAGATTATTATTCCAAAATCTAATGCAATGGTTGGACAAACTTACAAAGTTCTTGTTGAAGGAACAAGCGAAAAGAACGCTGAAATGTTATCTGGTTATACAGAGAAAAATAAGCTTGTTCATTTTAAAGGAGACAAGAATCTTATTGGCAAAATTGTTAATGTAAAAATTCTTGAATCTCATACTTATTCTTTAATTGGAGAACTTGTTAATGAATGAGTTTGAAAATCAATTAGAAAAGTGTAAAGAACTTCTATATCAAGAACCTGTCGTTCAGGAGTATTTTCGTTTAAAACGTATCGTACAAAACGATCAAAACCTTGTTCGTTTAGATAAAGAGATCCATCAGCATCAACACAAAATGTGCGTTTTTAAAAACGATGATGAAATTTATTTAAAAGAAAAGACTCTTTATGATGAAAAAATGAAAGAGTTCAAATCAAATCCGATGGTCGAAAATTATTTCCAAATCCGCGAAGAAGTGTATGAATTACTTTCCGAGATTAAGGAGATTTTAGAATGATTATCGTCATTACTGGGCCAACAGCTTTAGGCAAGAGTAAAACGGCAATTAATATTGCTAAACACATTGACGCGGAAATCGTTAATGGTGATGCTTTTCAATCATATAAAGAATTAAATATTGGAACGGCTAAACCAAGTGAAAAAGAGCTCTCAGAAGTTCCACATCATTTATATTCAATTATTGAACCAACACATAATTATTCAATCGCTGAATATCAAAGCAATTTAAGAACAATTATCCAAGAATTGCTGGAAAAAAACAAAAATATTGTGATTGTTGGAGGTTCTGGTTTATACATTAGAAGCGCTCTATATGATTACGAGTTTTTGCCAAGCAAGAAGGTTGATTTATCACGCTTTGAAAAGATGGATAATGTCTCTCTTCATGAACACTTAAAATCAATTGATCCAGAACAGGCTGAAATCATTCATTTCAATAATCGAAAAAGAGTTTTAAGAGCTATTGAAATTTATTATTCAAATGGAGAATCTAAATCTTCATTAATCCAAAAACAAGAACATAAACTTCTGTTTGATGCTCGTTTCTTTGTTAGAGATATTGAACGAAGTGAATTATATGAAAGAATCAACAAACGCGTTGATGAAATGTTTAGAAATGGTCTAGTTAATGAAGTAAAAGAATTAATTAGTAAGTACGATTCCTCACTGAATTGCTTTCAAGCGATTGGATATAAAGAAATTATTGATTGTTTAAACAATGGCGGTGATCTTACTGAGGCTAAAGAATTAATCAAACAACACACTAGAAATTATGCAAAACGTCAGATGACATATATTCGACATCAATTTGATGTAACTTATTATAAAAACGACGATGAACTTTTAAAGGAGATTCAAAATGGCTAATTATTTAGATCGTACAATTACTCTCCTTGGAAAAGATAGTGTAAATAAAATTCAAAACACTAAAATCATGATTATCGGTTTAGGTGGCGTTGGAGGAACTGCTTTAAGCGCTTTATATCGAAGTGGCTTTAAGCATTTTGTTTTGGTTGATAATGACCGTGTTGATCCATCAAATTTAAACCGTCAAATTATGTATTCATCAAATGATATTGGAAAACTTAAAACAGAAGTCTGCAAATCTAAAATATCCGAGTTTTGCGGTGATATTGATGTAAAAACCACTGAATTATATGTTGATGAAACGAATGTTAATGACTTAATTAAAGATGTTGATTTTGTTGTAGATGCAATTGATTTTGTTCCTGGAAAATTAGGCATTATGAGAATATGTTTAGAAAAAAATATTCCGTTTATTTCTTCACTAGGAATGGCTAAACGAATTGATCCAGAACAAGTTGTTCAAACAACATTAAATAAAACAGAAAACGACCCTCTTGCGAAAAAGATTCGTTATGAATGTCGCCAAAGAGGATTAGATTTAAAGAAAATCCCAGTTGTTTATTCAAAGGAAAACATCATTATAAACGGGAAGGAATTAGGCTCGATGATGATGGTTCCATCAACTGCTGGATTATTAATTGCAAAATTCATTATAAAAAGCATTCAATAAGTATTATACTTATTACTAATAAGAGGTAGAGATATGATGCAACGAATTGATCAAATCGCTTTTAAAGCAGGAATTAAAGATGAATATTTAGAGCAATACGGAAAATATAAAGCCAAGATTGATTTAAATATTTTTAATGAATTAAAAGATAAAAAAGACGGTAAGTTAGTTTTAGTAACCGCTATTACACCAACAAAAACTGGTGAAGGCAAGACCACAATGTCTATTGCCTTAACCGAAGGTTTTGGAAAAATCGGTGTGAATTGTATGCTCGCTTTACGCGAACCTTCTCTTGGTCCAGTCTTTGGTCTTAAGGGTGGAGCTACTGGTGGTGGATTAGCTTCGATTGAACCAAAAGATGACATTAACCTCCATTTTACTGGAGACATGCATGCTTTAACTTCATCAATTAACCTGATTTCTGCCGTGATTGACAATCATATTTTCCAAGGAAATGAACTTGGAATTGATCCAACAAAAATTGTTTGGAAACGTGCTCTTGATATGAACGACCGCGCCTTACGTAGTGTTACCGTCATGCAAGATGAAAAGAAGGGTCAACCACGTCATGATGAATTTGTGATTACGGTTGCTTCGGAAATGATGGCGATTTTATGTTTAGCGACAGATCCAGAAGATTTCAGACGTCGTGTAAACAATATTATTGTTGCCTACACTTTTGATGATAAACCTGTTTATTTAAAACAACTTCGTATTTCTAACGCGATTATGAAATTGATGCGGGAAGCATTAAAACCAAACCTTGTCCAAACCGTTGAAAATAATCCAACACTTGTCCATGGTGGACCATTCGCAAACATTGCTCATGGTTGTAACTCAATTATCGCCTTAAAGCTTGCTTTAAAACTTGGTGATGTTGTTGTCACAGAAGCTGGATTCGGTGCTGACTTAGGTGCTGAAAAATTCCTCGATATTTGCTGCCCAACAGCAGGTAAAAAACCTGATGGTGTTGTGATGGTGGCGACAATTCGTGCTCTTAAAGAGCACGGTGGAGTGCCATTTGAAAACTTAAAAGAACCAAATGTCGAAGCCTTAAAAGCTGGTATCGGAAACTTGCAACTCCATTTAGAAAACATTCAAAAATATGGTTTACCAGTTGTTGTAGCAATTAACCACTTTGCCGAGGATTCAAAAGAAGAAATTGAAGTTCTTACTAAATGGTGTGAAGAACATGGCTATACAGTTAGCTTTGTTGATGGTTTCTTAAAAGGTGGAGAAGGTTCAACTGATCTTGCTTATAAGGTCAAAGAAATGCTTGAAACCAAACCAAGTCATTACCATAAACTTTATGATTATAACCTTCCAATTAAAGAGAAGATTGAAACTGTTTGTAAAGAAATTTACCGAGCAAAAGACGTGGTTTTTACCGAGAAAGCTCTTGAACAAATCGAAAAATACACCAAGCTTGGTTATGATAAAACAGCTGTTTGTATGGCGAAAACTCCATTATCAATTACTGATAATCCAAAGATTTATGGAGCTCCGATTGGCTGTACAATTACCATTCGTGAAGTGAACTTATCAGCAGGAGCAAACTTTATTGTTGCTTTAACTGGAGCGGTGATGACGATGCCAGGACTTCCAAAAGTTCCAGCCGCTGTCAAAATGGAAGACGAATAATGAAAGATCTTAATTACTCTGTTGGCGACATTGTTGAACTAAAAAAAGAGCATCCATGCTCTAATCGAAGTAAGCAATTTGAAATTGTTCGTGTCGGAGCGGACATCAAAATTAAATGTCTTGGATGCGGAAATGTTCTTATGCTAACAAGAGATAACTTCAATCAAAGATTGAAAAAGATTGTTTCTAAAAAATAAATTTAAATTTTTGAACAAAAAATAACATTTTCACAGCATTAAATAAGTGAGGTGAAAATGTTTTTATTTGAACTAAAACACGTTACAAAGACATTCAAGATCAATAAAACGTCATTTAATGCAGTGGATGATGTTTCTTTAAAACTGCCTTCAAATGGACTCGTTTCAATTGTCGGCAAGTCGGGTTGTGGAAAATCCACTTTATTAAACTTATTAATTGGCATTGAAAAAATAAGTAAAGGAGAGATTCTTTTTAAAAATAAAAGAATCAATAAATTTTCAAAAAAGCAATTTTCTCGTTATCGACTTGAATCAGTCTCGATGGTCTATCAGCATTACAATTTGTTAAATGACCTCTCTGTGATTGAAAACGTTGAACTTCCTTTATTAATACAAGGCAAAAGAAAAGCAAAAGATGAAGCAAGAAGATTGCTAACCGAGTTTCATCTAGAACAATTTCAAAATAGTAAAGTTAGTGAATTATCTGGTGGAGAAAAGCAACGGATTGCCATTTTAAGAGCACTAATAACAAACCCAGAAGTTATTTTGTGCGACGAGCCAACAGGTGCTCTTGATGAAGCTAATTCAGAGTTAGTTATGAAGGAATTGCATAGGATTTCCAAAGAAAAACTTGTTTTATTAGTTTCACACAACATGGAATTAGTAAACAAATATTCAGATAGAATTATCACATTAAAAGACGGGAAAGTAATTTCTGATGAGTCGCATCATGAAGTTTTCGAGGTTGATAAGAAATGTGAAAAACGTAGTAAATATAAAGAATCTTGGATCAAATTATTTGTTCGAAGTTTATTTAAGAGGAATTTATTCAAAATCATCTTTTCATTCTTATCTTTGTTGATTGGATTTTTAGCAATTTTCATTGGGGTCGGGTTTATTAATGGTTCTGAAATTTCTCAAAAAGAAGCAATTGAACATAACCTCTCTATTGGCTACGCGACAGTCTCCGAAACGAGTTATTACACAGTTAATAATTCACCATTAGAATTTAAGAAAAATATTCGTCCTTCAGTAACGCTAATTGACGAGTATTTAGGAAGTGAAGAAAACATAAGAATAAAACCTAATTTAAACTACTTTTTCTCACCGTTCCCTAATGGATATTTTCATAATAAAAGAATTGATAAATTCGAGATGGTTCCGTTGCTAAATGAATTTCTAGAATATAATAAATTTTATTGTGGAATTGCTGGTGATTTCTTTGATAAAACCATCACAAATGTAGTTGTAAATAATGAATTTGTGCAAGAGATTGGAATAGAAAAAAATGAGGCAATAGGTGAGATTATTTCAATCGATTTTTCGACGACTGTTTCATATTCGACAAAAGACTTAGAAAACCCATTTGTGAAAGATAATTTCCTTTATAAAATTGATCTAAAAGTCGTGGATGTTATAAGTGAGTTTTCTTTCATGAATTCTCCAAAGATTTATTATTCATATGATGCTTTAGAAAGCTACTTAAAAAACGAATACCTCTCCTCAATTAGTCAGCATCTTAAAAGACAAGTAAGCGTGTATGATTTTGTTAATGAAGCAAACGATAATTCGCCCGAAAGTTCTTATTCATCATTTTTGTTTCTAACCAGAGTTAATGAATACGAAAAATTGTTTTCGATAATTGAAAAAAACTCTAAAAATAACGAAAAATTACAAATCGATTCAGTGGTATATGAAATTAGTAATTCCTACAAAACTTTTAATTCTTCTTTTAAGGATGCGTTAGCTTTCTTTTTAGGAATTGGTTTTGTTGGGGTTTTGTTTATTTTGGGAATGGTTTCTTTATCTAATTTTTTAGAGAACAAAAAGACCAGTGCGGTTTTAACTTGCCTAGGAGTTAGAGAAAAAAGTATCAGCAAAATTCATATATTTTTAAATTTAACTGTTTCAATTTCTTCATTTTTATGCGCCTTTGTACTGAGTATACCAATTCAAAATTTATTGAATTCATTCGTGAGTAAAAAGTTTGGATTAGTTAAATTAATTTCGATTCCGTTTAAATCATTTTTAGGTATTGATTTTGGCTTTCTTATTATAGGTATTTTAATAACGATTTTTTCAACATTACTTTTCACACTTTTACCAATTATGGTTTATAAAAGATTTTCGATTAGTGAAGAACTGAGGGATGAATAATGATCAAGATTTCTCATATTAAAAAATGTTTTTGCAAGAAAGAAATCATACATAATCTTTCATTCGACCTCCCCGATAAAGGATTAATCGCATTAATTGGTCCTTCTGGATGTGGAAAAACGACTTTATTAAATATTTTATCTGGCCTTATTCCGTGTGATGAAGGTGAAATAGATGTTGATGGCTTTGATTTATTAAAAGCTAAAGAACAAGAAAAATTGAATTATCGGCTTCATGATTTAGGTTATGTCTTTCAAAACTTCAATCTAATACCTTTAGAAACTGGAGAAAGAAACGTTTCTTTGGTTTTAGATAGTTCAACGAATATATCACGAAAATTTCGTCGGCATAAAATTAAACGATTATTCTCACTTTTTAATATTAATTATTTAAGGAAACAAAAAGTAAATTTAATGTCTGGAGGAGAAAAACAAAGGATCGCTATTTTAAGAGCGGTTGTAAATAATCCTAAGATAATTTTATGTGACGAACCAACAGGCGCATTAGATGAGAAGAATTCTTATGAAATTATGGAAATTCTCCGTCAAATTTCGGTTAATTCACTAGTTTTGGTAGTTTCTCATGACAAAGAATTGATGGAAAAATTTGCTGACGAAATTATTCAAATGAAGGACGGAAAAATTGTTAAAAGAACCAAGAATAAAAGTTCAAAAAAGAATCATCCTGCCATAGAAAACAGTGGCAAAAAAGTTAAAAGAGCACATATTCCGACTGAGTTTAAATTTCGATATTCGTTAGGGAAAATAAAATCAAAGAAAGTTCGAACAATTATTTCAAATTTAATGCTTTCATTATCCTTAACAGGAATTGGTGTTTCTTTTCTTTTATCAAACATTGTAACTAACAGAATAAATGATGCGTTTTCGTCATTAACCAATGGTCAACAAATTATGATGAGAATGAAAAACCAACCTTTAAATGCTTATGGAGACATTTTTAGTGCTCCGGAAAAAGAAGTTATCAATATAAAAGAAAAATACATCGACGATATTAAAGGAGTCGGTGTTAATTACTTGGTAAATTTTGAAGACTTTTTCAAAGATCGAAATGAAGTAAGTTTTGTTGCTGATGGAAAATCATACCTATTAAGTGGTTATTCAGTAAGGAATTTTAACGAATATAAATGGTATGAAAAATCGATTGTAACATACCCGTTTTCCACGGAAATCGGTTTAGATGATGTTGTTTTAGGCATTAGCTATGAAGACATGTCTAATCTTTGTTATGAATTTAAAATTCAGCGCAATTATACAAGTTTGGGGAGGTTTGTTATTGAGTCAAATAGCCAACTAGTCCTTCGTTTAGAAAATAGTGATTGGGAGTATGACGATGAGCAGGTCTTTAACATTGTTGGTGTAGTTCAATCAAATCATCCGATGTTATATCACTCTGATCATTTTTGGAACCAATATGTTTTCGAAGAGCACATGCGATTTCCAACAATTGAAGGCGGTGAGCAATATGCTGTATGGGAGATGCACAAAAATTATTTTGTTGAAGCTAAAAGTGATTTAGAAACTCTTCAAAATAAATTACTTTTTGACCCAGATTATCATAATTTTATTTTTAAAAAAGCTGACCATGATTTTAACAGTGTTTTGTGCAAAACAACCGAAAATTGCCAAGAAAATCGTCTATATGTCTATTATTCTGATGTAAACGGAATTTATACAAATGATATAGATTATATAAGTGATTTTTATCACGAATTAAGTTCATATTATTTTACTTCAGAATTCGGATATTCGAGTTATGCGTCAAATCTTCTTAATGGTTTTTCAAAGAATCTATTTGTGTCTTTAGATATCGAAAAAATTAATGATGCAATTGATGCCGATACATCACTAGGAAATAGCAAAGAAGTCAGTATAAATTTGCCTGATGGAATTTGTGGTGGAAGCTATCTCCAAAGTCTAGATGGTTCAATTAAATTTTCAACGAAATATAAATCATTGATTGAAGGCCGAGAACCGAAAAACCTATCAGAAATAGTAATATCGTATGGTTTAGCGAAGAAATTGACGAGTGAAAATGTACTTGGAAAGAGACTACAAATCGCTGCTGTAAAAAGTGAATCAATTAATGCTCAGAGACAACTTGAAAAGAACTATAGTGTTTCTAGTGCAGTAATCGTTGGAATTACCAGCGAAGAAAAAGATTATTTGTATCATTCAAATTTGTGGACGATATCGTTCTTCCGAGACAAACTTAATCTCAATACATTCAATCTAATTCCGACTGGTGTTGTCTTTGAATTAGATGATGATAAGAATACTCAATCTTATGTTGAAAATATCTCACGATTATTCCCTCGATATGAAGTGACAAGTCCACAATCAGAAATCATAAAATCAACTGGAAATGTCCTTGATTATGCCAAAACTATTTTGCTTGCATTTTCCTTAATATCTCTGGCAATTTCCATATTATTTTTAGGAACAATGGTTATTTTACAAATCAATGAAAGCAAAGACGAAATCAAACTTTTTAATTATCTTGGAATAGGCCCTGGTCAGGTTCGATCATTGTTCAGATTCCAGACTTTGATTCGCTCTTTGATTGCATTTTTGATTAGTGCGGTTGAACTAATTCTCATTGAAAATATTGTTACTTTTGTTTTAAATAATTCTCTTCATATCAACAAATTTTCGTTTCAAATTAGTCTTTTTCCGATTGTGATTGTTCTAATTTGTTCCTTAATCGTTCCAATCATCATTACACAACTTATATTAGTGATAGTTTCTAAAAGAAAAAAGGTTGAATAGTAATCGTAATTATTATAAAGTTATTGTATGAAGAAAAAATGGCTCTTTCTTATTCCGCTAGTTGCCATAACCCTTAGTGGTTGTGCTTTTCTAAGAAGCCTAATTTTCGGAAGTAGTTCTGAACTTGTTCCGGTTCATTATAATTACCCAGATCCAGTAGTCGAACCTGATATTGATGGTCGATCAATTTGTCGTTCTTTTTCTTATAATTTAAAAGATGTTTTAGTAACAACTGGTCAAAAACCTCTCAATTCTGTTGGAACAGCAAAACTTTTGGTTGTTCCAGTTCAGTTAAAAGGTTCTTCATACAGATGGAACACTTATCGAAGAGACGAGGTTCGTAAATGTTTCTTTGGAAAAACTGAAGAAGTTGGTTGGGAGTCGGTTAGCTCTTACTACAACAAATCTTCGTTTGGCCAATTAACAATTGAAGGTCAACTTAGTGATACATTTGTTTCTTCCTATACCTTTTCTCAACTCAATGAGGAATCTCATCCAGATCGATTAATTGTTAAAGAATTTGAATCAAGCGATGACTACGATAAACTTCGTCATGATTATGATACAAATGGGGATGGATTTATTGATGCAGTCTCATTTATTTATGCCGAACCAATTCGTGTTAATTCATCATCAAACGATATGAGATGGTGGGCATTTGTTTATACAAATGATAGTGGAGCTGATACAACTAGACCAAATGTAAATCAGTACATGTGGGCTTCATATTTCTTCTGCCAAAAAGCTGATAGAATTTCGAATCCTCATGGTGGAGCCTATGATTTAGATGCTCACACCTACATTCATGAATCTGGACACCTTTTTGGCTTAGATGATTATTACTCATATGCTGATAACAATGAATACGACCCAAGTGGTGGTCAAGAAATGCATTCGCAGAATATTGGTGATGAAAATATTTATTCAAAATTAGCGCTTGGTTGGGTCCAACCTTATTATGTAAAAACTGATACTTCGGTCACTACAACTTTATATGCTTCTTCATATTATGATCCAAAGAGCACAAATCCTGGAGAAGGTAAAGCTATTATCATTAATGATAACTGGAACCAAAAAAGTCCAATGGATGAATATTTAATTCTTGAATATTATTCTCCGACAGTATTAAACAAAAAAGATAGTGAACAAGACTACGCGAAAAACGCTAGAATGTTCCAAACTTCAGGATTCCGTTTATATCATGTGGATTCTAGATTAGTAGCGTATACAAAATACGGTCAAGTAAACTATTCTCATAGACTTGATGAAATTGATCCAAATTATTATTGTTTTATTGGAGCTTCAAACACCCCAGAGTATCCTTATTCAAGATTAAATAACGTTACCGAGATTAAAAACTTCAAACTTCTTCACCTCATTCAATCAGGTGGTACAAATACATTCAAAAATGGGGATAAAGCACGAGATGCCGACCTCTTCAAAGAAGGTTCGTCATTTGTTGCTTCCTCTAGCTTCTTCTACTATGGAACCAAGTTCAATGGCGGAAATGAAGTTGGTTATCGAATCGACTTTGGTAAATGCGATGAAGAAAATATGTGTGGAACAGTAACGATTACAAAACTACACTAAAAAAGGAGCTCGTTATGAAAGGGAAAGTTGTTCGATTCAACGCAAAACGTGGGTTCGGATTCATTCATCTTGATGATGAGGATGAAGACATCTTCTTCTACTATAACGCGATCGACATGGATGGCTTTAAAACTGTTAAAGTTAACCAAGAAGTCGAAGTTGAAGTAGAGAAGAGCGAAAAAGGTTTACGCGCAACAAAAGTAATCCCAATAAAATAAGGAATCTTTTCTAAAGAAAAGAAAGGACGAATTACTGTCCTTTCTTTTTCATTTAAAAAGCCTAGAAAAGGCTTTCTCTTTACATTAAGAAAGTCATTATATAAAATATAATCCGGAAATCAGGTATATTATGTCACTTAAAGCAGGTATTGTTGGACTCCCAAACGTTGGAAAATCAACGCTTTTTAACGCGATTACTAATTCACATGTTGAAGCGGCGAATTATCCTTTCGCGACGATTAATCCAAACACCGGAGTCGTAAACGTTCCAGATGATCGTTTAACTTTTTTAACAAATTTATTTAAACCAAAACGTTCTATTCCAGCAACTTTTGAGTTCTATGATATTGCTGGCTTAGTTCGTGGTGCATCAAAAGGAGAAGGATTAGGCAACCAATTTCTTGGTCATATTCGTGAATGTGATGCCATTGTGGAAGTTGTTCGTTGCTTTGATTCGACTGAAATTATTCATGTTGAAGAAAGTGTTGATCCAAAACGTGATATTGAAACAATCAACCTTGAACTGGCGATGGCTGATTTAGCGACTGCTCAAAAACGTTTAGCAGCAGTGGAAACCAAAGCTCGAATTTCAAAAGATAAAGAACTAGTGCATGAAGTTGATATTTTAAAAAAGATTCTTCCATTTTTAGAAAATGGTGAACCAGCTCGTAAAGCACCATTAACTGATGACGAAAAATTATTTGCCACAAAGCAATATCAATTCCTAACTTTAAAGCCAATTATTTATGTGGCTAACGTTTCTGATAGCGATTATGCCGATGTTGATTCTTGCAAATATTACAACATTGTGAAAGAAGTTGCTCAAAGCGAGAATGCTCAAGTCATTCCTATTTCTTGTGAAATTGAATATGAATTATCTTCTCTTCCAAAGGAAGAAAGAATGGAATTTTTACAAACTTTAGGTGCAACAGAATCAGGTTTAGATAAAGTTACAAAGGCTGTTTATAAGCTCCTTAATTTATCAACGTTCTTTACTTGTGGTGAAGATGAATGTCGTGCTTGGACATTTAAAAACGGTATGCTTGCTCCACAATGTGCTGGAATCATTCACTCTGATTTTGAAAAAGGATTTATTAAAGCTGAAATTTATTCATTTGATGATTTGGTCACTTATAAATCTGAACTTGCTTTAAAAGAAGCTGGAAAACTTCGTATGGAAGGAAAAACGTATGTCATGCAAGATGGAGACTGCGTTTTCTTCCGTTTCAATGTTTAGGAGAAAAAAAGTATGTATCGAATTGGTTTTAGTGAAGACATTCATCCAATCAAAAAAGGAAGAAAACTCGTTTTAGGAGGCGTTGAAATTCCTGGTGCAGATGGACTTGATGGACATAGCGATGCTGATGTCATTTTACATGCTGTTTGTGAATCAATTCTTGGTGCTTTAGCGCTTGGAGATTTAGGCAAACATTTCCCAGACACAGACCCAAAATATGCAGGAATTAGCAGTGTTATTTTATTAGAACACGTTTATTCATTAATGAAAAAAGAAGGCGCAAAAGTAGTGAATATTGATATTCAAGTTGCGGCCGCTAAACCAAAACTCGCCCCATATTTACCAAAGATGAGAAAGATTGTTTCTCAAAAATTACACACCAGATTAAATAACGTTTCACTTAAAGCGATGTCATTTAATTCTGTTGGACCAATTGGAGAAGGGAAGGCTATTAAAGCGCAAGCGATTGTGCTTCTCGATAAATAATTTATTCTTGTGTAATTAAATTACAACAAGTATAATAAGCCACTTAAAATGATGAATATTGAACTAAACTTAAAACAAAAAATCGTCTCTGCAGCTAGTGAACTAGGTGTTAGTTTAACTTGCGATGATGTGATGATTGAAAAAAGTAAATCTGCTGAACATGGAGATTATGCATCTAATGTTGCGTTAAAAAACGCTAACAAAATTGGCATGAATCCACGTCAATTTGCAGAAAAATTGATTTCAATCATTGATCAAGAAGGCATCAGTAAAATTGAAATTGCTGGACCAGGATTTATTAACTTTTTTATGCAAAACGATATGATCAACGCTGTTGTTAAAAAGATTATTAGCGAAGGCGATAATTACGGTAGAGGTGAACGAAAGAATTTTAAAATTAATGTCGAATTTGTTTCAGCTAACCCTACCGGAGATCTTCATTTAGGACACGCACGTTGTGCTGCTGTTGGAGATTCAATTTGTCGAATTTATGATTTCGCCGGTTATGATGTAACCCGTGAATTTTATGTTAATAATGCTGGCAATCAAATTGCTACATTAGGAAAATCTCTTGATATCCGTTTACGCCAACTTAAAGGCGAAAATATTGAGATGCCAAAGGATTCCTATCAAGCGCATGATATCATTGATATTGCTGAACAATTTGATAAAGAAAATGCTGGAAAATATTCGGTTTCTGATGGAGATTATTTGCAAAACCTCACTCTTTTTGGAATGAAAAAAGAGCTTGAAAAAATCGAAAGAGACCTCGCCTTGTTTAGAACTAAATTTGATATTTATTCTTTTGAAACAGATGTAAGAAAAGATAATCATGTTCAAAAAGTTTTAGAATCAAAATTTGCTAAATATTCATATCAACAAAATGGCGCAACATTCCTCCGTACAACTGAATTCTTAGATGATAAAGATCGTGCTGTTATTAAATCGGATGGCTCATACACATATTTCATGCCAGATATTTGTTATCACTTAATTAAATTATCTCGTGGTTATGATTTACTTGTCGATGTTCTTGGAGCCGATCACTATGGTTACATCAACCGTATGAAATCCGCCTTAATGATGCAGGGTTATTCTAAAGATACACTTGAAGTTGAATTAGTCCAAATTGTTCGACTAATCCGGGATGGTGAAGAAGTCAAAATGTCAAAACGTACTGGCGCAGGTATTTCTTTAAGAGAACTTTGTGAAGACGTTGGTGTTGATGCTGCTCGATATTTCTTTGTTTCTCGTGCAGCAAGTTCTCATTTAGATTTTGACCTTAATTTAGCACTTGAACAAAGCTCTTCAAATCCAGTCTATTATGCTCAATATGCTCACGCTCGTTTAAGTAAAGTTCTTGAACTTGCCAAAGATATTGAAATAGATGAAAACGCCACAAAACTTGGACAAAAACAGGAAATGGATCTTTTAAAAACTCTGATTGAGTTCCCAAAGACCATTCAAAACGCTGCGAAAAATCGTGGCCCTCATATGGTAGCAACGTACATTCAAGATTTAGCAAGCAAAATTCATGCTTTCTATACTGAATGTCGTGTTATAGATCGTGAACACTTAGATGTTACAGCGTCACGTTTAGCACTTGCTAAAGCAAGCCGAATTGTGATGAAAAATGCTTTAAACGTCATTGGAGTTAGTGCTCCAGAGACAATGTAGTTAGAAAGAAGGATTTTTTATGTCAAACAAATCGCTTATCGATTATGCTTATGAAGTTTTAGAAGCTTCAAAAGAACCAATTAGTTTCAAATCTTTATTTGATAAGGCTCTTGAATTATCAAAACTTGAACTAACAGATGAAGAAAAGCGCCACAAAATGAGTAGTTTATATACTCAACTTTCTTTAGATGGCCGTTTCATTATTTTAACCGACAATAACTGGGATTTAAGAGCTCGTCATGTTTATAGCCAAGTCCACATTGATATGGATGATGCTTATAGCGATGATGAAGGCGAAGAATATGATGCCGAAGAAGCAGAACTTCTCCGTGAAGAACTCGGTGAAGAAGATGAAAAAGACGAACCAGAATCTGATGATTTAGATTTTGATCGTGTTAAAAGCGGCTCGGATACCGAGGAAAACTTTTAATGGGTCGCCCATATTCCAAGATTCTCAAATTAATTAAGCAATACGATGTGATTACAATTTATGGTCACGTCAATCCAGATTGCGATTCTTTTGGTAGTGAACTTGCCCTCCGTGAATTAATAAAATTAAACTTCCCAAAGAAGAAAGTTTTTGCATTAGGTTATGGCCTTGAACATTTATACAAACGCTTAACCAAATATGATGAAGTTGATGATGAAAAAATCAAACAATCATTAGCTATTATTTGTGACTGTTCTGAAATTTCGCGAATTCCAGACCAACGTATTACGCTTGCTAAGCAAATTGTGAAAATTGATCATCACATTGAATCTTTACCATTTATTGGAGAAAAATGGGTTGATACAGGTTCAATTGCATGTTGCCAAATGATTGCGCAAATGGCATTTGAATGTAAATGGAAAATGAACACTCTGATTGCAGAACTTCTTTATTTAGGAATCTGCACAGATTCTGGACGTTTCCGTTATGCTCCAACAAATGAAAAAACACATGAAATCATTGCAAAACTCTATCGTTTAGGAATTAATCCAAAGACTATTTTTGATATTCTTTATCTTTCTGATGAAGCTTATGTAAAATACCAAGCTTTATTAGTTTCCAAATTTAAACGAACTGAACATAATGTGATTTATTGTTTTGCCGATGTTCCAGATTACAAACAATTTAATCTTGAATTTGATCAAATTAGTAAAAACGTTAACGTTATTGGAAACATTAAAGGTTGTCCAATTTGGTGTTTATTCACTAGAAAAGAAGACGGAACAATCCGTATTGAATTCCGTAGTAATGGACCAGACATTCAAAAGGTTGCTGTAAAGTATGGTGGTGGAGGACACCGCTGTGCTGCTGGAGCAAGACTTGAAAACCAAAAAGACTTTAAACTTTGCGAACAAATTGTTCGTGACTTAGATGAAGTTGCTAAAGAAGCAGGGAAATAAAATGTACGAAAAAGAATTATCAGTCGCTCTTGAGGCTGCTAAAGAAGCAGCCAAAATCATTATGGAAATTTATAATTCAAATGATTTAGGAATTGAAATCAAAGACGATAATTCTCCAGTTACAAAAGCTGATAAAGCTGCTGATAAATTAATCTCATCTATCTTAAAAAAGAATTTTCCTAATTATGGGCTTTTAACTGAAGAGTCGGTTGATGATCGAACTCGTTTAGAAAAAGATTATGTTTTCATTGTTGACCCAATTGATGGGACAAAAGAATACGTTGCTCATAGTGGAGAATTCACGATTAATATCGGTCTTTCTTATCAACATAAACCAGTGATGGGAGTTATTTTAATTCCTGTTACTGGCGAAATTTATTACGCCACCAAAAACGGTGGCGCTTTCTATTTGAACCAGGATTTGCTGGTGAAAATTCATTGTAATGATAAAGTTAGTGATCTTACTACACTAGTATCTCGCTTCCATTCAAACGAGACCGAACAAGCAATGATTAGAAAACATCAAGATGTGATTAAGCACCAAAAAGTTGTTGGTGCAACAATCAAAGGTTGCTATATTGCTCATGGCAAAGCTGAAATGAGTTATCGCTTCTCATCAAATACTAAGGAATGGGATACTTGTGCGATGCAGGCCATTGTCGAGGAAGCCGGAGGATTTATTCTTACATTTGATGGTACTCCAATTGTTTATAATCGCGAAGATGTTTATAACAAAGATGGATACGTGATTTGTAATCGGAAAGAAAATTTTCTATTATAAATAATAAGGAAAAGGAGACACATATGAAAAAAACTTCATTATTTACTCTTTTATTAATTCCGGCACTTCTTGCAGGATGTGGTAAAAACGGAAAAGAACCTAAAGGTCCTTTTGCTGTCCCATTAGTTGATGTTGAAAAGTTACAAATCAACCTCCCACCAATGCCGACACTTGATACAACCTCTGCAGTGAAGAATGATGGAACTTATGACATCATCGATTTATACGAAATCTCTGATATGCATGCGATGATTGATTCAGATTCATCAAAAGGTTACTTTGGTTTTGATGGAATTTCTAAATTTATCAAAGATAAACGTAATGAAAATAAAGGAACAATTCTTTTATCCAGTGGAGATATGTGGCAAGGTGGTGCTGAATCAAACTTAACCCAAGGCAAGATCGTTGCTGAAGCAATGCGATATGTTGGTTTTGACTGTATGGCACTTGGTAACCACGAATTTGACTGGGGTAAAGATGTTTTAGTTCGTAATGCGAATTATTTTAAAAACGATATGCCACTTCTTGCTGGTAATCTTCAATATAAAGCAGATTCTACTCGTCCAGAATTTGTTGGCGGAAGTAAAGTTGTTGAACGTGGTGGATATAAAGTTGGTGTGATTGGAACAATTGGCCAAATTGAATATTCCATTTCAAAAACTGTCTTTTCAGAATTTAAACTTGCTTCATCTTATACATTTGCCAGAGACGAAGCCGAACATTTAAAGAACGATTTACATTGTGACGCAATTGTTTGGTTAAGCCATGAGAATGCTGATAAACTTTCACAAGTTCCTTCTTATGTTGACGCTTTCTTTGGCGGACACGAACATAAAGAATTTAATTTGACAAAAATTAATGATAGTGGTGTTGAAGTTCCAGCACTTGCAACTAGAGAATATGGACAAGATATTGCTCACATTGAATTAAAAATTAATCCAACTACAAAAGAAGTTGAAGTTGCAACAGGAGACATTATTCACGCTGATTCTTCTTATATGGTGAGTGATCCAAATATTGCTTCATTATTTAGTCAATATCGCGTTGAAACTGATAAAGTAAAACAATATGAATTAAATAATGTTAGCGGAACATTTAGAGACTATGCTGAACTAGCTAACCTTTCTACGAAAGCAATGTTTGAAACGTACAAAGATGAAAACACATTATGTGCTTTCCAAAATGGTAAAGGTGGTGTTCGTACTGATTTAAATGAAGGTAAAGTGAACTACGGTCACATTTATGCTGCTTTCCCATTCGATAACGAAATGGTTCGGTTTGAAATTTCTGGTGAAGATGTTGAAAACTTCTTAGACATAAAAGAGGTTCGTAGTTTAAACATCTATTGTCCAATTAGAAAGTTGTCTCAAATTGATAAGAGTAAAACTTATAACATAATTACTACAGACTATGTCTGTACAAATTACTTAAACTATAGCGAAGAGAAGTTCTCTCGCTATGCTGGCTCAGTGATTCGTGATTGTGTGGCGAAGTACATTTATGAAACTAATGGATTAAATGCTGAAAACTTTAAAACCACCAACGGCAGCGTATATACGCGCCCAACAAGATAATTCGGAGGTAATTTAAAATGGCTAAGAAAGTCGAAAAAAAGGCCACTGCTAAGAAAGCAGTTGCAAAGAAAGCTCCAGCTAAAAAAGCTGTAGAAAAGAAAGCACCTGCTAAAAAAGCACCAGCAAAAAAAGTAGCTAAACCAGCCGCAGATTCTACTCGTGTTTATCACGTTGTAAAACGTGCTGACGGTAAATGGGAAGTCAAATTTGCTGGCGGAGAAAAAGCAATTAAACTCTTCTCAACACAAGTTGAAGCTGTTGCTTATTCTAAGGAAATGGCCAAGCACCAAAATGGAGCAATGCTTGTACATAACTCCAAAGGTCAAAACAAAGGCCGTATTAAATCAAAATAATTATCTACTTAGTAGATAAAGAAAAGCGTCGCTTACGCGGCGCTTTCTTCTTTCTTTGGCATCTCACTAGCAAGCTTAACTCCAATCACACCAGGAACTTCTTCTTGTAAGATGATTTCAATTCCATCTGAGATTGTTGTATCAACAAGCATACAATCTTGGCAAGCGCCTTGCATATTGATGTAGACAATTCCATCAATAAAATCGACAAATTCGACGTCTCCTCCATCACGGTTGATGAATGGACGCACTTTATCGAGAGTTTGTTTAATTAATGCAATTGTATCTTCCATGTGAATAATTATATTCCGCACTTAATTAAGTGCAAGTAAAATGCAAAAGAAAAATTAGTGTGCTAACATATTTAACATGTATCAGAAAAGATCTAATTCAAAATTTCGTTTAACTGTTTCTCATTTTAAAATTTTAGAAACTGTTTTTGAATTAAATGAAAATCATGATTATCCAACCGCAAAAGGTGTGAATAATATCTTAAGTGGTAAAGTTGATTTAGAAACACGTAAATTTATTAATCTAAAGACTTATGGAACTCTTTTATCTTTCCCAGGAAGGAAATTATGTTCTTATATTTTAAATATGGTTCGTCGCGGTTATTTAACTTATGTTTATGATGAAAAAAGCGATGGAATGTATTTAAAAATTACCGACAAAGGAATTTCTGAATTAATCTCATTTAATAAAAAACACAAAAGTTCATATAAAAAGAAAACCCCAACGTATCACGCTGAGGTCATTCATCTTGAGTAAAAAAATAATCGGTTTCCCGATTATTTATTTTTTAAATAAGAATAAGTTTCTTTCTTTTGGCTAATTGGCTCACGAGATTCTTTGATCAACTCAGTAATTGAAACATAGAATGTGCAGATTGTTCCAACAGCAAGTAAACTTGCTGATAAGTAAGGAACCCATAATCCAACAGAACTTCCAGTGTAACGGGTATAAAGTGTATCAACCCATCCCTTCACACAGAAGAGCATAATGGTCATGGTGAGCATAATGATGCCTGCTAAGAGAAGAAGTGCGCTTGATTTCTTGTAGAATACGTAACAAACGACAGCAAGTACAAGAAGGACAAGGAAGGCAATTCCAGCTCCAGAAACAAGTGCAGCACCATTTACAGCATGAGCTTGTAAGTTACGAGCTTCTTGTGTTCCACCAAAGATGAATTCGAATCCACCCATTGCTCCTTTTGCAGAACTTGCATTTGGAATTAATGAAGCAAATTGTTCAGGAATGGCGAAGAACACTAAAGAAAGAACGATTGCAGAGAGTGAAATAATGACAGCTAATCTTACTTTATCTTTCATGTCTTTCCTCCTTGTTTCTTTTTAATCCAGTTGGTTGGGGCGGCTGGGATCGAACCAGCGAATGGCGAGTTCAGAGCCCGCTGCCTTACCGCTTGGCTACGCCCCAAATTAAAAGTGGCGTAAATTGGTGCCCGGGACCGGACTTGAACCGGTATGGGATTTGACTCCCGAAGGATTTTAAGTCCTTTGCGTCTACCAATTTCGCCACCTGGGCATTTGGTCTCCCGTAGACGATTTGAACGTCCGACCCCTTGATTAAAAGTCGAGTGCTCTAGCCAGCTGAGCTAACGGGAGATGTTCGCGATTTATAAAAATCGCTTGATTATTATTACACACACTAAATCGTATTGCTACTACTTTTTTAATAAAATAAAAAAAACACCAGTAATGAAGTGAACCCCGAAATGGAC
>DEWP01000009.1:11022-41494 GCA_002363735.1 Caryophanales bacterium UBA3207 | reverse complement strand
CATCATTTGATATTAAACATTTTAAATTCCTAGATAATCATCAATGATAGAGAACATTGCTTGATAATGATCATCAATTGGACCAACATTACTTCCAAGTTCTTGGACTTTATCAGTCGATGAAGTATATTTGTTCCATTCTGGAACACCTTCTCCATTTGGATTACCGGTTTTAGCAAAATTTGCCCAATAAGTTAACATGATTTTTTCTAAAACTTTATCACTTTCATCATAGGCATATTGACGAGGAGAAAGATGAATATTTCCATAACAATAAATCATTTCTCCAGAATGATACGTTTCATGATATCCGTTCATTTTCGTAAATTGATAACGATAAACATCTTTTCCTTCGTTTAACGCCATTCTTGACCAGGAATGATGCGGATAAATAAACCAATAAATCGATAAAATGTCATTGAATGCAGTAAAAGCATCTTTTTCAATTTGATCATGATAAAGATTCATAATTTGATTGACATGTTCTTCGGACTTAATCGTCATCATGAGACGTTCTTTAATGTTCTTTTTATTTGTTGGAGATAGTAAAAACTGCGAGACAGAAAATGCATCAGCTTCTTTGACGTTATATCCGTTAAGTAAAGCTTCTTCGTTTGATTCTCCTGCTAAATAAACGTCATAAGGATTCTTCGTTAACGCATAACCATCAAGAGTCATTTCTCCAATTTTATTTTTGGTATTTACAAGCTTTTCAGCCGAGATTTGACGGAGTTTTTCAATTGAATCACACTTAAATTCGCTTAAAATTTTCTTTCCGTTTTCATAAGCAGCATCAAGTGTGCGATATGTATGAGGAGGGGTTTTCATCACAAGCGAAGAAGATTCTCCGATTGCGCGTTTAAATAAACCAGTCGCAAGCGGAGATGAGCAAAGCGCACTCACACTACTTGAACCAGCACTTTCTCCAGCAATCGTAATTTGATCAGGATCTCCACCAAAATTAACTGCGTTATTTTTAATAAACTTAAGTGCTTCAATTTGGTCAAGAAGTCCATAGTTACCGGTTGTTCCACTAGGAACACTTGCTTTAGATTCTTCCATTAAATCTGGATGAGCAAAATAACCAAAGACACCTAAACGATATTGAATTGTAATCATAATGACTCCTTGATGAGCCATTGATTCACCGTTATAGTCTTCAAAAGTAGCATCACCGCTTTGTAAAGATCCACCATGAATATAAACAAGAATTGGAAGATTATTTCCGCTTGATGGTTTCCAAATGTTTAAAGATAATGCGTTTTCATTCATTTCATGAAGTGGATGCATCTTGTAGTCTGGATGCCATCCTTTTTCACTATAAATATCAACAAGTGAATCCATGACGCTATTTTCCCACTTTTGTTGAAAACGTGGTCCAAAATAGCTTCCATCAAGAACTCCTTCCCATGATGTCGGTTCTGGAACTTTCCATCGTTCAGCTTTTGCATAAGGAATTCCTGCGTAAATCTCAACTTTTTTATCTTCAGAGTAAACTCCTTTAACTTGTCCACCACTGAGGTTTAAAGGAGTTTCAACATAGATTGGGTTATCGTAATAATAAGCTTTCTTCTTTTCCACACTTGGATTAGAAAAACCAACACAAGTAATTGTTAAAGCAATAAATCCAGCCCATAAAATTAAACGACGTAAAAATAATTTCTTTCGCCATAAAATTCTTAAAATTAGTAAGGCTGCTAATCCAACAAGTTCAAGGATAAACCAGATTAGTGGACCATTACTTAAATCAAAATAAAAAATTGCGAGTAAAGTTAAAAATGTCCAGCAAATCGGGAATATAATCCAAAAAAGTAAGCGTTTTATCATTTTAACAATACCTTTCCGAATTGGTCTTTTTCAAAATCAAAATAATATAAAATATCACTGATATCTTTGTTACCAACAAGATGGTTAATTAAGTAAGTTGTCGCTAGTTCAGCAACACTATGAACCATTGATCCTAAGACTCCATCACGTGGTTCAGTTTTAATTTCATTTGAGAAAATGTCACTTAATGATTTTTCACAAAATAAACAAAATTGACCACGATTTCCATCAACACCAATATGAAGCAAAGGTGTTTGATTTTCCTTTGCTGCTTGAGCAATGACTAATTTTGTTTCCCAGTTATCAACAGCATCAATAATGACATCATAACCTTTTGAAATATTAGTAGCGTTTTCGCTATTTATTCTTTTTAAAAGAGCTTTAATATGTGCATCTTTATTTCGTTCTTCGAGTTCTTTTTGGACAACTTCAATTTTGCTTAATCCTTCATCATCTTCTTTCAGTAAGATTTGACGATTTAAATTAGAGATTTCAACACGGTCAAAATCGACAATTGTTAAATCTAAAATTCCGTTCGTAATTAAAGAAGTGGCAACACTTTGACCAACTCCTCCAACACCAATTAATAAAACTTTCTTACTTAGTAAGATGTTTAATTTTTCCTTAGAAAAAGTGGATAATTGAAGTAAGCGATCATAACGATTCATCTTATCCACCACCTCGAACATAAATTAGTTCAATGACGTCTCCATCATTTAAAACGTGTTCTTTAAATTTGTTTCTTGGAATAAATACTCCATTGACTGAGATTACTAACCAAGGAACAGCTTCAACATGCTTATAATCAAGAAGGCCTTGAATCGTGATTCCTTCTTCGTATTCGTTTGATAAACAAGAATCTACTTTTAGTCTCATTTAGATGTCCTCACTAATCACAGCCCAATCATATTGCGCCATATAGTCTCCGCGATACATTCTTAAAGCTGTTGGATTACCTTTCTTATATTCATAAGCATCGCAATCAATCTTACTAACATCAATTCCGCATTCGTTATGATGTTTAATAAAAACATCACCACAGCTAATGCTTTTCAGCGTTCGTTGAATATCAACAATTAAATTTCTTAAATAAGACTTATGATCTTCTTCCCATAAAACAGCGTTTAATTCATTTAGATTAATTAAAGCGCCTTCTCGATCTACAAGATAGGCAAAGACTTCTTTTGATTTCTGATAGGCGAATTTCACCGGCGTACCTTTATGAAAAATTTCAAAGTTGCCAAAACATTTCACTTCTAGTTTCTTTTTTGTTTCAAGTTTAACAGGATAACGTAACCCGTCAACTTCACGACGAATACTTTCTGCGCTAACAGGTTTTAAAACATAACCAGAGGCGTGAAGTTGATAAGCATCAATCGCGTAATTGTTATAGGCTGTAACGAAGATTAAATTTGTCGTTGGATGAATCTTTTTTAATTCTTTAGCTAAAGCAATTCCATTTAATCCTGGCATTTCAATATCTAAAAAAGCTATGTCAATTTCCACTTCTTTTGCCTTTTTAAGTGCGTTTAGTGGGTTATCAAAACTAAATAAAGAATCGTTTTTAAAAACCTTCTTTGCTTCACTAACTAGACGCATTAATTGAAGTTCTTCATCATCCACTAATAAAATATTCATTTTGCTTATTGTTTTGGGAAAGTAACAACTACTTTCGTCCCCTTTCCAATTTCACTTTCAAATGATAATGTGCCTTGACACATTGACCAAATTCTTTGTTTAACATTATTTAATCCAATATGTTGATTAGAGGAAAAATTAATCTCATGAACATCAAAACCAATTCCGTTATCGATGACTTCGACAACGTAATATTTTTCTGTTTCGTATGTTTTAATGTAGACTTTTCCACCATTAATTTTCTTCATTAAACCATGTTTAATCGCGTTTTCAACAAGTGGTTCAATACTTAACGGAGGAACAAGGAAATTAGTTGCATTGATATCGAAGACAACATCAAGACGTTTACTAAAACGAAGTTTTTCGATACTAACATACGTTTGAACATGTTTTAATTCATCTTCAAATGGAACAAGTTTACTTTCCGTTAAAGTAGAAAAATTCACTCGTAAATAATTGGAAAAATCATCAAGAGCTTTTTGAGCTTGATCTGGATGAATTGGGATTAATGTCGAAATAGAAGAAAGTGTATTAAAAACAAAGTGCGGTTGGATTTGGCTAACCATAATTTTCATATGCGCTTCTTGTAATTTATTTTCGTCTTCTTTGATTTTGATGTTCTTTTCGATGTTGACAAAGGAGAAAAGAATCTCAACTGAAACTAGGATTGCGGCATATGCAATCGCGTATCCAGGAAGAGCGTTTTGCACAATAATCGCCATAAATGGAAGAAAACAATAAATTAAGAAGACTGTTTTCTCTAATTTATTTAGGTTTTTACTAATTAAAGTTAAAACAAAGCAAGCAGCAAGAATGATGAATTGATAGCCTTGTGAAAGAATCATAAATGGTTCTCGAGAATAAACTCCATTAACTGAAGTGAAATAAATGTGTGTAAAGATGTTAATTAAGTCAGAAAGAACAAACAAAGAAAATAAAACAAGATTAACAAGATTTAAAATCTTCTTTGTTTTTTCTTCGATTTTATTATATTTGACGAAGTAGTTATAAAATAACAACATTTCAATGTTGTTCATAATATAAAAGAGTGTATAAAACGCAATAATATAAGCGTTTGAAGTATAACTTTCTTTAATAAGAGCAAATGTAAAATAAATGGCGAAATGCACCATCGTGAAAACGAAGAATAATAGAAGAGCTTTCTCATCACTTCGTTTACTTTTCTTTAAGCATAGACTAATGATGAGAACGATTAAACTCACTACTCCAAGGAAGCAGACCGTTACATTAAAGACAGTTTTTGCACTCATACCTACATTATACGCGTGCATTAAAACTAGTCAAAAGAAAAGACACTAGTTTTGTGTCTTTCTTTGGCAATTTATTTACTTAGTTCTTTTTCAACGACTTTTGGATCGATGTATTGATAAGTGACTGTATCAACAAGTGGAGCGTATTTTTTTAGTTTCTCTAGGTCATCAATTGTCCAAATATTCGTGAAATGTTTTTTAATGTAACGTTGAACACGTTTTTCGCTAAATAAAAGATAATCTAAATCAACTGATTCCACAGTTCTTCTAAAGAACCATGTGTATTCATCTGATTTAGCAACAAGAAGAGAACGAATAAATCCATCATGTTTAAATGGCCATAAACTACGTGGATCAAAAGATATTAATAAAACATTACGTTTATCTTTGATAAGTTTGAATTCTTCTTTACATCTCTTTGCAAGTGCTTTGTAGTTTTTACGAAACACTTTTAGTTCAATAACCATTGGAACTTGTTCATGGTTTAAATCAAAAACTTCTTTTAACGTTGGAACTTCACCACCGTCTAAAAGACGGTAATTATCTTTAATTTCTTTTAGAGTAAGGTCTTCAATTATTCCTTCTTTACCAGTAGTTCTTTTTAAATCTTCATCATGACAAACGATGAGTTCGTTATCTTTTGTGAGATGAACATCAAATTCGATTGCTACATGATGATCAATTGCATTTTGAAAAGCTTTTAAACCGTTTTCGGTAAAGTTTTCATTATGTAATCCGCGGTGAGCAATTCCTTTTAGGAAAAGTGGATTAATTTTTGAAATGGCAACTTCTTTTTTCATTAATCTTCTGCTTCTCCTAAAGCATCAAGTCCTTTGGAAAATGCTGTTTTCTTTGTTTTAACATTCTTCACAAGGAAGAAGATGGCAAAAGAAATCGCTACACAAATTCCTCCATAAATTGGAAGAAGTGACCAATTAAAGTTTGGTGCCATAAGTAGGGCGCCTAAAGCAATTGGAGTGATTGTTTGAGCCGCCATTGAAGAGGCGTAATAATAACCAGTAAATGCACCAATTTTTTTGGAGTTACAAAGTTCAACAACCATTGGGAAGGAATTAACGTGGACTAAAGACATACCAAAATCTTTAATAAACCAGATCACAAATAACCAAATTGGAAGTGATCCTTTTGGTAGGCCAATAGCAAACGTCATAATAATCCAAATTAAGTAACCTAAAAGAGCTAAACCTAAACCACCAACAACAGTGTATTTTCGACCGATTTTACTGGCAATTATGCCACCAATTGCAAATCCGATGACACTTCCAACACCACCAACAATGGTTAAGATTCCTGTACCAATTGAAGATGAACCAGTGCCATAAATGACATAGTTATTTAAAAATGTTCGAACACCATTATCTGCCATAAACCAGAAGAATTCTGCACCTAAGATTAACCAAAGCATTGTTTTATTCGCTTTGGATAATGGCTTATCATCATCGACTTTGTCAGCTGATTCACTAACAGCATCTCCTCTGGCCATTTCGTCTTTCATTTCATCAGCAATTTTATTTTCTTTAACTAAGACAAATAAGACGATAGCTGAAATAAGCATTAAGACAGAAGCAACTAAGAATGGACCTTCAATCGCCCAAATATTTCCATGAGCCCATGTATAAGGAGCAGGTGTGCCATCCTTTTTTAATGTTGTCCCTAAATAATCAGAAAGAACAAAGACGAAACCAACAAGTGTCGCAAAAGCACCACCAAGATAACCCATGATGTTAATAATGCCATTTGCTTTACTTCTTAGTGGCTTTGGTGTCATATCTGGCATTAAAGCAACAGCTGGATTTCGATACATCATCGCGAATAAAACGACAATTGCCATGATGATTATCACACCAACTGTTTGACTATAATGGAAAAGAACTGGAATAAACGGGAAAGCGACTGCACAAACAAATGTTCCAACAAGAATATATGGCATGCGTTTTCCAATTTTTGTGTGGGTTTTGTCGGAGATTTTTCCAAAAATCGGCAGCAAAATCAACGCGGCTAAATTATCTAAAGCCATCATAATCCCAACAAGATATTGGACTTCTTTTTCATCACTTACTCCAAGTGATTTCTTAAATAATTCAGTTAAGAATGTTGGACACCAAGTATCATAAACTTGCCATAACAAAAGGATTCCAAAGAATGCAAAACCAATAATAAATGTTCGCTTGTAATTAAGTTTAAATCCTTGGTTTTGCGAATTTGTTTGAGTAGCCATTATTTAGCCTCCCTAATTTATTATTCTTCTAATAGAGCGGGTAGCTCTTTAATTGAGTCAATGACATATGTTGGTTTGTGTTCATATTTCTTTACATCTTCTGAAGAAGATTCACCAGATAGAACGCAAACTGAATCAACATGAGCGTTTACGCCAACAAGAATATCGGTGTATAAACGATCTCCGATGATAATAATTTCATCTTTTCTAACATTAAATTGCTTCATTAAATAATCAATCATCACAGGATTTGGTTTACCCATGACGGTTGCTCTTTTGCCAGTACAATGATAAATCCATTCACACATTCCACCACAATCTGGAATATATAAACCATCTTCAATTGGACATCTCCAATCCAGATTTGTTGCGATAAAAGGAAGTTCGTGTTGTTCTAAATATAAACACGCCCCTTTAAGTTCATCATAAACTAACTCAGTTGAAAAACCGCAGACCACTGCATCAGGAGTAACGTTTTCATCATATCGATCAATGTATTTAAATGATTTAGCAACTTTATCTTTAAAAGATTTGTTTCCGATGCAATAAACAAGATGGACACCTAAATCTTTTAAATAAGATAAAGTAACTTCAACTGAGGAATAGAAATTCTTTTCTAAAGAACATTTAATCCCAAAGTTTTGAATTTTCCTAAAATAAAAATCTAAATCATGAGAAGAATTGTTTGTAAAAAAGACATAATCAATCTTCTTCTGGTTTAGATAATCGAATGTTTCTTTAGCTCCATTAATCAAGTTTTTACCTAGATAGACTGTGCCATCCATATCAAAAATGATTAACTTCTTTTTCATGATAATATTTATTATAGCACAAATACTTTTAAGCATTCTTGGAACATTTTGAAAGAATAAAAATATCTTAGTTTTGCATTAAATTATCCAAGAATTGCTGGTAATTTTATTAAAAATTTTTAGAAAATTTATATTGCTTTGTTTATAAAGAAAACACCCACGAATGGGTGTCTTCTGTAAGAAAGGAGAGAATACTAAATCTTCACTTTTATTTCTTTAATAAGTCCTTTTTTGATGAGGACATCTTTTTCTTCAAATGGAATACGGTATTCATCATGAAGATTTTTACCTTTTTCACATTTGTTTTTTCTCATCAATCGATCAATCAATTCTTTCGATAATTCTTTCTTTTTATCGTTATCAATTAAATACATTGTAGGAACATCTTCATATTTCTTATATTCAACATGTTCTACTTTGTATTTTTGACCGATTTTTGAAGTATCTAAAGCGAAATAAAGATATAAATGAGTACGTTTAATAACAAACTTTAACACTCCTTTGTTTTTGACATTAATGGTGTCAAAGTTCCAGGAGACTCTGGAAGAAGTGTTATGATAAGAAAGAACATAGTTCTTTAACTCGTTATAAACTTCTTTTACTTCATCACTAGCTTGAGATAGTTTTGCAGTAAATGATTTTAAGTAACGTGTTTCGTATTTGTTACCTTTGTTATCTTCACTAACGACGACTTCGTCAGCTAATCCATATAGGACTAAGTAAGGAGAAAGATAATGAATATACTGTAGTTTTCTTTTCTGAAAGTAAATCTAAGAATGTCATGACTATATAAAATCGGTTGACCGACATTTTTCAGTATTCTTTTAGATTAATTAAAAGCTCCCTTATTTGTCTAAATTCAAGAAACATTTTCATTAAGTACGTCTCGCTGTAGCTGAGTTAATAGTCAAAAAGCAATTTGTAACCGAATTAATAATTTAAAACGTTTAACAAAATTCCAACAAAGTATTTAAGAATAAAAAATAGACATAACATAATATATTACATAATTATTTCTTCTTTATATTTGGTATCTCTTCAGTAAATGCATTTTCTATATATAGATCGTAGTCAGATGTAATTTGTCTTTCTTGGATAATTCGATATTTTTCAAATTCACTTAAGGCGAATTTTTCAGCGACCTCTCTTGAAACTTTGCCAGGATTGTCTAAAACATCTCGACCGTTAAATTGAAGCAATAAATCAAGCCTCTTTATGTAATCGTTCATAGTTAAAGGGATATTCTTAGAAGCCATTTCTTCACCAAAATCAAGATACATTTCAACGAGTCTAGATAGCGAAGTTAATTCGTCTTTCTCAAGATAGTTTTTTGCAACAACCACATCACTTCTATGGATTCTACCATTTGGGGCATTATTCCATGTTTTTAAACCCATATTTTCTTTATTAGAGTCTGCTCTATTATAAATAATCTCTGGAGCAGTGTTGCCTGAGACGGCATAGTGCAATTTATTCTGTACAGTTTTAAAAAACATTAAGGTTTGTTCCGCTTGAGAATCATAATCAATTGCTGTTGCAAATAAATCTGTTACTTTTTGATATAGTCTACGTTCGCTTAAGCGAATTAATCTAATTTCTTCAAGGAGTTCATCGTAATAATCCTTTGTTAAATAAGCGCCGTTAGCTAGTCTGACGTTATCAAGAGCATATCCTTTAATTGTATAATTCTTTAAAATGTTTATCGCCCAATTACGGAACTCAGTTGCTTTAGAAGAATTTACTCTAAATCCAATCGCTATAATCATCTCTAAGGAGTAAAATTTGACGTCTCTTTCTACTTCCCTGTTGCCCTCTTTTTGAACTATTCGAAAATTTCGAAAAGTTGACCTCTCATCCAATTCTTTGGATGAAAACACTTCTTGAATATGATAATTAACTGTATTTACACCTGTTTCAAATAAATCTGCTATAGATTTTTGAGTAAGCCAAATGTTATTGTCTTCAATTACAGATGCAACGGTATTTTCTTTTGATTGATAGGTGAATATTAATGATTCCACGATTGCGATTTTATTTTTCATGTTCTAGTTACCTTT
Source organism: Caryophanales bacterium UBA3207 (assembly GCA_002363735.1). GTDB lineage: Bacteria > Bacillota_I > Bacilli_A > RFN20 > CAG-826 > Fiminaster. The sequence continues at coordinate 31,650 of DEWP01000009.1, read as the reverse complement.
TACTATAAATATTATACAATAATTTAGTTGAACTTTCAACAAATTAGAAAGTTAAATTGAAAAGACTTGAATGCTCTATAACGAGTATTAAAATAAAAAAATAGTTAATATATTATATTAACTACCTTAAATTCTATGTCCTTACTGTACGCCTTAAATGCCAAATTTTCTATGATTTGTACGCCTTAAATGCGTCTTTTATATAAAATATAAGATAGTTTGGCTGTCAACATGATAATCGCGTGTTCAACTATATTAAAAACGCTTATGTTTCAAAGGATAATGTAAATCCAATCTAAATCAAAATCTTTATCAGCATAATATGAAAATAATAATAGCAAAACATTATCGACTTTCATGTTATCTTTCGCTTTATATAGTAATTGCTCAGCATATAATGTCCGCTACAAAATAAAGCCAACCCGGACTAACGCCCAGGTTGGCTACGTAACCACAATTTATTTCACAAAGTCTAGATTAGATTTTTTTAAGAGCGTCTTCTTTATTATTGAAGAGTTCAGCGTCTTCTTTTCTAACAAATTTCATTGGGAAGACTAAGACTAAGAATTTGCCGTCTTTATTCTTAAGACCAAATAACTTGAATGCTCTTAAGGCTTTGTCACCAACTTTTGTCCATTTGTTGAAGACAAACATCATAAGTGCCCAAGCTCCACAAACTATTAAGATCAATCCGCCTAAGACTCCAAAGACAATTGCGAGAGTAACACTAGTCTTGTGTTGATTAACCAATTTTTCATATGTTTGGGTCTTTTCTTCTAGAGTATCATGGTAATTTGGAATTAAAGCTTTTTCTTCTTCTGTTAAAGCATCATAGGCTTCTGTAGCAGTTTTAATATCATCGCCACTATCCAAAGTTACGTTGCCTATATTATCAATTGCTTTAGCAACATCATCAACATGTTTATAAACTTCTTCATCATGAGTTAAGGTGTTGTAATTGTTAACTGATGCTTTTTGTTCATCAGTTAATGCATCATATGCATTTCTAGCAGCATCGATCTTGGCTTTAGATTCATCGCTATAAGAAACTTCTCCGATAGCGTTAATTAATTCTTGAACAGCGTTAACGGAATGTAAATCACTATATGTTTTTTCAGCAGCTTCTAATACAGCATAATTTTCCACTAAAGCTTTTTGTTCTTCGGTTAAAGCATCATAAGCAGCACGAGCTGCATCAATCTTAGCCTTGCATTCATCAGTGTAAGCAACTTCTCCAATAGTATTAATTAATGCTTCAACAGTGCTAACTGAATGCAAATCATTATATGCTTTTTCAGCAGCTTCTAATATGGCATAATTTTCCACTAAAGCTTTTTGTTCAGTAGTTAATGCATTATATGCATTTCTAGCAGCGTCAATCTTATCTTTGCATGCTTGAGTATCTTCAACAGTGCCAATGAGAGTAATTAAAGAGTCAACTTGATCAGCTTTATAATTATCATCTAAAGATTTATATGTAGCTTCAGCATCGACTAATTTAGCTAAATATTCTTCACCAACTAAAGTCTTTTGTTCGGCCGTTAAAGCATCATAAGCGGTACGAGCTGCTACAATTGCTGTTCCACTATCTGGATAAACAACTTCGTCGATAGCATCGATTAAATTTTTAGCGTTATTAACACCACTAACTTTTTGATTTTCATATTCTGTTTCGGCAGCAATTAAAGTAGCATAGTTAGAAACAAATTCTCTTTGTTCATCATTTGTTAATGCATTGTATGCATCTCTAGCTTCTTTAATTAAGTTATAGCTATCAGGATATTTAACTTCACCGATGGCGTGAATTTTATTAACAACAACATCCGCTGCTGCTTTATTTTCTTTTAATTCCGCTAATCTTTCTTCAGCGGCAACTAATGTGGAATAATTTGTAACCAAATCTTTTTGTTCATTAGTTAAGGCATCATAAGCATACCTAGCTGCAACTATGTCACTTTCTTTTTCAAGAGTAACTGTACCAATGGCTGTAATTAAATCTTTAACGGCGTCAGCACCTGCTTGCTTTTGGGCGTTATAGGTATCCCAGCCAGCCTCTAAAGTAGAATAATTATTTACTCCAGCCTTATCAGCTGCATCTACTGCGTCATAGGCAGATTGAGCAGCATTCAATTTTGTTAATGAATCTTCTGAATATGTTACTGTGCCGATTTCATCAATTTTTGTAATTGCATTTTGGACTTCAGGTTTAATGGTCCAACTAGCATAAAATGTTGCGGATGCTGCTTCACTATTCCAAACAAATGAGCTTTGTCCATTTTCATTATAATATTGTGTTCCTTGTCCATTAGGTTCGGAATAATAACCATTGAATGTATATCCAGGTCTAGTAGGGACTATAACATCAGCTAAAGTTTGATCTAAAACGCCTAAGGTAGAATCGTCTCCACCAGTGCCACCATCTTTGTCAAGGGTAATGTTAGTTCCATTTCTATTCCATTTTGCATAAAGAGTAGAAGCGTTTCCTGCGGATGTTAATGCTGGTGTACCATCTGCATTATAATATTTGGTTCCACCACCTTCGACTTCACTATAATAGCCATCGAATTCATGGTCCTCTTTCGTAGGAACACTGACATTTGGCATTGGATATCCTTCAACGAGGTAGACACTTGAATTAGTTGATCCACCTTGGTTATCTAATGTAACTTTTGTGCTAGCATAACCACTAACTGTAAAGTATTGATCTTTAACAAAGCCAAATCTAGTAGTTGAACCAGTTGCTTCAAATTTAAATGAAACTCGTTTATTTCCAACTAAAGAAGAAAGCCCAGTTATTGTGACTACATCATCACAAAGCCAATGTGTTTCTGGATATGGATCACTAAGATGAGTAACAGTTATAGGTTGTGTTTTCTTTACTTGACCATCAACAATCGTTGAAACAGTCACGCTCAAACTAGCTAATGATGAGTTATTTGTATCAAAATACATCTTTGTGAATGTCATCGAATCAACAATGTTTTGCTCATTATTCTTATATGTCCAAGTGAAATTACTTATATAGTATTGAGTGCTCAAGCCAACCCAACCCATTTGGAAATCATTCGTCGTTCTTAATGGAGCTGACCATTCAAAATTTGCGTCTGAAGTAGCAGTAGACCATACGAGCTGTCTAGACACAAGAGTTGAAAGTGAAACGGCCGAAACAGCGACTGCATCTTTCTTAGAGCTGGTGGCCGAAATAACACCTGCTACTACAGATAGCGCAAGTGCTCCAGTTAATAATGAATATTTGATTTTTTTCATTAATAAATTCTCCTTATTAATTAATTATTAATAGCATACTCTACCAAGTGCCACAAAAGTGCCCCAAAAAAGCAGTTTTTAAACTGCGTTCTTGGCTTAATGTCATTACTGTACACCTTAAACACCTTGACAAAATCATTTTATACAGGAATAAAAATAGGGAACACTTTACATGAGTGAGTGCCAATTACACTGTGTGTAAACAGGCGTGACCGAAATGCACAATTGTTTCGCAATAAAATGTATTTGTTAGCAAAGGAGGAAAAATATATGGCTAGCAAATATGACAAAGCGATTAAGCAACGCGTTGTTTTTGACTATGAAAGCGGGATGCTGATTAAAGAAATTGTGGATAAATATAAGATCCCTAGAGGCACTATTAACGAGTGGGTTTATTCAAACAAACGTAGAGTTGATAACCACAATAAAAATTACAGAAAATCGGAGATTGTCAATTTCAAAAATATTATTAGCAGGCAAGATACGACATTAAAAATCTATAAAAGGTTAAGAGTGGCTGTATTAATACCCGAAGATGTGCTTTTGAAGATTGCATTCGAGCTTTATAAAGATGGATATAGCCCAACGCATATTTGTAATGTTATCGGTTTAGAAAAAACTAAGTTTTATCGCTATTTAAAAAACAAAGATAAATTAACCTGGTTTGAAAAAGATACACTAAAAATCACACCTTTAATTATAGAAGTATTTGAAAAAAGCAAAGGAAGGTTTGGACCGCAAAAAATAAAGATAAAATTGCACGATATGGGATATGACATCTCGCAAAAGAAAATATCTAAAATCATGAAGAAGAATAATTTAGTTATCAACCAAGTCAAAACGAAACTAACATATCCCAAAAAGAATAAAGATTTATTCTTGCATAATTCTCTTAAACAAAACTTTATCCAGGACATTCCAAATAAAGTTTGGGTTAGCGATATCACTTTTATTAAGATTGATAAAATCACATGCTATTTATGTGTAATTATGGATTTATTTTCAAGAAAAGTAGTCGGTTATATGGTCTCCACCACTAATACAGATTCACTAACGACTAGAACTTTTAACAAAGCGTATTTTGATAGAGGAGAACCGGAGAACTTAATGTTCCATAGCGATAGAGGGTCAAATTATACATCGAAGAAAATGAAGAAATTACTGAAGTTTTGTGGCGTTAAGCAATCTTGTTCAAATACCGGAAACCCATACGATAATGCAGTAATTGAATCATTTTTTGCAACATTCAAAAAGGAATTAATCAATCTAAAATCATATGATACAGTTGCTCAGCTCAAGATTGATGTCGATGAATATATGGATTATTACAATAACTATCGTCCGCACAGAACTTTAGGCAATAAAACACCCTCCCAATTTGAGGACGAATATCATAAACGATTGAATGCACGAAATAGCTGATTAAATTAATTACTTATAATTAAAAAGAAAAACGGGTTTTGCAATGTCTGGATATTTTCGTTGCAAAATCCGTATATCGTTCAAATGGGGCGAGTGACGCGGTTCGAACGCGCGAATGACCGGTTCACAGCCGGTTGTGTTAGCCTCTTCACCACACTCGCCAGAGCGTTATTAATAATATCTATTAAGAAAGTTTTTGTAAAGCAGATTTTGCAAGTTTAAGAATTGGTAGTTCTCGTTGTTTAACGAGTCGACCGACTAAAACATTTTGCATTCCTTCGTATAAACGAATTGCTTCATCAATTGGAACCCAAATGATTTTGTTAATGCGAATTTGTTCATCAACCTCGAGATGCTGATGAACTTTTTTGCCTCTTCGAACAAGATAATAATAATTATGATTTTTTCTTTGAATGAGGTTATAGTAATCATCAACCTCACCTAAGAAGCAGATGACTTCTGATTCATAACCAACTTCTTCGTGAAGCTCACGATGAAGTGTTTCTTCGTGGGTTTCATTTTCTTTAGCGCCTCCACCAGGAGTTTCATAATAATCTCTTGGACCAAATCCATCATCGTCTTTTAGATACTCTAAACAGACGTTGTTGTTCTCGTCGATAAAAATTGCGCGAACAACTTCTCTGGTGTGGCTTACACCAGTGAATGGATATTGATCATCTTTCAATTTAAATCGAGGTTCCATCGAGATAATTTTATATAAAAAGAGTTCATTATGCTATAATAATTTTCCAAATGAGAGAGTCCAATAAGAAAGTTTCTTTACTTAGTCTATTACTGACATTCATGAAACTTGGTGTTTTTTCTTTTGGCGGAGGACCAGCAATGCTGATGCTCATCAAAGAAGAGATTGTTTCTAAAAAAGGTTGGATGAGTGATGATGAACTAGCCGAGATGGTTGGTTTAAGTGAATCAACACCTGGTCCAATTGCAATTAATTTAGCAACTTATCTTGGATATCAAAAACATGGATTTTTAGGCGCTTTATGCGCCACACTTGGCGTGATGATTCCAACATTCTTCATCATGTTTTTGATCTCAATGTTTTTTCAAAATCTTCTTCAATATGAAGTTGTTCAATATGCTTTCTTAGGTGTTAAAGTTGCAGTAGTTTTCTTAATTTTAAGAGTCGCGATTTCATTAGCAAAACACACAAAATCTTCAGGTTTTGCGGTGATTTTGTTTTTACTTGTATCGATTTTGATGATTGTTTTCCATTATCTAAAAATTGATTTTAGTGCCATCTACTTTATTTTAATTGGAGCTTTCTTAGGATTACTTCTTTATTCAGTGATCATCCCAATTAAAAATAAACAAAGAAAGGAGAAAGAAGAATGATTTTCTTAACTCTTTTCTTAGAATTTTTAAAGATTGGTTTATTCACCTTTGGAGGTGGATATGGGATGATCCCTCTTGTTCGAGAAACTGTGCTCAAACATGGTTGGATGAGCGAGGGTGAATTCTTAAATATGATTGGTCTAAGTGAAGTGACACCTGGACCGATTGCGATCAATATGGCGACTTATGTCGGTTCAACCCAAGGTAGTTTAACTAGCTTAGGTGCTTTTGGAGGATTTTTAGGTTCATTATTAGCTACCACTGCGGTGATTCTTCCAGCATTTATTATTATGTTAATATTTGCCATCTTCTTAAAGAAGTTTGGTTCGCAAAAACATATTAAAAATGCTTTAAAAGGAATTAATCCAGTGGCCATTGCGTTAATTATGTCCACCGCATTAATTTTGTTAAGTGATGTCTTATTTCCAATTACTTTAGAGAATGGATTTCATGTTTCGACAAATCGAACATCAATCTTTATCTTCTTATTAATATTCTTTATTTATATTATTCACACGCAGGTATTAAAGAAAAAAGCGCACCCAATTTTAATTATTGTTTTAGGTGCGCTTTTAGGAATTGTTGTGAATTATATTAACTTAATATAAGTAGAATTATTCTCCACTACGAAGAGCAACTACTGGATCTTTTTTAGCAGCCGCTCGACTTGGAATTAATCCAGAGATTAATGTTAAGAGAATTGACAAAGCTAAAACTGCTAAAGCAAGATACCATGGAAGTGTCACAATTGCTCCGACTCCGGCAGCAACCTTTAATATTAAATTAATAATAAAGGATAATAAGTAAGTTACAGCAATACCAAATAGACCTGATATTGCACCAATAATGAATGTTTCAACGATAAAGAGGTTGGAAACATCAAGCTTACGTCCACCTAAGGAACGGATAATACCGATTTCTTTAACGCGTTCAACAACGCTCACGTAGGTGATGATTCCAATCATCACTGTGGAAACGACTAAAGATAAAGATGTAAACGCAATTAAAGCGATTGAAATAATATCGATTAATGAGTTAATCATATTAATGACAATCTCTAAATTGTCTGTGTATTTAATGTTGCTTCTATCAGAACGAGCCACTGCTTTTTCAGTTCCATCTGGATGAATTGTAATGGTGTCATCACCGTTCCATTTATCAAGATAGTCAGTGACATAATGTTTATCATCAAAACTCTTTGGGTAGACGTTAATTCTACTAGCAACATCATCTCCACCAACAGTTCTTAATGCGTTTTGAAGTTGGCTTGGAAGATCGAATGAACCCATTAAGTTTTGTAAAATCGACATTGTTTGAACGTTTTCACCGACAGTTCCTACAGAAATTGGGGTTCCAACACCTGGAACAACAATTCTTTGTTCTTCTGGTAGGAAGTCAAGGGCAGTTAAGTCAGAATTATATTGATAATAACTTAATGAAACTAATGTAGTTGACTGAAGCATTGCTTTCAAAGCAACTTTTAAAAGCTCGGTACCTGGTGGTAAAGTATCAGCCAATTCTTCTTCTTTTGTTTTATATTTCTCAATCAAAGCTTGTTCTTCTGCTTTTGTTAAACCTTTAAAAAGATCACGGATATTTCTTACATAATTTGCAATTTTTGAGGACTTATTTGCTTCAATAAATGCTTCATCAAAAGACTTAGAAACAGCAAATCCAGTATCTAAACAACCATAGGAAATTCCTTCTTTTGGTTTGAGAATTGCGGTGATTTTCATAGTTTTTCCGCCAAGAATTGGTAAATCGCTGCCATCGTTTTTAAATTCACCAACATATTGATACTTAACCGGATTGAAAGGATATTCAGTAGCAGGCGTAAATTTACCATCTGTTATTCCACCAATATCCCGAAAAACTTGATTATCATTATAAACAGTGAACTTTTTGTTTAAGAGTTTATCGTAATCAAAATATTTTGGATTTAAACGTTCTCTTTTTGCGTCTGCGTCTTCACCTTGACTTCCGTTAGCAAATTCAGAGATAACTTGGGCGAATTCACTTTGAGTGTAATAACCGACTTGTGCTAAGAAAAGGTCGGTCAATTGTTGATCTTTATCGATAACAATCGCCATTTCGTTATCACCAGTTGGAAGTCTTCCACCATCATTTAAGATGTCATATTGGCTTAAGACATAGTCATCATCATTTGGTAAAATATCAAATGTTGATGTAAACATTGGAATCATCGAAGCATAGTTAGCAAAAGCAGTCTTTTTCACAATCGAGACATAAATGTCTTCGATTTCTTGTAAAGAGACATATTTCATTTTGACATCTTTATATGTTGAACCTTCTTTGTGAGTGTATTCCCAATCGGTAAACACATTCAATTTACGGTTATTTCCATAGCCAAACGACATTGCGGAGTAGTAGTCTTTTGGCATTTCTTTAACATATTGAAAATAGTCTTCAGTAATTTCGTTTTTGGTTAATGAGTCTTCAAATTTGTTTCGAGTATCCGCTAGATATTCAATCATGTAGTCAATGTTGACTCTTCCATCAACAATTGATTTTTTAAGAGCGTTAGTTTTTTGAGCGTTAGAAGCAAAACTAATTAAGGATCCTAAATCTAAAGATTGTTCTTTAATTTGAACAGGGTTTCCACTGAGCATATCGTCTTGCATATCATGGATATAAGAACGAACACCACTAGTGACAGCTAAAACAGCAGAAATACCAATGATACCAATTGAACCAGCAATACAGACTAAAGCAGTACGTTTTGCTTTAGCAAGTAAGTTCTTTGCACTCAAAAGGAACGTCGTTTTGCCGTTCATTTTTGATTTGCGGATTTTTTCTTCATTTATGACTTCTTGAACAGGTTCTTTAATTTCAAATGGATTAGAATCATCGATGATTTCTCCATCTTTCATCGTGATAATACGAGTCGAATATTTATAAGCAAGTTCAGGGTTATGGGTGACCATAATGACTAAACGGTCTTTGGCAACTTCTTTTAGAAGTTCCATAATTTGAACTGAAGTCACAGAATCAAGAGCACCTGTTGGTTCATCAGCAAGTAAGATTTCTGGGTTATTCACTAAAGCTCGAGCGATGGCAACACGTTGCATCTGGCCACCAGAGAGTTGGTTTGGTCTTTTCTTTGCTTCGTTTGCTAATCCAACTTTTTCTAAAGCTTCTAATGCTCGAGTTTGTCTTTCTTCTTTACTTACTCCACCAATGGTTAAGGCTAACTCAACGTTACCTAAAATATTCATTTGTGGAATTAAGTTATATGTTTGGAAAACAAAACCAATGGAGTGGTTACGGTATGTATCCCAATCACGGTCTTTATAGTTTTTTGTAGATTTTCCTTTAATTAAAAGATCACCAGAAGTATAACGATCTAAACCACCAATAATATTTAAAGTTGTGGTTTTACCACAACCAGAAGGTCCAAGAATAGAAACAAATTCATTTTTTCTAAAAGAAACATTGATTCCTTTTAAAGCGTTGGTCACGTTTGTCCCACTAACATAATCTTTAACAATATTTTTTAACTCTAACATCTTTTTTACCTTCGTTTACTTTCTATTTATTGGTGAGTTTTTAGCACTAAAATTATAAGTATATTCATAGATAAAGCAACTAAAAATAAATTTTTAAGTGCTCTATCAGATATTTACTCATATACAATGTCTTACTTTTTTAAAGAAGAAGACTATAATAATGGCATGAAATATTTATTATTTGTTGTGTTAGAAAACACAAACCAGACTTCGAGTCTTATTAAAGAATTATCACTTAGAGGAATTAATGGCACTGTGATGGCATCAACATCTTTAAAACATGTTTTCGAAGATGAACGAGAAGACACATTACAATTCGTTTCTTTAAGCCATCTTGACCAACATAAACTTACGCAAAACACCACTATTTATTTCATTTTGGATGAAAATAACTTAGAAAGCGTTAAAGAAATTATCCGTGAAAAGACGGATCATTTTAAGAATACAAAAGGTGGAATGTTTGTTACTCCACTAACTGATTTTGAAGGTAGTTTCTAAATGAACCAAATCCTTTGTATTGCTTTAGCTCTTTTTGTTGGACTTTTATCCTCACGCTTAATGAAGTTATTAAAACTTCCAAACGTGACTGGATATCTTTTAAGTGGAATTATTTTTGGTCCATTTGTGTTGGGTAAATATATTGGTGGATGGGATGAAGGAAAACTTAATGCCGTCAAGTGGATTAGTGAAATTGCATTAGGTTTTATTGCTTTTACAATTGGTACATCATTTAAAACTTCTTCTCTTAAATCTGTTGGAAAAAGAGTCATTATTATTACTATTTTTGAAGCTCTGGGTGGTGCAATATTAACCATTGGCGGTTTATTTATTGCTCGAATCTTTTTAAAAGAAGAACTTCCAGTTTCGATTATCTTAACATTAGGCGCAATTGCTTGTGCAACAGCACCAGCTGCAACACTAATGGTGATTCGTCAATATCAAGCAAGGGGCCCAGTTGTTTCTACATTAATTCCAGTAGTTGCTTTTGATGATGCTGTGGCATTAATTACATTTGCTATTTTATTTACATTATCTAAATCATTCGCATCTAGTGGAGCAATTTCTGCAGTAGAAATCCTATTAATTCCTTTAATTGAGATTTTAGGATCAATTATTGTTGGAACAATTTTAGGTTTCCTAGTTGCGTTAGGTTGCAAGTTCTTTAAATCACGAGCAAACCGTATGATGATGGTCATGACAGCAGTCTTAGTGATTGTTGGTTTATCCATGCTTTGCACTGAAAATCACTGGCAAATCCTGGGTGCAAATCTATCTTTCTCTCCACTTCTTGGATGTATGATGATTGGTGCAATCTTTATCAACTTCCGTAGTGACGCGATGAGAACCGTTGAAAGAGTAGACCAATTTACTCCACCACTTTATATGCTTTTCTTTGTGATTTCAGGTGCTTCACTTGATATTACAATCTTTGCTTCTGATTCTGCGTTAGTTGTTATTTGTGTCGGACTTGTCTATATTCTCTTTAGATGCTTAGGAAAATATTTTGGAGCATTTTCCTCAGCAAAACTCACACATTCTGAACCAACTGTTCAAAAATATTTAGGTTTTACATTGTTTCCTCAAGCAGGTGTGGCGATTGGTTTAGCCTCCACTGCTAGTCAGGAATTAGCTCATTTAGGACTTGAAAAACAAAGTTCATTAATTTTGGCAGTTGTTCTAAGTGCCACCATTGTCTATGAACTTCTTGGTCCAGTAATTACTAAGATTTCCTTACAAAAAGCTGGAGAAATTCCTACATTAGTAAATTAGCTAAATCATTAATAGAATCAGCCACATATGTGGCTTTTTCTTTAAATTGATCGATGTTTACTCCGTATCCATAGGAAACTAAACATGAATCAACTCCACCATTAATGGCGGTTTCGATATCGGTGATTGAATCACCAATAAATAAACATTCATCTTTGTTGAGATGATATTTATCAACTAAATAATTTACAAGAATTGGATTAGGTTTTTCTGGGTTTTCTACTTTATGACCACAGGATTCAATAAATAAACCTTCTGGAAATGTTTTCTTAATGATGTCATCTAAAAGAAATTGAGGTTTATTTGAAATAATAAATAATTTGTATTTTTCTTTCAAAGAAAGAAGAAGGTCAACTAATCCATCAAATGGTTTTGTTGTCGTGTCTTGAAGTTCGAGATATTTTTCAAAAAATACATTTTGAAATTTTTCGTATTCTTCTTCGCTTACTTTTTTAAACGAAATTGCTCGTTTAGCGAGTAGATAAGCTCCGCCTCCGATAAGTTTCTTACCTTCTTCATAACTATAGCGTTTTTGATATCCGCAGATTTCTAAAGCTTTATTAACCGCACTTAAAATATCTTGAAGTGTGTCTAGAAGAGTTCCATCTGTATCAAAGAAAAGAGCCTTATATTTTTTCATTATTTAGTTTCGATTGGCTTATGATGAGCTTTGTATTCTTCATCATAGTAATAATAAAGATCTTCATTCTGATCATGGGCATCATACCAGACTTCGGCGATCAGTTTATCAAACTTCGCTTGACGGTCGAAATCCCAAGCATATTTTTCATATGAAACGTTGTGCCAGTGACCACAATATAAAACAGTGAATGGAGTTGCTTCAAATTCAATTCCATCGTGGTTTTGCCAGCGTAATTTAGTGTAAATCTCACCTTTTTTGAATTCTTTAGTGATTAATTTACCACCACGATATTCAGCATATTTTCGTAAATCTTCAATTGTGATTTCCTTTGAGTTTTTATCTAAATCAACAGGGTAATTTAAATATGTTGGAGTGTTTTTAATTTTTGTGTAGTCAACAGGATTACCTTTCGAGTCTTTTCCGTCACTTAGAAGATATTCGTTTTCCCATTTATGTGGAATTTTTTCGTATTCTTTACTTCCTTTAAAGTAGGCTAACATTCTTGATTCATCATGGTGTTTATACCAATAACGTGGAGCGTTAGAACTACGTAATAATCTCTTAATAATAATTTGTTTAAGTAGTTTCTTTGGAACGATACGACCCATCTTAAAGTATTTGTGACGGTTTAAAACATCTTCCCAGAAACCTTCAATCGAGTCTTCTTGGAAATGGAAGAGTTCTTCTAATTTATTAGAATCGGAATAGAATACACCGTGGAAATTACGTGTTGCATTGTAATTTGGAGAGAAGAATTGTTTTGTGGATGCTCCAATCATTTTAAAACCTAGATCAAATGTTTCACTTCCAGTTGCACGTCCTTTTGGACCACCACCGATATTGAAACAATGCTTCCAGAAATTATCTTCATTTAATTCACCTTTTTGGTCTCTTCTTAAGATATTGCGAATTAAAATTGCACTATCTTTCGCAGTTGCCCATTCTAAAGGCGCATTAAAACAAGTGTGGAACATTAAACCATCTGAGATGTTTGCCATCATCAGTTTTTCATATAACATCGCGGTTTGTCTTAAGACTGTCCATTGTTTAACATTTGATTCTAAGACAGTAAATTCGCCTCTCATCTTTGTTAAAGCATAGATATCAAAAGGAGAAACACAAAGTGGATCACCAACTCTACCAAATAAATGTTGTTCGCTACGGTCTCCATATAAAGCAACAGTTGAAATATGAATTATTTTAGGTTGTTTTTCACCCATACTTTCGATGATTTTACATAAAACTTTTGGACCAATTTCATTTGCTTTAATTGCTCCTTCCGGATCATGGTCACTTTGAGGTGGGATAATCGCACCTAAATTTAAAACATAATCGACATCTTCACAGAGTTTTTTAACAGCTTCTTCATCGGCAACTGAACCGTCAATTGGAACGATTTTATCCAAAAATTGTCGGTGTTTTTTTATTAATTTGTTCGTTTCTTTCTTTTGAAAACGAAGGATTTTAATTTGTTCCAAATTCTCTTCTTTAAGTAGTGTATCAAAGAGAACTTCTCCCATGTGTCCAGAGGCACCAATTAACGCAATTTTCATATTATTTTTCCTCAGCTTTTGTGTTCTTTTTTGTTAATGAATAAACACGACGTTGTAATTCCTTTTTAACTTGATCAAAACGTTGTGATTGAAGTTCAGCAAATTGTTTGATTTTTAAACCTAAATGTAATGAATAAGCAAAATCCACCACCATCATTCCAACAACTCCTCCAATAAAGAAGGTGTAGATGAGGTTTTCACTAATCCAAGAAATAACTTGGACTAAATATGGATTTATAAAGAAGAAATATATTGAACCGACGGCTAACCAAGCTAAAGAAAATGTCGGACAGATAATGCCCATGATATTTCCTTTACGGTTCGAATAATCCCATAATTTCACATGTAATCCTTTAATAAAAATTAATCCAGCAATAAATTCCACTACTGTCATTAAAATACCAATTAATAGAATGTGAACTAAAATATCTAACCATTCAATATTGATTCCAAAAGAGATGTTACTTACAGCAAATAAGCAAATCACTCCAAAGCCATAGATTGGTAAATAAGGACCAACTAAAAAGCCAGGATTCACCCATCTTTTTTGGGAAACAAATCTTCTAAAGAATAATTCTAAGACCCATCCGAAGAGGGATCCGATAACGAATAATGTTGAGATAATAACTAGATATTTCATATTTTGACCTTCAATATAATTTCACAATTTCAGCGATAAAGAAATATAAAAATTAAAAAAGATACGTTTGTGTTCTTTTCATTAGAAAAGTTTTTTTATATTTGGTAGAATATCAAACAGTTAGTCGAGGTTAACTCTTATGAATATCCGTAAAACATCAATTATCTTACCGCTTGCGGCACTGATTCTTAGTGGATGTCAAATGACTCCATCAAAAAGAAAGAAAAAATCTTCAACGGAGGTAACCTCAGATGTTACTTCAACAGTTGATCCTACTTCTAGTGAAAGTCCAACTAGTTCAACAAGTCCTACTTCTAGTGAAAGTCCTACTAGTTCAACAAGTCCTACTTCATCAGTAACTCCAACAACAAGTGAAGGCAAGACTTCATCAAGTGTGGCTCCCGCTAGTTCATCAACATCAGTTGCTCCTTCAACAAGCGTAGCTCCAAGTGTTGTTTATTTAACAAATGTTACATTCCAATCTAGTGCATCTTTAAGTGTTGGAGAAACTTTAAAATTAAATCCATCTTATACTCCATCAAATGCAACTGATAAAACACTTTCTTGGTCATCTAATAATCAAAGTGTTGCTAGTGTAAATAATGGCACAATTACAGCAAATAGTGCCGGTTCTGCGGTGATTTCGGCAACTTATAAGACAAGTGCGACCACCACAAAAACAACATCTTGCACTGTTACAGTTACTTCAAGCGGATCAATTTCAAAAACCGAACTTAAATATACTTATGACGATTATACCGAGCAAGCTGGTTATGATAGTTGTCCTCAAACTGGCAATGTGAAATTACTGATTATCCCAATTTGGTTTACAGACTCAACTAGTTATGTTTCCGATTCTAAAAAGGAAAGTGTTCGTAGTGATATTGAAAAAGCTTATGTTGGAACAAACACCGATACTGGTTGGAGAAGTGTAAAAACATTTTATGAAGAAGAATCACTTGGAAAATTATCTTTAAGTGCGACTGTATCAAGTTGGTACTCATGTGGAAAGGCTTCTTCTTATTATGAAACCGATAATGATACATCGAAAACAACTGCTTTAGTAACTACTGCAACAAACTGGTATTTTACAAATAATAGTTCAGATTCAAGATCAAATTATGACTCAAATAATGACGGCTTTATTGATGGCGTGATGCTCATATATGCTGCTGCTGATTATGGTGCAAAGGGACAAGAAGATGGTAACCTTTGGGCATATTGCTATTGGGTAGATAGCGAAGCAAATAAGTCAAATCCTCAAGAATGTACATTCTTCTGGGCTTCATATGACTTTATGTATGGAACAAATGCCTCTTCTAGAGCAGGAAGTAGTTATGCTGGAGGAGATACTTCGCACTGCACAATCGATGCTCATACCTACATTCATGAAATGGGTCACGTTTTTGGATTAGAAGATTATTACGATTATTGTGAACAAACTAGATTATGTCCAGCTGGTGGATTTTCGATGCAGGATTGGAACATGGGAGGTCATGATCCATTCTCTGTCATGGCGTATGGATGGGCAAATCCTTATATTCCAACTTCGACAACAACAATTACATTAAATGATTTTCAATCATCTCATGATGTGATCTTACTGGCGAACCACACGGTTGATTCACCATTTGATGAATATTTATTAATCGAACTTTATACTCCAACAGGATTAAATAAATTTGATTCTGATTACGCTTATAATAATTATGATCGTGGACCAAGCCAAGTTGGAATTCGTTTATGGCACGTTGATGCTCGATTAACTTACATCACCAATATGGATGAATATGATTCTGATCCATATTATTTTGAACCAGAATATTCAACTTCTTTATTCACTAATCCATATGAACATGATAACATCAATACCGCGATGGCGAACTCCTATGGAGGAGGTTATGGTTCATATTTAGGAAGTGATTATTACGACTATAATCTCTTACAATTCCTTCGTAATTCCACTTCCGAGACTTATCAACCAGCCAATCAAATGGACAATAATGATCTTTTTAAAGCAGGTTCGACCTTTAATATGAACACTTATAAATCACAGTTCTATAAAAGTGGAAAAATGAACTCAAATACTACCTTAGGTTGGTCATTTACTGTTAATTCAATTTCAAATAACCAAGCCTCAATTACTGTCACAAAAGCTTAAATTGTCTCTCTTTCTGAGATAGCCTCCTTAAAGGAGGCTTTCTTTTTTTATTTATTTGTTACCATCTTTTATAAAAGTGGTAAAATATTTACATAAAGGAGAAAACATAATGCCAAATACAAAAGAAAGAATTTGCATTATTGGTGGAGGTCCAGCTGGACTTTCTGCTGCAATGTATCTTGAGAAAAAAGGATACGAAAATTACGTCATTTACGAAAAACTCAACAAAGTTGGTGGTAAATGCTGGTCACCTAAGATCAAAGTAAAACACAACGGTAAAGAAGAAGAATTATCTTTCGAAACCGGTGCGATTATGGGGGCGATTACTTACCACGCTGTTAGTGAAATGGAAGAATTTGGTGGATATCATCACGTTGGACCAAACTGGAAACCAGGTGAACCAAATATGCGCCGTGAATTCCGTAAAACAACAGGTGAAGTTGATCATCCATTTGAACCAAAAGTTAATTTCTCATTTAAGAAACTCAAAGGTTTATTAAAGCTCAAAAAGCAAATGAAGAAGCTTAATAAACTAATGCAAACCAAATATGTTGGTTATGACTGCTATGGTCACTTAGGAGTTGCTTCTGGCAAATACAAAGGTATCTCCAAAGGTGTCGAAGGATATTGTGGTTCTACAAAAGAAAATTCCTTCCCAAACTATATTGAAGGTGAAAACCCAAATCTCAAAGATTTAGCTCTTCCATTCTCAGAGTTCTGCAAGCTTAACAAGATTGAAGAAGTTCAACGTATTTGGATCGCACCATTTACATCATTTGGTTATGGATTCTTTGATGAAATCAGTGCTGCTCACGTCATGAAATATCTTGACGTTACCACCGCTCTTGAATTCGTTCATATGGGATTATGGACTTGGCCAGATGGTACACAACAAATCTATGAACATGTGAACAAAAAACTTAAACACCCAGCATTACTTGAAACTGAGGTTGTGAAAGTTGAACGTCCAGATGGTAAAGTCAAAGTGAGCATCAAAGGTAAAGATGGCAAAGTCAAAGTCGAAGAATTCGATAAACTTATTGTCACTACACCACTTGATTACTTCAAAGATTATGCTGATGCAACTGACGAAGAAAAAGAACTCTTCTCGAAGATTCGTCACGAACGTTATATTGACTATATTGCCACATTCGAAGAAGGAAAATCACCAACAATTTCTGGTTATCTTGTGGAAAACATGGTTCCAGAAAAACTTGGACACGCCATGGTTTATTATAACCGTTGGGAACACCTTGGTAATGACTGCCCACACACTGTTTATGCCTTAGCTAACCACGAAGGAAGTGAAGATGTTTCATATGAATTCACTCAAAAGACAATGGATGAAGATATGAAAAAAGTTGGCTTCCCAATTAAGGAAAAACTCTTCCCACAAGAAGTTTATTACTTCCCACATGTTTCTTGTAAGGATTATCAAGAAGGTTGGTATGATAAACTCGAAGCTCTCCAAGGAACAAAAAACACCTATTATGCTGGTGAAATCGTTGGCTTTGGAGACATGGAAGATACCTGTGCAGCTTCAAAAGATTTGATCCACAGATTCTTCTAATCTACATTTATCAACAAAACGACACATCTTCGCGGATGTGTTGTTTTTTTAATTTTGTCTATTAACCTGCCTTAATATTCACCTTATATTCACTTATTTCCATAGGCTAATGATGCCTCACCATAGGCATTAATCTTTATCGTTGAATGTTTTTTGATATTCAACAAGTTTCTTTTGCAATAACTTTTTATCGATTAATTTTGTTTCATATGTGCTTATAGCCGTAGGCGTATTACTTCTTGCTTGAGCGTATTCTACAATTGCTTCGTTTTTTGATGAGCACAAAATAATTCCTACGCTTGGATTTTCTCCTTCTTTCCTTTCTTGTCTATCTAATGCCTCAAGATAAAAATTCATCTTTGAAAGATATTCCGGTTCAAATTCACCAATTTTTAGTTCAAAAGCGACCAAACAAGAATACGCTCTATTATAGAATAAGAGATCAATATAAAAGTCACGGCCACCAACTTGAATACGATGTTCTTGACCAACAAAAGAAAAGTCTTTGCCTATTTCAAGAATAAAATCTTTAAGGTTGCTCATAATCGCACTTTTTAGATCTTTTTCTTTATAATTGTTTGGCAAATCAAGGAATTCAAGAGAATAAACATCTAATAATTTAGTGTTTGGACAATCATCTTCTCCAACTACTGGTTCCAAACTTTCTAAAGCGTTTCCGTTCGAAAGTAAATATCTTTCATAGTAATGACTTTGAATTTGTCTATTAAGTTCTCTTGATGAATAATTATTTTTAATACAAAGACGAATATAAAATTCTTTTTCTTCGATTGTTTTAGTGCCCCTTAAAATGAGCAAATTATTAGTCCAACTCAATTGTGCGAGCAGTGTTCGCACTTTTTGATTTTCTTTATAAATTTCATAAAATTGTATCATTTGATACAACCCCCTTTTACTAAATCCATTAAGAGTTGGATATTGTTCGTTGATTTTGTTTGCAATTTTTGAAATTACTCCATCTCCATATTCACCAGCATTAACTTTTTTTGATAAATATTGGCCTATTTCGTAATACATCATCACCAATTCCTCATTGATTTTTCGATAAGCATTTTGTCGATGTTTTTGAATGATGGTTATGATTTCTTTAAATTCTAATTCTTTTTCCATTTTTTATTCCTCCACCAATTCAAAAACATCAACTCCATGAATACAACTACCATGAATTTGACCGATATCATCAATATGTTCAACAATACCTATTTTGCCACTATAAAGTGGTTCACCATTCATCTGAATGATTCTAATTTTGTCACCAACTTTAACCATAAAATAAAATCTCCTTTCGTTAGTTAGACAATGCGTGTCTTCAAAAGGACATAATAAAAGCCACCACTTCTCATAATGAAAACACCTTTTTGTAGTTATCGACTAAGTCCCGTAACTACTGGTGTTACATCATCTTTGTGATGGCCTCATGCTCAATTAAATAAATAATTGTAGGGAGCGCGGTGATCGATTGATTGAATTTCAGATATAAGTGCGTCTACTTCGCGACCTCTTCAACAAATATCCTAAGATCACATCTGGGCAATACTTTCCCTATTACCACACCCTAACACGTAGTGTGATAGTCCATATACCCATTGGCCTCAGTGTACCTGCGTATGGTCGACTTTGCTATTGCTAGTTCATAGCGCCCGTGGTCTAAATATATGAACAAGCTTATTATAACAAAATTTTTTTGCTTCATAGACAAACATATAAATTTTAAGGTTCTAAACATAAAAAGAGCGTTACTACATAATTGTTAATTCATATCTTTATGATATGTGATTTTCAGTTAAAACCACAGAAAACCACAATTTACTCATAGAGTCATTAAATTTCTACAAGCTTAGACATGCTTATTCTAAATGTTTGGTTCCATTCTTTTATTTTACTTAGTTGAACACATTCTCTATTTTTAAGATCTTTTATAAAGAAAGAAATTTCTTCTTCATCTTCATCACCATCAAATTGTTCGATTTCATTTTTCTTAGAATTAGTTATTCTAACTTTGATTTCATCATTCTTGTAATCAAAGAATAGCCAAAACAAATAATCGTAATTCGAATTATTGTTAATTGTAGTCGTCCCTTTTTCTGATGATGTTGCTTTTATTTCAATTTTTTTACCTTCGTATAATGCGTCATGATCTCTGCATCCTTTTTGCCTATTACTTAAACCGAAAAGTTCTTTACATAAGGATTCAGATATTAAAGTTGGAGTAACAATGCTTTTTCCTCCTAATTTAGCGTTAAGTTCATTTAATTTGCGTAAATGCTCTAGAGATTCCAAAAAAATGCTCTTCCTTTTATTTGAAAGTTCGCAAATTTTAAAAGAGATTTTGCACATATTAATCACCAAATTGTTGGCACACCATTTACATAATGCCAATACCTTCCAGTTTCTGTTGGCTCGCTTTCTGAATAAAAATAAACTTTTTCTATATCTGGTTTACCATTACCGCTTATTGAATTCCATTCAGCATTATTACCCTTATAAAACACACTTGTTAATTGGTAACAAGGAGAGAATGCGAATCCTCCAATAAACGTGACTGAATTAGGGATTGTGATGGATGCTAAAGAGGAACAATCAGTGAATGCGTTTGGTCCAATTGAAGTGACTGAATTAGGGATTGTGATGGATGTTAAAGAGTAGCATTCATAGAATGCCATATTTCCAATTGAGGTGACTGAATTAGGGATTGTGATGG
>DEWP01000009.1:0-10925 GCA_002363735.1 Caryophanales bacterium UBA3207 | reverse complement strand
ATTAGGGATTGTGATGGATGTTAAAGAGGAGCAACCGCTGAATGCCGAATTTCCAATTGAGGTGACTGAATTAGGGATTGTAGTTGTTGAACATCCAGCAATTAATGTGTTCGTAGATGTTTCTATAATACCATTGCAATTATTCCTTGAATCATACACAGCATTATTTGCTTCAACAAAAATTGATGCTAAAGAGGAGCAACCGCCTAATACAAAATTTCCAATTGAGGTGACTGAATTAGGGATTGTG
This sequence comes from Caryophanales bacterium UBA3207, assembly GCA_002363735.1. Classification (GTDB taxonomy): domain Bacteria; phylum Bacillota_I; class Bacilli_A; order RFN20; family CAG-826; genus Fiminaster. The sequence continues at coordinate 10,675 of DEWP01000009.1, read as the reverse complement.
ATGGATGTTAAAGAGGAGCAACTATTGAATGCATAATTTCCAATTGAGGTTATTGAATTTGGGATTGTGATTGATGTTAAAGAGGAGCAACCGCTGAATGCCCATGATCCAATTTCTATAACAGGTTCAAAATTGTAAACATCAGGAATTATTATATAACCGCTTAATGAACCATTGCTTTTAACACTATAGCCACCATTTATTTTAGTAAACCTGAACTTAGAAAGGTATTCATCTGAATATTTATAATGAGCAACAATCGTTCTTTCGCTGCTTTCATATTCCCAAACTTCGCCTGACTGTTCTATTGTTTCACCATCAAGCTCCCAGTAATCAAAAGTTAAATAGGTTTCAGTTGGACTTGGAATAGGAAGTTCATAAGGCGCCCCAAATTCAATTGTCATTGTTACAGGATCAACAGTTCCGTTGCCTGCATCAAATACATAAGTATTAGAATTTCCATTCCATTTGCCTGTTAAAGTTACATCATGATCAATTTTCCAAATGGCATTATTACTGATACGAGTATCACCATCGTACCAACCTAAAAATACATAATGATTTCTATATAATGAAGGAAGCGTATAGTTTGAATCAAACACCACTTCTTGAGTGGTTGTTTCTCCGCCTTCATAACCTGGAATTAAAGTGACAGTATATGTATTAGCTTCCCAGTTCGCATATAAAGTGATGTTTTTTGCAAATCGATAGGTGCCAGTAAGTGGGAATAATTCGTCATTACTATCGTTCCAATTACAGAATGTGTATCCAACTTCTTCTAAATATTGAGTAATGTTATATGAAGCATTGTATGTAACAGGAAGAGGATCAAGAGTTTTTCCAAATTTCGAATCAACAAAGTTGATTTGATATTCTTTTGCCACAAAATCAGCGCAAAGTTTCACATCTTCAGTTACTCGATCTGCATAATAACCGCTGAAAACCCATGGTCTTTCGTTATAACCTTCAACATGCCAAGAACTAATCGTATATCCAGCTGTTTCTTCAGCTGTAGGTTCACTGATTTTTGAGTTAGGTTCTACTGTTCTTGTTGCGACTAAATCATCTCCACAATAGAAGCTAACTGTATATTTAGTTACATCCTTAACATGACCAGCATTGACGACTTGATCATTAGAGAATGTAACAATTAAATCACCATTTTCATCAATTTCAGTATCAACAACTGAGACACCAGTATCACCTTTAAGGCCTTTAATGTTACATGTGAGTGTCCATTCACCATCAACTTTCTCAAAAACATCATAGGAAGATGTATTTAAATACATATCTCCATCTTTTCCAAGAGAACTGTTAGGATTTTCGGATCCTGTCAATATTGTTGAACCATCTATTCCAGGATTGCCTTGTTCACCTTGAGGGCCTTGAGGACCAACTTCGCCCTGTGGACCTTGTTGGCCAGTCTCTCCTTGTGGACCTTGTGCGTGAATTCCAGTATCTTCGCCATCAACAAACCAGTTTCCGTTAGTGCCAACTGAAATAGCAGGAGTATGACCATCTACACCAGGATTTCCTTGAATACCTTGGGAGCCTTGGGCTCCATCTTGACCATTAGCACCGTTAGTAACTGTAAACGTAGAGGTTGTATTGTTTGAATATGTGATTGTATATGTGTCAATTAGACCTTCACTGTTAGTTTTTTCAATGGAAACAACTGAAACACCGTCATTTCCGGCCGGACCTTGAGCACCAGTTTCACCTTGTGGACCCTGAGGACCCTGAGCACCAGTTTCACCTTGAGGACCTTGTGGGCCAGTTTCACCTTGAGGGCCTTGATTTCCGTTTAAGCCATTAGTAACGACGAAATCGAAATGATCTCCGTTACTAAAAGTAATTCTATATGTATCAATATTTTCACTTGAATTTATTTTGCTTATTCCTGTGATTGAAACACCATTGGCACCATCTTGGCCATTAGCACCGTTAGTTCCATCATGACCAATTGCTTGGTAACCAGTGTCTTCATCTCCAATCCACCAGTTTCCATTTTCACCAATATGTGGAGTTTTTCCATCTTGACCGTTAGAACCATCTTGACCATTTACACCATTAGTACCGTTAGAGACAGTGAATTCAAATGTATGATTATTACTAAAAGTAATTTGGTATGTATCGACATTACCAGTTGTACCAATTTTAGTTATTCCAGTAATCGAAACACCATCAGTACCATTTGTGCCGTTTTGGCCATTAGTCCCGTTAGTGCCATCATGACCAATTGCTTGATAGCCTGTATCTTCATTATTAATCCACCAGTTTCCATTTTCACCAATATAAGGTGTATAACCATTATCACCTTTTGGACCTTCACTACCTTGAGGACCCTGAGGACCTTGAGGACCAGTTTGTCCCTGTGGACCTTGAGGACCAACTTCACCCTGAACACCTTGAGCGTGTACGCCTGAATCAACTCCATCAACAAACCAGTTTCCATTGTTACCAATAGAAATGTTTGGTGTGTGACCGTCAGTTCCAGGTTTTCCATCAATACCAGCTGCACCATTTTGACCATTAGTGACAGTAAAAGTTGAGGTAGTTCCATTAGAATAGGTAATTGTGTATGTATCAACAAGGCCTTCAGTTCCTGTTTTTAAAATAGATGCGATTGAAACTCCGTCTTGACCAGCAGGACCTTGTGGACCCGTTTCACCTTTTTGAGTTTTTCCATCTGTAATGGATGCTAACCAGTCATCATAAGAAAGTGTTCCGCCATTGTTTTGATATGTGGAATATATTTCAGATAAATTGTTATTACCATTATTTTTGTCACAACCAGTTAAGGTCATGCCAAAAAGCATTAGGAGACATAAACACTTGCTAATTTTCATAAAAAATTACCATCCTTTATCAATACAAATAGCATAGAGAGAGATAGAGAGAGAGTCAAGCACTTTCACTACGTGAGTGCTATTTTTACGTTAAATGAATAAGAGAATGCAACAAAACGCATCTTCTTTTTCTTTGTATCAAAAATCTTGATGCAATGACCTTGTCATCATTGCTTTTTGGTTGATATTGAAAGTTGATTTGATAAAAGGAAGCATAGGAAAACCACTGTAACAATAAATGTGACTAATTCATTGCAACAGGTATTGATATAGATGGTTCTACCGCTTCAGAATTTCTTTATTTCTTAAGAAGTTTGGTTTCAAGACAACATCAATCTGTGAATTAATAAGAAGACAAATCTTTTGCTTTAATAAAGACTAATAATTCGCTTTATTTTTTATCATCATTCACATTCAATCTAGGTTTATATTTGATTTCACCGCCTTCTTACATTTGATTTGAGACATGATTTTGATTCTTTGATTATTGCTTCGTGAATTACGAGATATCGATGGAAAGGCCTGGGCGCACACCAAAATAAGTGTTTAACACACCAAAGTAATGAAGGCTACCATCACAACCGGCACCCCACACGTAAGGGTCGCTGCTTAGAGGAGAACGAGTCCAATAGAAGCCAGTATAGAAATATATAGTTCTTGTGAAATAAATTGCTCCTCTTGCTCTAGCCCAATCTGTCGTCTTGCAATATCTGGTATTCGATGAATTGATTGATGTTGAGAAACCATAACTGGAGTTGATGTAATCCTTGTAACTTGGCAAGAAGACTCTGTCTTGAGTATTATTGCAAGCATAGGGATTGCTTGTTGAGTCTGTCGTGGCTGCACTATTATCAACAGTCGTTATTTGAATGTTGTTATTATCTAATGCGAATGCTGAATTATAGAAATCGTTATTGAGCCATATACGGATGTCACTATATTCGTAATTGTTAGGATAGATAGTATTTTCTCCAATAGTTCTAGTTGAGGTTGAATTGTAAAAACAATAAGCATCTAATAAAACACTAGAGAGAATGTAATATTTGCCACTGTCGTTGGAGATGATGTTCCAGACGATTGGCTCGCATTTAAACCAGTAGGTTGTACCACTTACAATATTTGTCCCATTATCAAATTCATAACTTGAATCATAAGGATTAGCGGTCAATTTCGCATAATAATCATCATTGTATAGGTACCAACCATTTGATTCTGGCGTGGTTAATGCATTAAGAGATGAAACCAACGATGAATCGCTTACGTTTGTTTGAGGATATAGGCCATAGGTTATTGTCTTACCATCTTTTGATAGAGCCGGAATAATACCATGAGCAATGTCCCGCTGTCGCTGCGCTTCTTTCTCTTCTTCTGCTTTTGTAAAGAAATGAGCAACTAAAGAATAATCATTTGTTGGCATGGTGAATGTGTAAGTCGCGTCATCGCTAACTTTTGAATCATCATGATACCAACCTTTGAATACACAATCTCCAATAGGAGTAGCAACAACTGTGATTGATTCATCAGAATAACCACTACCAGATGTAATGGATACTGTGCCTTTAGAAGTATCTTCGCTAGTAACCGTTAAAACGTTTTGATTCACCGACCAATGTGCAGTAAGTGCTAATGATCCAGTTGTGCCGACTGCAATTTGGGCAATTTGATTGTCACTATTATCAAACCATCCTGCAAAAGAATAACCTTCTCGTGATGGATTTTTAAAGACAAAACTATCTTCAATGGTGTAAGAGTTAGGATTTGACGGATCATTTGTGCCGTTATTTAAATTGTAGGTTATTGAATAATCAATCGGAGTCCAACTTGCAACAATTGATTTGTTTGAGTCATAAGTCCATGTTCCACTATTGTTTATTTTTGTGATTCCACTATACCAACCATTAAATTCATATCCATTCCTAGTTGGAATTGGCAAAGAATAATTTTGATCATAATTAACAGTGACTTGAGTTGGGTATACAGAGCCATTATTTGCATCAAGTGTTACAACATAGCTATTTCCATCATTCCAATGCGCTGTTAAAGTAACAGGACCCATAGTTCCTGAAGAAATAGAGTAAATTTGATTGTTATTATTATCAAACCATCCAAGGAAGGTATAACCTTTCTTTGTTGCTGGAGCAAATTCAATATTACTTTCCACGTTATAATTAGAAGGATTTGATGGATTATTAACACCGCCATTTAAAACATAACTAATATTGTATGAGATGAAATCCCATTTTGCTGTTAAATTCAAATTCTCACCAGGCATATTAAATGAATAATTTGCATTACTTGAGAACAAAGAGTTTCCCTTGTACCAACCTCTAAATGAATATCCAGTGTTAACTGAGGCTTGTAATGTTACTGGGGTGCCAAATAAATAATTGCCATCTCCTGTTAATGTTCCAGCATTTTCATTTTCATTAAATAATGAAACGCTAAATGAAGATAAACCCCATTTAGCTGTAATTGACACTTCGCTGGTTAAAACAAAGGTATAAGATAAAAGATTTGAGACAACTTCATTATTTATGAACCATCCGTTAAACAAATATGGATGATTTGGATTTGCTGTAACAGTAACTTGAGTGCCGTAATCATACTCACCGCTTAAATCTCCGGTAATGGTTCCAGCCATAGAATCTGAGTTCAAAACAGTCAATAATATCTTTTGTTTTTTATATCTTGTCGATAATTGAAGATCATAGTTAGGCATTTTAAAAGAATATTGTTGTGTCGAACAAACAAGAGTGTTGCCCTCATACCACCCATCAAAAATATAGCCTGTATTTGGAGTTACGCTTAAAGCAACGTTTTCAAGGTATTTATACATTCCTTCTCCAACAACTGTCCCAAAGGAAGGATTGTTGTCTACTCTCGTGTTAAACTCTTGCAAATCATATTTTGTTGTTAAATTAATATTGTGAGATGGCATATTAAATGAATATGTCAAATTCTCAGAAACTACTTTGTCGCCTTCTAACCACCCTAAAAATTTATATCCTGTTTTTGGGGAAGCTGTCAGATTAACAGTAGCATTAAAAGTGTAAGTGTCTGCACCGCTCACTATTCCATAATCAATATTGTTTGAAACAGTAACATCATATGAACAAATAATCCAATTTGCATCCAAAATCATATCTGAAGACGGTACAAATGCATCAAAAAGAAATTCAACATTTTGATAAGACCAGTAACCAAAGTTGTATCCTTCTTTTACTGGATTATCAGGCTTATCAATTTTTTCACCTTTTTTTACTAATTTCTCTTCAACGGAAGAACCACCATTAGAATTAAATAATATGTGAAAACAATCATCTTTTTGTGGCTGATCACTTTTCTTTTTTTGACCCCCTGTCATACAACTTGCAAGACACATTGGCACAAGGAGCAATAAATATTTTAATTTCATTTTTTTCCTCCGAAGATATTGCCTAAGGTTGACTTTAAAACTTTAATCTTTGAACGTCTTTCCTTGTTTATCTGTTTTACGGAATTCTTAAGATTTTCTAAATAATCCGAACGAATAGCCGGATCATAAAATATCTCAATTGTGCATTTGGTAAAATCCAATTCCAATTTGTTATTTTTAGTGACAATTCTATATTCATTTTCAAAATCAAAATCGGAACGTTTTATAAGATATTTTTCGTTTTCTTTTATAAGATTAGTATTCTTAACAAGCGAGTTAAACTCTTTTCTCGTTTTGTAATATATTGAGCCGTGTTTAATAATATCTTGCGAATTTTTAATTAAGTCTTCCCATGTTGCAGGTTTTTTTAAAGTAATTCGTAGTAAACATCCTCCATTGGCATAAATCTTCCACATTGGGATAGATTCACCATTTCTTGAAGAAAAACAAAACCCATATATCCCTTCACTATCAATACGCTTTAACAAAACTCTTTCAAGCAAATCATTAGCTTTATATAAACAATGCTGAGTAGTTAAAGTACCCGATTCAAGTATTTTTATTATTGCTTCTGCGTTTGTATAATGTCTAAACGTTCTTCTCATATTTTGCAAAATTAATAATTTTTTAAAGAAAAATCATTAAGCAAATGGTTAGTTAACTTTATTATATTCTAGAGAGAAAGAGAGAGTCAAGCACTCATAATAATGAGTGCTAATTATATAAAAGAAAAAGACCTTAAGGTCTTTCTATTTCATAATATATTAACCAAATTTTGTTTTGATAGTTTCTTGTTGAGCGTCTAAATCTAATAATCTGAAATTCAAATCTGACGACTATTTAAAAATATTTACTTTCCGTATTTTTGCATCATTTCATTCAAAAATTGTTTACCATCAACGGCTTTTCCACCGTTTTTAAAATCATTAAGACTTTCATTTATTAAAGTAGCCAATTCAATTTGTTCAAATAATTTTTCATAAACTTCAATACTCATAATGACAGCTTTTCCATAACCATTTCTAGTAATAACAATTGGACCATCACTTTCTTCACAGATCTTCAAAATTTTTGCTGTATTTTTCAACTCATTTACAGGTAAAATTTTTGGCAATTCTTGTATCATCTTTCTATTCCTTTTTTCATTTTCTTGTCCTTATCATACCATAATTAAGCCATAATTCTTTTTTTATTAAAATTCTCAGACATTATGAAATATCAAATAAAACATTCCTTTTAGGACTTTAATTATTTATTACCAGTTAGATTGGCGTTGATTTTTCTACTTTGATATGTTTCTATAATTAGAGAATTCACCCGTGGTAGTTCATGACTACCGCCTAGAGGGAATTCTTTTTATTTATAATTTTCAAATTTTATCAATATCATGTAATAAAAAAAGCCTGAATTAAATCAGGCAATTTTTAAGCATTGGCGCCCCAAGTAGGAATCGAACCCACAACCCTCAGATTCGAAGTCTGATACTCTATCCAGTTGCGCTATTGGGGCGTAAAGTAAGTAAATTATATAATAAAGTTATAAATTGTGATAAAGTTATTTTTATGAAAATCATGATTATTGGTGCTGGTGCTAGTGGCGTTAGTGCAGCAATTAATATTAAAAGAAAATATCCGCATGATGAAGTCACAATCATTGAGCATAGTGACAAGGCGTTAAAAAAGATTTTAGCAACCGGTAATGGAAGGTGTAATTTAGGCAACAAACAATTACATCTTTCTTTTTATAATCATCCAGAATTATTTGATAAATATTCATTCAAAGAATATGTTTCATACATTGAAAGTTTTGGTTTTAAAACAAAGCTCATTGGTGATCTTCTTTATCCATATAGTGAAAGTGCACAAACTGTTCGTAACCAAATGCTTAAATTAGCGGATAAATTATCAGTTAAAATCAATTTAAATGAAGATTTTATTGATTATGAAGTTAAAGAAGAATTCATCATTGTTAAAACATCATTAAGAACTTACCAAGTAGATAAATTAATTATTGCAGCAGGCGCTAAGTCAACAAAAGGATTAGGAAATGATGGATCAATTTATTCAATTTTATCTAAACACGGTTACGCCATCACTCCACTACATCCAGGATTAGTGCCAATTAAGACAAAAGAAAATACAAAATTACTTGATGGACAAAGATTAAAAGCAAAAGTTTCTCTTTTAGAAAATGGAAAAACTATTTTTGTTGAAGAAGGAGAAATATTATTTAAAAAAGATGGTTTATCCGGGATTGTTATTATGAATCTATCAAACCATATCAATAACAATAAAAATGAATATAAAATTGTGATTAATTCTTTAGGTGAAAATATCCAAGAATTGCAAGAAAATCACCAGCAAATCTTGGATAAACGTGAATTTTTATCACAATATTTTTCACCAAAATTTGTTGAATATTTTATCTCTCATTTGAACGAGTTAGATTTGATTAAAGCACTTCAAAATTGGACATTTACATTTAAAGATTTTTATGATTATGAAAATAGTCAAATTACTGTTGGCGGAATTGATCTTAGTAACATAAAAGACCATTTTGAAAGCAAATTTGAAAAGAATGTTTACTTCCTTGGAGAAGTTCTTGATATGCATGGTCCATGTGGAGGTTATAACCTGACGTGGGCGTTTATGTCATCATTGCTTTTAATGCAATGAAATCGCTTTCTATATCATTATCTTGATAAATAATTTGATTAATATATAATCTTTTTCATATGAAAAAGAACATGACTGAAGAAGAAAGAATTGCTTATCGCAAGTCCAAAAAGGCTTTATTTGTCTATGCTGTGCTCTGCAATATTCCTGTGAGCTTCTTTTTGTGTTTGTTCTCTTCTATTTCAGCGTGCAGTTCATTTAGCGAAGGAACATTAACCATTGCTTTTAGAATGATGAACTTTAGAGATTTTGCAATTAACTTTGTTGTCTCATTTTTCTTAGCATGTTGTATTTCTAATTTTGTTCCATTAACAAGAATTGGACGTTGGTTTACCGGTTTATTTGGTGTTAAAAATGATACTTATACTGGAAATATGCAGTATCGATTATTAGCAACTTTAATTACATCACTAATTTTCTTTATCATCATTTCCCCAACATTAACAATCTTAAACTGTTTTATCCTTTACCAGAAAGGATGGGAAACAGCGATCTTTTCATTCTTAATTAATATGCCACTAATGTTATTAGTCGGCTTTGTCTCATCATTAATCTCTGATATCACTGCTTATAAAGCAGCACATAAAATTGATAATACATTCTAATCTTTGATTAGAATATGAAAAAAAGTCCAGATGGACTTTTTTATTTTGCTTTCTTTGTAGTTGCCTTTTTAGCAGCAGGTTTCTTTGCTGGAGCTTCTTTTACTTTCTTTGTTTCTTTAACGTTAGAAGCTTTCTTATCTAAATCAGCAATTACTTTGCGATATTGTTCAAGTTCTGGTTTATTTGCTAAGACCCAGTGACCTGGAACAATTTCAACAAGTTCTGGTTTTTCAACTGAATAATCATGAACTTCTTGAGGTTTATAAACGATTCTTTGACGTTTCTTTTCGCTGATTGGATCTGGCTTTGGAATTGCTGAAAGAAGTGCGTTTGTATATGGGTGAAGTGGGTGTTTAAATAATTCATCAGATGTTGCAAGTTCAACAAGCTGACCAAAATACATCACACCAATTCGATCACAGAAATATTTAACAACAGATAAGTCGTGTGCAATAAAGAGAATGGTCAAACCCATTTCTTCTTTTAAATCATTAAGTAAATTAATGATTTGAGCACGAATTGAGACGTCAAGAGCAGAAATTGGTTCGTCACAAATTAAGAATTGTGGATTCATTACAAGTGCGCGAGCAATACCAATACGTTGACGTTGTCCACCGGAGAATTCATGTGGATAACGAGATGCATATTCTGGAATTAATCCAACTCTTTCAAGAACTTCAGCAACTTTTCTTGAATTAGCATATCTGTTATGTTCACCTTGAATACGTAAACCTTCTTGAATAATATCTTCCACCGTCATACGTGGATCAAGAGAATCAACTGGATCTTGGAAGATCATTTGCATCTTGCTCATTAATTTCTTATCAACATGTTTATTGTCGTATTTAATTTGAGCAATTTGTTCTTTTTGGGCTTTACGAATTGAAACAATTCGTTCACGAATTTCTTTAATTTTTGCGTCACGTTCTTTAATTAGTTCGGCTTTCTTTTCAATATCAGTAACTTCTTCTAATTTTAAAGAATATTCATGTCTAATTTCTTTAATTTGGTTATTACCTTTAATGCGTGACCATTTAATTTCTTTATCGTTCCATCTTCTTCCAGCACTAATACGATAGCCTTCAAAATAAATGGAACCACTGGTGATATGATAAAGTCGAATTAAAGAAC
>DEWP01000002.1 GCA_002363735.1 Caryophanales bacterium UBA3207 | reverse complement strand
TGGCCGAACCAGATTTATCTGTTTTAGCTGAGCAAGTTAGTATTAATTCATATGTTTTAATTGTTTCAATTGGTGTTGGAGTTGGTATCTTCTGCGTGATTGGTGCAATCAGAATTATCCTGCAAAAGTCCCTTAAAATGTGGTTATTGGCATTTTATGGAATGATGTTTGCAATTGCTTGCTTGGTTCCGAAATCACTTATTCCATTATCATTTGATAGTGGTGGCGTGACAACAGGACCAATCACTGTTCCATTTATTCTTGCTCTTGGTGTTGGTTTAGCTTCAACTCGTGGTGGTAAATCATCAAGTGCTGACTCATTCGGGTTATTAGCGTTTTCGTCAATTGGACCAATTATTACAGTGATGATTCTTTCAATTGCGATGAGCGGAAGTGCTCCATATCAAGTTGAACATGTTGAAACATTAGGCGTTTGGGAATCATTTAGTCATGTCTTATTTCCACAAAACGTCGGTGGTTCATTCAAATTAGGAACAATGCTAACTGTTCTAATTTCATTGGCACCAATCGTTGTCTACTTTGTGATTTATGAATTAATCTTTGTTAAATTGCCACTTCATAAAGTTCTTGTTTTAATTAACGGTGCAATGTACGTTTACATTGGTCTTGTCTTATTTATGACAGCTGTTGATGCAGGATTTATGCCTGTTGGTAAACTTTTAGGAACAGAAGTTGCTGATAAAGCATGGTTATTAATTCTTGTTGGAGCATTCCTTGGAATTGGTGCTGCTTTAGCAGAACCAGCCGTTCATGTTTTGACAGATCAAATTGAAGTTGTTAGTGATGGCGCCGTTTCTAAGTGGTCAGTTTTAATAGCCTTAGTTATCGGAAACGGTATTGCTATTGCGGTTGCAATGACAAGAATTATCTTTCCACAAGTTGAACTACTTTATATTTTGGTTCCTGGTTATATCTTTGTGTTTATTCTTTCGTTTGCAGTACCAACGATGTACACGGGTATCGCTTTCGACTCAGGCGGAGTTATCTCCGGACCAATGAACACAACCTTTATTTTGCCATTTGCAATTGCAGCTTGTGTTGAGTTAAATGGATCCGAATCAGTTATGACAACAGCTTTCGGAACAGTTGCATTAGTTGCATTGATGCCGCTAGTTTCAATTCAAACGCTTGGTCTAGTAGCTGAATATAAAAAGAGAAAAACAATGCGTTTTGCTCGCGACAGAATTCGTGAAGAATTTGATGATCAAATCATTCATTTTTAAGGAGGAATTATGGCAGAAAAAATTAAAAAAACCCAGCAAAAGTCCGGTTTTATTCCATTTGAAAAACAAAATGTCATTATCCCTTTAAAGATGATGATTATTGTTGTTAGACAGAATCAAAGGGATGCGATTATTAAAATTTTGAATGACTATCAATGTTCATTTCAAATTTCGACTTATGGATATGGAGAATCTTTTATTCGTCCAGTTCGCGAACTTAATCAAGAAAAAAAGGTCTTTATTTTTACAGTTGTCCGTGAAGATGTTTGCGAACTACTTGGCCAAAGATTAGAGCAACGTTTTGCGGTTTCGGTAGCCTCAAAAGGCATTGCATACACAATCGATTTAACTTCAGTTGCTGGAGTTTCAATTTATAAATTCTTATCAAACACTAGAAAGGTTGAAAAGGTAACAAAAAATGGAAAAAAGAAGTAACGTTGAATTAATTTTCTGTATTATTAACAGCGGTTTTTCTGACCTCGTTATGGATGCAGCAAAAAGAGAAGGAGCTACAGGCGGAACAATTTTCCACGCTCGTGGAACAGGAAACCAAGAAATGGAAAAATTCTTTGGTATCTCTATTACTCCAGAAAAAGAAGTTGTTTTAATCGTTGTTACCTCAGACCAAAAAGATCGAATTGTTTCAGCCATTTATAAAGATGCTGGTCTTGATACAAAAGGGCAAGGCATCATTGTTACACTTCCAGTTTCTAGTGTAATTGGCCCAAAAATTGGCTAAATTGCAGAGATTTTTACATTAGCGAGTGCACACGCATTCGCTTTTTTATTTGTTTGCCACAAAGTTATGGTAAAATAAACCCATGAATGATGCGGTTATTGAAGCTCATGAAATAAAAATAAAACTACGACAAAAGTTCGCTTTTCTATTTGATGTTAGATCACTTTTTTATTACGTTCTTTTGCTCTGTGGAATTTGTATAGCATTCTTCTTTTCCGCATTAATTAGTGAATACTTTACAACTCCTTTTAGTGGAGACTATGCTCAACAAGGCTATGCATTTTATTTTAATGCTTATGATGATTGGTGGACTTTCTTTAAAACAGGGAACTTTCCGCTTTATGATACAAACACATTCTTAGGTGCCGATAACATTGAAGCAAATACGTTCTATGGATTATTTACACCGTTTTTAATATTTCTTTTAATTTTCCCAAAGTCACTCCTGCCACAAGCGATGGTTTTAATGTCGATTGCTCGACTTGTTTGTGGAGCATTATTGTTCCGTCTATATCTTAAAAAGATGGGCGTTAGTGAAGCAACTGCTCGAGTCTTTTCAATTGCTTATGCTTTTATGGGATGGACAACTTATTATTTATGGTTTGCTACATTTCTTGATGTTGTTGCTTTCTTACCGCTTCTTTTACTCGGTGTTGAAAAAGTTATTAAGGACAAATCTATTTGGGTTGTTGCTCTTGGATTTTTCTGTATCGGAGTTGGAAACTATTTCTTCCTTTTGACATTCGGAGTTTTTGGAGTAATTTATGCTGCTTTTAGATTTTTCCAAACATTAAAAGAGCGTAAAGGAATTGAACATTGGGAAGTAATTGGTTTAGGTTTTGCTGGCTTTTTCTTTGGAATTTGCATGTGCGCAGCTGTAACATTCCCTGCTCTTTTTGCATCGTTTAAAATCAACCGTGCCGAGACATCAAAATACTTACCAAACATCATTGAGGCATTTAAGGCAAAAGATTTTAGTACCGCCTTTAAGATGATCTTCTCTTATTGGCATCCTTACACAGTAACTTACTCCTATAGTCCAAAATGGTATTATTTCTGTTATAGCTTCCCACTAGTTTCATATTTATTCCCAGCTGTTTCAGGGAGATATGTGAACGTTGTCCAATTTTCACAGTTTGAAAACGTCGGTTCTTCAATCTTTGTTTTTACACCATGTATGCTTCTCATTGTGCCTTCACTAATTCGTTCATTTAAGAACAAAAAAGTCTCGCACGTCATAGCTCTTTTGTTAATTTTGATTTGTTTATTTACTCCATTTGTTTATTGGCTTTCTGGAGCGTTTTCTAATTCGTATGGAAGATGGCAAATTGTTGTTTCTTCCACAATGATTACTTATGTCGCCAATAACTTTGATCACCGAGATGAATTTAAGAAATGGCAAATCCTTTTATCTGGAGCAATCACATTACTATTGATGGTTGGAGCACTTCTTTTAGCAAACAAATTAATTGAACTTTATGCTCCAAGCTTGGAAGCTAACGATTATGTACCAGGAAACTATTGGTGCTACTTAGTTGGATATGACGAAATTAAGCCTGTTATTATCTATCAATTTATTATTGTTACAGTAGAAACATTCGTTTTCTTCTTAATAGAAAAACCGAAACTAAGAAGAGTTCAACCAATTATTCTTGGATTATTCTTAATTGTTGAAGTTGCCGTTCAAGGAAATTCATATATTACTTACCATTCAACACAAAGCATGGAAGACGATGTGAACTGGGGATTATATGAATTCAATGTGCAAAACGATATTGTTAAAAAACTAAATCAAAGTGATAAATCATTCTTTAGAATGAATTCTACAAAGGCTGATGAATATCATCCAAACATTGCGATGGCTGAAAACTATAATGGAACTTCAATGTTTCACTCCTTCT
>DEWP01000016.1:456-10697 GCA_002363735.1 Caryophanales bacterium UBA3207 | reverse complement strand
ACTAAAGCGATTTCTCGCTCCACGTTATCGGCGATTTCATCGCCCCATTGTTTACGACGGATTAAGTAGACATCATAAAGAGCGTCTCCTAAATCTTGGCCAGCGTCTTCAACTGGAGCTTCATCATATGCTTGTTCCTTAAAGGAACCTTCTGGTAAGAATTGTGGTTCAAGAATTTTCTTTAATTCTGCTCCACTAACAAGACCTTCAAGAGAATCTGCTGGGACAGCTCGATGAGCTAAGACAAAACCAGCCGTTGTAAAGAATTCTTGAATCATGTCTTGGATATCATCAGAGAACATAATTGCGTCACGTTTTTCATAAATCGCTTTACGTTGACGCGAAATAACATCATCGTAATCAAGTAAGTTTTTACGAATATCGAAGTTTTGACCTTCGATTTGTTTTTGAGCATTTGTAATGACACTACTAAAGATTCTTGATTCAAGTGGTCCTTCACCCAAAGAAGCAATACGTTTTTGAATTGATTCAGCGGCGAAACGTTTTAACAAATCATCATCAAAGGAAACATAGAAACGAGAAAAACCTGGGTCACCTTGACGACCACTACGACCTCTTAATTGGTTATCAATACGACGAGATTCGTGTCTTTCAGTACCTAAAACACAAAGACCACCGAGTGCTTTAACCTCATCATTAATTTTAATATCAGTACCACGACCTGCCATGTTTGTAGCGAGTGTAATGGCGCCTTTTTCTCCAGCTTTTGCGATGATTTCTGCTTCACGTGCATGGTTTTTAGCGTTTAATACTTCGTGTGGTAAGTGTTCGGCGTCTAATAATTTTGAAATCTCTTCAGAAGATTCAACTGAGACTGTACCAATTAAAATTGGTTGTCCTTTTTCGTGACGAACTTTAACTTCTTCGACTAAAGCTTTTAATTTTTGATCCTTAAATGCATAGATATAATCAGGAGCATCAATACGTTGAATTGGTCGGTTTGTTGGAATCGAAACAACACGCATATTGTAGATTTTTTGGAATTCTTCTTCTTCGGTTTTTGCAGTACCTGTCATACCGGACATTTTCTTAAATAAACGGAAGAAGTTTTGATATGTGATCGTCGCAAGAGTGATTGTTTCTTGCTTAATTTCAACGTTTTCTTTGGCTTGAATAGCTTGTTGAAGACCATCGGAATATTCACGACCTTTTAAAATACGACCAGTGAATTGGTCAATTAATTGAATTTGGTTTTCAGAGTCGACCATGTATTCAACATCTCGACCCATAATGTAGTTTGCTTTTAAGGCTTGATGAATTCGGTGAACAAGATCTTGGTGTTCTGGATCATAAAGGTTACGAATACCGAACATTCTTTCAGCCTTCGCGTTACCTTCTTCTGTTAATGAACAAGTCTTTTCTTTAATATCAATTTCAAAATCTCTATCTTTACGTAATGTTTTAACAAAACGGTCGGCGACAGTGTATTGAGATGCTGTTGCTTTTGCGCCACCTGAAATAATCAAAGGTGTACGAGATTCATCAATTAAAATTGAGTCAGCTTCATCAACAACGGCATAATTTAATCCACGCAAAACCCGCATATTTTTGTTTTTTGCCATATTATCACGGAGATAATCAAAACCGAGTTCAGCGTTTGTTGTATACGTAATATCACATAAGTGAGCGGCTTGTTTTTCTTGGGTTGTTAATTCTCTTAAGTTACAACCGACTGTCAAACCTAAGAAACGATAAATTTGACCCATCCACTCCGCGTCACGAGATGCTAAGTATTCGTTAACAGTAACAACATAAGCACCTTTTCCCGCTAATGCATTTAAGTAAATCGCCATTGTAGCGGTTAAGGTTTTACCTTCACCTGTTTTCATTTCGGCAACATCGCCATCATGCATAACAAGTGCACCAATGATTTGAACTTTAAATGGGAATTGACCAAGAGTTCTTCTTGCTGCTTCACGAGCAGTTGCCATTGCTTCATATTTGATTTGGTCTAAGGTTGCACCTTTTGCGAGCAAATCTTTAAAATATGGAGTCTTTGCGCGAAGTTCATCGTCAGTTAAAGACTTCATTTCTTCTTCATATGCCATTACTTTTTCCGCTTCGCGTTCATACTTTTTTAATGTTCGTGCTTCGAAACGGAAGATTTTTTCAATAAAATTCGCCATAATTTATCTCCTTAACAGGACAATTTAGTATTCTACCATAATAAAATGGTACGACCAACAATTAATAATATTAACAAATCAATTAGGTCTATTTTGGTCGTTTAAGTCCATTGTTTTCGACATAACCAAGACTTGAATCTCTTTTGGATTCTTTGTTTTAACCAAATTGATCATCGACCGGATTGTGGAACCCGTTGTATAAACATCATCGACAATTAGAATTCTTTTTTTCGATAGATTTACATCATCGATTTTTAGAATTTTGCTAACTTCTTTTCGCTCTTTTGCATTTAAATCTGCTTGCTTAACATCTTTGGTCTTATAAACACATCTCAGCATCGGAAGTTTTAAAGTTGAAAAGATTTCTACAACGTGATTAAAACCTCTTTTTTCATCTGCCTCCTTGCTTGATGGAGCGGGAATAATGGTAAAACCTGAATATTTCAATTTAAGGTAAACACGAAAATATTCGAGAAATGCTTGAGATAATTCAATGTCAAAGCAACCTTTGAACTGATATAAAAGTTCTTGAACAGTCTGGTCATAATCAAACAAAAATAGAGCTTTATATCCATCAACATCAAAAGACTTTAATTGGACTTTGAACCTCGAAAAACAACGATGGCAAATGGATGTGTTTTTGAACAATATCGAGTGCAAAGATTCTTCAATGGGTTTAAAGCAAATCTTACAAACTTGAATTTTTTTGTTTGATTTGTTCGATTGCCTTTTTGATTGAAAGTGTTTCTTTAGACCCAAGAAAAATAACTTCACCCTTCGGAGCATCCATCTTCCTCCCGACTCGGCCAGCGATTTGCACTAAAGTGCTCTCGTTATACAGTTGATGATCCGCTTCATAGACCACAACTTGAAGGTTTTTCACCGTAACGCCTCTTTCTAAAACTGCAGTTGTTATTAAAAACGCATACTTTCCTTTTCGAAAATCACTAATTCTCTTTGCTCGATCAACACATTTTGAATGGACTAAGTATCCTGAGTCGATCTTCTCACTGACTTTGCTAAATAAATGTTCTGCCAGTTCAATCGTCGGAACAAAAACGAAGACTGGTTTATTTTCTTCGATGAATCTTTTTAGTATTTTAATAAGTTCGATTCTCATCGATAGTCCATATTTTTTGACAAACACCGGAACTGGCAATTTTTGGCCATGATAACGTTTGTTTAAAGACAAAATATCGTAGTTTTGCTGGGAAAATTCCTGCAAAACTTCATTGGATGGCGTCGCCGACATCATAACATAATTCCTCCTTACTGATCTTTTAAACATTGCTGTTAATACTTCGTTTCCTTGGTATGGAAAAGCATCAATTTCATCCAAAATCAAAAGACCAAAATAGTTTGGATAACGATAAAGTTGATGCGTGGTCAAAACAATAATGTCTCCTTCCAAATCACTATGATGGTGACCACAAACCAAAACGACCTTATTTGAATTAAAGACTTCTCTTATTCTTAGATATAGTTCTTGCGCAACATCTTTTCTTGGGACGGCAAATCCGACTTGTTCCCCTATTGAAAGTGCATGAGCAATCACGCCATAAACGAGTTCGGTTTTTCCCGATCCACAAACTGCATTTATCAAGGTATTGACGCCGTTTTTGTAGTTTTCAATAACTTTTCTGCTAATTTCTTTTTGTTCTTTTGATAAAGAATATTTAAGCGAAAAAGTTACTGTTCCTTTTTGAATGTGTCTTGGATTTGCTATTTCGCCACGAAAGGAGATACATTTACGACAATAAGGTTTACCATTTAAGTAACCAATAGAATTTATATCGGTGTTACCACAGATTGGGCAAGCAAACGAATTATGATTTTCCATTTTTCTTGCCTTCCTTTTTTCTTTTTGGTTTAATACTTTTAGATGATGAGCAGCTCTTATGAGTTAAAGTCTTAGACTTTCCATCATCAATGCTGGTTGTTACATTATTCGTACCTATCGGTTGCGATCCACCAGCTTTTTTTATTAATAAATCATTGACGTTGACTCCTGGTTTAAATTCAAGTTTAAACAGGCTAAAACGTCCTTTTTTATCTTTTTCTTCTCTTTTAATAATATATGTAGCTTGATCTCCTCCTTTAACTAAATGGTTTTTAATTTTAATATTGTTCATGTTTTCCCTTCTTTTCTATGTTTCGGATATCTTATCTTTGGGGAACTGCATAAATGCTCCAACTAATTTGTCTCGGCAGTGCTGAGACAATTGCATTGTCTCTATACGATTGAATGATTACCATTAGTTCATTAATTTCTTTTTCCATAAATATTTTTCCGCTATGTTTTTCTTGTTTTTGGTGATCCACAAAATTAGCATTTATAAGTTTCTATATTGCATTGCATCCTCTATTTTGTTTTAATATTGCTAGTTAGTGCTATCGGCTAGTCCGACCAAAGCCCAAATTTAGTAGGTTTTACACTAACTTTTTTTATTGTTTAAATAGTTCTCAATTTCAATTAAATCGTCTTCAGATAAATTAAATTTTTCTAAGAGCTGTCCTCTTGTTTTTATCGGATCTTTTCTTAAATTCTTTCTAACATATGCTTTGTCATTTCTTTTGGGATTTGGATTCACTTTTAACTCAATATACCTATTTTTCTTTGTTGGGCTTGAAGTAACTTCCAAATTTATCCAAATAGTTCCATTTGAATCAACCTCTATACTTGGATGATTTTTTGTTTTTCTATTTTTAAAGAATTTGTATTTTTTACTCATATTTTTCCTTTCTACTATGGTTTTCGTGTTTTTGGTGATCCGCATAATTGCTCCAACTAATTTGTGTCAGCGGTGCTGACACAATTACATTGTGTCAATATGTTTCATAAAACTATACCATCCGGAGTAGTCCTCTTTTATCAAAACCCTTTAAATCTGGATACGGTTTCATAAGATTGTTTGAATCCAATTCAATAGTTTTTAATCCCGTTTTTCCTTCTATTTCTTTATGCGCAAAAAAAGGTCAGTTTTTTCAAAGTACTGACCTTTTATCAAAGATAAACTTTTTTTACTATGGGACTACTCTATCTCGCTTACTCGACGAGCATGACGTCCACCTTCGTGTTCTGTTGATAAGAAAATATCAACTCGTCTTAAAACATCTTTTAACTCCATGAATGATTGACCAAATGCAATCATGTTAGCATCGTTATGTTGTCTCATTAAACGAGCAACGTCATCGTTATAAGCAAGTCCACAACGAACACCTGGAACTTTATTAGCGGCAATTGAAATTCCTTCACCTGATGAACAAACTAGAACGCCGAAACGGGATTCACCGCTTGCGACTTTTCGAGCAGCTTCTTTTCCATATATTGGATAATCACAGGATTCCTTTGAATATGTTCCAACATCTTCACATTCATATCCTTTTTCTTCTAAATGTTTTTTGATTGCAAGTTTATATTCAAGACCTGCGTGATCACTTCCTAAAACGATTTTCATTTCTTTGCCTCCAATGTTTTCATTATATCTTCTTTTTTAATCGATCCTTCACGAATTATTTTGATATCTTTGTTAATCATAACAATTGTCGAAGGTATGTTACTAATTGAATTTCCTTCAATAACAGCATCAATTTCATCTTTAAATATCAATTCAACATCGTTTGAATTTGTTAAAGGTGGTTCATTATGACGGTTTGCTGATGGTACTAAAAGTGGTTTCCCAACTCCTCGAATTAAATCTTGAACTAAAGGGTAATTTGGTACGCGAATTCCAACATTGCCTTCCTTTGAAATAACCCAGGCTGGTAAATTCTCTTTTGCCTTTAAAATAATGGTGAATTGACCAGGAAAATAAGCATTTATTAGTTTTTTTGCACGGTCATCAACGTACGCATATTTTTCAACATCTTCCTTGTCTGCGCACATTAAAGTAAAAGGCTGCTCAGGTGGTCGACGTTTAACATTAATTAGTCTTTGATATGCTGCTTCATTATCATAGACAACTCCAAAACCAAAAACAGTTTCTGTTGGAAAGGCAATTAAACCACCTTTCTTAAGAATTAAACTTGCTTCTAGATATTGATCTTTGGAAATCTTTTTCATAACAAATATTTTAGTCGTTTTTCTCTAAGGAACAAATACGGTCTTTATTATTTATATCTTTATAGAAAGAAATCTTATAATTTGCCGCAATTTCTTTAAATATATTGGTTAGCTTATCTTTTAAATCATAACCGATTTCAAAAATGATAAGAGGAACACCTAGTTTAATCGATTTTTCTACAATTTTTTTATAAATAGAAAGATTATCATCAACAAAAAGCGCGACATGTGGTTCATATTTTAGAACCGACTCATCAACTTCTTCGCGGTTTAAGATATAAGGTGGATTCGAAATAACAACATCGACATGTTTCTCTAAATAATCGAGTGCATCACTACAAACGAACTTTCCTTGAACACCTAATTTAGTAGCATTTCTTTTTGCGACATCCAAAGCCTCTCTTGAAATATCGGAAAATAGGACGTTTTTGATATTTGCGTGTAAAAACAATTCGCATCCGATGCAGCCAGAACCGGTACAAACATCAGCCACCTCAATAAATTTATCTCCAAATTTGACTTTAATTTTTTTAATGGCAAAATCGACAACTTCCTCTGTCTCATTGCGTGGAATTAACACGTGCTCATTAACTTCAAAATCATCGCCGTAAAATTGAGCTTTTTTAACGATATATTGAACTGGTTCTCCGTTTAAAAACCTCTGCAAATCTTGGTTAAATCTATCTAAATCACGAATATTTTCTTCTTTTCTAAGATAAAATTCAGACATTGATTTTATCCCATTATTTTCACATAAAAGAATGCGAAGATTTATCTCTTCACGATCAGGATTTTTCAATTGTTTTAAGCCATTAAGATAGGCTTCATAAAGAGTCATTTTATTGTTGTTCACCAAGCATTTTCATTTCTTGGTCATAATGGATTAAGGCTTCAATAATTTCTTCTAAGTCACCTTCCATAACTCGATCAAGTTTTTGAATTGTAAAACCAATTCGATGGTCGGTAACACGATTTTGAGGATAATTATATGTACGAATTTTCTCTGATCTTTCGCCAGTTCCAACTTTTAGACGACGTTCATTACCAATTTTTGCTTCTTGTTCTTCCTGAAGTTTAGCGTAAATCTTTGCGCGAAGCATTTGCATACAAATTTCGCGGTTTTGAATTTGAGATTTTTCAGTTTGACATGAAACAACGACACCAGTTGGCTTATGAGTCATTCGAACAGCAGATTCTGTTTTATTAACGTTTTGGCCACCAGCTCCTTGGGAACGATAAGTATCAACTTGTACGTCGGCCATATTGATTTCAACTTCAATATCTTCCATTTCTGGCATTACTAAAACGGTAGCTGTTGAGGTATGGATTCTTCCTGATGCTTCTGTCTTTGGAACACGTTGAACGCGGTGAGCACCACTTTCGAATTTTAATTTTGAATAGACAGAATCACCTTTAATCATAAAAGAAACAAGTGAATAGCCACCAGCTTCGGAAATGTTTTCTTCAATCATTTGGACTTTCCAGCCTTGATGTTCGGCATAGCGAACATACATTCTAAAGAGGTCTCCGGCAAAAATATTGCCTTCGTCTCCACCGGCTGCGCCACGAATCTCAACGATAATGTTTTTATCATCATTTGGATCTTTTGGAAGGAGAAGAATTTTAACTTTTTCAGTTAATTTTTCCTCTTCTTCAAGGATTCTTTTATGTTCTTCGTGACCAAAAGCGTTTATTTCTTGGTCACTATCATTCATCATGATTTCAGCATCTTTTAAATCAGATTCTAATTTAAGATATTCATCAAAGCATTCAACAACTGGTTCAAGGTTTGCTCTTTCTTTAGAAAGTGCTTTAAATTTAGCAAGATCTTTCATGATATTCTCGCTACTTAATTCTTGATCGACTTCTTGAAGACGAATTTTGGTTGCTTCAAGGCGTTTTAACATGCTTTGTTCCATAATATTGGCGATTATATCATAAGATTTGATTATCTTAAAGTAAGACATAGTCTTTTCGATGGTTTCGTAACTATTTTCTTATTAAATGATAAAAGGGAACTTAATTTTTAATTAATCGTCGCTTTTCTTCTTTAATGAAGAGTGAAAAAAATGTATAATCTAAAGCGGTATTAATTTATGGCATATAAAGCACTTTATCGAACATATCGTCCGCAAACCTTTGAAGAAGTTGCTGGACAAAAACACATTGTCAAAACATTACGTAATGCTCTTGAAACAAATAAGATTGCTCAT
This sequence comes from Caryophanales bacterium UBA3207, assembly GCA_002363735.1. Lineage (GTDB taxonomy): Bacteria > Bacillota_I > Bacilli_A > RFN20 > CAG-826 > Fiminaster. The sequence goes on along the minus strand of DEWP01000016.1, from coordinate 2,274 downwards.
GCTTATCTTTTCTGTGGTCCTCGTGGAACAGGGAAAACTACAATGGCAAAACTTTTTGCCAAAGCGCTTAACTGTCAAGAAGGAATTGGGCATATTTGTAATAAATGTTCAGATTGTGTGGAAATTACAAACGGAAGCCATCCTGATGTCATTGAAATCGACGCCGCATCCAATAATGGTGTCGAACAAGTTCGTGATTTAATTGATAAAGTTAATTACCTTCCAATCGAAGGAAAATATAAAGTCTACATCATTGACGAAGTTCATATGATGACGACAAATGCTTTTAATGCTCTTTTAAAAACGATTGAAGAACCACCAGCTCACGTTGTTTTTATTCTAGCGACAACTGAGCCTCACAATATTCTTCCAACAATTCTTTCTAGATGTCAAAGATATGACTTTACTAAAGTAAGTGATGCTGATATTGAAGAAAGAATTGTCGAAATCTTAGAAAAAGAACAAATTCAATATGATAAAGATGCTGTTCGAGCAATCATTGCTTTAGCTGATGGCGGAGTTCGTGATGCTTTATCAATTCTTGATCAAGTTTTAGCCTACTCTGGAAATACGCTAAATGTTGAAGACGTGTATTCTCTTTTTGGCTTAGCAAGTAAGGAAGACAAGATTTCCTTCTTAAAATTTATCGCTAATGGAGATGTTACTAGAGCACTAGCTCGCATCAATGCTTTTGCGGAGGGCGGGGTTGATTTAAAACGATTAACTGCAGAACTTCTAGAAATCTTAAAAGATGTTTTGATCCTGAAGAAAACAAAACAAGAAGATGAACTAACTTGTTTAAATGAAGAAGAAGCCGAAGACCTATCGAATGCTTTAACAATGAAACAAGTTAATGAAATGATTGGAGCATTCTTACGTGCTCAAATCGATTTTAAAACTGCACCAAATGTGAAAACGATGTTTGATATTGTTGTTTTAAAGCTTTGTACTTCTGATGATGAAGTTAAAGAAGAGGCAAAACCTCAAGTTAAACCAATTCAAAAACCTGTTGTTAAAGAAGAAGCAAAAGTTGAAGTTTTAGATGAAAAACAACCACAAAACACCGTCGAAAATGAAAAACAAGTAGTTGAAGAAAAACAAGTTGAGAAACCAGTTGAAGTAGTACCTGAAACTCCAAAAGAAACAAAACCTATCGAAACTCAACCAGAACCAGTCAAGGAAGATGTTAAAGAAACATCGGCTGCACCAGATTGGTTATTTGATGAAGAGCCAAAGGAAAAAGCTGTTGTTGAGACGGATGGTGAACATTACGAATTTGATGATGAATTAATGATCAAATTAATGGTCACTGGTGATAAGGAATTACGTAAATCGCTCAGTGCTCGTTGGAAAGAATTAGATGCTTATTTAGGTCATCCAACTCTCGGTGATATCGTCGCTTTAATTAAAGATGGTAAAGTCTTTATCGCAACAAAAGATGTTATCGTTCTTGAATATGACTTCGAAAAACTTTCACAGAAAGCCAATATTAAAGAGAATTCTAAGAAAATTGCGGAAATTCTTGGAAAAATGGTTGGTCATGAAGTGTTTGTTTACTCCGTTTCTAGAAGTGAATCGGTTCGCTTAATCACTTCTTACCATAACTTAAGACAAATCTCACAATTGCCTAAGGCAAGTGATGTCAAAATAAATATCGAGGAGCTCAAATAATATGAATATGCAACAAATGCTTATGCAAGCACAAAAAATGCAACGTGAACTTCAAAAAGCACAAGATGAATTAAAGAAAAAAGAATTCAAAGTTTCTAAGGGTGGAGCGGTAACCGTTGTTGTCCTTGGCGACAAGACTCTCCAATC
>DEWP01000016.1:0-314 GCA_002363735.1 Caryophanales bacterium UBA3207 | reverse complement strand
GCTCAGATAAACGAATCAATTACTGGGCGTTCAGGAGGATTATTTTAATCCATGAAAGATTTACGCAGCGTTTCTCGTTTAATTGATTCGTTCGCTAAGCTTCCTGGTGTTGGTTATAAATCAGCAGAGAAGATGGCCTACTCCATTTTAAACATGAATGATGCTGACGTAGTTGAGTTTTCAAAAGCAATCGAAAACGTCCACGACAAAGTACATAAATGCCCAATTTGCGGTTCTTTTACAGAAGAAGAAATATGCGATATTTGCAGCGATTCATCAAGAAATCACCAGCAAATCATCGTTGTTTCTCATTC
>DEWP01000004.1 GCA_002363735.1 Caryophanales bacterium UBA3207 | reverse complement strand
GAAATGTAATCTGCACGAGCATACAACTCATCATAAGAAACAATTTCCATATCGCTTGGGAAAAGATGCTTATTGCGTTCGATTGTGTCTTTGCTTGGTTCAACTCCAATGACGTGCATTCCAAGGCCACCAGCTGCTTGAGCAACTAGTGCACCAATTGCACCACAACCAATAATTCCAAGGGTTTTGCCAAGGATTTCTGTTCCGGCAAAGGCACCTTTCGCTTTTTCCATGGATTTATTAATGAGTTCATCACCTTTGTTTTCTTTTACCCATTCCATCGATCCACGAATATCGCGAGCAGCAAGAAGCATTCCAGCAATTGTTAACTCTTTAACAGCGTTAGCGTTTGCGCCTGGAGTGTTAAAAACAACAACACCTGCTTTAGCATATGCTTCTAAAGGAATGTTATTTACACCAGCACCAGCACGAGCAACAGCTAAAACATTCTTTGGAAGAGTAGTTTCAAGCATGTTTGCACTACGAACAAGGATTGCTCCTGCTTCGTTCATGTCTTCAGTTAAGGTATAAGAACTTGGGAGAACTTTTAAACCAACTGGAGAGATTTTATTTAAACAAAGAACTTTCATTATTTGTGAGCCTCTTCAAATTCTTTTAAGTATTTCACAAGTGCTTCAACACCTTCTTTTGGCATCGCGTTATAAATGGAAGCTCTTAGTCCACCAGTTAAACGGTGACCTTTAAGGTTAGTGAATTTATATTTCTTAGCACCTTCAAGGAATTCAGCATCAAGTTCATCACTTGGTGTACGGAATGTAACGTTCATTAATGAACGTGAATCCTTATCAACATATGGACGATAGAACTTACTTGAATCAAGATAGTCATAAAGAATTTTTGCTTTTTCTTCGTTAGCTTTCTTTCTTGCTGCAAGTCCACCGTTCTTTAATAACCATTTAAAGACAAGACCACAGATATAAATTCCATAGGTTGGAGGAGTGTTATACATTGATCCGTTTTCAACATGGAGACGATAATCAAAATATGCTGGAAGAGGTTGTCTTGGTGTACGTGCAAGTAAATCATCACGAATAATTAAAATTGTGACACCAGCTGGTCCAACATTCTTTTGTGCACCAGCATAGATTAAACCAAACTTCTTCACATCAATTGGTTCACTAAGGAAGCAAGATGACATATCACAAATTAATGGAACATCACCAGTTTCTGGATATTCTTTAAATTTAGAACCATAGATTGTGTTGTTATCACACATGTAGACATAGTCTGCATCTTTATTAAATTTGATTGATTTAACATCTGGAATTTTCTTAAATCCGTTTTCTTCTCCGGAGGCAACAACGTTAACTTCGCCAAAGAGTTTCGCGTCTTTAATCGCTTTCTTTGTCCAAACACCTGTATTAATGTAGTCTGCTTTACCATTGACCATGAAGTTTAATGGAATTAAAGCAAATTGAAGTGTCGCACCACCTTGGAGGAAGAGGACTTTATAGTTCTCTGGAATACCAATTAATTTTCTTAAATCTGCTTCAGCTTCATCAATGATGCTTTGGTAGACTTTTGAACGGTGAGACATTTCCATGACCGACATGCCTGATCCATGATAATCAAGCATTTCCGCAGCAGCTGTTTTGAGGACTTCCTCAGGAAGCATTGCTGGTCCAGCGGAGAAATTGTAAATTCGACTCATTTAAGACTCCTTTTCTGTTATTTAATTCTCTTTGATTCGAGATAATAACGCTTTTCTGTTGCGTGCCCCATTGAGAATGCTTTTCGTGGGAGCACTTCATCTTTGGCAATATAGTCAAAGATGTCACCTTTGGTAAGTGCAGGCATAATAATCGCGACACTACCAGGATGAGATTTTGCCACTTCAATTGTTTGATCTTCATCGTGGATATAATCCACGGAAGCATCTTTGTGGCTCTTTAAATAATTATCAACATAGGTTTGAACAACCTTATAAGCTTCTGGTCCAACTTTTGGTAAATTAAGTTCAACGTTACCTAAAGAAGTGGAGTAGGCATAAGATTTATTCTCACCAACAAGAACTTTCTTTAAACCATCTAGGAAATCATCGCCGCAGTTAAAGATAACACGATGAATTGGTTCAAAAATTAAACCTTCATCATAGATGTTGAGTGCTTCAACTAAAGCAAAACGACCTGGATGATTCTTTCTTTCTTCTTCGCTTAAGTGCACTTTGACTTTGTCCCAGTGTGCTTTTGCGGTAGCTAAAGAATGGTTTCCATCACCAACAATGAAAAGTAATCCATTGTTATTTTGATGGAGAAGTTCTTCGAATTGTTGAATAACTTTCTTTGTATCGGTTACTTTGTAACCGGTAAGATGACCACCATCTTCATTCAGTTCAAAATCATAAACTTTTTCTAATTTGTCACGATTTTGATAAAGAGGTTCAATGATTTTTCTTTCTTTATCATCATATAAGAAGAGAATGTGTGGAAGTTCAACTGGAGCGTTCTCACGAATTTTAAGTCGTGGAGGAATGCGCTCAACAATTGTTGCCTCTGATGCTCTAATCAAAGATTTAACACCTTTTTCGTAGGTGTAATCTTCAAGATCAATCGCAATCATTAAACCAAGACGATGGTCAACAACATTTGTCTTTCGATTAACCAAAATAAAGCATTCACCTTGGTCGACTAAGATGTTGTTATCAAGGTATTCTTGAATAGTTTCATTGATTTTATCAATGTATGCTTTTTCATCAACCTTGCCTAAATATGCTTCTGGAAACATCATTCTTAAAGTAGAAGGTTGCTCACCAACTAATTTTTCAACGCGCTTCCAATAATCTAATTGAGAAGTAAATTGGTCGCAGGCAATCACAGCCCAAGCGGTCATGTTAATTCCCTTTTTAGGAAGGAGAATATGAGGTGCTTTAATTGTCGAAAACGACATTAGCAAACTCCTTGTGCAATCATGGCATCCATGACTTTTTCAAATCCAGCAATATTTGCTCCTAAAGCAATATTTGTTGGTTGACCATATTTAACAGCTGTATCGTGACATTTTTTGAAGATGTCTTTCATAATTTGTTTTAAGCGAGCATCAACTTCTTCAAAAGTCCAAGACAAGTGAATGGCGTTTTGACTCATTTCTAAGCCAGAAACTGCAACACCGCCTGCATTGGATGCTTTTCCTGGAGCAAAGAGAACTCCGTTACTATTAAAGTAACGAATTGCTTCAACATCACATGGCATATTTGCACCTTCAACAAGCATAAAGCAGCCATTCTTCTTAAGAAGTTTTGCGTCTTCTTCGTGAATTTCACCTTGTGTTGCACATGGAAGAGCAATGTCGCATGGAACAGACCACATACCGTGTGGACCGGCGTGCCATTCAACACCCTTATGATCTTTAGCATAGTCTTTTGAGAACATGCCTTTTTGTTTTGCTTTTTCGCAAATATATGGAACATCTAATCCGTTTGGATCATAGACGTATCCTTCAATGTCGGACATAGCGACTAACTTAGCGCCAAGTTCGGCAGCTTTAGCAGCAGCCATTCCACCGACTTTACCAGAACCAGAAATAATGACTTTCATTCCTTTAATTGTGGTTTTCTTATATTCACGAAGCATTTCCTCTACAAAGTAGAGAAGTCCATAACCAGTTGCTTCTGGACGACCAAGAGAACCGCCATAGCTCATGCCTTTTCCGGTAAAGACACCAGTGAATTCATCACGTAATTTCTTGTAATAACCAAACATATAACCGATTTCGCGAGCGCCGAAACCTAAGTCACCGGCTGGAACGTCAGTGTTGGGACCAATGTGTCGGAATAATTCAGACATCATGGATTGGCAGAAACGCATAATTTCACCATCGCTTTTGCCTCGTGGATCAAAATCGGCTCCGCCTTTACCACCGCCCATTGGCAATCCGGTTAATGAGTTTTTAAATGTTTGTTCAAAACCAAGGAATTTGAGAATTGATAAATTAACCGATTTGTCAAATCTCATACCACCTTTGTAAGGTCCGATGGCTGAGTTAAATTCAACACGATAACCAGTATTCACGCGGATTTTACCTTTGTCATCAACCCAAGGAACGCGCATTGTAATAATTCTCTCAGGAACCGTAATTCTTTCTAAGATGGCATATTTTTCAATGCGTGGATCTTTGTCAACAACGAAATCCATGGAATCAAAGAATTCTTCAACTGCTGAAATAAATTCTTTTTGGCCTTTGTTCTTCGCTTTGATTTCACGGAGAACACGGTTTAGATATTTGCTTTTGTACATGTGTTAGTTTCCTCCTAAATAGCAAAAAGAAAACACTAAAGTAATTGTGTTTTTCATTTTGCATCAGATACAGCTTTGCAATTCATTGTTCAGCAATTAAATTTTAAATCTTATTTTATAAATAAACAAACGACGAGATTTTGATTATATAAAATATAAGGGTTTTGCTGGTAATAATCGGAAAAATTTAGTGTTTAAAATTAAGAAAAATCCATTACTTAAAAATTGAAAAAATCGGGGCAAATAGCTTTATAAACCACTAAAAATATAAAAAAATTAACTCAAAAAGAGTGAAAACTATAAATTTTTGATTTTTGAATAATTGTATATTTAGAAATGTAGAAAATTTAAATATGAAAATACCAGCAATTCTATAATTTCTTATAAATAACCGTGAGAACTAAATCATTCAAAAAACAGCTCTCAATTTTGAGTTCTGGATGATTTTTAATTGAAGTTAAGCCGTCTTCAACCTCAACATTTTTTAATGGTTCAAGAAGACCTTTTCCGATGAGTTTTAAATAACTCTCCTTGATTGTCCAATAAGTATAAAAAGTCAAATCAGGATGAGATGATGATTTAATCACATCAATTTCATTTTGATTAAAATATTTGTCTGCCACATTCATTGGAGCAACTTTAATTTTTTCAATGTCGCAACCAATTGGGAAGCGGGCCGCAACTACTAGAACTGTTTCACCGGAATGAGAAATGGAAAAATGAACATCACTATTTTTAATGATCCAATTTCCGAATTCGTCTTCTTCGACTTTGTCATATTCTTCTAATGCACCAATTTCTTTTAAACATTCTTCTAAAAGAAGTGTTGCAACTAAAGATTGTTTCTGACGTGTTTTATCAGCAAACTTTAAAATATGTTCTTGTCGACTTTTTGGAAGATAAGAAAGATTTTCATCAAAGTTATCATCTGTAATCTTGTAAATTTTTCCAATTTTTAAAGAGTAATTCATTTTCTTTATATAATAATAAATTAATTAAAAAATAAGTATAATAGATTACACATGGAAAAGAATAAGCTCTATTTACATACTCCAGAAGAACAAGAATGGGATGTTGATCAATCCCTTTTTGACCATACTCCAGTCAAGCAAGGAGAGAATTCTGTTCCAGAACTTTATTCGAATGTTCAAAAAAATTTAACAGAAGAAGATTACGACGATTTATATAACAACTCCCAGACATCAAGACAGACAAAAACAAGAAAAGTGAATAAGGCAACAAACACTATTTTAACTGCCTCTGCAATTCTTGTTAGTTCGATTGTTGGAGTCATTACAGTTGTTAATCCATTAACGATGAGACCATCTGTAAAAAACCAGCAATTCCTCTATGAAAATCATGTTTTGTCTTATAAATTGGATGTTTCAAATAGACTAAATTATGACTGTAATTTGGTATTTTTTAAAGATGGAGAGGAAGCTAATCGAATTAATCTTGACGCCTCTAAAACTTATCAAGGAGAATACTTGGTAAATGAAGAAGGAAATTACGAATTAAAATTCATTTCAACAAATAATGCTGATTACACAAATCGCGTTACTTTATATACATTTAAATATTAAGGAGATTTAAGAATGGCAAAGAAATTACAAAACCCAGCAACATGGTGGAACTCACAAACAAGTAAACAAAAACGATATTTTATTATCGCTTTAATCTTTTCAATCATCATTTTGGCTTTATCGTGCTTTGTATTAACGACAAAAGAAATTGGTTTAACAGCTTGGTCAAATTATCTTTTTGGTGAAGGCAATTCAGGTTGGTATTGGTTTTCTCAACAATTAAAATCAACAGGTGCTGTTTTATTACAAGTTGTTATTATTGCCGCGTTAGCCTTCATGATTTCCTTTATTGTTAACCTCATCATTGGCTTGATCACTTGGAGAGGAAAAAGAAGCAAAACAATTGGTTCTTTATTTAAATCATTAATTAAATATGCGATTACAATCATATCAATTGGCTTTATTCTTAGAGCGTTTGGCATTGATGTTGCATCAATTGTTGCCGGAATCGGAATCATTACATTAATTATTGGTCTTGGATGTCAGTCATTAATCAGCGACATTGTCAGTGGAGTCTTCTTAGTCTTTGATGATTTCTTTGATGTTGGAGACGTTGTTGTCATTGATGGTTTTAGAGGCACAATTACTGAAATTGGTCTAAGAAGTACTAAGGTTCAAGATTGGGCTGGAAACATCAAAAGCATAAACAATTCCCAAATTATTTCCGTAACAAACCTTTCACGCCTTACTACTTCAATCGTTGTGAACTTTGTTGTTGGAAGAAACGAAGATGTTCAACATGTCGAAGCAATTATTGCTGAAGCACTACCATTAATTAAAAAGAAACTTCCGAAGGTCATCGGTCCAATTAGTTACATTGGAGTATCTAATCTTAAGGAATCCGGAATTGAACTAGCATTCTCATTAATTTGTAACGAAAACGATCGCTATCAAATTAATCGTGACATGACAAGAGAATTATTGCTTGTTATGAGAGAGCATCAAATCGAAGTTCCATTCTCATCTACAGCCATTTATAAAAAAGACGAAAATGTAGGAAAATCTGCCTCAGAAGAAGAAAAGAAAACCGCTGAAGAACTTATAAAAAAGAATCGTTAATTTTACAAATATCCAAAAATTGCTGGTAATTTTACCGGCTTTTTTTGATGTTAAGCTGAAAAAATATATTTTTTAAAAATAGTGTTATATAATAAAGACAAGGAGAAAACAAAATATGAAAAAATCAAAAATTTTGATGTTACTTCCAGCATTCTTACTCGTAGGATGTGCCAAGGAACTTAGCCCAGAAGAAGCTGGAAAAGTCATCGACCAAATTAATGCAAAACGTGCAGAAGAACCTATCTTAGAATTTAAGTTGACATCAAGTTCTAATGAAAACGGAAAAATCCAAACTTCTGTTGCTGAATTTAGTGAATCAAAAACATATTTCCATGTTCAGTCTTCAAATTTTGAACGATGGGCGTATCTTAAAGATTCTAAATATTATGTTGCATCAAAGTCTTCTTATGAAGGCACCGAATCAAAGAACTATTGGGAATTTGCTGAAAGCGCAAAAACCGATTTTGACAATATGATTCAAAGCACCAAAGAACAAATCACATCACAGTTAAACTCATTTGCTATCATCAACTTAAAAGCGATGAAGGATGAATTTGCTGAAGGCGTCGATGCTGATTTCAAATTTAGCTCAAAAGGTGATGGTTCGTTAATCATTACACTTGATTATGAGGGTAAAGTTGATGGAGCAGACGCAACGCTTTCACTTAAAGGCGTTTATGAAGACTATAAGCCATCCGAGTTCACAATGAATGGTCAGACGAAAGGTGAACCAAGTTATTCTGAAGGTCTGTCCTTAAAGGTTGAATATTCGGTTAACCCATCTTATCCGGATTTAACCTCTTATACGAAACTAAACTAACATTTCAATAACTAGCCCTGAAGCTATTGGGGCTAGTTTTTTTATGCAAAAATTTTAAGTTTCTCTCTTTCTTTCTAAAGAAATGAGAGTATATTAATATTGTTATGATTGCTAAGACAAGATATATTCACGACAAGAAAATGCAAACAGGTGTTTTGCAAGCAATCCGTTATGTCGATCCGAAATATGTTTTCTTAGCTGTTAC
>DEWP01000013.1 GCA_002363735.1 Caryophanales bacterium UBA3207 | reverse complement strand
ATAAATTAATTATAAATCTTTTATATGAAAAATTGAATAAATAAAAAGATTCCCTATGGGAATCTATTTAATAATAATCTTAATTTAATTTAGTTTTCCACGAACAATTTTACTTGGACGGAAACCTAATGTTGAATTTGCTGGAATTGTAATGATGTGTCCATCACCTGGATTTGTTCCGCGTCTTTCTTTTCGATCCTTTTTATAGAAGACACCAAAGTTTGAAAGCTTCACAACTTCACCTTTTTGGACATTTTTCTCAACTGTTTCGAGAAATTCATCAATCACCGCAGTGACATCATTTCGTGGTAAATCAAGCTTTTCAGCAAGTTCCACAATTAATTCAGCCTTATTCATAATCGTATTTCCTTTTTTTGGATTGACTTAATTATAATACTCGATATTGATTTATTCTATACTCTTTTTCGCAAAACGATATCAATCGGAGTACCACTTAAGTTAAAAGATTCTCTTAATCTATTTTCAATATATCTTAAATAAGAAAAATGAGCGTATTTTGGGTTATTCACAAACAAAACAAATGTCGGAGGACAAGAATTTGCTTGATTAACAAAGTAGATTTTTAATCTCCCTCCATTAAAATCAGGAGCTTCGTTCATTGTTTGAGCATCTTGAATAACATCATTTAATAAAGATGTTGGAAGATGCGTATCGTAAGCTTTATGAACCTCTAAAAGTTGGTTAAATAAAAGATGAACTCGAGCCTTAGTAAGAGCACTAGTAAAGACAATCGGAGCGTATTCTAAGAACTTAAATTCTTTACGAACTTTTTTCTCATATTCCGCCATTGTATTTTGATTTTTCTCCAGCAAATCCCACTTATTTACAACAATAATGATGGCTTTTTTCTTTTCAATTGCATAGCCAACAACGTGTTTATCTTGTTCTAAAATTCCTTCTTTTGCATCAATGACAAAAAGAACGATTTCACTTCTATCAATTGCACTTAAAGCACGTAAGACGGAATACTTATCAACCGCCTCATAAACTTTTCCACGTTTCTTTAATCCAGCAGTATCAATGGCGACATATTGTTGTCCATCTTTTTCAAAAGAGGAGTCAACTGAATCGCGTGTTGTTCCAACAATATTTGAAACGATAGAACGTGATTCTCCAAGAAGTGCGTTCATTAATGATGATTTGCCAACGTTTGGTCTACCTATAATCGAAAATGTAATCGCATCATCGTAGGTGACGTCTTCTTTTTTTGGTAAGACTTTAACGATCTTATCTAAGATGTCACCAATACCAATTCCATGTTCTCCAGAAGTTGGAATTGGTTCACCTAATCCTAATGAATAAAACTCGTTAACGTTATAAAGCATGTCACGGTTATCAACCTTATTTACTGCTAAAATGACAGGCTTTTTTGTCTTATAGAGCATTTTAGCGACTAATCGATCGTCATTTGTAACGCCTTTTTTCCCATCAGTAACAAAGACAACAACATCAGCTTCGTCAATCGCTAATTGAGCTTGCATTCTAATTTGTTCTTGGAATGGTCGGTTGGCAATTTCGATTCCACCTGTATCGATTAAACGAAAATCTCGGTCTAACCAAGACGCGGTTTCATATAAACGGTCTCTTGTCACACCAGGTTGGTCATCAATAATCGAACGACGACGTCCAATAATACGATTAAAAATCGTTGATTTACCAACGTTTGGGCTACCAATAATTGCAACAACACCAAGAGACATCAATTATTCTCCAATTTTGTCTTTAATAATTTTTAACGCAGCTTCAACAGATTCTTCAATTGTGAAATTAGAAGTATCAAATAGAATCGAATCTTCGGCTGGTTTAAGTGGAGCAAATGCTCTACTTGAATCGATTCGATCGCGGTTTTCGACATCTTTGACGATATCTTCGTATGTGCATGGAATACCTTTTTCTTGGTTTTCAATATAACGACGTTTTGCTCTTTCTTCAACAGAGGCAACTTGGAAGATTTTTACATCAGCATTTGGAAAAACATATGTTCCAATGTCTCTACCATCCATAATAACTGATGATTTTTCACCCATCTTACGTTGTAAATCAACAAGAGCTAAACGGATTTCTTTATAAGAAGCAATATATGAAACGTTACTGGAAACATGTGGTTCACGAATTTCGCGAGTAACATCTTTTCCTGAGCACATCACTTTTCCATCAGGAAATAATTCAATTTCAACTTCTGGAATTAATGCACAACATGCTTTTTCATCTTTTGGATCCACACCTTTACGTAAAACGTATTCCGTAAAAGCACGATACATTGCTCCAGTATCGATATAGGTAAATCCTAAGATTTTAGCGAGTCTTTTCGAGATAGTTGATTTACCAGCGGCTGCTGGTCCATCAACAGCAATCACATAATGTTTCATTATTAACCTCCTTACATATTTTTACCAACAATGATGACGCCAATTAGTAATCCGATAATCACTAAACACATCACTGAGTAAAAAATAATTAAACGACGTTTTTTGTAGCTAAGATGTTTTGATTTACTTTGAGTTGAGACATTATAAATGTCTAATCCATCATAAACATCCTCAAAAGCTAATTTAGTTTCGTCATTTCTTTCTTCAAGAATCTTTTGAACTCTTTGAGATGACTGACGTTTTTTAGTTTCTTTAGGTTGTTCAGGTAGATGAGAAATTTCATCGCGATATTCACGATACTTTTCTACACGCGACATAACTTTTGCACCTAAAAAGATATATTATCATATATTGGTCTTTCTTGAGTATTGATTTTTAATCATTTTATCTCGTTGAATGTTTTCATTTGATTCGTTATAATATCAGCAATAAAACAACGGAGGATTAGATCATGCCAAAAGTAAAAGTTAATTCTGAAGTTTGTGCATCATGTGGACTCTGCGTTGGCAGCCGTCCAGATGTCTTCGAATTCGATGATGATGGCCACGCTAAAGCAGTCGTCGAAGAAGTTGATGGCGATCTTGGCTTTGAATGCCCATTCGGTGCAATCGAAGTTGAATAATTAATTTATTGATTAAAAAAATGTCCGATTGGACATTTTTTTTGTTACCTTTGTAAGCGATCAAACAATGTATGAGTTGATTTATAAACAAGTAAAGTCACAACAATAATCGCTACGTTTTTAATAATATTGAATGGTAGGACGGCTAAGAATCCAACAGACCATCGAACATCTGTGATAGCTGGGTTTGCTAATTGACAAATCTTTAATAAGCCTTCTTCGGATAATCCAAACATTCTCATATAGAACGGGAACATTACATAGACGTTTGCGACTAAAGAAACAACAAGTTGGCAGGATACTCCAATTAATAAAGAAACCAAAGCACCCTTGAATTGACGGTGTTTTTTGTAATAAAACGCTGCTGGAATTATGAAAGCGGTACTATAAATTAAGTCTGCAATTTCTCCAACTGCTAATGTGCTAGTCATTGGTAATTTAATAAATGTTTTGACTAATAAAATGTAAAAACCAGTCATTGGGCCGTAAGCAAAAGCACCAATAAATGCAGGGATTTCATCAAAGTGGAATTCTAAAAATGATGGGAAAAACGGTACTGGGAATTTTAAGAATGGGACGCAATATAAAATTGCAGAGAATCCTCCAAACACCGCTACACGAACAATGAACTTTGTTCGATTTTGTTTTTCGACCCTTCCTTTTAAATCAAAATAATGTTTTGCAACAGAGAAAACAAAGATTAAGAGTAAGAGCCCTAAGATAATACCTTTTACCATAAAAAAATTTGCCTCCTCAGGGCAAATATCTACAAAAGAATTTAGTTTCTTTCATCCAGACTTTACTGTCGCTACTGGAATCTCACCAGTTCAACCTTTCGGTTCGCGGAGTTTACCGCCGGTCGGGAATCTCACCCTGCCCTGAAACGCTAATAGTATAACATAACTTTATAAAGGTTGGTTAACTATTTCTGAATAATTTCTCGGATATTTCTTTTGACAAGGTTTTGTCTTAGAAATTACCAGCAATTTTCGGTTATCTTTCGAAATTGGAAGTTCATAAGATTTAATAAATTTCAGCGAAGAATTAAGTTTTCTTAATGCGGATTTTGCTTCATTTAATTCTTCCTCAGCATTACTTCCTTTATAAGCGACTAAGAAACCATGTGTACGAACAAAAGGTAAAGTAAGTTCAGCAAGAATGTTCAGTTGCTTCACTGCTCGAGCTGTCACAAAATCAAAATAATCATGTTGTTTCAAATCTTCAGCTCGACCATTTATTACAGTTACGTTTTCTAATCCAAGCTCTTTTTTCACTTCATTTAAAAATGTAACCTTTTTACCATTTGATTCAAGAAGAGTAACTTTAAGTTTTGGAAAAGCGATTGCTAATGGAATTCCAGGAAAACCTGCTCCGCTGCCAATATCAAGTAAACGACCTTTCGAAAAGTCGACATATTTTGACGCTAATAAAGAATCAATGAAATGCTTTTCTTCGATTTCGTCTGGATCTGTAATTGCAGTTAAATTAAATTTCTCATTCCACTCTAAAAGAAGGTCACGATATTTTTCAAATTTCGAAACCTGTTCATTGTTTAAAGTGAAATATTCTTGTAGTCTCATTTTTCTTTCTTCTTTAAGTTTAAAATAAGAATGGAAATATCGCTAGGATTAACACCACTAATGCGACCAGCTTGTCCAATATTTACAGGACGAATCTTATCGAGTTTTTGTCGAGCTTCTAAAGCTAATCCATGCATATTTAAATAATCGATATCTTCAGGAAGCTTATATTCTTCGTATTTTGAAAACGATAATGCTTCTTTTTCTTCTCGCTTAATATAACCCTCATATTTCACCATGATTTCAAGTTGAGAAACACCAATAAAATCAAGATCAATTTCTTTTAGTTCTGGGATCAGTTCAACTAGGTGTTTATATTTAATTCCAGGACGTTTTAAAAACTCACTTGCAAGTACTCCGCTTGTGAGTGGTTCTAAACCTTGAGAAAGTAAATATTCAGTCGTTGTTTTTCCACTACCTAAATGAGTTTTATCCAAGATTTGTCGGGCTTTTTTAATACTTTCATTCTTCTTTAAAAAATCTTGATAACGTTCATTTGAAATTAATCCAAGTTTAAATCCATATGGAGTTAATCTTAAATCAGCATTATCATGGCGCAGTAATAATCGATACTCAGCACGAGATGAAAGAAGACGGTAAGGTTCGTTTGTTCCTTTTGTGACAATGTCGTCAATCATGACACCAATATAAGACTCATTTCTTTTCAGAATAAAAGGTTCTTTTCCTAAAACATAATTTGCCGCATTAATTCCAGCAACTAAACCAAGACCAGCAGCTTCTTCATAACCTGAAGTTCCGCAAATTTGTCCTGCCCCATATAATCCTTTGTATTTTTTTACCCTTAACGTGAGATCAAACTGAGTTGGAACAAGAGCATCGTATTCAATGGCATAAGCATATTTTAAAAATTCAGCATGTTCTAAACCAACAATTGAATGAACCATTTTAACCTGCATCTCTTCATCCATCGCGGTTGAAAAACCTTGCAAATATATTGATTCTCCATCTCTAAATTCTGGCTCTAAAAATAGTTGATGCCTTGCTTTATCTTTAAAGGTCATCACCTTCGATTCAATGGATGGACAATAACGTGGACCAACACCAGTTTGAAGCCCATTATATGTCGCTGTTCGATCAAGATTATTTGTAATTAATTGATGAGTTTTTTCATTTGTATAGATGAGATAACAAGGTAGTTGTTCTTCTACTGGAACAAATGTTTTTGTGGTATAAGAAAATGCAAAATCACCAGCCATTCCTGGTTGAATTACAGCTTTTGATAAATCGATTGTTGATTTTTTTAGTCTTGGAGGAGTGCCTGTTTTTAAGCGGATAATTTCTAATCCCATCTTACGCAAACAATCAGATAAACCAATTGAAGGTTTCTCTCCATCTGGTCCACCACTAACAGCTTTCTTTCCTCGTAAGATTGCTCCATCCATATATGTGCCAGTTGAGATGACAACAGCTTTAGATTTAATTAAAGTTCCATCTTTTAAAATAACTCCGTCCACAACATCATCATGATATGAAAGTTCGGTGACTTCTGCTTCTAAAATATCTAGATGAGGGATCTCTTCTAAAAGATGTTGCATGTAAGCAGGATAGGCGTGCTTATCTTCTTGTGCTCTTAAACATTGCACACCAGGACCTTTACCAGTATTGAGCATCTTCATTTGAAGATATTCATGGTCGGCCGCTATCCCCATTAATCCACCAAGTGCATCGACTTCACGAACAACAATACCTTTCGCACTTCCTCCAATTGAAGGATTACAAGGCATGTTGGAGATCATCTTCTTATTTAATGTTATTAAAAGAGTGTCTAAACCCATGTGCGCACAAGCAGCACAAGCTTCAACACCCGCATGACCTCCACCAACAACGATGACTTGATAGTCTTTCATTATCCAACACTACCTTCCATATCCATCTTAATCAGTTGATTTAATTCAACCGCATATTCCATCGGAAGTTCTTTACTAAATGGTTCAATAAATCCCATAATCATCATCTGAATCGCATCTTTTCTAGAAATACCTCGACTCATCAAATAGAAGAGTTGGTCTTCATTAATCTTTGAAACAGTTGCTTCATGTTCAATAAATGATGAATTATTTTGAACTAAATTTGTCGGAATTGTATCTGATTTAGAAATATCATCTAAAATCAATGTGTCACATTCAACATGTGACTTACAATTCTTCGCATTTTTCATATGTTTAACTGATCCACGATAGTTCGCAACACCACCGTTTTTGACAATTGACTTCGAAATAATTGTTGAAGATGTATTCGGTGCTAAATGAATCATTCTCGCTCCAGCATCTTGGTATTGACCTTTTCCTGCAACAGCAATCGAAACACAAACACCTTTTGCACCTTCACCAGCTAAAATGCATGCTGGATACTTCATATTTGTTTGTGAACCAATATTTCCATCAATCCAATCCATCTGGCCATTTTCCATCACTTTCGCACGTTTCGTAACTAAGTTAACAATGTTATTAGACCAGTTTTGAACCGTTGAATATCGGCATTTAGCATTTTTTAAAACAACAATTTCAACAACCGCAGCATGTAATGAGTCTTGCGAATAAATTGGTGCGGTACAACCTTCAACATAGTGAAGGTCAGCACCTTCATCAACAATGATGAGCGTGCGTTCAAATTGTCCGCTTTTTTCATTATTGATACGGAAATAAGATTGCAGAGGTTTATCTAATTTCACGCCTTTTGGCACATAAATAAATGAGCCTCCAGACCACACTGCTCCATTTAAAGCAGAGAATTTATTATCAGCGTATGGAACAACTGTATTGAAATATTTTTTAACAATTTCTGGACACATTTGAACTGCTTGGTCAGTTGATAAGAAAATAACACCTTTATCTTCAACTTCTTTCAACATATTGTGATAAACAGCCTCAGATTCATATTGGGTTGTTACGCCACTTAAATATTTTTGTTCAGCTTCCGGAATACCGAGCTTTTGAAAGGTATTTTTAATGGTTTCAGGCACATCATCCCAGTTCTTTTCAACTTTTTTGGAGCTTCGAGTAAAGTAGGTATAAGAATCAAAATCAAGGAATGATAAATCTGGTCCAAAAGATGGCATTGGAAGTCGTTTAAAAGCTTCATAAGATTTAAGACGGAATTCCAACATCCAATCAGGTTCGTTTTTTAGTCTCGAGATTTCTCGAACAACTTCTTCGCTTAAACCTTTTCCGGTCGTGATTAAAGAGACGTCTTTATCTTTAAAACCGTATTTATAATCTTTTTCTTCTTTAACTTGATAACTATTTTTCTTCATGGTGATGATGTTCTAAGATTTCGTCAAGTGCATCCCAACCGATGGTTGCACAGTGAATACGTGCTGCTTGTTTTGCTGTATTCATAAAGACAATCGCTTCGTCTAAGACTGTTTCGTCATAATCTTTTTCGTGAATCATGTTGTTATATTGATCAACGATATATTGAGCTTCTTCGAATGTTTTTCCAATCATTAATCCACACATAATATCAGTGGATGAAGTAGAAATTGTACAAGCAACTCCATCAAAACAAGCATCGACTACTTTACCGTCTTTCACTAAAACATAGACAATAATATCGTCAATACAGTTTGCACTATCCATATGAACTTGTTCATATTGGGAAACATCTCCTTTTGGAGCATGTTTATATTGTGGGTTTTCATAATGATCCATGATGATTTGTCTCATCATCATTGGGTTAAGCGAAATAGGCATCTAAGAAATGACCTCCATTCTTTAAAGCATTAACTAAAGCATCAATATCTTCTTTAGTTGTATAAAAATAAATCGACATACGCACAGTTGCGATTTCATTTAAGTAGTGATGTAACATTTTTGCACAGTGTTGTCCACTACGACAAGCAATCCCTTTTGAATTAAGATAAGTTGCTAAATCTTGGGCAAATACACCCTTCTTGTTAAAGGTAATAATTCCTGCTTCAGCATTCTCGTTATAAATGATTAAATCCGGAATAGTTTTTAATTGAGATATGGCGTATTTGCGGAGATTTTTCTCAAAATCCTCAATATTTTTCATTCCAATTTTTTCAAGATATTTAATCGCAGCAACTAATCCATATATGCCTTGAATATTTAAAGTTCCAGCTTCAAATCTTGCTGGAGCTGGAAGATATTTTACACTTCCATCAATATCAAATTTAACGTTATTTCCCCCACCTGATAAAACTGGATCCATCTTCTCTAAAAGTTCTTCTTTTCCATATAAAACTCCGATGCCAGTTGGACCACAGAGTTTATGTCCAGAGAAGGAGAGAAAATCAATATCAAGATCTTTCACATTAACTTCCATGTGTGGAACCGATTGAGCTCCATCACAAGAAACTAAAATTCCATGTTCATGTGCAATACGTGCAATTTCTTTAATATCATTCACAAATCCAAGCACGTTAGTTACCTGAGCTACAGAAATTAATTTCGTGTTCTTGGAAATTGCTTTCAAAACATTTTCCGGAGTTAGACGTCCTTCTTTATCTAATGGAATAAATTTAATTTTGCATCCAGTAATTTCAGAAACTTTGTACCATGGAAGAACATTTGATGCGTGTTCTGCAACAGTTAATAAGATTTCATCATCTTTCGTTAAATATTTTGCTGCATAACCTAGTGCCACAAAATTTAGTGACATTGTTGTACCGCTTGTAAAGACAATTTCTTGAGGTTTTGCAGAGATAAATGAAGCAATAACATTTCGAGCCTCCTCAATTTTTGTGTCATTAATGAAGCAAAGATCATAGTCTCCACGATGAGAATTACTTGTTGAATGAACAAGATATTCTTTTTCAGCATCGATGACTTCATAAGGTTTAAAAGTTGTCGATGCGTTGTCTAAAAAGACCAAATCACGACTTTGCATTTGGGTCTTGTTAACATACATTGGGAAATCTTTTCTAATTCGTTTTGGATCAATCATTTTTACATTGCCTCCTGAATTAAAGAAAGAATCTTCTCTTGTGTCTTTTCTGAGAACTGACGAGAAATTGGTTGAAGATAACCAAGTGTGATTAATGCGCGTGCTTCTTCTTTAGTTAATCCACGTGACATTAAATAGAACATATGATCTTCATTAAGTTGGCCAACAACAGCTCCATGAGAAGCCTTCACATCATTTTCATCAATTTTTAAAACTGGCGATGCAGTTCCGCGAGCTTCTGGATCAAAGACAATAATCTTAGCGTTTTGAGCAGTTTCGCTTCCTTTGGCACCTTTCACAATATGGTTTACTCCAGTAAAGATAATTTCTGATTTTTCTCTAGCAACTCCATAGTTATCCATCAAGGCAAAAGTATGTCCGACATGATGGGTAAAAGAGATGTCAAATTTCTTCACATTTTCATGGTTAGAAAGTGTTGCTAAATGCCATCTACAAGAGGCACCTTCTTGATTTAAATTTACCTGAGTTTTAACCGAAATATTTGAATTAGAAAAATCTGCAAAAACTACGTCAAAATTTGAATTTCGACCAAGATTTGCGGTGATTTTTAAATTTTTGATATCTTCAAAATTAGCCAGTTTTAAAAGAAGAGAACAGTCGTCTTCAATTTCAATTTCTAAGTCTGAAAATGAAGTCAATTCGAGTTCACTTTTTTCTTTATTTTTAATGACTAATTTTTCAACTTTCATTTACTACCTTTTAGTGCTTCTTTTGTCGCACAAGTTCCGATTGAAACAGCATTCATTTGTTTCTCATCTTCAAAGATAATTCCTTCTTGTTTGAGCCACTCATAACCTTCATGATCAATCTTTTGAATTAAGGATTTGTCTCCATCTTTTGCAATGCGACCATTCACCAAAATAATGACACGGTCTACATTGATTAGGTCATAAAGACGAGCATAGTGAGAAACAATTAAAAATCCACGATTAACTTGTTCTTCTTTAATTACTTGAGAGACAGTTTGAATCGCATCAACATCAAGACCAGAATCAATTTCATCTAATAAAACTAATTTTGGATTAATAATGAGCATTTGAAGAATTTCGTTTTTCTTCTTTTCTCCACCAGAAAATCCTTCATTTAAATTACGGTTCGACATTTCAAATGGAATGTGAACTTTATCGTAGGCTTTATTTAATACCTTATAGAATTCAAATAAAGAAATAGGTTTTTCACGATGTGCGTTTAAACTTGCTTTAAGGAAATCAACATTATTTACACCTGGAACTTCACTTGGATATTGCATTCCGAGAAAGATTCCAAGTTTACTTCTTTCATCAGCTTCTAATTTGGTAATATCCTTTCCATCAAACAAAATTTGTCCTTTCGTGACGGTATAGTTTGGATTACCCATAATTGTTTGTAAAAGTGTTGATTTACCATTCCCATTAGGGCCAAGTAAAGCAATTGTTTTAGTTGTATCAATATCTAAAGTTAATCCTTTTAGGATTTCTTTTTCTTTGACGGCAACGTGGAGATCTTTAATTTGTAGTAGAGACATCGTTTTTTTCCTCAAAAGTAGCATTATTTTAACGAGACTAACTCATTGATGCAACAAAAACGATAATATTTCTTCATAGATTTTATCTATGTCGGTAATTTTCTTAAAAATACCTTATAAGTATACTTATCCATCACATTGATTTTTTTGTTGTATTTATACAATGTTAGGAATAGAATAATCTCGCTATGTTTGAAAAAGGAGGAAGAAAAGGTTCTATGAAGAAATCAAAATTGTCTGCTGGAATTATTTCTGGTCTTCTTGCTGTGGGTGCACTTGCTGCCTGTAGCAATAAAGGTCCTGAATATAACTCCAAAGGCGTCATATTAACCTACGAAGTTAACGGTCAAAAAGTTGAATACACCGCTGATGATTTATTCGGTGAAACAATCGTTAACCCGGAACATGCTGAAGAAATGTTCAATCAGGTTTATAAACTTGTCGTTCGTAACTACTTCACCATCGCTAATCCAGATGGAGCAGGTACAAACACCGGTTTAAACCAGATGGAAGAAATTAATAGTGTTGCTGATAAGAATGTTCAGATTGACAAAGATACTGCCAAGAAGAACTCCAAAACCAACAACACCTCAGAAAAAGCAGAATTTGAATCAATTTTACAATCCAAAGGCTGTGAAAATGAGAAAGAACTTCGTGAATACTATGTATTCGAAGAGCAACAAACTAAGTTCAAAGAGAACTTTTACAAGATCTATGCTGACGAAGCTAACACAAAATGGCCAGATTTTAACCTTTTAAGAGATGGATCAAGTTCAGACTCTGAAGAAGAAAAGAAATATGCTGGTTATTTTGAAACAAAGGTCCCATACCACATCTCACACATTCTTGTGAATGTTGAAGATAGTGCCAGCAATAATTACTGGAATGGTACAATCAGCGCTGAAAACGTTGAACACCTTAAACGTGTTGTTGATGGCTTAAAAGATACAACCAAATCATTTGGTACTGTTGCTGCTGATGAAAGCGATGACGGTTCTAAATCAGTCTTTGGTGATCTTGGTATCGTTGACAAAGATAAAGCGACTGAAGAATCAGATAAGTTCGTTAAAGAATTTATTTTAGGTCTTTATACTTATGATAATAAGTACAATCCAGATGACACTGTTAGAGCACGTGTTAGTCACTCTAACATTCATCCAAGTACGACAATTTTAAATGGATTAGCAGATAAACCAAACTACATTCCTGTTGGAATTTTCGATGAGCTTTACGAAAATCGTGAAGTCGAAGGAAGCCTTGTTATTGGAACTTCGAGTGCTAATTTCTATCCACGTAACATCGGATATAACCAATACTTAAATAATCACGGTTTATCATTAATTGAAGGAACTGCCGAAGAAGGTAACTTTAAAAAGTTAACAATCGCCGGTGAAGATCATTTCGTTTTATGTGCTCGTGGCACATCAAACCCAATCTTAGTCACCCGTGCTGGTGCTTCCTATCAAGGAATTCACTTCATTGTGGTGAATCGTTCACCATTTGAAGGAACTGGAACTGATGGTTTAATGAGAGACTACACCGTTAATGGCGTTAAACTCTCCCAATACTACACAACAAAATATCCAGGACAAACAGGATATCCAGTTGATGCAGATAAGAAACCTCTTCAAACATACGTCAATACAATTGACTCTCTCACCAGTAAATATAAAGAGAGAGCTGAAAAAGTTGCCGAAGAAGTCAAATCCTTCGACACCAACATCGAACGTGTCATTTACCAAAAATACATGAACATCGATGGCGGAAAACTTCAATTTACCGAAGCTGGTAAAAAAGTTGAAGAAACCATTAACAAATGGATTGCACGTAGTGCACAAGAAAAATCTAACTCCACATTCGACTCTTGGGAAGAATATTGGGGTGAATATATCGATATGCTCAACATGCAAAAAGAACAATCGACAAAGAAACTTCCGAAAGGTTGTGCTGTTGCATTTACATTAGCATCAAAAGCTAAGAGACAATCAGAACTTGATGCAATCGATTTCTCAACTGTTGATTCCTCATTCGAATCACATTTCGATGAATTATTTAATCAAATTGGAGGTGCATGTAACGATGGCGAAACACACAAATAAGATCCTTTGTGGTCTACTCGCACTCTCAGCAGGATTTGTTCTTGCTGCTTGCGACACTGTTAATGCTCTTCCAACAAATTATGAAAGCCCAATTGTTGAAAGAGTTGGAGAAGGTTCATTCTCTTTAACCGATAACCAAATGGGTAAAGTTTGGGAAGCAATTGTTTCTGGAAAAGCTCAACATATTCATGATGAACTTGTCTACCAAATTGCTGAATCCCAATTCGGTTCATACTTTGGTGAAGGTGGAATCGCCACCATCACAACTGATGAACAAATTAAAGCATTTATCGCCGCTCACGAAGCTGTCTTCGTTCGCGAAAATGATGCTAAATTAGCAAAATCAGAAGATGCTGAAGTGATTTACACCAAAATCCGTAAACCACGTTTCGAAGCCTTTAAAGCTGATATCGAAGAACGTTTAGCGGAAAAGATTTATGAAGAAATCACCTCTGGTAACTATAACGACAAAGAAGGTCGTTTCTCTGAACTTAAACTTGCTTTAGGTCACTACTTCAGTGGCTATGACATCGAAGGTATTGAATTCGAAGATGGTCACGCTAAAGAAGGTGACTGGAACAAAGCTTATATCACTTCAAGTATCGCCAAAGATAACTTAGCTGATATTAAAACTGTTGTTCATGTTGATCGCTTTGAAAAATATCTTGAAGAGAAAGTTCTTCACGATATCTATTCGGAAAAACTTATCGAAGAATATGTTCTTCAAAATAAGTACACCACACTCGGACGTGCTTATGCTCGTCACGCTTCATACGTGAAACTCTCCTATTCCAACGAAAACAAAGTCTTCGCAAGTAAATTACTTCGTAAATATGCTGATTTAGTTATTTATGCTGGTGATAATGCTGATGAAGAAAAAGTTGCTAATACTTGGAGAGGTCTAAACGACTTAACATTTGATAACAACGGTGTTTTAACAGCAATTGTTCCTGGTGAAAACTACAATGCTGATTTAGCAAGCGAATTCCCAACTACAACAATCGCTGATCGTTTAGTCGCTGAAGGTTATGCTGTTGCTGATTTAAGTGCAACAAGCGAAGAACAAGTTGTTCTTGCTTATCCTTATATTAAGGAAAGTAAAGTTGGTGCACTTCTTGAAAGATATGTCAAAGCCTGCCGTGCTGTCATTGATGGAAAGAGCCACATTGCTGCATCAAAAGACCAAAGTGAACTTGATACATTCACTGGAACAAACGCTCATAGCCGTGTCAAAGGTCTTAAAGACGAACTTTCTAAACTCGTTTTAGAAGACTACACTGCTGACGAATGGGGCTTAAAGAACGGAGGTTTCTCTGATCTTCCAAGTAACGTTCGTACACGTTTATTCAACATTAATGTTGCTAACACCGTTGATAACTTCACTGGTGATAACGAAAAGTATGCTGAAGATAGTGATGAACACTTAGGTCGCTATGCAACTAGTGGTGTTTATAGCTATGTCCGTGACATTAAACAACACTATTACCTCAACAAAGAAGATGCTCAACGTTATGTTGATGACCATTATTCATTCATCTTTGATGAAGATAGTTCTTATGTTATTGTGAACATCCACGATGCTGCTAACGGAACAAAATTAAATATTGATAATCCAAAAGGTTATTTCACCATTAAGGAAGATCAACCATTATTTACCGAAAACACTGCTCGTGAAATCGCCAAATTACTCGGAACAAAAGAATCCTATAAGAGCGATGCTTATGAGCACTACTTAGAGAAATATAATCTCAAGTTCTCCGACCAAGAACTCTATGATTATTTTGTCTCCACTTATCCAGATCTCTACGGAGAGAACTAATTCGGTTTTATCTTTAGGAGGGTAATCGCCCTCCTTTTTTTATTAAAAAATTTCATCACTTTAAAAAGAATGTATTACAATGTTTATGAGGTAAAAAAGATGAGAAAAGATGATTGTATATTTTGCAAAATTATCGAAGGAAAAATCCCTTGCGCAAAGGTTTATGAAGATGATGATGTTTTAGCCTTCCTTGATATTTCTCAAACTACTGAAGGACACACTTTAGTTGTTCCTAAGGAACACTACGATAACTTTTTAACAACTCCAAAAGAAATTATGCACAAAGTGATGGATGTCGCCCAACGGATTGGACAAGCGGAAATCATGGTGCTTGGGGCAAAAGGAATTAATATTTTATCCAATGTGAATAAAGAAGCTGGACAAAGTGTCTTCCACTTCCACGTTCATGTCATTCCACGATACGACCGCAAAGGTGGCTTTACTTTAGAGATGAAAGAAAATCCAAAAGCAAAAGAATTATCTTTACCAGCCTTAGCAAGCGAAATTAAGAAAGGTTTATAATTTCCTCATTCAACTAATAAACGCGTCCGTACGGGCGCGTTTTTGCTTTTATTTCATCTTTTAAAGATGTTTAGACCTTTTTATTTTTCTTTTCACGATTGATCTCTTTTAAAATCTCAATAAAGTTATCATAACCCTGATATTCTTCTTTGTTTTCCATCATTGCTTTCAATTCTTTTAGAGCATCAATCGTTTCTTGATTTGGTTCTAAACAAATTTCGAAAGGAATTTTTCGATCTCGGACACATTGTTTTGTAAATAGTGTCACTGCTGTCGTAAAAGACATTCCGAGTTCATGAAAAACATCGTCAGCTTGCTTTTTTAAATTTTTGTCCATTCTGATGGTCACATTTACGTTCTCCATTTCTACTTCTTCCTTCCTAAATAGCCCCATTATAGCAACTAAAAAATTCCTTGCAAGTAAAATTACGTGCAAATAATGTGCTACACCAAAATGAAAGAAAAAGCTGTCATAAGACAGCTATTTCGTTAAATTCATCTATTTATGTGATAAGAGATGAACGTTTTTAGCTTTTGTAACTTTGCCAAGCTCAGTGAGGTATTCGTCTAAGCGATCGCCACCTTCTTCGAAGAGAACTTGGAATGTGACTTGAATTGAATCACTTCCTTCAACATTGGAAGTGGAGATTCCAGAAACTTTACAATCAAATTCTTCACTGACTTTGAGAATTCCTTCAAGAACTGGAACTTCCGAGTTAGAAACTAACGAGATTGTTGGGTTTTTTCTAGCAATACGAGTTTCAACTTTTCTAAAGCCCGTTAAGATAAAGAAGATGAGAAGTGTACCAGCAATGGCGAGTAAGAAGTTAAACGAACCACATGCAACACCAATCGCCATGGAAACCCAGATTGTTCCAGCAGTTGTTAATCCTTTAACACCACTTTCACGGTGCATAATTGCACCAGCACCAAGGAAACCAACACCAGTAATAACTTGGGCGGCTAATCGAGCAACGTCTCTTTTTTCACTAAAGACTGAAGGAAATCCGTAGATGGAGATAATCATGATGATTGTTGAACCAACACCAACAAGAAGGTGCGTTCTAAGACCGGCACTACGTCCACGACGTTCTCTTTCAATACCAACAATACCAACAAGAATAACGCATAAAACTAATGCGATGATACAAGCTAATAAATTTCCGACTGGCCAACCACCAGGTTGCCATTCGTTGAGTTTTTCAATAAGTTTTTGATCAAATGTCACCATAACTATCACCTCGCGCTATGTATTATACATATATACGTTGAATAAATCAATTTTTAATCGATTTATTTTCTCGATGTGTTAGCTTTCAGATGATATGAGACGTTTTGGACATCTTATCTCACCTGTAGTTTCTATTAATTCCATTAGCTTTTCAAGTTCAACTTCATTTGGAGTTTTAAAACCTAATACAAACTTTGGCAAATTGTTAT
>DEWP01000012.1 GCA_002363735.1 Caryophanales bacterium UBA3207 | reverse complement strand
GAACTAAATAGGGTTCAGTTCATAATAGGTGCTTAATTTTTCCAAATTGGTTGGGGTGGCTGGGATCGAACCAGCGAAATGATAGAGTCAAAGTCTATTGCCTTACCACTTGGCTACACCCCAATAAATTGGTGGACGAAGGTGGATTTGAACCACCGAACCCGAAGGAATTGATTTACAGTCAACCGCGTTTGGCCGCTTCGCTATTCGTCCAAATTTATTTTGGGATACATGTCTTAGTGGTGGATGTTAAGAGGCTCGAACTCCTGACCCCCGCCGTGTAAAGGCGATGCTCTCCCAACTGAGCTAAACATCCAGTACACTTCGTAAGACGTGCTCAAATAATATATCAAAACGATATATTGGTGTCAATTGAATTAATATCCTTTTTTACCAAGCAGATGGAACATATTTTTCTTATAAATTTCTACACCTGGTTGATTAAATGGATTTACTTTTAGTAAATACGCACTCATTGCGCACGCTTTCATAAAGAAATAGAAGATATAACCAAGATGATATTCATCAAGTTTTTCGACTTCTAAAACAACATTTGGAACATGTCCAGATTTTTCATGAGCTTCTAAAGTTCCTAAATAGGCTTGTTCATTGACGTAATTTAAGTTTTTACCAGCTAGATAATTTAAACCATCGAGGTTTGCTTCATCACTTGGGATAACAACATCATTCTTTGCTTTTTCAAAATGAAGAATTGTTTCAAATAAAACTTTTGATCCATCTTGGATAAATTGTCCAAGTGAATGTAAATCGGTGGAGAATGTGGCTGATGTTGGGAATAAACCTTGTCCATCTTTTCCTTCACTTTCTCCATAGAGTTGCTTAAACCATTCGCCAAGTTGAACTAGTTTTGGCTCATATGTCACAAATAATTCAACCGATTTTTGCTGGAGTTTTTGATCATAGCGAATTACTGCATATTTGTATGCTTCATTGTCTTTTAATGAAGGTTTTGCGGTATCTTTTTGTGCTTGAAGAGCACCTTTCATTAATTGATCAATATCAAGTCCAGCACAAGCAATTGGGAATAACCCAACGGCAGTGAAAACAGAATATCTTCCGCCAATATCACTTGGTAAAACAAATGTTGGATAGCCTTCATTAGTCGCAAGTGTTTTTAATGCACCTTTTTCTTTATCGGTTGTGGCAAAGATTGCTTTGCGAGCATTTTCGACACCAACTTTTTGTTCAAGAAGATTCTTTAATAAACGGAAAGCAATTGATGTTTCGGTGGTGGTGCCACTTTTAGAGATAACATTGATCGCGAATTTCTTATTTTTTAAATAATCTAAGACTTCGTAAGTGTAGTCACTTGAAAATGTTTGTCCAAAGAAGATAACTTCTAGCTTATCTTGGCTATGAAGTCCTCTTAACGCTTCAATTGCTGCACGTGCTCCTAAATATGAGCCACCAATTCCACAAACAACTAAAACTTCAAAATTTTCACGAACATATTTTGCATATTTTTTAATTTGTTCAAATTCTGCTTTGTCAAAAGTAGTTGGATAATCTAACCAACCAAGGAAGTCATTTCCTGGACCGCTTTTTGTATGAATAATCTCGTGAACTTTCTTCACTTCACTTTCGTATTTTGCATAGTCCATCTCTTTTAAGAGATGCTTATCATTTACTTTGATCATGTTTCATTTCCTCCTGGGCTAAATTTATCCATTCAGGTAATTTTTCTTTTAAAGCTGTAAAGTCGATATATTTGGGATCGACTGGTGAGCGTTTTACCTGTGAATTGCGGAACAATGCTTTTTCTTCTTCACTAATTTTTGACATTGATACTTTTAAGAAACCATCAGATTCAATATCAATAATTTTTACTTGATATGTTTTTCCGATTTTTAAATAGCGGTGGATGTTTCTAATAAATGTATTTGCAATCTCAGAAATATGAAGTAATCCTAAAGATTCGTCATCAAAAATCATAATCGCTCCAAATGGGCGAATATTGATAATTGTTCCTTCAATAATGTCGTTAATTTGGTAATTCATTGTTTTTTAAGTAGGCCAGAACAAGGGCGATGTCATCCTTTGTTGTCACCTTTAATGTTTGCTTATCTCCTTGAATAAAACCGATTTCTCCATAAGGTCGATACATTGAAGCTTCATCAAGTGCTTTTGGATCGAAATGGTTTTTAAAGATATCTAAAATAACTTCGATACGAAATGCTTGTGGAGTTTGGATTCTGAATAAATCATGTCGGTCAATATAGTTATTCTTACTCAAAGAGTAAGTCGCATCTTCTTGAAGAAGGAACGGGACAACACATTTACTTTTCTTTAATTCTTCAATGAGTCTAGTGATGAGTTCTTCAGAAACTAATGGTCTAGCTCCATCATGAATTAACACATTTCCGTTTTTAAAGGAAACCGCTTCTAGACCATTTCGAACTGAAATAGCTCTTGTTTCCCCTCCATAGACAATCTTTTTAACTTTGTTAAAAGAAAAGTTTGAAATAATCTTTTTAAGTTCTTCTTCATCATCTTTTCTGATGACAAGAACAATTTCATCAACAAGAGGATGAGAATTAAATGCTGAAATTGTATAGGAAACCAAAGGTTTTCCATCAATTAGATAGAATTGTTTGGATTGACCAAAACGAGTCGAGTTTCCAGCTAATACAATCACAACAGAAGTGTTCATTATTTCACGCCAACTTCTTTCTTGAAGATTTTTTCTTCTTGGTCACGCAAAACAGCGTTTGTAGCAACGTTATCAATAACAGCTTTAACAATTGTGTCTAAGTGAGATCCATCGTTATAATCGGCAAGGCAAGCATAATTAACACGTCCGCCACGAAGCAAGGTGCGAATTGTTTCTTTGTTTCCTTTAGCGAAAATCGCGATTGATTTTCCTCCGTTATCTTTGACAAGTTGCATACAAGGAACATCAGTCATTCCATCACCCATATAAATCATGTTGGAATATGGAACGCGGTGGTCAACACCTTTGGTGTTAACTTTCGCATCATCAGTCACATCTAATGCTCCTTTAGAAATACGGAAGAAGTATTGAGTTTTTTGAGTGTAGTTCACAGCAAGTTTTGGCCAAATTGGTTGACCTGTTTTTTCATCAAAGAGGAATTCACAACCATAAACTTCTTTGAATTGTTTATAAATTGAACAACCTTCGATGATTTCTTTTGTGCCGCTACTAATTAAATAGTGTTCAACTTTAACACCTTTTTTAGCGCCATAAGAATTGATGCGTTGAAACCAATTTTCTACACCAGGGAAGTATTTAATTCCTGAACCCATTTTGTTGAGAGATTTTCTTGATAGATCGACACCTTTTTCTCTACTTAGTGCAATCATCATATACATATAGGAAAGAATTCTTTCGCAACCAGTCTTTTTAGAAAATTCTCCAGTGGCTCCCCAGAATTGATCAGGAGTCATTCCAAGACTTGGGATAAAGCCATAATTTTGCATATCTGTTGTCGACAAAGTTTTATCAAAGTCGTACATAATTGCAACGATCGGTTTTTTCATAAATCTTTACCTCTCTTACTAGCGCGCATTAAAACGCCTACACATATTGTATCGTAATTGGCACAAAATGCCAATTCGCAAACAATTCGCGTGCACAAAATAAGCGAATAAAAAAACGCTGCAATTTTAGGAGTTAACCGAGAATTGCGGCGTTTTTTGATTCAATTTAAAGAATATTTGGGAAGCATTTATCGACTAAATCTGGATAGTCAACAAATGGGTTTCTGTTACCTTGGAAATAGGTTTCAACAACGTTGTTTCTTTTCTTTTCTAATTCAGAAACTGGATCAAGTTTATTCCATGCTTTTAGCTTACTAATACAGATGTCTTCTGTGTTATAAGCCATAATTAATGTGAAATTCAATTTACCACAAACATATGGAGTGTGGGTGCTTGATTCTGGAATAGCTTCTGCAGGATTATGTGTTGGAGTGTAGTTATTTGAATAATAAATATCGTAGTTATCCATCGAATTATAATGCATATAAATATACATTAATGCTCTGGCGACATCTCCTTTAAAATAATCCGCAACTTCACATAATCTTTTTGATTCGTTGTATTTTAATTTGTATGGTCCGCCATCAGTTGCTTCACTATAGCTACTGTCAGTAAAAACAGTGTAACGATAGTTTGAACGAGCAGAGTTAACGTCATAATCACATGGACGAAGTTGATAAATATCAGAGCCGCCGCCCCAGTAGTTTTCTGGTCCGCCTCCGTCATCCATTTTGTACTCTTGCTTTGTAGCATTACGGTACCACATATTATTGGAATTGGCGCAACACCAAATATGTTCACGAGTGGTGTTGGCTTTTGACATATTTCCTGTGTAGAACATTTCATATGTATTAGCTCCATCTGGAACATCTGTGTAGCCATACAAACCACTGATTTGGTTATAACGCAAATAAGTGTGGTGTTGGTCAATCAGGTAATGGTGAATATTCTTTCTTAGTTCTT
Source organism: Caryophanales bacterium UBA3207 (assembly GCA_002363735.1). Classification (GTDB taxonomy): domain Bacteria; phylum Bacillota_I; class Bacilli_A; order RFN20; family CAG-826; genus Fiminaster. The sequence goes on along the minus strand of DEWP01000012.1, from coordinate 40,336 downwards.
CGCCTTCAGTATTTTCAAGATTGTAATCGTAGATAAAATTACCATTAAAATCATACTTTTCCATGTAATGTTCCGCATAACCTTCCCAGTGTTGAGTTGGATCAACTGGTTCATGCGATTCAGAAGGTGGAGTTGTTGATTTTCTTTTTGGCTTTGTTCCAGAGTTACATCCGGTTAAACTAATGCCTAAAAGCGCTAATAAAACAATCGAATGTTGGATTCTTTTCATAATGATCCTCCATATCAAAAAGCCTTAAAAAGGCTTATTTAGTTAATTAAGCAATTGGTTCCCAGAAGTGGCAGATATAGCAAGAACCAAAGAATGTTGGTGGGTTAGCAGAAACAGTGGTGTATTCATCACTTCCTGTTGAACAACCAAGAATTGCTTTGTCTTGACCGATTTTTGTTGCAGTAAATTCCATAATCGAAGTTTGGACTTTAACATTTTCTGCAGCTTCGACATAGTGCCAAGATTGAACTGGCGACTCAACTTGTCTAATAGAGGCAGTTACACCACCAGTAGATTTTGTTGCTTCATAAACTTCAAGATATTTTCCATCATAAGTGGTGTATTCACCTCCACCTTTGATTTGGATTGAGTAATGTTCGTTATCAGCAGCATAATTACAGACTAACTTAACTGCCTTAGAAACATCGGTTGTTGTTGATTGATAGAATGGATATTCGCCTTTGTCATCGGCGTGATGGTGTCCATTCATGAAAAAGAATTGACCTTTGTTAACATGCCAGAAACCTAAGATATATTCTTTTCCGTTTTCTGGAGCATGCATGACTCTGCGGTAACCACTAAATTCTTCAGCTCCTGGATCGAGTGGATCAAGTGGTGCCAAGGATGGAGTAGTTTTTGAGGTTCCGCCCCCGCTAGTAGTTTTGCTTGTAATACTTCCAGCAGTTGATGTTTTCTTTCTATTTGGTTTTTTTGTTGTACAACCAGCTAAGATTAAAGCAAGCGCTGGAAGAATAATGAGAGATTTCTTCATATTAAAATAATAAAACTCCTTACGGAAATATTTTAAAATATTTTAGCGTAAAAGCAAATAACGAGAAAAATTCAACAATTTTAAAAATAAAAAATAATTGAGTTTTGCACTAAAAGTACCAGCAAATCTTGGATAAAAAGCAAAAATTAAACAGCACAAATTAGTTTGCTATTTTTGGTGTAGCGTTCGGCATGGGATACGTTAGTTTCCACCTGTAGTGCAGGCAAATTCAGCAAGTATTTCCAAATACCCAAGTTTTCAATAAGCAGAATCAATTACAGACCAATGTTGTATTTTGTACAAAAAAGAAAAAACCTCTTCAGGAGATGTATCAAAGTTACAAATATAATAAAAACCAGGAACTCAACGAATCCCTGGCTTTTTATCATAAGATAAACTTATTTCTTTGGAACTTTGTGTTCGCTCATGACACGGCGAGCAAGGTTGATACAACGACGAATTGCTAAGCCGGATTTGACACGAAGATATGAAGGTGTTTCTTCAAACCTCTTCACATCTGCTGCACTCTTCATTGGAATTGGGGAATTCTCAAATTCCTTTGGATCAAGAGCAAAGTGAATCTTTAATGTATTACCAGAAAAGGTAATGAAGATAAGTTTTTGTCTTTTATAAGAGAATGTTTCACCTGGAATAGAGAAACGATCATTGAGATCGTATTCATCAAGAACTTTTTTAAGTTCCGCATAACGTGCACGCACTTCTGCATTAGAACGTTTAATTTTGCTTTCGAATGGAATGCGTCTACGGCGTGCGCCTAAGCCCATAAATGATTCAGGTTGTTCCTCGACCTTTGGTTCTTCTTTCACCTCTGGTTTTGGTTCTTCTTTCACCTCTTGTTTTGGTTCTTCTTTTGGTTCTTCCTTGACTTTAGGAGCTTTTTCGGCTTCCTTAACAACTTCTTTAACCTTCACAACTTCCACAACTTTTTCGTGGACAACAACTTTTTCTTCATTAGAAGATTTTTCAAATTCGATGTTGTATTTGGTGAATGTTGCAAGAACAGAAAGAACTGTTAAAACAAGAAGAGCAACTGCGAAGACAATTAATCCATATGGCCAAACACCATGGATTGCACCTTTGGATGCTCCGCCAGCAAATTCAAAGATAAATGCAAGGAAGAAGACAAAGCCGATAACGGCAACAAATCCAGCAACAACGCCTGGAACACGTTCTTTCTTTCCTTTTTTACATAGATAAATAATGCCAGCAACTAAATAAATTAATGCTTCATAGAAGAATAAACCAGCAATAATGATGATGGCTAATGATGATCCATATTTTGAACACCACATAAATGCTATCCCATGAAGAACATCTTCAAAAGCTGGAATAGCGGCACCACCAGCATTGTGAATTGAGACACCAATTGATAACCAAATAGCGCCTAATGCAATCACGCTGCAGACAATTGCTAAGAGCCAATCGAGTTTATTGACTGATTTTCGTCCATAAAACTTAGATACTTTTTTACTCATATCATATCCTCCCCTAACAATGATACACATATAGCATATTTTTTTCAAACTATAAAATGTGCACGTATTAAACTAAATAAGACAATTTTCAAGCATGTTTACACTTTTTTCTTATCTTCAATTGCTACGAAAATGACAAAATCTGTTCAAAATAAATTTTAATGACATGCACCAATATTTGATTTTTGGTTAAAGTCTCAAAAATAGCATATTTTCTGATACAGTTTTTAGATTGATTTTTACAACAAAAACAATAAAAAATAAATAGACCATGCATGCTAAATTGCCATTTTTAAGAAAATTTATATTGAACGATTTCCCTCGTGCTCGTATAATATGTGTGATGAAAAAGAGAAAAGGGTTCACTTTAGTTGAAACTATAGTTACTTTATCCATCTTAGGCATTTCTTTTGGTCTTGCAGCAACTGTTGTAGCAGCTTTATTAGGCGTTCAAAATAAAGCTAGTGATCAATATGTTGCAAGTAAGCAACTCAAAGTTGCTAATGATATGATTTCTGAATATGTATCTTTTGTTTCTGTTAAAACTGAAAGTACATCTTTTTCTTTTTCGAGCGCGAGCGCTACATCCGTAAAATACACAAATAATTCATATTTATATGAATTGAAATACAATGACAAAACTTTATCAATTACGACAAATTACGATGGATCGGTTGAATATCTTAAGAAAAACGCTTCAGAACAGTTAGATTCTTTAGATTACGTTAAATTTGAATATACGGCACCATTAAATCTGCTTATTGCCGAGATGAAAGCGGGAGAAAGTGTTTTACGTTATTCGTACACATTGAGGGTTCAATAATGAATGTATTTATTAACATCCTTTCAAACTCTATAATTCTCTCTGCTCCTGGCAGTAAGAAAAAATCTCTGATTTTTAAAGAATTTTCTTACACATACTCACTAAAAACATCTGAGAACAAGGTTAGAGCTCTCAATGAAACATTAACCGAAGAAAACCTTAAAGAGTTTGGAGACGATAAAATCGTTTCGTTAATTGTTCCAGATGATCAAGTGTTTATTGGCATGACTCTCTTACCATTATTTAGCGCAAAGAAGATCCATGACACTTTTGAAACCACATTTAAAGTTGACTATCCAGATTTCAAAGATTATTTCATAAATTATGAAATATACGGAAAAACCAACTCTAATAGTATCGTTCTTTATCGAATGACACGTATTAGCCATATAGATGAGATTAAAAAGGCTCTTTATAATCATGGTTTAACATTAAAGAATATTAATTACTTCAGCAATTATGTTTTTTCTAATAACAAAGCAAATCAAAATCGAATTGTAACAAAGTTAATTGTTGGAGAACACGAATCCGAACTAATAATCTATAACGGATCAATAACAGTTTGTCATTCTATTATCGAAATTGGCAAATCTGAGTTATTAGATAATGATGAATTTATTGAATCATTCTATAACATCGATAATGAACTAGCGAATAAATACGCATCATTCCACAAAGTGCACTTCGACTCAAAAAACCTCTTAACAGACGATATCATTCGAAATAATGAAGTACATGAATCATTTATTCCTGCAAAACCAAAGGAATTACGTTTCTTAAAAGGAGCCTCCCTACAAAATTATCAATCCAGACAGAAATACCTTAAATTGCACGCTTTTGTTATGGATAACGTGAATTTTTACATGCAGGAACCATGGTTTTTCCCGGTTCATGACGTTGAAGTTGTTTGTGATGATGATGTTTATGCTGGATTACTTACAGCAAATACTGGTAAGGAAATCTCATATATCAAGAGTACAGAAAGTTTCGCTTCTTACTTTAGTAATGAAGCATCAAATAATTTACTATTTAGCAGCAAATTAAATGTAAAAGAAAGGAGGAAAATCGATTGGGGCAAATTCTTAACCATGGAAATCGGTGGAAAAAAGAAAAAGGCTTAACCCTGGTAGAAATGGTTGTTTCTTTAGCTATTATCGTGATTGTGTCAGTCGCAGCTATTTCAATTGCGGTTTATTCCTCAAATACGCAAAAAAGAGTTGCCATATCACGATATTTTACTGTTTTAATCGATAATTCTCTCCGACTTTATGAGACATATTCTGACACAGATTTCGAGGATGCTTTCGAGGCTCTCACTGGTCAAGCAATTTATTACAATACTAATCGTACGTACTATCTAAATTTAGACTATCAATATGTTGAAGAATCTAATGCTGTTTACAATGTTAGATATGTTTTTAAATCCAACGGGCTAGTTGTTACAGCAATGTACAGCGATGGAGATGTCATTTATGAAGGGAGTTCATTAAAATGAAACTTCGTCGAGGTGCCGCATTACCAGGAGCAATTATTCTTGGATCGTTCATGCTCTTAATTGGCATGGGATTAGCTTTAATATTGTTAGATATTTCCGCTCTTAACAAAGTTAGTCGTACAACCGATAGTAAAGAAATCTTTTTTGCTCAAGGATACAAAATCTTTACTGAAGACGGATCGCTTCCAAAGAGTAATGAGTACTATACATGGAAAATTTATGAAAAAGATGAGGACGTGAAAGCACTAACCGCACTTTATAAGTCTGGAAATGGCGTCGCTTTCTACGGAATCTACAATTTTGATACAGATACAACACTCGCTTATCAAATCGATAATGTCTATACAACAACAGAAGGGGGAATCACATACCTTGGTGGTATTGTTCCAATGGTGAATTAAATGAATCCTGTTTTACAAGTTTCAATTATTGTTTTAACAATAATAGTTGGTCTCGCAATTGGTAGCTTTTTGAATGTTGTTATTTATCGTTTACCGAATGATATGTCTTTATCAAAACCAGCTTCACATTGTCCAAAATGTCAACATCCAATTAAATGGTATGACAATATTCCGCTAATTTCCTACATTATTTTAAGAGGAAAATGTCGTCATTGTCACACAAAGATATCTTTTAGATATCCGTTTGTAGAAATCCTCAATACTGTTATGTGGTTTTTGTGTCTTTTGCTCTTTACAAACTTAATCATTCCAACAATGGAGTGCAATTGGATCAAATTTGGAGTAAGTTTAGTTGCATGTAGTGCGTTAATTGCTATTTTCTTCTGTGATTTTGACACAATGTTAATTCCAGATGTTCTTCAAGTGGTTTTACTTATTTGTGGTCTTGTCTTACTGCTTGATGACCCAACATTCGACAATATTTTGAACAAAGTGCTCGGATTTATCTGTTCAGGATTCCTCTTCTATTTTGTGAATCTAATATACAAGTTGATTCATAAAAAAGATGGTCTTGGCTTTGGAGACATTGAACTTGTCGCTGTTGGAGGACTCCTTGTTGGCGGATTACAAATGATTTATGCGTTATTAATCGCCTGCGTTGGCGGAGGCATTATCCTTTTAGTTCTAACAGCGATAAATAAAAAGAAAGATAAGGAATATCCATTTGCCGTGTTCTTAACCATCGGTATTGCTGCTGCTTTATTTAGTGGCGACTATATCGTGAACTGGTATTTATCGTTATTGAGGTAGTGAGTATGAACAAATATAAGTACGTTGCAACTAATAAAGAAGGAAAGAAAATTAAAGGTACTTTCGTCGCGGAAAACGAAAACGAAATGAAGGAGATGCTTTTAAAAGCAGGTTACTATGTTTCGAGTTACCGCCAAATATCAACTAGAGAAATTTCCTCATTCTTTTCACTTTCAGCTAAAATCAAAGTTAGTGAATTATCCCGATTCTGTAATCAATTCAGTGCCATGATTGGTGCTGGTATCTCCATTGTCGAAGGTATTGATGTTTGTTGTGAACAATCTTTCAGCGTGAAATTAAAGAACGCTTTAAGAAGAATTCGTGAAGACTTACGCCAAGGTGTAACATTATCAGAAGCAATGGCTAAACACCCAAAGATCTTCCCACCATTCTTTTCGAGCATGGTTTACATCGGTGAAACCGCTGGATGCTTAGATAGAGTCTTAGTGACTGTTGCCCAATATTATGAACTTGAACATAAGACGAAAAAGAAAATTAAATCATCTTTGGCCTATCCAATTGTCCTCTTAGTGATGCTAGTTGGTGTCTTGGTGGTAATGATGGTCTTCGTTATCCCGAGATTTATGACTAGCTTTACCCAGATGGGTACTGAATTACCTCCATTAACAATGGGTATATTCAACCTATCGATCTTCTTCCAGGAGAATATTCTCTACATTATAGCTTTGCTATTTGCCTTGGTTGCAGTGATCTATCTACTTAGATTCCTACCAGCGATTCAAGCCTTCAATGACAGATTAAAAGTCACTTTACCTGTCTTTAAAAAGATTAATATGTGTGTTTTTACATCTCGTTTCTGTCGTTCCCTTGGATTACTCCTTAGCAGTGGTGCCGATACACTCACTGCTTTAGAAACATTGCAGAAGACTATTACCAACAAATATTTACAAAAACAGTTCGAACGTGTCATCAATGATGTTCGTATGGGTATGGCTTTATCCAGCGCCTTAGCAGTGGAAATGAAGGTTTCCCAAATCCTCATTCAAATGGTGATTGTCGGAGAAAGAACTGGTGAATTAGACAAAGTCTTAGTTCAAACCGCTCCATACTTTGATGAAGAAACAGAAAAATCCTTAAACTTAATTACTACAATCATTCAACCAGCAGTGATGATTATGCTTGGTGGTGCAGTTGCGATCCTTTTCATCGCAATGTATAGCCCAATTCTTGAATCAATTAAGAACCTTTCAATTTAGTATGATTAACAAAATTAGACAAACACTCATCCTAGAAATCTTAAGAAGAGAAAACCTTATTTCTCCAGCTGTTTTAAGTGATGCTTTAGACACGATTCAAGCCGACAGAGACGCTTTGGATGAGTTATTAAAAAACAAGTTAGTTACGAAAACCGATTTAGCGAAAGCATTTTCCATTTATGGAAATTCTCCATATATTGATTTAGATACAGTTGATATCAAATCTGACTTCTCAGCTCATTTCGGTTTAGAAGTTTTACACAAATATCAATTCCTCCCTCTTTATAAATTCGCGGATGGACTTTATTTAGTTGGTTCATCCGACCCTGAAAATCCAAAACTTTTGGAACTTTTGAATGCTACTTTAGATCACAATTATCAATTATTAAGAGTAGACCGCGATAAATTAGAATCATATTTCAAGGTTTATCGTGCGACACAAGCTACAAAAACTGCTCTAAAATCTATTCAAAATGACCAAAACATTGATAACAATGGGCGTAAAGATATCTCTAGTGATGTGGCGAATGCTCCAGCAGTTCGTTTTATTGATTCGATCTTGGAAGAAGCAGTGAAGATCGGTGCATCCGATATTCATATCGAACCGAGCGAAAAGACTGTTTCTGTCCGTTACCGTATCGACGGCGATTTACACGAACATTCCACATTTGATATCTCGTTCTTCCCGGCTATTGCAACTCGTGTAAAGATTCTCTCTGATATTGATATTGCGGAAAAGCGTATTCCTCAAGACGGTCACATCACCAAGATCATTGAAGGACAAAAATGTGACTTCCGTGTATCAACTTTGCCAACAATTCATGGTGAAAAATTCGCCATACGTATTTTAGATAAAACCATCTTCTCATTATCGCTTGGAGAACTTAACTTCTCTGATGAAGCAAACGCCACGATTGAAAAGATTCTCCATCACCCACATGGCATCATCCTTCTTACAGGACCAACAGGTAGTGGCAAAACCACAACTCTTTATTCGTTCCTACGCGAACTAAATAAACCAAATGTCAATATCGTTACCATTGAAGACCCAGTCGAATACTCGATGGATCACATTAACCAAATCCAAATTAACAACAAAGCTGATTTAACATTTGCTTCTGCCTTACGAAGTATTCTTCGTCAAGACCCAGACATTATCATGGTTGGTGAAATTCGTGACGAAGAAACTGCTCAAATCGCTATCCGTGCCGCTATTACCGGTCACTTAGTTTTATCGACACTTCACACCAACGAAGCTCCAGGCGCAATTACCCGTCTTATTGACATGGGTGTTCCGGCATATTTGGTCAGTGACGCCATCGTCGCTGTCATCTCCCAACGCTTAATGAAAAAGCTTTGTCCAAGATGTAAAAAACCTGTCAAAACTACACCAGAACAAAGACATGCTCTAGGTTTAAAAGAAGACGTTACAATTTATGAACCAAACGGCTGTCCGTATTGCAATGGAACAGGTTACAAAGGACGTCTTGCTGTTCACGAGATTATGTACATGAATAACGCATTACGTGAAGTCGTTTCAAAACCAGATACGACGGTGGAAGAGATTAGAGATGTGGCTATTTCGAAAGCAGAAATGACCCCACTTTTTGAGTCCGCTAAGAAGTATGTTTTAGATGGTAAGACATCATATTTTGACTTATTAAGTTTAGTAGTTTCTGAAGAGAGAGAACGTAAAGCAAAATCACCAGCAAATCCAAAGAAATAACTGAGAATTGCGGAGCTTTTGTTTTTTTTTTTTTTTTTTTGAGAAATTGAGTTACGACGGCATACGTTTTTGGGGAAACGCTTTTATTTTTATATACGTTTGTTATAATAAGTTCGCAAAAAGGCGCTGCTTTATGAAGTTGATTTTATTATGTGTCTGCTCTGTGTTTGTAGGTAGATACATCGAAAAAAGAATGAAGATTGCGAGTATCGCCCACTCGGTGCTTTTTATCGTAATGGCATTCTTCTTTTTATTTAACTCAGGCTTCGCTGTAATTGACACTGCCATGATCAATATGGTTGGTCAAGAAGCTTTTAATGAAATTCATGAAGCATTTGTCGCGACAGAAACAATTTATGGTGTAACATTGAGTTCCCTTTTTGTGATGGAACTTGCTGTCTACATCATTCTCTGTGTCGTCGCTATTGTGGCCTTAGTTAAAGGCTTCAAGAAACTTATCTGCAAGTTACGTGTTCGTAACGTCGTTGTCATGGAAGATATTCTTCTTGAAGAAGATCATCCAACAACAAACGTCATTAATAATTATCAAGGGAATTACCTTGTCTTTGCTCACTTGAGGAATTAAAAACCTGATGTATTGGGTTGCAATACACATCGTTTAATATATTAAAAAATATGAAAATTTAATTTCAAAAGGAGAAAATTATTATTATGAAAAAAACAAAAAGAGGGTTCACCATTGTTGAACTCGTTATCGTTATCGGAGTTATCGCTATTCTTAGCGCTGTCTTAATTCCAACATTCGTCAACTTATCCAGTAAGGCTAAGGATGCCACAGCTAAACAAGAAGTCGCTGATGCTTATACAGCATACGTTATTGATAAGGGCGAAAATGCTAAAGCTCAAACACAAGTTTGTGTTTCCCATTCTGAAGGTTTCTACACATATTTAGTTGAGGCCAGCGACTCCCATGCTGCTGGTTGGGATAAAGTTGAAACCAACCCATATTCAACAGACACACCAGATGTCTACAACGGCATTTCTGTTTACGAAGCAGCCTAATTAATTTGATTTGTATGGGCCGCTATCGTCAGATGTGGCCCTTCAAATAAAACTCCAGAGCACTTAGTGCTCGATGTTAAAAGGAGCAATTTATATGAGAAAAAACAAAAAAGGATTTACGATTGTTGAACTTGTCATCGTTGTTGCGGTGATTGCAGTTTTAACTGCTGTCTTAGTTCCAACATTTATCCATTTATCTAGCAAAGCTAAGGATTCAATTGATAAGACTGTCGTCAAGAACGCCAATATTCAATTGGCTGCCAAACAAGGCCTTGAAGGCAAAAACAAATCAATGTCTGATGCAGTTAAAGACGTCGACGAAATTGGTTATCATATTCCAGGCGTTTCGACCGGAAATGATAACAAGATTGTCTGGGACTCAGAAGCAGACAGATTTGTTCTTTTAAACAAGGATAATGAAGTCTTGTTAAAAGACTCTGATTCTGTTGCTCCACATAGCAAACTCTTCAAAGCAGTATCTTCTTTAGAAGATCGTGAAGATTTCGCAGTGTATGCAAAATCTGACTACCCATTATTAGAGGGAAATAAGCTTGAGTTTACTGAAGGGGTTTCCTTTGATACAGGTGATCTTGGTACAGGTAATAGCGATGATGTTTCTGAAGTCTATTATCATTTCTCTGGATCTGGCGATGTTTTGCTTGCTACAAGTTCAATTAGTACTAAAGTATTCGTTAATGCACCTTCAGCAACATTCAAACATGCTGGTAAAGTTGGCGAAGAATATATTGGTGCTGTCGCTGATCATTCTTACCATGAACTTGGAAAGGTTGGTTTTGCTCAAGTTTCTGATGGCCAATACGTTGCTGAAAACGGTTCAGATATTAAAGCACTTTACGCTACATCTAATGATGCTATAATTAACGAAAATGGTGGTAATATTGGCAAAGCCTACGGACCAAACGATGTTACAAACCCCGACGGAAATGTTACATTAGATCACAGCAAAAGCGCTTCCGAGGCGAAAACCGAAGGAATTAAAGAACTCGAAAAAGAAGAAAATCCTCAACAAACTCGAATTGTCGAAGTTTATGAGTCCAATGACTTTGTTGCTGTTACAACACCAATCATGTTTACTAGAGATGAAAAAGAATTCTCTGTTAAATATACAATTGACCAAGACACAATTTTCAACCTACATGCTGAAACACTTATCCATGGTCTTGTTGGTATCGCAGAAAATGTTAATGTAACAATCAATTTGAATGGTTATCAATTCAAAGTTGCCGATTTAACATTAGATCCTGATGGAGAATGTGCCTTTGATAATATCATGGCCATCTACATTGGTGCTGGTGCGACATTAACCATGTATGATTCGGTTGGCACTGGTGGATATATGATGCAATCATATATGTTTACTCCAAATATGCCTAACTTCTTTGCATTGTTCTGCAACTACGGTACTTTAGTACTTGATGGTGGAACATACAGAAATATGGCCGTTGATGCTGGTTTCGAAATTCCGTTAATGACAAATTTTGGAACAGTTGTCATTAAACAAGGAACAACAGCAGCAGTTTCCCGTATTAATAATAATGGCGGAACAATTGTTGATGAAAGAGCCTAATTAAAGATTCTTACTTAAAGGTTTGTCGATTAACGGCAAACCTTTTTGTATGCACATATGCTTATATTTTCTTTGAGATATTCAGGCAAGTAATATAAAATATTAAGTGAATGAATAATCCGATGAAAAAATTACACAAAGGATTTACTGTATTTGAACTTATAATCGCGATTGTAGTTATCGCTACTTTAAGTGCGATTTTAGTTCCTTCATTCGTTGGATTAACGTCAAACACAAAAGTTTCTGCTGACCGTTCTTTGGTCAACATGTTAAATAACTCAATTAATATCAATTTTAATGAAACTGGTTCAAAACCAAAAACAATGCACGACGCAGTTCGCATTGTTAAAAAGAGTTCCTACACATTAGATCGCTTAGTAACCGAATCAGATGAAACATTGGTCTTTGACACAAGAGACAACTTCTTCCATCTTTCTAGCGATATCGCTCCAGAGAATTATTCAAGTTGCTTTGCAATCTATAATTCGATGCCAGATTTAACAACTGAAGGTCCTCACTTTAGCATTTATGCTACTGAAGCTTTTACAACAACATCAATTGAAAACTTAACTGTTGGATTTGATGTTGGTTATAATACCGAAATTAATAATATTTCATATGTTGGAACAAATGATGTTGTTATTCGTACTTCTAGAGGAAAACTCTTCATTAATTCAAATGCTGGCAAAGTTGAACACTATGGAAATGTGAGCGAAGTTCACATTGAAGAAGTTTCTTCTAATTCCTATTTTGAAGAAGGAATAACAACGTTCATGGAAGTCAAGAAAGGTCGAGTTGTTTTAACCCCTTCTTCTTCGGTTGGCGGAATCCATTTTTTAAAGACTGATGATTCCTTTGATTCAATCTCGATTGGTGTTGTTGATGAATTACCTCTTCCAACATTAACTCGTGATTACTTGAGTAAAGATTCTGAAACAATTAGTGGAACATACGATAAATATGTTGCTTGTTTACAAAGCTTAGAGACAAGAAATGATGAAAGCCCAACATTAGAACATGTTTGGGTTCGTTTTGCTGTTAACGAAACACATTCTACTCCTTCTGGAGTTATCTCTTCTTCTAATGAAGAAGTTGATGAGATTCGTGCCGATCAACAAACAGATGCAGCAAAAGATGCAGCCCTTTATTTAACAAGTGGAACAACTGCAGCTGATGCTGAAGAAGAAGCCATTGTTGTAATTGAACCAGAAGTACTTAGTGGTTCTGTTGTTCGTAGTGGTGCGATTGGTTATAACTCACTTGAAGAAGCAATTGAAAAGAGCTCCAATGGTAAGATGCTGACAATGCTTCAAAATGTGACCCTTGAAGAACCATTAGCAATTGATAAAGAACTGATTCTTAATTTGAATGGCAAAACAATTACAACCGGTGCAAATGCAATTACAATCTCTGACGGATTGCTTTTAGTTAAAGATAGCGTTAGTGGTGGAAAAATTACTGGGTCAGCAAGTCCACTAGTTCATGCATTAAATTCAACAATCAATCTTTATAGTGGTTCAATCGTCTCAACTGGCGCAATTGCATTAGAAATTGAATTAAGTTCCTTCGTAATGACTGGAGGAAAGCTACAAAGTGCAAGTAACACATTAAGATTAATTAACTTTGTTGCTTGTGATATTTCTGGTGGAACAATAACAAATAGCTATTCAGGAAGTGGCTCATACATTGTTTATTGCTCTTCCCAAACCGAAAATACAACAGCAGAAGTTCATATTCACGGAACAGCAACGATTACTGCTAGTAAAGGTCCTGGCGTTCGTGTTAAACGTTTAAGGATTTATGAAAGTCCAAAAATTACAACGAAATATTATTCAGTTCGTTGCGAAGGTGTGACGAATATTTCTGGTGGAACAATTAAGAGTACGGGAAACTATGCAACTTTATATGTTGCTACAGGCGGAAATTTAACTGTTAGTGGTGGAACAATTACTGCAAAATCTGGTTATAAGAAAGCCACTATTGGTGCAAACACAAATGGAATCATTAAAGCAGAAACTTTAAATGTTATTGCGATCGGCGATATGTCTTATGAAGCGATAACATTTGAACAAGATGGTTATACTCCAGTTGCATTTGGCACATGTTATAGTCTTTGCCAAAACACATTGAGCGATGGAAAAATTGTTAAACTATATGCTGATGTTAATTTCTCCACTTCAACATATGCTAATATTACCAAATCAATCACCCTTGACCTTAATGGTCACAATATTACTCAAGCAACAGCAACTGCAACGGCACAGTATCTTTTTAGAATTACATCTGCAGCAGAAGTAACGATCCGCGGAGAAGGTGTCTGTTCATACACCGAACCAGATTCGTTGGCCTCCAAAACATGTGAGCTTTTCTATATTGCTTCAACTGTCGTGCATACAATCAATATTGAAGGCGGAACATTTGAATATCACAGTAATAAAGAAAATCGCATATACTTCTATGTTCATTCAAATGTTAGTGGGACAAATAACTTCAATTTTAAAGGTGGTAAATTTGGCCATTCTGGTTACACAACCGACCAGATGATTTATGTTCGTGACAGCAGCAAAATATATAAACGTGAATATTTCTACTTTACTGGTGGTTCGTTCTATGGATTTGATCCAGCTAACCACACTACAAGTTATAAAATAAACATTCCAACAGGCTATGCTTCTTCATTAAACGAAGAAACAGGTTATTATGATGTTGGACCAACTGCATAAGATGTAATTAGATGCGTGCTTTTGTGTAGCCAAAAATCAGTCTGTTTCAAATTGAACGAGTACTACATTCCAAGAGAAAGAATATAATTACGAGAAAAATTCATTAGTTTCAAAAATTAAAAATATTCGAGTTTTGTAGTAAAAGTGCCAGCAATTCTCGGATAAAAAGCAAAAATAAAACAGTCCAATTTGGACTGCTATTTTGGTGCAGTGAATGAGAATCGAACTCACACAGGTCACCCTATACGCCCCTCAAACGTACGCGTCTACCAGTTCCGCCATCACTGCAACGATAAATAATATATACTCAAATCTTGTTCTTAACAAGTAAATAATTAAATATTGAAGACAATTGCGGCAAATCCGAAATATACAAGAAGTGATGTAACGTCAACAATTGTTGTTAAAAGAGGTTGTGAAACAATTGCTGGATCTTTTTTAATTGCGGCCGCTCCCATTGGAAGAAGAACAGCAACCATTTTGGAAACGAAAACTCCAATTGCAAGAGTCATTGATACAAGTCCTGAAACCTTAATCACAGCGAAGAAATATTCAGCTGTCCAGCAGTTACCTTGCCAGATTGTTCCATTAGCGGCGGAGTTAGAAACAATGCCGGTGTATTGTTCAATGGAGAACCAAAGCAAAGCAAAAACACCAACACAAAGGGCAATAATTAAAGCAGACAATGCTTCTTTTCGAATAATCTTCCAGAATGCTTTCGGAGTAAATTCTTGCAATGCAAGGCCACGAATCATTAACGCAATTGTTTGGCCGCCAGCATTGCCGCCTGTATCCATTAAGACAGGAATAAACGCAGCAAGAATTGGTACTAGAGTAATTCTTTCTTCAAAGATTGATAAAACCATTGAAGAGAATGTTCCTAAAATAAGTAAAACAACAATCCAAGGAACACATTTCTTCGCCATTTTTAATGGAGAAGTTTCTAAATATGAATCTTCAAGTGGTGTAACCAATTGCATTTTGGAAATATCTTCTGTTGTTTCTTTTTCGATAACGTCAACGATATCGTCAATGGTAATAACACCAATTAAACGTCCATCGTTATTTAAAACAGCGATGGCGTTTAAGTCATAACGTTTAACAACGTTAGCAACATTTTCTTCATCATCATTAACTTGCACTGTGACAAAGTCACGGTTCATGATGTTTTCAAGTTTTTCGTCACCCTTAGCAAAGATTAAATCATCTAAGTCAAGTGTACCAACAAGGTTACGTTGACGATCCATAATAAAAATCGTATAAATTGTTTCCTTATTTTGACCAGTCTTACGAATATTAGCGATTGCTTCATCAGCGCTCATATCACTAAGAAGAGCGACAAATTCGGTCGTCATAATCGAGCCTGCGCTATCTTCTTTATAATTTAATAAGCGATTAATGGTTGCTCGTCTTTCTTTTGGAACATTTTTAAGAACACGTGTTACCACGTTAGCTGGTAATTCTTCAAGGTCATCAACTAAGTCATCTGTAAATTGGCTTTCAAGAATCTCGGCTAATTGGTCATCACTAAGTAAACGAATAACATCTTCTTTTAGTTCGCTAGGAAGTTCAGTAAAAAATTCAGCCGTGTATTCAGATTTAACCGTTTTCAAGATGAAAATGATCTTTTTCGGGTCTTCAATCTCGGCACATGCATCCGCAATATCAATGGATGGAACAACTTCAAAAATATGACGAATTTCAGTAACTTTCTTTTCGTCAATTAATTTCTCAATTTGCTCTGTTGAAATTAAGCGGTTTTCCATTTTTGATTTTCCTAACTAAAATAGTTTACATTCTTTATAAAAAGAAAGCAAAACAAAATATGTTGTGTTAGAATACTTAGCGAGAAGGAATAAAAAATGAAAAAAATATTAGTTGAAACAAGTGCTCGTCACATTCATGTGACACAAGAAACATTAGAAATCCTTTGTGGAAAAGGCGCCAAGCTTGAAGTTAAAGCAATGCTATCTCAACCTGGACAATTTGTCTCAACAACTCGTTTAGACTTAGTTGGTCCAAAAAGAAGCATTAGTGGAGTTTCCATCTTAGGTCCAGTTCGTAAAGAAAACCAAGTTGAAGTTTCCTTAACTGACGCACGCACACTTGGTGTTGCTGCTCCAGTAAGAGAAAGCGGAGATATTAAAGGTTCCGCTCCAATTAAAATTGTTGGTCCATGCGGTGAAGTTGAACTTACTGAAGGCCTTATCGCAGCCAAACGTCATATTCATATGACACCAGCAGACGCCGAAGAATTCGGTGTTAAAAACGGAGACATTGTCAAAGTGAAAACTGGCAACGAAGGACGTAAAGTCATCTTTGATGACGTCGTCGTTCGTGTTCGTGATGATTTCAAACTCGCGATGCACATTGATACCGATGAATCTAATGCCGGTATGTGTAGCGGTGAAGTCTACGGAGAAATCATTAAATAGATCATTGAATCTTGTTCATATCTAGTATAGAATATTAATCATCTTATCAAGAACCGTGTAGGAAGGATGAAAGAACACGGTAGCAACTCTCGAT
This sequence comes from Caryophanales bacterium UBA3207, assembly GCA_002363735.1. Lineage (GTDB taxonomy): Bacteria > Bacillota_I > Bacilli_A > RFN20 > CAG-826 > Fiminaster. The sequence goes on along the minus strand of DEWP01000012.1, from coordinate 23,504 downwards.
AGAGTAAGTGCTCTCCTAAGCAGTGGCCCACCCACTGAACGATAAGAAGGAAACACAATTAAAAAATGTGACTTTCCATGGTGGGAAGTCACTTTTTATTTATCTTGGAGGTTTAAAAATGGCTCTACATAATTTATTTTCTAGTGAATCTGTCTCAGAAGGACATCCAGACAAAGTTTGTGATCAAATTGCTGACGCGATTTTAGATGATTGTTTATCTCATGATCCAAAATCTCGAGTTGCCTGCGAAGTTTTTGTGACAACTGACTTTGTTTTAATCGGTGGAGAAATTACTTCAAAACATCATCCTGATTATCAAAAGATTGCTCGCGATGTAATTCGAGACATCGGTTATACAAAGAGTGAATATGGATTTTCTGCTGATGATGTTGAAATTGCTGTAAAAGTTCATGAACAATCTCCTGATATTGCGATGGGTGTTGATAACGGTGGAGCTGGTGACCAAGGCATTATGTTTGGTTATGCAAGTGATGAATCGGAAGGTTTTATGCCTCTTCCAATTGTCATTGCTCATAAGCTTGTTCGAGTCGCTACTAACCTTAGAAAAGAAGGCAAATTTAAACATGCTAGGCCCGATATGAAATCACAAGTCACAGTTGACTATGAAAACCGAAAACAACCGAGAATTGCGGTGATTTTAATGTCAGTTCAGCATGATCCTGATTATGACGAAAAGGCCTTCAAAACCTTTATAAAAAATGAAATTATGATTCCAGTTGCTCGCTCTTTTGGACTCAATGAAGACTTCCAAGTTTTGATTAATCCAACAGGACAATTTATTATCGGTGGACCTGCCGGAGACACCGGTGTTACCGGAAGAAAAATTATTGTTGATACTTATGGTGGAGCTGGTCACCATGGTGGTGGAGCATTCTCTGGAAAAGATCCAACAAAAGTCGATAGAAGCGCGGCTTATATGGCGCGATACATTGCCAAAAACTTGGTTGCTGCCGGGGTTGCAAAAAGATGTGAAATTCAACTTGGTTATGCGATTGGTTATGCTAAACCAGTTTCTCTATTTGTTGAGACATTTGGAACATCAAAATATAGCCAAGAAGAATTAGTAAATCTTGTTCAAAATATCTTCTCATTATCACCAAAGGATATTATCGAGACTTTGTCTTTGCAGCATCCTACATTTAAATATCATGAATTAACTAATTATGGACATTTTGGTCGACCAGACCTAAATCTTCCTTGGGAAAAGCTTGACCGAGTTAATCAAATCAAAGCTTTTCTTAAATAATTGTGATTGCTCTATCTAAAAATAGAGAAATCAAGTATAATAAAATTAGAAATTAGCTTAACCGCTATTTGGAAAGGAGATAATTTATGAAATACCAAATTATTGGTAAGAACATTGAAGTTACCGATGGTATTAAGCAAGCTGTTGAATCGAAATTAAGCCGTATGGACAAATATTTCGTGATCAATGAAGACGTTACTTGCCGTGTTGTTGTTCGTAGCTACAAAGTAGGTGCGAAAGTGGAGGTAACAATCTTTACTCCAAACATGGATTTCCGTGCTGAAGTAATGAATGCTGACTTATACGCCGGTGTTGACCTTGCAATTGATAAACTCGAAGGTCAAATGAGAAAACTTAAAACCAGAATGGATCGAAGCCGTGGTGGAAAATTACATCTTGGTAAAGCACTTGCTCTTGAAGCAATTGAAGATCTTCCAGAAGAAGATGATGAGGAAGATACAGTTGTTCGTACAAAATCAAAATATCTTGATCCAATGACAGTTGAAGAAGCCATTGCTCGAATGGAAGCAATTGGTCACCCATTCTTCCTTTATTTAGATGAGGAAGATGATAAAATCTCCGTTGTTTATCAACGTGATGATGGCGGTTATGGAATCTTCCAAGCGGAGAACGAACTTCGCTAAATAAACCAAATCAAATAAGAGGCAGTGTGCCTCTTTTTTGTTGGACTTTTGCAACTTTTATCCAAGAATTGCAAAGATTTTGAAAACCTAATATCTAATAATTAGTTCTCTTTTCAATTTTTATATTGAAATATCACCTAAATTAAAATATCATTATTCGAGCTGGTTCTTGTGTCGGATTTGATCAAGATATTGCGTTCTTGCTATCTGTATTAGAAGCAAAAGAAAGGAAAATTATTTTATGAATAATTACACTGCTGCAATCGCGAGTTTCATTCGTTATGATGTCGTTCTTTTTAATACTCTTGAGTATGCTACAAAAAAAGAAAAATTTGATGTCGCTGCTTATAAAGCTCGTAAAGAGATCATCTCCAAAGAAATTGAACTTAACACACCTTTAAAAAATTGCTTAGACAATTCTGGTGAAGCTGGAAAGAATTTACTTGAAAAAATTCAAGAATTAATTCGTTTAGTATATTCCGATGAATCCACTATTGTTAAAATGGGACCAGATGAAAAAGAACTTCGTGTCGATTCAAGCCAGGCTTTAACTATTTATGAAAATGTTCTTCCAATTCATGAAGAACTTCGCAAGATTGTCGAAGCTCACGTCATTGCTGCTCGCAAAGCAAATGCTTATGATGAACCAACATTTGATGATGTTATCACAAAAGAAGAATACTTCTATCGTGGACTCGTTAACATGTTAATGCTTGATACATTCGACCATTTCTTCGCTGAATATAATAAAGCAAGAGCTGAAGCAAAAGGTGCGATTACTCCTCAGAGTAATTTCATCCAAAATGATATTAACAAAATTGTGAATTTATTCCATTTTGTTCGTAACAATGCTACTGCTCGTAACGCTGATTATTATTCCTTCATCGACCCATTATTTGCATTAATTGAAATGACTGGTGGACGTCGTGATCTTCCAGAAGGTAAAAACTTTGGACAAATGTTTGTTGAAGCAAAAACTAAAACAAGAGAAATGACCCAAAAGTTTGAACTTGCCTGGAAACCAGCTTACGATCAATTCATCGTTCACTTCCAACAAGAAGTGCAAAAGATGCAACAACAAGAAGGTGCAAAACAAGCTTAATCAAACAAAGTTTGATAGAAAGTAGGTTATTCAATGAAAGATAAATTTAGTAAAGAAGAATTAGTTGGCTACATTATTAGTGGCATTATTGCCATGTTTGGTCTTGTCCTTGTCATTCTTGGAATTATTGAAAGAAACATGGACGTTATTTCCAGCAAAAACTTCTTAATGCAAGCTGACCAAAGTGTTCAAACAGCATTAAACATCAAACTTTCCTTCTGGGAATGGGGTCTGATCTTTATGGCCTTAGGCGTGATTATTGCTGTGATTATCTTATGCGTTTTTGCTAAAAAAGCAGATCGAGAAGTTGACCGTAAACTTCGTCGTCAAGCTCGTGCGAATAGCGCAATCGATATCAATAGCGAAGTTAAAGCCGCTGTTCAAATCATTGAAGAACCTGCTCAAACTCCAACCGAGGAAGCTCAACCTTTAGAAAAATAAGGAACCTTAAAAACATAAAAAGCCTTGGCAAAATGAACTGAACCCCAAATCCTGGACATAACAGGAGGAGGGGTATTTTTCATGAAATACACATTTGAATTCAAACTCGAATGCATCAACAAGTATAAAAATGGCGAGTTTATCGAGACTCCATCTTTTACAAATGCTAGTCGTCACACATTTTTAAATAATGTAAGACATTGGGCGAGTTTATATGAAAGATTTGGAATTGATGGAATTAAAAGAAAACTATATGACAAGAAATGGACAGAGGGAGAGAAATTTAAAATAGTTGCTCAATCGCTTTCCGGAAAGCCTCTTATTCAAGTAGCGTTGGAAAACGGAATTAACGAAGGTCAACTTTATCAATGGGTAAAATTATATCGAGAAAAAGGCATTGATGGTTTAGAATGTCGTAGAGGAAGACCAGCTGGGGTACCGAATATGCCTAAGAAAAAGAAAGTTAAACTAGCTCCATCAGAAAAAGAAGAATTAGAACTTCTTAGAGCAAGAAACGAGTATTTAGAAGCGGAGAATATCTACTTAAAAAAACTCGATGCCTTGGTGACGAAGAGGGAAGCCGCGCATCCCAAGGCGAAAAAGCAAAAGTCATCAAAGAAATAATAGATTCTAAACTTGGTTTTAGACTATCAACTTTGTTAGAAGCGGCTTCATTATCTAGATCGACCTATTACTTTGAAATTAATAAACCAGATATAGATATTAAAAACGAAGATTTAATCGAAAAGATTAAAGATATTTTCTATGAAAATAAACAACGATATGGTGTTAGAAGAATAACTGCAGAACTTCGTAACCAAGGCATAAATATTAATCATAAAAAGATTCAAAGATTAATGAATAAATGTGGGTTAAAAGCAATCAAACCAAAAGTCAAATATCATTCATATATTGGTGAAGTTGGTCATATTGCGGATAACATTATCAGCAGAGATTTTAAAGCATCTAAACCCAATGAAAAATGGACAACCGATGTATCTCAATTCAATTGTCCATTTGGTAAAGCATATTTATCTCCAATTCTTGATATGTTTGGAACCGATATTGTTGCGTGGGATCTTTCATTGTCACCTAATTTAGAACAAACAAAAAGAATGTTGGAAGAAGCTTTTAAAAAGAATCCAAATCTAGAAGGTTTAATATTTCATAGTGACATGGGCTGGCAATATCAACATAACTATTATCAAAAGCGCCTTAAAGAAAAAGGTATTATTCAATCGATGTCTAGAAAAGGCAATTGTATCGATAATTGTATTATGGAAACGTTTTTTGGAACTTTAAAACGTGAGATGTTCTATGGTCATGAGCAAGAATTCCAAACCTTTGAGGAATTATATCAAGGGATTGCTGATTACATTGATTATTACAACAATAGGAGGATTAAAGGCAAAACAAAATGGATGCCTCCATCTAAGTTTAGGAAAACATCCATTTCAGCTTTATGATATAATCCAATTAACTTGTCCAGGAAACTGGGTACATATCAAAAACCAAGGCTTTTTTTGTATAAAACCAGTTATTTTCTTTCAACAACTTGATCTGGAGCTTTCACAATTGAATTCGCTGGATAAACTCCACGAAGCATACTTAGTGGGTAAACAGATGTGTTTTTTCCAATGATCGTTCCTGGGTTAAGAACAGAACCGCATCCAATATCAGCGTGTTCTCCAAGGAAGCCGCCGATTTTACGAAGACCAGTTTCGTATTCTTTTTCACCATGGATAACAACATTACTTCCACCTGATTTTAAATTAGATAAGATAGAACCTGCGCCCATGTGCGCGTAATCACCGAGAATCGAATCACCAACATAGTTATAATGAGGAACTTGTACGTGATCTAATAAAATTGAGTTTTTTAATTCGGATGAATTTCCGATCACACATTTTTCTCCGATAATGACATTTCCGCGAATAAATGCACCAGGTCTAAGTTCTGTATTTGCTCCGATAATCGCTGGAGCTTCAATTGTTGCTGTTTTAGCAATTTTAACATTTTCTCCAACTAAGACCCCCGGTTCAATTTCGGTGTATCCTGGAATTCCATTTTGGACGAGTTTTGCACAGATTTCTTTAATTTGAGGGAGGATTTGCCAAGGATATTGGCTTTTTTCAAAAACCTCCATCAAAAACGGGATATGACAGGTAAAAAGGTCTTTTGTTTCAACAAGTTTCTTATTCACAGATGTATCCTCTTTTCTTAATGACATTATAGATTTGTTCAATGTAACGATTACAATCTTCTAAGCTATCAAGTTCAAGCATAATACGAACAACCGGTTCAGTTCCAGATTGACGTAAAATCGCTCGACCATTATCTCCGATTTCATCATTAACTTTCTTAAAAGCAAGTTTGACTTCTTCGTCTTCAACAACAGCGGCTTTATTTGTCACTCGAACGTTCTTTAAAACTTGTGGGAGCACTTTAACTGGCGCAACAAGTTTAGATAGTGGTTGTTTTGAATCAAGCATTGCTTCAACAATGTTGATGGCAGTTAAAACACCATCTCCTGTTGTCGCATATTTACGAATAATAATATGTCCAGATTGTTCTCCACCTAGATAATAACCAGATTTCATCATTTCTTCGTAAACGAAACGGTCACCAACTTTTGTTTGAACATTATTAATACCAATTTCTTTTAATGCTTTCGTTAAACCAGAGTTTGACATAATTGTTGTAACAACTGTGTCTCCGTTAAGTTTGCCTTCATTTTTAAGTTTATTTGCCAGTAGATAAATAATTTTATCTCCATCAACTTCATTACCGTTTTCATCAATCGCAATACAACGGTCGGCATCACCATCAAAAGCAAAACCAACATCAAGTTTATTTTCTTTACAGAATTCTTTAAACGAATCGATATGAGTTGATCCAGCATTTAAGTTAACATTTAATCCATTTGGTTCATTATTCACGATATAAACATTTGCACCTAAAGCATCAAAGACTGATTTAGCAATCATCCAGGATGCTCCATTTGCAGTATCTAATCCAACTCTTAAACCTTTGAATGAATGAACCGCAATTGAGATTAAATAAGCAACGTAACGGTTTCTTCCAATTGAATAATCGTTAATTGAACCAATATGATCTCTTTGTGCTAATGGAAGATCATCTTCATTCACACCAAGTTTCTTTAAATCTCCATCGATATATGCTTCGCATAAATAGGCAACGCTATCTTCAAGTTTTTCACCTTTCGCGTTAATCACCTTAATTCCATTATCATAGAATGGATTATGTGATGCAGTAATCATCACGCCACAATCAAAACCATCTTTTCTTGTGATATAAGAAACACTTGGTGTGGTGGTAACGTGCAGTAAACAAACATCTGCTCCAGATGCTGCTAGTCCAGCAGCAACGGCATATTCAAGCATATATGAAGATCTTCTTGTATCTTTTCCAATCACAACTCTTGGACGGTAACCAGGTTTTACTCCGGTAAATTCCGGGTTGGAGTAGAACCAACCAAGGAAACGTCCAATTTTAAACGCGTGCGTCGCGGTTAAAACTTTATTTACTTCCCCGCGGAATCCATCAGTTCCGAAATATTTTGTTTTAATATCTTCCCCGATGGAAACTTTTAATTGTTGGCCACGATGAATTGTGACTGAATCATGAAGTAATTCATCGGTGGTCACTTTAAAAAGTTCACCTAGTTCAATAATTTTATCTAAAGATGGAACGCTTTCTCCACTTTCCCATTTACTAACAGATTGACGAGAAACGTTCATCATCTTGGCTAATTTTTCTTGAGAAATATCGTTCACGCTGCGTAAGTGAACAATCTTTTCAGCTAATGTCATTTTTTTAACCTCCGAGACCGCAACCAGCAATTGCGGACGTAATAAATAATGCGTTATAAAGCGTTAATTGTCAAATAAAAAAATGTAAAGAAGTATTTACAAGAGGAAACGAGATGCATATAATAAAACCACAAAAAAGCGAAAGAAGGACAAGAAGATGATTGTAAAAGTCTTAAAACAAGCAGACATTGACAAACAAATGGCGGAAGAATTTATTAAAGTCATTAACTCAAAGAAACATCCTGTAATTGGTTTAGCCACTGGAACCTCTCCTCTTGGAGTCTATGCAAATCTTGTTAAAGCCAACAAAGAAGGACGTGTTTCATTTAAAAATGTCACAACATTTAACCTTGATGAATATGTTGGTCTAGAAGGCACACATAACCAATCATATCGTTATTTTATGAACGAAAATCTCTTCAATCATATTGACATTGATAAATCCAAAACCAATGTTTTACTTGGTGTTGGAGACTATGTCTCATTTATGAAGAAATATGACAAGATGATTGAAGACGCCGGAGGAATTGATATTCAAATCCTCGGCATTGGTTCTGATGGACATATTGCCTTTAATGAACCAGGAACATCATTCGATTCATTAACACATGAAACCGAACTTACCGAACAAACCATCAAAGATAATTCTCGTTTATTTAACGACATTAGCGAAGTGCCAACTCGCGCTGTCACAATGGGATTAAAATCCATTATGAATGCTCGTAAAATTATCTTAGTTGCCACAGGTAAAAACAAAGCTAAAGCAGTTTACGGTTTAATTAAAGGACCAATCACTGAAGAGATGCCTTGCTCCATTCTTCAAAAACATCCAGATTGCACAATCTATGTTGATGAAGATGCTTATTCTTTAGTGAAATAAAATTGTCTTATCTTAATTAAGAGGTGCGAAAAGCACCTTTTTTATTTTAGTTTTAAATACCAAAATAATAAGATAAGACAATCCAAATTGATAAAATAATTAAAATTACACCCGCGATAATTGAGGAAATATCGTATTTTCCTTTGAGGAGTTTTTCAAAGAATTTACCAAGAAAAACTCCGATTAAAGAAATTACAAAAGTGGTGATCATAATGATGACAACATGTAACCAAATTGTTGATAGAGAAGAGATTCCAGCATGGAAACTTACTCCAACAGCAAGTGCGTCAATTGCTGTTGCAATCGACATGATAAATACTTCTTTAAATGAATATAATTTTAATACTTTTTCTTCGGGTGGTTTTTTCAAGTTTTTGATTCCTTCAATCAGCATTTTTCCACCGATAATCACTAACGCGCCAAAAGAGATCCAAGTCACAACTAGTGACATAATCTTTCCAGCATCTTCGCCTTTGTTTGCCCCGACAATTGTGGAAACTAGTTCAACAAGAAAATAACCGATTAAAGGCATTAATGCTTGCATTAAACCAAACATAGAGGCAATCGTAATGCCTTTCTTTTTATCAATGTTTGTATAGATTAATGAATCAACAATTGAGACAGCAAAAGCATCCATACTAAGGGCGATTGCAAACAAGAATACTTGGGCTAAAGTCTCAAAACTCATAAAAAGATTATAGAACTAATCGAAGAAATATGTTTACTATCTTTTCTCTTTTCTTTACTTTGTTATAATAATAACAGCGAAACTAAGTAATTAAAATAATCGATGCAGCGATCGTTTTAGTTATTTAGTCGTTAGATATTGAATTCTTAATTAATTTAGGAGATTAAAAAAGCTTATTAATCTTCTCCTTTATTTAAGAAGAATATATCGAATAATTTATTCAAAAAGAAAGGAGAAGAATATGAACAAATTATTTACAAAAGTAGCCGCGCTAACCCTCGGTGTAGCGATGGCTGCTGGCGTAGGTGTTGCTCTTGGAAGCGCAAATGTTCACGAAGCAAAGGCGACTAGTTATAGTGCCACATTAGGTAAAGGCCAAAATGCTTACGATGATAACACAATTAATGGAAAGTACTCCATTAAGGCTGGAACAAGTTCGAAACAAGGTTCGGCAACAATCACCATTCCTTCAGCTTCAGCACAAAAATTAACTTTCTATGCTGCGGCATGGAACAATGATGCTAAACAAGTTAATCTTACTGCAACTGGCGTTACTTTAAGTGTTTCATCTCTGACATTAACTAACGATTCCGCTCTTTCAGGAACAGGCTCCACATGGACATTAGCGCAAGATGAACAAACTTATTTTTTTGAATTAAGTTTAACAGATTGTACTGCTAACGCTGTTGTGACATTAACTGCTAATACAGCTAGTAAAAACCGTTTCTTTGTTTGGGATGCCCAATATGATGACGGTGAAGCTGGTGAGATTGTTGATGTTACTGGTGTTAGTCTTGATCAAAATCAAGCGAATCTTGTTATCCCAAACACTGTGAAGTTAACCGCCACAATTGCTCCAGAAAACGCAACAAATAAAATTGTTACTTGGCAATCTTCCGATCCTTCAGTAGCAACTGTTGCTAATGGTGTTGTTAAAGCAGTTGATGTTGGTACAGCAACAATTACCGTTACAACACAAGATGGTTCTTTTACTGATTCTTGTACTGTCACTGTTGATCTTCCTGATATTCAAGCTGCCAAGGTTGCAGAAGCTATTGAGATAGGTGCTGCATTAGCTGATGGCGCAACATCTACTGAATATTATCGAGTTACAGGATATGTTGTCGCAATTACCTATCCTTACGCAGCTGGCACAATGTCATTCACAATGGCTGAAACTGAAGGTGGAACAGATACTGTTACCGTCTACAAATTCGCTTGTAGTGAAGAAGAAGCAGCTAAAGTAATCGTTAATTCGAGAATTCGTGTAGTTGGAAACATTCAAAACTATGTTAAAAGCAATGTGCACACCTATGAGATTGTTAACAACATTAAGAGCCAATCACGTTTTTATGATGATAAAGTAGATGTTACATTTGCTGAGTATCAAGGTGGAAGTGTAGGACATTATGATCTTAATACTGAAATCACAATTCCTGGCTTAGCTTATCCAGCTCCTGAAGGAAAAGAATTAGATTACTGGGAACATAAGGAAACCGGTGATCATTATGCTCCAGGTGATAAATACACCGTTACTGGTTCAGCATACTTTACTGCAGTCTATAAAGACATTGTTACCCCAGTTACTGATTGGACTGAAGATCAACAAACTACCTTCTCAGGTAAATTAGATGGCTATGTCCCACCATTCCTTGGTGAACTTGTTGGCGACCTAAACGTTGGTGAAAACAGCGTTGATTTCACAGTTAGTGGTGATATCACAGCTAATTTTGCTACAAAACTTGGAAATGATTGGACTGATGGAGGCGAAGGCTATTACACATTAGAAACCTTAAATGGCTCGATTATGGCCTACGCTTCATTAAGTGGAAATAACACTTATGTTATCTTCCAATTTAATGCCGCTCCAGTTCAAACTGATTGGAGTGATACATTCAAAGCAACTTGGAATGAAAGATTTGTTAGTGGCGATAGCCAGATTGCCGCCTTACCTCCATTCCTTGGAGCAGAACTTTCTAGTGACGCAAATGTAAGTTGGCATACAAGTTATCCATATGCTGATATTGACGTTGTTGACGGAACCGATTTAGCTATTTTCAATGCAATCGATGATGCGTTATATAACAGCGCTGATTGGCAATATGTCGGTAAATTAGAACAAGGCGTTGGTTATGTCTATGTGGAAAAAACTCTAACTGCCTATGCTGTTGTCTACGCATACCAGGCTACTGAAACAGAAATTCATAGTGGTGTTACATTTGAAGTTGTTGGTAGTATCTCTGCTGACACAACAAATGCAAAACTTGAATATTTTGTTGGAGACACAATTGATATCAGTGGTGTAGTTGTCCACTTCGCTTTACTTGACGGAACTTGGATACATAGTGCACCATTTGTTGTTCCAATTGATTATTGCACTCCAGATGTCACAACATTTGATGCTGCTGGTACTGTAACAGTTACTCTTGATGTAGCTGGCGTGTACACAGTTAAATATCAAGTCACTGTCACTGCAGTTAGCTTAACTTCGTTAGAAGTTAGTGGAACTCCAAGTGTTGCCGAATACAAAGCCGGTGAAGAGTGGAATCCAGAAGGATTAGTTGTTACTGCAACTTATAATAATGGAACAACTGCTGATGTCACCAATCAAGTTACTTGGACATTTGATCCAGCCGAAACAACTAAAGAAGTTGAATCGGTTTCTGTAACCGCTTCTTTAGGTGACGTTACTAGTGCTCCATTTGCATACGCAGTCAGTGTCTCTGATGGATATGATGCAAATCAATTTGCCCGTGATTTACTCGATGCGGTCGCACCAATTTGTGCAAATTACGATGGTAAAACCAATAACAAACTTGCATTACGCACAGTTTGGGAGACAATGTCTCAACGTTATGCTTCACTTTCTGGTGAAGAAAAAGCAAAAGTGATCGAAGCTAGCGCAAAAGTCGATGGTACTGACCTCGAAAAAGCAATGGCTTTCTATAACTACGCTTGTAAGAAATACGGCTTAACTAAGTTCATTGAAGGACGTCAAGTGAACGCTCTTGTTTCAACACAAGAAACTTCATCAAGCATCCTTCCAATTATTGTGATTGTGGCAAGTAGTATTGCTGCAGTGACCGCAATTGGAGTTGTCATTGGACTCAAACGTCGTAAATCTTTCATCACAAAATAATTGATTAAATCACTGCATTAATTTATTCAATAGCCTCTCGAATTAAATCGAGGGGCTTTTTCATTTAAGTTGCATATTTATGAAACTTTTGCATATTTCTTTTGACAACAAATTATTATTTATACTATAGTATTGACGAAAGAGGTTCGTATTATGACATTACTTGAATCACGCAAAAATTGCAAATTAACACAAAGTGAAGCAGCAAAGCTTTGCGGTGTTTCTCTTCGTACGTATGTCAGTTATGAAAACGATGAAGAGAAAGCCGACCAACTTAAACTTGAACGAATGAAACAAGTTCTTGATGAAGCGATGGCGAAAGACACATCGATTCTCAAAGACAAAGTTCTTTTAATTACTGGAGGAACTGGTTCATTTGGTCACGCTGTTGTTGATCGTTTCTTAAATACCGAGATTAAAGAAATTCGTATTTTATCTCGTGATGAAAAGAAACAAGACGATATGAGAAAAGCGTATCATAACGATAAACTTAAATTTTATATCGGCGATGTTCGTAATCTTCCAAGCATTATTGATGCTTTTAAGGGTGTTGATTATGTCTTTAGTGCCGCTGCACTGAAACAAGTTCCATCATGTGAATTTTATCCAATGGAAGCAGTTCGCACTAACGTTATTGGTTCAGATAATGTCATTACCGCTTGTGTACAAAACCACGTCAAAAAGGCCATCTTTTTATCAACAGATAAAGCAGCTTACCCAATTAATGCGATGGGAATTTCCAAAGCTTTAATGGAGAAAAACGTTATTGCTAGATCTCGTCAAATGCTTAAAGGTGATACTGTTTTATGTCTAACTCGTTATGGTAACGTTATGGCAAGTAGAGGTTCAGTCATTCCTTTATTCTTAAACCAAATCAAAGAAGGTAAGCCAATTACTATCACTAATCCAGAGATGACTCGTTTTATGATGACTCTCGATGATGCGGTGGATCTTGTTTTATACGCCTTTGAACATGGTGAGCAAGGTGATTTATTTGTTCAAAAAGCACCGGCAGCAACGATTGAAACACTTGCGAAAGCAATTATCGAATTAACTGGTAGCAAGACTGGAGTTTCTTATATTGGAACACGTCATGGTGAAAAACTTTATGAAACTCTTGTTACCCAAGAAGAAATGTTAAAGTCAATTGACTGCGGAAATTTCTTTAGAATTTGCGCGGATAATCGTGATTTAAACTATGACAAATATTTCTCTAAAGGAAATAAGAAACTTAATTTAGGTGAATCTTACACTTCACATAACACTGGTCGATTAAATGTTGAAGAAATGAAAAAATTACTGCAAAAACTCGAACTTTTTGGCGGACCAGTCCGTCAACACGAATAAGAAAATGAAAGTTTTAGTTACAGGTTCAAAAGGATTTATCGGTTCACACATGGTGAATTTCTTAAAGAAAAATCATCATGAAGTTTTTGAATTTGATATTCAAGATAGTGAAACATCTTTAATTGAATATATTCAACAAGCAGATTGGATTATCCACCTTGCTGGAGTAAACCGTCCATTAACAATCGAAGAATTTTACGATGGAAATACGAATTTCACCAAAAAACTCATTGATTTAGTAAAAAGATTTAATCCATCTGTGAAAATTGTTGCAAATAGTTCGATTCAAGCCGAACTAGATAATGATTATGGGAAAAGTAAAAGAATGGCAGAGGAAGCTTTAATTGCTTCAGGATTATCTGTTTATATTTACCGATTCTACAATGTTTTTGGTCGAGGATGTCGTCCAAATTATAATTCAGCAACAGCGACATTTTGCTATAACATTGCCCATGATTTAGATGTCTATGTTCGTGATCCAAATTATGTTGTTACTTATAACTATGTGAATGATATTTGTGAAGAAATCTTAAATCTTATCGAAAACAAAGTTAACCGAGAATTGCTGGTTATTTTATATGTAAAACCTCAATATTCTTGTTCACTCGGAAAACAAGTTGAACTCCTAAAATATTTTAAAAAATGTGTCCAAAGTGATGAGCATTTACCACTGATTCATGATGATTTTGAATTGAAATTATTTATAACATTTTTATGGTATTTATCCGATGAAAATTCTTCCTTTAACTTTGCCGCAGATATGCGTGGTTCATTTGAGGAATTATATAAGTCAAAAGAGTTTGGACAAATCTCGCTAAACATGGCTTATCCAAACATCACAAAAGGCGGGCATTATCACACATATAAAAAAGAAATCTTTTATCCTATTAAAGGAGATGTAATCATCCGTCAAAGAAATATTCAAACGGATGAAGTTATTTCAAATGAAGTTCATGATCATGTTTCTAGAATTAACATTATTCCTCTCTATACTCATGAAATCACAAACATTGGAAAAGAAAATTCTTATACATTAATGTGGATTAGTCATGTTTATTCTGATGAAACCGCTGATACAATTCGAGAACCATTCTTAAAAGAAGGAGCTAAATAATATGCCAAAGAAAATTAGAGTTGTCACCATTATTGGTACTCGTCCAGAAATTATTCGTCTTAGTGAAGTCATTAAAGCGCTTGATCGAGACAAAGAGATTGAACATCTTCTAGTTCATACTGGACAAAATTATGATTATGAATTAAACCAAGTCTTCTTTGAAGATCTTGATTTAAGAGCTCCTGATTATTATCTAAATTGTGCGGGAAAAGATTTAGGAGAGACAATTGGTAACGCGATTTCTAAATCATATGATTTACTTCGTGAACTTAAACCAGATGCTGTCTTAATTTTAGGTGATACTAATAGCGCGTTATGCGCAATTAGTGCAAAACGTTTAAAACTTCCTATTTTCCACATGGAAGCCGGAAATCGATGTGGAGACTGGAATGTTCCAGAAACAATTAATCGAAAAATTGTTGATCATATTTCTGATATTAATCTTCCTTATACTAATCACGCGTACGCGAACTTAATGAAAGAAGGAATTGATCCAAAATACACTTTTGTAACAGGATCTCCAATGTTAGAAGTTCTTAATGCTCAAAATAAAAAGATTGAAAAGAGCAATGTCTTAGAACGTCTAAATTTAAAAAAAGGTGAATACATTGTTGTTTCTTCTCATCGAGAAGAAAACATTGATATTGAAAAGAATTTTAATCAATTAATGCCAGCATTAAATGAAATCGCGGAAAAATATCAAGTTCCAGTGATTTTCTCAACACATCCAAGAACAAAGAAAAGACTTGAAGCAAATCACTTTGTGATGCATCCATTAATTCAAAATCTTAAGCCACTTGGATTCTTAGATTATGTAAAACTACAAGAAAACGCAAAATTTGTTCTTTCTGATAGCGGAACGTTAACCGAAGAAAGTGCGATGAGGCATTTCCCGGCTGTTCTAATTCGAACTTCGACTGAACGTCCTGAAGGAGTGGAGGCTCATTCCATTGTTGTTTCCGGAATTAATAAAGAAGGAATTCTAAACGCGATTGAAAAAGAATTAAATCAATATCAAACCGCACTTACTCCTGAAAATTATGATGTCTTAGATGTCTCAGCTCGTGTTGTTAAAATTATTAAAGAAAAGATCTCGGTCGTTAATAAAGAAATCTGGAATAAATAAATTTAATTTATTATATGGTGAGTTAGATAAAACTAACTCGCCTTTTTCTTTTTTGTTGAATTTTTTAAATTTTCTCAATAAAATCATACTTCGGTTTGTATATAAACTGAAAAGAGGTGAAAAAAATGAATAAAAAAATTCTGATCTTATCTCTACCAGCTCTTCTTGGTCTTGCTTCCTGCTCAAAGGGTACAGAAGTAAAGACAGTTGAAGAGAAAAAAGCCGTGATTAACCAAGTTGCTGAAAATACAGTAAAAAATGTGGCGAAAGATGACTTTACATTCGATGCTACTTTAAGAGCTGATGGAACAGTTCGCGCAAGCGGAGCTGAATTCGCACTAAAATCATTCGAAGCGAAGGTGAAAGGCGAAGTAAACTTCCCAGAAAAGCTTGAAAAAGGAAGTGATATTAATGATATCGAAGCCCATATTTCCATTGAAACTAGTGGAAAATTAACAGTGAAACAAGGTGAACAATCTAGTGAAATTGATTGCCGCGCCACATTATTTGAACTTTATTTTGAAGAAGGAGTTGTCTACTCTGATTTCAATTCTAATGCTTTAAATAATTTCATTTTCTCAATGGCTTTCCCAAAAATCACTCTTCCAGATCACAAATATCTTTCTATCGCTGAAAGCTATGATCCAAACGAAATCCTTGATTTACAAGAAGACTTTGAAGCTCCAGAAATTCCAGTGGAAATTCTTGAAAGTCTTCAAGTCTACACATCTGACTCTGCATTCACATTTGATTTAGATACTTCGAAAGTTTCTTATCAAGATGAATCTGGTGCAACAGTTACATTAAAAGATGAAAAAGGCATTGATTTAAGCGGAGAACTCGTCATTGATAGTGCATTCCGATTCAAATCACTCAATGTTGAAGGACAAGTCGATACTGCTAAAGTTGGTGAAGAAGGCTCAGCTAGTGGCACACTTAATGTTAGTGCTCACGCCGAAGTTAACTATAAGAATAATCCAAGCGTGAAGAAAGTTGCTGATAAGAGCATCTATACTGAATTTAAGTTACAAGACTTATTTAGCAAGTAATAATCAAATTAGATTAATTCTTAAACAAAACAAAAAGATTGGTTCGTGCTGAACCAATCTTTTTTATGAATTAATTAGTTTGTCTTCTTGGAATTATTGAAGATAAAACCAAGTGTTAACCAGATGAGCATTCCTCCAACAATTGTTAATAGGGAAATCCATCCATCAGTGGCAGTAAATCCAAATGGGTTTTCTCCATCAGCAGCGGTGAAGATGACATCGATTAGCCACATCAATGTGGCTGAACCATAGGCGATCGCAAGAACTTCGAGATGAAGTGCTTTGCGGTCGCGGAATAAAAACCACAACACGCCGCTAATAATAGTGGCAATTAAAGCGGTGATAAAATACATTATTTCGCTTCAACTGCTTTAACTGATTTATGTTTCTTAAATTTGAAGAAATCAACAATGAAGACGCCAATGGCCCATGCAACAACTAAAGTTGTCAGCATCGCTACACCAACTGTGCCCATTTCAGTAAACATTTGTCTAACTGCATCTCCGCCTTCACTAACAGCAGTAAGGAATGGAGGTTGAGTTGTTCTTCACCATGGAGAAGGTGTTCTCCAGCAAGAAGTAAAGAACCTGACCATAAAGTAAGTTCTAGATATCTAAGTTTAGTTGACCACTTAACTTCTGAACCAAATTTGATCTCTTTTGGAGCTTCAACTTTGAGTTCTTCTTTCTTTTCGTGATGCTTCACGATATATTTTGCTGCACCAACGCCGATTGCGGCAGCAGCTGAGACAACGAAGCAAGCCATAATTTAAATTCTCCTTATTTGATGTTTTATTTTTTATAAAAACTCTCTTGTTATATCAAGAATGCGTTTTAGATTAAATGAAAATTAATAGTGAAGTTTCGTTGAAACATCACTATAAAAAGAATATGATATTAAACGTTTCTCTGGAGGAAAGAAAAATCGTTATTGTCATTGTTAGTGATGTCTTAATGGGTGAAGGAAATGGCACAAATGTTGCCACAATGAACCTTGTTCGATATCTTACTTCGAAAGGTTATGAGGTGAGAATCTTATCACCATTTAAGGGAAAAGATAAGGTGGAACATTATTATATTGTTCCAAAACTAAATCTTGGTCCTTTTAATTATTTTATTGATAAAGTTGGCGTTCAACTTGCGAAAGCAGATGATGAAATCATCGAAAAATGTTTAGTTGATTGTGACTATATCCACGCGATTGTTCCTTTCCATTTATGTAATAAAGTCATCCGAATTGCTAAAGAAAGACATATTCCAGTCAGTTGTGGTTTTCATATGCAAGCAGAAAACTTAACAAGTTATTTTGGTCTACATGAATCGAAATTTATTAACAAAGCAGTCTATAAATTTATTTACAAAACAACATTCTCAAAATGTGACGCGATTCATTATCCAACAACTTTTATTCGCGACACATTTGAATCAAATATTAAAAAGATTACTAAAGGATATGTTATTTCAAATGGTGTCGCGCTTGATATGAAGAAAAAAGAGGTTAGCAAACCAAAAGAATATCAAGACAAAATTATCATTTCTTCCGTCGGAAGATTAGCTAGAGAAAAGTCACAAGACACCTTAATTAAAGCTTTAAAATATTCTAAATACGAAAAAGATATTCAACTAATCTTTGCTGGACAAGGTTTAAAAGAAAAGAAATATCGCGATTTAGCAAAGAACTTAACTAACCCAATTGTCATGAAACAATTTAAAAGAGAAGAGATTGTTGATCTCATGAACTATAGTGATTTATATGTTCACCCAGCGACAATTGAACTTGAAGGAATTGCTTGTATTGAAGCGTTAGCATGTCAAAAAGTAACGATTGTTTCTGATTCTAAAAAGAGTGCAACAAAATCATTCGTTAGTGACTCTCGATGCATTTTTAAACAAAGAAATCCTAAGGATTTAGCTAGAGTAATTGATTATTTTATTGAACACCCAGAAGTTCGCAAACAAGTTGAAGATAGTTATCAAGATTTTGCAAAAGAACATAGTGTTAAAAACTGTATGGAGAAAATGGAAAAGATGATTTTAGAAACAAAAGAGAAGGTTTCGAAATTGTTTCCTGCTATCTAAATACGTAACAAATTTGATTTGATTATGAAAAAACTTGAAGCGTGTTTTTCATTCAATTCTCTTCAATTTTTATTTGCAAATGTGTGTCTAGCGATTAAATCGACAACAAATTTAATATCGTCTTTACAATCTTCTTCGACCCATTTTTGAATAATTGCTAAAGATCCTTTAGTATAAAACTCAAAAACATATTTCTTTTCTTTTTCATCGACATTAAACGAATCTAATGTAGGATCAAAGATATCAAAAAATAGTAATGAGCAACAAAAACGATTAAAAATGTTGATTTGATGTGAGTGATATTAGGCAATATTCTAAGTAAAATAGTTATTTTTTGCCTTTAATTGTACGTACATGAATTTTACATTGATGAGTAGAATTATAGGAATAATTTAAGAAAACTGTTAACAAAATGCAAAAAAGATGTAAAATATTAACAGAGAGGTATTAAGTATGTTCGGTAAAAAAATAAAATTCTACAGACTTAAAAACAAAATGACTATAGCTGACCTAGCAGCAAAATTAGGCTGTACCAGCGCTGCCATTTCTCAATATGAAAACGACCATAGAAAGCCTGACATGGATGTCTTAAATCGTTTAAGTGACATTTTTAATGTTACTCCTTTGGACTTTTTGCCAAACTCTCTTAATTTGAGTTTTGATCATTGTGGATTTAGAACAAGCAAAAGAACAAGTGATACCGATAAACAAGCTTTTTTGATGGAAATAGAAGAAAAATGTTCTAAGCAAATAGAAATTTTAGATATTTTGGATTTGCTTCCTAAACAACCATTCAAAGCTGAACAGTTAGATTTTGATATAGATAATAATAAAGCAGTTGAAATAATCCGTTCTAAATTAGGTGTGACTCAACATGGCCCTATTTTTTCTATCGTAGAAGCACTAGAAAAACTTGGAATAGTTCTCTTATCGTTCGATGCCGGTGATTCTATTGAAGGATGTAATGGTTATGTTAATGACATCATATATATTTTCTTTAATAAAAAAAGGACAATCGAAAGACAGAGGTTTACAATGATTCATGAATTTGTTCATCTCTTCTTTAATCATTTAACCGATGTTGACGAAAAAAAATTAGAAAGCAAGGTTGATAAACTTGCTGGTATGATTTTAATTCCTGACAAAGATGTGTTTGATGAGTTTGGTCAAACAAATAGACATATTACAAGATATCTAATGGAATCAGTTGCAAAAGAATATATTATTGCACCGTCCTGTCTTGTGAGAAGACTTAGGGATTTGAATGTAGTCAAAGATATGTATTACCGTAATTTTCACAAATTCCTAAGCGCAAGAGTGGGCTCTAGAAAAAACGAAGAATCTTTATATGAAGGTAAACACGCTGAACCAATTGAGTTTGAACAAATGGTGTACCGTGCTTTAGGCGTTAATCTTATTAGTGCTTCAAAGGCAAGTGAATTATTACAAATACCTTTATATGATGTCATGAATAACAACGTGGGGTATTAACATGGAATACTTTTATTGTGATGCTTCAGCGATTATTGATTTGTTTAAAAGAAATGAGTTGATTGTTTTATCACAATTCAAAGGTGTTTTTCACATATCTGATTTACAAATAAGATATTAAATTCTATATCCAGAAGGAATTAAAACAGCTACAGCGGACTCGCTAACTGTTGATGTAACCACGATTGAAATGTTGGAATCATCTGTTCAAATTAGACAAAAGCATAGACCTTTATCAAAATGGGACGCACTTGCGCTAGTGTTTTGCATTGAAAAAGGATATTGCCTTGTCACAAATGATATCAAACTTCAGAAAGCGTGCAGTGATTATAATGTTTTATTTGTTTCTGTTGAACATATTGAAGAAGTTTTTATAAGAGGAGGTCACAGCAATGAGAATATGAAGAAGTAGATAGAGTTAAGGAGGAAGCATGAGCAAAGATCAAACAAAAGCTAAAAAAATCGCAACCAGTGCGAATGGTCACGATTAGAGATATGCTGAAGCACACTCGGTATGTATATAGTAGCATATCTCCAATTTTTAATCACGCAGAACGTGAAATGGAGGTACTCTATGTACAAAGATGAAAACAATATAGTTGAAGATTCGTTCCAAGCATTCTTGGTGGAAGGAGCGAATTTCACGAAAGAGGAAGAATACCCTATCTTGGAAAGATGGATGATTCCCGAAATTCCACCAAAAAAGATTATGCCTTTTGATAAAGTTTTGAATTATCAAGGCGATTTAAGCGATGTATATGTTTGCACTTATGCCAGAGACTGTTCGTTCGAAAGAGTAAGACGTAACCCAAATAAATATTTAAATTTCTTTAGAAGATGCGGTGGCATAATTGGATTTGACTTTAGCGTTCATAGCGATATGCCAATTGTAAAACAAAAGAGTCAGATGAATGATAACCTATCACTATCATATTATTTTGGAAACAATGGTGTAAAGGTTATTCCAAACATAAGATATGGCAAAGATGAGCTGGCAGATGAGTTTCTTTCCGCTATTCCTAAACACACTTTAATTGCTATTGGTACTCACGGTTTTATTAAAGAAATCCCACAAAAAGCTGAGTGGTATTGTTTTTTAGAGAAAATCATAAAAGAATTAGAGCCTAAAGGTATTATCGTTTACGGCAAATTAAGTGGTAAAATATTTGAAGAGTTTGAGTCAAAATGTAGTTTTCTTATATATGAACCATGGATTTACTCCGATAGGAAAAGGAGAAATCAAAATGGGAACTAAAGGACCAAGCAACCGTTATGGCAATGCTGGTGGAGGAAGACAAGGCCACCACACTAAACACATTAACTATCCATGGGCAAAAGATTTTAATAAGCACAGCGAAAAAGACCATTATGAAAGGCACAATAATAAACAGCATTTTGACTCTCTAGAATCTTACAAACAACATGCTATTAAATTTGCCAATGATATTGATAGAAAAAACTATAAATCATTTGTTGATAGAGCGACTGGAAAAACATATAAATATAGTCCTAAATCAAATGAATTTATAATAGTAGATAAACGCGGATATATTGTCACATATTATAAACCAACTGGCGGGTATGATTATTATAAGCGACAATATGCAAAATACGTTAAGAAGTAAGGAGTTTTATGAAAAGATTTAAACCAATTATGTGCCCTGTATGCAAGAAGTTCCACTTTTCTAGTCCAAACGAAGGTTTTGAAAAAGAAGAAATGGAAGAATATCTAAATGGAAATGTTTATTGCTTCTCATGTGGTTGGATTTATGACCTAGATCAG
This sequence comes from Caryophanales bacterium UBA3207, assembly GCA_002363735.1. Classification (GTDB taxonomy): domain Bacteria; phylum Bacillota_I; class Bacilli_A; order RFN20; family CAG-826; genus Fiminaster. Next base: position 1,522 of record DEWP01000012.1, on the reverse strand, counting down.
GCAGAAAATCCAGAATCAAAAGATGGATTTAACAAAATGTCCGTCGTTGAGTATAAAAAATGGTATGAGGATAAGCTAAAAGAAAATCCTAATTATAATTATTTGGAAGATAATATGCCTACGCCGAAGCCGCATAAATGCCCGGTCTGTGGCGAATATGAATTTAAAGAAGAAGACAGTTTCGATATTTGCCCTGTTTGTGGGTGGGAAGATGACGGATATTTTGAAGGCGGAGGCGCCAATGATATGAGTCTTGAAGAAGCGAAAAAAGATTTTGCTGAAAAAAGAGCATGTGATCCATCCTATAAATGGAAGAATAATAAATAGGAATGAAAAATAAAACGGATAATCGTTGATGACTATCCGTTTTTTAACATTTTTGGCGGAGGATTAGGGATTTGAACCCTAGCGCACCTTTCGACACCTACGAGCTTTCCAAGCCCGCCCCTTCAGCCACTTGGGTAATCCTCCATTGCTGAGTTATTATACATTATTTTTTTACTTATGTATAATATATTTAATTTATGTTAAAAAAGACTATTTCTTCTAAAGAAGCACATCAAAGAGTTGATAAATATTTAAGAAAATATCTATCGGAAGCTCCGTTATCTTTTATTTATAAATTATTTCGTAAAAAAGATGTCAAAATTAATGGTCACTGGGTAAAAGAAAATTATCTTTTAAATGAAGGTGAAGAATTAACTGTTTATGTTAGTCATGAACAGATTAATGAATTTAACAAACCACGATCCATTGAAAAAGTTAGTTTATCTCATCAAATAGTTTATGAAGATGAAAACATCTTAATTATTAACAAACCAAGAGGTTTATTAGTGCATGGAGATATTTCTGAACAAAGAATCACATTAACAAATGAAGTTCTAAATTATTTATATTTTAAAGGTGAATATGATCCGAAAGAGAATCTAGGGTTTACTCCTGCTCCAGCTCATCGATTAGATCGAAACACATCTGGATTAGTCATTTTCGCCAAAAACCTTCCATCTTTACAAGAATTAGAAGTTTTATTTAAGAACAAAGATGAGATTGATAAAATTTATCTCGCTTTAGTAGAAGGACATCTTGAATCTCCCTTGGAGATTGATGCGCCTTTACTTAAAGATGAAAAAACGGGCTTAGTTCGTATTTCAAAACAAGGTAAAACTGCTCGTAGTTATGTTGAACCATATAAATATTATGATCATTTTTCATTAGTTAAGGTTCAAATCTATACTGGAAGAACCCATCAAATTAGAGTCCATTTAGCAAGTAAGAATTATCCAATTGTTGGAGATGCAAAATATGGAAACTTTAAACTAAATAAAGAATTTAAAGATCTGTATAATTTTGATAACCAATTTTTACATGCTTACCAAATTAAATTTAAAAATATTAGTGGAAAATTATCGTATTTATCTAATAAAACATTTACCGCTCCACTAACAAAAAAAGAGGAAGAAATACTAAATAAAATAAAATAAAAAAATCACTGTTTTGTGAAGTGAACCCCGAAATGGACACA
>DEWP01000005.1 GCA_002363735.1 Caryophanales bacterium UBA3207 | reverse complement strand
TGTCTAGGAAACTGGGTACCCATCAGTGCACGTTTTTTAATTTCACCAGCAATTCTTGGATAATTTTTGAGATTTGCATGTGATTTTTTATTTTTCAAAAGACCTTTTTATTTAGAAAACCTAATTATTGCTTGGATTGTTTTTCTTTTATTTTAAAAAGCAAAAATGAAATAAAGAAATTGGCTAGTAAAAATAAGATTAAAAATAGTGGTAACGAATATGGATAGAAAAAGCCAACGGAATAAAAATCACTCCAAACCTTCAAGATAAAAACCATTATTAAATAATAAATTGAATAAATTATTACCGGGATCAATATCGCTAAAACTTCTTTTTTGAAATTTATTTTTTGCGATGGTATTAAAAGAAAACTAATTACTGCTAAAAAAGGAGCAATGACATGGGTTATTAATTCTTTTCCTTCGTATAATTCCATTGGATTTTCTACTAACCAAACCAATAATAAATTCACAATTAGGAATGTAATGATTAGGTAAGTGGTGGAGATATGTTTTAAGATATAAAGCCATTTTGGAAGATCTTTTTTCTTAACAAAAGAAATCACACCGAACGGAAGAGCGATTAAACTCGTCATCATGACAAAGATATTGGAAATTGTGGTGAAATAAACAAAACTATTTTCCTCATAAAATTTATGGACATTTGTAACTATATTATCGATGGAATCATAACAATATTCAAAAAGTGCATAAAAAATTATTGCTACGAGAATAATATCAAGCAATAATCCGATTATTTTCTTTGTTAAAATAATTTTTGATCCTTTATCCACTTGGGCACTTCTCCAAACCGAATAGTATTTTATCATACTCAATAAAAAAATATCAGAAATGGGTCTCTATTGGTGAAATTGAACTAAAGAAAACGTTATTTCTGTAGACAAAGTTTTTGACATAAAAAGGGTGTTTTGAGACAAAATACAAAAAGTAATAACTTTGTTATTATTAAAATTTTTAGCACTCTCGCTTGCCGAGTGCTAATTTAGTGCTACAATATAGTTATCAAAGGAGGATAAATTTATGCAAATGGAACAAATGCCTGACTATGAAAATGATAAAGATGTCCTTCAAAAATTTGGCCGTAACATTAACGAAGAAGTTAAGAAAGGGAAAATTGATCCCGTGATCGGTCGTGATGAAGAAATTCGAAAAATCATTGAAATATTAGCCAGAAAAACTAAAAACAACGTCATTCTTTTAGGCGAACCTGGCGTTGGTAAAACCGCCATCCTTGAAGGTCTTGCGGAACGTATCGTCAAAGATGATGTGCCGACCATACTTAAGGATAAAATTATTTATGAATTAGATATGGGCGCATTAGTAGCGGGCGCAAAATACCGTGGTGAATTTGAAGAGAGATTAAAAGCAGTCCTTAATAAAATTAAGGAAAGCGAAGGTAAAATCATTCTCTTTATTGATGAGATCCACCTTATTGTTGGCGCTGGTCGAAGCGATGGTGCACTCGATGCCTCTAACATGCTAAAACCAATGCTTGCCAGAGGAGAAATCGATTGTATTGGGGCGACGACATTAAAAGAATATCGTGAATACATTGAAAAGGACCGTGCTCTAGAAAGAAGATTCCAACCTGTTCTAATCAGTGAACCGACTGTGGAAGATACGATTTCTATCTTAAGAGGATTAAAGAATAGATTCGAATCTTTCCATGGTGTCAAGATTACCGATAATGCTTTAATTGCTGCGGCAAGTTTATCCAACCGTTATTTAACATCTCGCTTCCTTCCTGATAAAGCAATCGACTTAGTCGATGAAGCTTGTGCTTCCATCAAAGTGGAACTCGCCTCGATGCCTAGTGAACTCGATGAATTAGAGAGAAAAATTAGACAATTAGAGATCGAAAAGGCTGCTTTAAAAAAGGAGAGCGATGAAGCGAGTAAGAAGAGACTCGCGGATGTTGAAATTGAACTTTCTTCTCTTAATGAGAAAGATAACGAACTCCAGAAGAGATGGAAACAAGAGAAAGATGAAATTCTCAAAGTTAAAGACATTAAAGAGAAACTTGAAAAAGCAAAGTTTGATTTGGATGTCGCTTTAAGCCACTCCGAATACGAAAAAGCGGGTGAATTGCAATATAAAATCATCCCTGAATTAGAGAAGAAATTAAAAGAGAATGAGAATTCTCAAGGCGAGAATAAACTCTTATCCGAAGTCGTGGATGAAGAACAAATCGCAAAGATTATCTCTCGTATGACTAACATTCCTCTTAGTAAGATTGAAAAAGGCGATCGAGAGAAAGTTCTCGATTTAAAGAAGACTTTAGCGAAGAGAGTCATCGGTCAAGATGAAGCTTTAACTTTAGTTAGCGATGCAATTCTCCGTCAAAGAGCGGGGATTAAAGATAGCAATCGACCAATCGGTAGTTTCTTATTCTTAGGTCCTACTGGTGTTGGTAAAACTGAAGTTGCTCGTGCTCTAGCGGAATCCTTGTTCGATTCGGAAAGTCATATTATCCGAATCGACATGAGTGAATACATGGAGAAATATAGCACTTCTCGTCTAATTGGTGCCCCACCAGGATATGTTGGATATGAAGAAGGTGGACAACTCACAGAGAAAGTGAGAAGAAATCCTTATTCTATCGTCTTATTCGATGAAATCGAAAAAGCTCATCCAGAAGTCTTTAATTTGTTATTACAAATGTTAGATGATGGTCGACTTACCGATAGTCAAGGAAGAGTCGTGGACTTCAAGAATACGATTATCATCATGACGAGTAATTTAGGTAGTGAATATCTCCTTAATAATGAAAGAGATAAAGTGGAAGGATTGTTACATCAAACCTTTAAGCCAGAGTTCTTAAATCGTATCGATGAAATAGTTTACTTCTCACCATTATCTAAAGAAACTCAATCTAAGATTGTTGATAAGATGCTGAACAACCTCAATGAAAGATTAAAAGAATCTTATTATTCGTTTGAATTCTCTAACGCTTTAAAGAGTTGGATCCTTGAAAGTGCTTATTCACCAACCTATGGTGCAAGACCGATTAAGAGATTCATCCAAAATAAAGTGGAGACCATTATTGCGAATAAGATTATTTCACAAGAGGTTGACACCAAACACAAATACTTAGTTGATTATAACGGCAAAGAAGTTATCGTCAAACAAGTTTAATCTTAGGGAAGCCACCCTTTGGGTGGTTTTTCTTTATCTAGTCGTGTGAATAGGTTAGAATAAGTTTATGAAAACATTGATTGTTTTATCAGCTCTTCCAGGAAGTGGAAAATCCACTTGGTCAGAACAGTATCGATTAACACATAAACACGTGAAAATTGTTTCTTCTGACGGAATTAGAAAAGAGCTAACTGGACAGTATCAAGACCTCACTCACGAGGATGAAGTTTGGAAAATTTATTTTGATAGAATTAATGAATATTTTGATAAATTTGATGATGTCACGGTGATTGCTGATTCAACAAATATCACCAACAATTTTCGGTTAATTCCATTAGAAAAGTGTCCAAATTATGATCGAGCAATCTTAGTTGTTTTAAAGAAAAAACTCGATAAAATTCTCTATCAAAATCACGTTCGAAGTGAAGCAAAATATGTTCCTGAAGAAGCGATAAAATCAATGTGGAAAAAATGGGAAGATCCAACTGATGATGTTCGATCAGTTTTTGATGAAGTGATTGAAATCAATGGGTGGTTTGATTCTCCAAAAGTGAAAGAATCTTTCCATTATAAGGATTGAGTTTGGTTAATTTTTATTAAAAAGCTATAATAGATATATGACCAAGACGACTGCGAAGAAATATTTATCAGCGATTCACTCCTCAAAAAGGAAGAATTTAACGTGTGAAGCTCTTTCTTTACATGTTGGAATTTATCCAGAAGTAATCGCCCGTGATTTAAGTGAATTTGAACCAATGTTAGCGATGGATCCTAGCTACAATCTTAGAGAGCTTGTTCCAGCCTTAGAAAAATTTATTGAAGAACAGTCAAAAGAGAAAAAAGAACCGAGAATTGCGGTGAAAAAGGCTGAAATTGAGCAATATAAATCAGTCGCAGATTTTGTTTATAACAAGATGACAATTGGTGGTCTTGTGGACCGTAATATTCCTCTTGATGAAAAAGATTTAAGAATTCTTCGTAATCTAGTTAATCTAGAACTTGAAGCGCTTAAAGGTCAAAAACCTAATAAGAAAAAGAAAAGAAAATAACACATACGCGAATAATTTATGAAATCGGTTTCATCCGATTTTTTTATTATTCATACGTGCGTAGTGTATAATATACCCGCACAAAAAAGGAGTTTTCGAAATGGAAATTAAAAAATCATTTCTATCGGTAGATGGTAATACCGCAGCAGCAATTGGCTCCTATTACTTTACGGAAGTTGCTGGTATTTATCCAATTACCCCTAGTTCCCCAATGGCTGAACTTGTTGATGTTTATGCTTCTCAAGGTAAGAAGAATTTCTTCAACACTCCAGTCAAAGTTGTCGAAATGCAATCCGAAGCTGGTGCATCTGGAACAGTCCACGGTGCTCTTCAAGCTGGCGCGTTAGCGACAACTTATACCGCATCACAAGGTTTGTTATTAATGATTCCAAACATTTACAAGTGGTGTGGTGAATTGCTTCCAGCTGTTCTTCATGTTTCAGCTCGTAGCTTAGCAACAAGATCATTATCCATCTTTGGCGATCACCAAGACATTTATGCTTGCCGTCAAACTGGTATTACAATGATTTGCTCACATTCTGTCCAAGAAATCGCTGATTTAGCACCAATGGCTCACTTAATTGCCATTGAATCAAGTGCTCCAGTGATGCACTTCTTTGATGGATTTAGAACATCACACGAAATTCAAAACGTCGAATTTGTTGATGCAGAAGAATACAAAAAACTTCTTCCAATGGACAAAGTTGAAGAATTCCGTGCTCGTGCTTTAAACCCACACACTCACCCAGTAACAAGAGGTGGTGCAGAAAACGATGACGTTTACTTCCAAGGACGTGAAGCACAAAATGCACATTACAACAAAGTTGTTGATATTGCTGAAAAGTACTTCAAAGAAGCCGAAAGATTAACCGGACGTCATTATGCTCCATTTACTTATTATGGTGATCCAGATGCTGACCGTGTCATTGTGGCAATGGGTTCAGTTACTGAAACTGCCATAGAAGTTATTGACGAATTAAGAAAAGAAGGCGAAAAAGTTGGTGTTGTTAAAGTCCATCTTTATCGTCCATTCTCCGCAAAACATTTAGTTAGCGTTATTCCAGCATCTGTGAAAAAGATTGCTGTCTTAGACCGCACTAAAGAAATGGGTGCTACCGGCGAACCACTTTATCTTGATGTTGTCGCTGCTTTAAAACAAGTTGGTCGTGATATCGAAGTTATTGGTGGTCGTTATGGATTATCTTCAAAAGACGTTCAACCAAAACATGTTAAAGCCGTTTATGATTTCTTAAAAGGTAAAACATTCCACGGATTTACCGTTGGTATTAACGATGATGTGACCCACTTATCTATCCCAGTTGATGAGAAATTCCATGTGAAAGCCAATTACACATCTTGTCTCTTCTATGGTTTAGGATCTGATGGTACAGTTTCTGCTAATAAATCTTCAATCAAGATTATTGGTGATGCGACACATCAATACGCTCAAGCTTACTTTGCTTATGACTCACGTAAAGCTGGTGGCGTAACTCGTTCTCACTTACGTTTTGGTAAATATCCAATTCATTCAACATATTATGTTGAGAACGCTGATTTTATTTCCTGCTCTCTTGATACATATGTGTTCAAATTCGACATGGTCAAGAATTTAAAAGAAGGTGGAACCTTCCTCTTAAATACTGACATGTCTGATGAACAACTTGTGAAGTCTCTTCCAAACCGTATGAAACATCAATTAGCATCAAAGAAAGCAAAATTCTATGTTATTGATGCGAATAAGATTGCTTCTGAAATCGGTATGGGACGTCACACAAACACCATTCTTCAAGCCAGCTTCTTCTACCTTAACCAAGACATTATGCCTTACGAAGAAGCAAATAAATGGATGAAGAAATTTGCTGAAAAATCCTACGCGAAGAAAGGTCAAGAAGTTGTTGAACTCAACTGGAAGGCAATCGACGCAGGTACCGAAGGACTTCGTGAAGTCAAAGTTGATCCAGAATGGGCCAAACTTGATGATTCTAGAGTCCGTGCTACAACTGGTGATGAATACTTTGATACTTATGTTAACGTGATGGGTACTCTTGATGGAGATACTCTTCCAGTTAGTAAGTTCACTGAATTTGAACTTCTTGATGGCACAATGAAAAATGACATCACATACAAAGAACAACGTTCAATTGCTGACCGTGTTCCAGTCTGGAACAAAGCGGATTGTATTCAATGTAACCAATGTGCATTCGTCTGCCCACACGCTACACTTCGTCCATTCTTAATTAATGAAGAAGAACTTAAAAATGCTCCAGAAATCGTGAAAAACGATGTTGCTGAGCCAACCTTCCCAACATTAAAAGGAAAAGGACTTAAATATCGTTTACAAGTTTCTCCAAAGAACTGTGTCGGTTGTGGTCTGTGTGTTGCTGAATGTACCGCTAACAAGATGGGTAAGAAAGCCCTTGTGATGAGTGAAGCAAAAGAACAATTTGCTCAAGAAGAAGGTGCAACTTACTTATTCAAACACACTGAATACAAAGCCGGATTAGTTCCAACAAACACCGTTAACGGTGTTGGCTACTTAATGCCATACATGGAAATCTCTGGTGCATGTGCTGGTTGTGGAGAAACTCCATATTACCGTCTTGCTTCCCAATTATTTGGTAAAGACATGTTAATCGCGAATGCTACCGGATGTTCATCCATTTATTCTGGTTCAACTCCATTAACTCCATTCTGCACCGATAAAAACGGACAAGGTATTGCCTGGGCAAACTCCTTATTCGAAGATAACGCAGAATTCGGTTATGGTATGCGTACCACAGTTGACTATCGTTTAAGCCAAATCATCGACATCTTAGAACCAGCTTTAGCTCGTGAAAGTGTTGAAGAAGAACTTAAAGCAGTCATCAAACAATATCTTGAAAACATCAAAAATAAAGATGTTGCTCGTAAGATCATTCCAGAACTTGTTAAATTAGTTAAAGCAAGTAAGGATGAAGAAGTTAAATCTGTCCTCACCTATGAACGTGATTTACTCGATAAATCAGTTTGGATTATCGGTGGTGACGGTTGGTCATACGATATTGGTTATGGTGGTGTTGATCACGTCTTAGCCAATGACCAAGATGTTAACATCATGGTTCTTGATACAGAAGTTTATTCCAATACTGGTGGTCAATCTTCTAAATCATCTCAAACAGGTTCAATCGCTAAATTTACCGCTAGCGGTAAGACTGGCGAAAAGAAGAACCTCGCTCTAATTGCGATGAGCTATGGACACTGCTATGTTGCTCAAATCTCTCTTGGTGCAAACCCAATGAAAGCAATTCAAGCAATGAAAGAAGCAGAATCTTATCCAGGACCATCACTCATTATTTGTTACGCTCCATGTGCTAACCATGGTATTAAAGGTGGCTTATCGAACTCCATGAAAGTTGAAAAAGCTGCTGTTGAATGTGGTTATTTCACAACATTCCGTTATGATCCACGTCTTGCTGCTCAAGGTAAACCAGCTTTACAACTAGATTGTAAAGAACCTGATTTCTCTAAGTTCCGTGACTTCGTAATGGGAGAAACAAGATTCTCACAACTTCCAAAGGTTAACCCAGCTCATGCTGAAGAACTCTTACAAAAGAGCGAACGTTGCGCTAAGGAACGTTGGGAACGTATCAAAAAATTCGGTTTATAATTATCGCGAATTAATCAATACAAAAAATAGTTACACGTTGTTGTAGCTATTTTTTTGTGTATAATATACACGCATATGAAAGACATACAAGAATACGAAAAAGAATTTCACGAAAAGAATCCTGAGATCCAAGAACCAAAGAAACGTAAATTTGGTTGGCTAGGAATGATCTTTTTACTTTTGATTATCGGTTTTGGTATTTATTTGATGTTTAAGATTACCGATATTTTACCAGGCGCAAAAGCAGAAGATTTATCCACTCTTTTTAAAGAGATGAATCTTACTTACTTATTTATTTCCGTTGGATTAGCGGTTTTGATTCCATCTTTAATCGTGGTTGAATACGCGATTGTTTCACACGCTGTGACTGGTGGAGTTCGTCCAGGAATTTTAATGAAAACGACACTTCTTGGAAAATATTATGACTATATCACTCCATTCTCTACTGGTGGTCAACCAATGCAGATTCATTATCTTCATAAGCATGATTATGATGGTGCTCATTCAAGTGCAATTATCTTAATTCGCTATTCTGTGAACATTGTTTGTTGGTTAATCGTCGGTGTTGTTTTAATGGCGCTTGGTTTTTCAATGCTCAGTCAAATTAGTGATAACACTTCAAGAATCTTCCTTCTTGTTGCTGGTATCGTTGGTATTTCAATCAATTTATTACTTCCTGTTTCTGTTTTAGTCTTTGTTGTCGCACCTCGATTTGCGAATTGGTTAACAAAGTCTTTTGTCAAAATTGGAATGAGACTTCACATTGTAAAAGACCCATACAAAGCTTTGAAAAAGGCTTATAAAACTGTTTTTGATTTTAGAATGTGCTTTAGAACGATTGCAAAAAAACCAGTTCATTTTATTTTGTTAATTTTAATTTCGATTGTGGAATATTTCTTAACATTTGCTCTTCCATTCTTTGTGATTAAATCATTTACAAATATTCAATGGTCGCAGCTTATTGATGTTGCTGGATTAAATGCTTTCTCCACATTTGCTGTTTCATTTATTCCGACTCCAGGAAACGCTGGAGGCATGGAGATTTCTTCATCTCTAGCCTTTAATGCAGTCGCTCCTGGCGTTGCGGTTTATGCAGTCTTACTTTGGAGATTATTAACTTATTATGTCTTTATCATTACTGGAATTGTTTTAACAATTCGTGATGTGATTAAAAAAGCTGTTATTGCAGCTAAAGAAAGAAGAAAAAAAAGATTGGAGGGAAATAATGAGTAAAAAGATTGTTTATTTTAGTGATAATTTCTATCCAAATGTTGATGGTGTTGTAAAAGTTGTAAATAATTACGGCAAAATCTTATCGAAAGATAATGAATGTGCTGTTGTTGTTCCTGATTACCGCGATAATTATCAAGGTCATCATGAATATAAACTTGTTCGTAAAAGTTCGCATCTATTTAAATTTCATGATTTTATTTTTCCTTTACCAAAAAGATGTAAGAAAACCGATGAATTTTTAAAAGATTTTAAAGCGGATGTTTATCATATCCATTCCCCATTTTTTATTGGTCATTATGCTTTAAGACAAGCAAAGAAAAATGGTGTTCCAACTGTAGCGACATTTCATTCACAGTTTAAACGAGATTTTTTAGAACAAACTCATTCACATATTTTGACGTTCTTTTTAATGCGATATGTGATGAAGTTCTTTAATCGATGTGATGAAGTTTGGGCGGTTTCAAATGCGACTGCAAACACACTTCGTAGCTATGGATATAAAAAAGAAATTAAGATTGCTCGTAATGGAACAGCCTTTGTTTATCCAGATAATATCGAAGAATTAAAACAAAAAGTTCAAAAGCAATACAACATTGATCCAAGTAAAAAGACAATTATTTTCGTTGGACAAATTAGACTGGTGAAAAACCTTAAACTAATTATTGATACGATTAACCTTCTTTCTAAAGAAAGAGATGATTTCCATTTCTACTTTATTGGTGAAGGTAACGATGAAAAGAAACTCAAAAAATATGTTAAGAAACTTGGCTTAGATAATGTTATGACATTTACAGGGAAACTTGTTGGTGGAGATATGATGCAAGGATTCTTTGCGAACACAGATTTAATGTTCTTCCCATCAGTTTATGACAATAGTTCCATTGCTGTTCAAGAAGCTTGTGTTTGCCGAGTTCCAACCTTATTTACCGAAGGATCAAATACTTCTGAAGGATTTAAAGATTGTGTTACTGGATATTTAGCAAAGGAAAATCCAATAGCAATGAAAGAAAAACTTGTCTATATCCTTGATCATGACGAAGAAAGAAAAGAAGTCGGATTACGTGCTTCTAAAGAAATGCCTCACATATGGGAGGAAGTTGTCTTAGAAGCAGCAGCAAAATATGACGACGTCATTAAAAAATATCAAGAAAGTCACTCAAAATAATGGAACCAAAAACAATTTTTATAAAAGGGGCTCGTGAGAATAACCTCAAGAACATTGATCTAGAGATTCCAAAAAACTCTCTAGTTGTTTTTACTGGTCTTTCTGGAAGCGGTAAAACAACCTTAGCTTTTGATACAATTTTTAACGAAGGACAACGTCGATTTGTTGAATCTTTATCGAGTTATGCCCGTCAATTCTTGGGCGGAATGGAAAAACCAGATGTTGATTCAATTACTGGATTAAGCCCAGCAATTTCCATTGACCAAAAGACAACATCTCATAACCCACGTTCAACTGTTGGTACAGTCACAGAAATCTATGACTACCTTCGTTTATTATTCGCGCGTATAGGTGTGCCTTATTGCCCAAATCACAATCGTCCAATTGTTTCATTTTCAGTGACTAAGATGGCTGATATTGCGATGCAAATGGAGGTAGGAACAAAGTTACAAATTCTTTCTCCAGTTGCTCATAACGAAAAAGGAACTTTTAAAGATTTACTGGCAAAACTCAAACAAAATGGTTTTGAACGTGTTCGAATTGACAAAGAAATTTGTCGAATTGATGAAGCTCCTGAACTTGAAAAAAATAAACGTCACGATATCGAAATTGTGATTGACCGTGTCATTGTTAAACCTGAAGTTCGTGGCCGAATCGCTGAAGCTTGTGAACTTGCTTGTGATTGGTCAAAAGGGTATTGTGTCTTTTTAACTGACAAAGAAGAAAGATTATTTTCTCAACATCATTCATGTCCAGAATGTGGTTTCTCAGTTCCAAAACTTGAACCACGTTTATTCTCATTTAATGCTCCTCTTGGATGCTGCCCAGACTGTAAAGGTTTAGGAATGAGACGTGAAGCAAGTCGAGAAATTTTAGTTCCTGATGAATCATTATCAATTAACCAAGGAGGAATCCGTTGGTTTAGAAATATGATTGGTTCAAAAAATATCGAGTGGCAGGAATTCGTCTATCTTTGCAAGCAATATAAAATTGATTTAGATAAGCCAATCAAAGATTTTACTGCTCGTGAAAAAGAAATTATCTTTGATGGTTCTGATCGTGAATTTAAATATGAAATTACTTCCGCTAACGGAAACGTCATGCATCGACAAGGTTATATTGAAGGTATCCAAAGAAGAATTACTCGTTTATATAACGAAACTGGATCCGAAATGATGCGTGAATGGTACGAGTTTTACATGCGTGATACAGAATGTCCAACTTGTCATGGCGCACGTTTATCTAAGGAAGCACTTAGTGTCAAAGTTAACGGATTAAATATTTATGAAGTAACATGTTTGTCCATTGAAAAATTATTAGAATTTATCCGTAAATTGCCGGAAGTTTTGACTCCAAATGAGCTTGAAATTGCTAGATTAATTATTAAAGAAATTGATTCAAGAGCAAGTTTCCTTTGTAATGTTGGATTAAATTATTTAACACTTTCCAGAATGGCAATGACCCTTTCTGGAGGAGAGGCTCAACGTATTCGACTTGCGACCCAGATTGGTTCAAAACTTTCTGGTATTTTATATGTTCTTGATGAACCTTCAATTGGTCTACATCAACGTGATAACGCAAAACTTATTGCAACCATGAAAGATATGGTTAATTTAGGTAATACATTAATCGTTGTTGAACACGATGAAGATACGATGAGAGCAGCAGATTTCCTTGTTGATATTGGACCTGGTCCAGGTATTCACGGTGGAGAAGTTGTTGCGACTGGTTCAGTAAGTGATTTAGAAAAAGAACCGCGTTCAATTACTGGACAATATTTATCTGGTAAAAAGAAAATTGAAGTTCCTTCTACTAGACGAAAAGGAAATGGTAAATTTATTGAGATTAAAGGTGCTCAATGTAATAACCTGAAAAAGATTAATGTGAAGATTCCATTAGGAAAATTCGTCGCAATTACCGGAGTTTCTGGTTCTGGTAAGTCTTCTTTAATTAACCAAACACTTTATCCAATTTTAGCTAAAACAATTAATCGTAATGATGATATTAAAGTAGGAAAACATTCAAGCTTTGAAGGCTTAGAATACGTTGATAAAGTTGTTAATATTACCCAAGAACCAATTGGAAGAACACCTCGTTCTAACCCAGCAACTTATGTTGGAGTTTTCGATGATATTCGTGCATTATTTGCTGAAACTGTTGAAGCTCGTTCAAGAGGCTTTGATAAAGGTCGATTCTCTTTTAACGTTCCTGGTGGACGATGTGAGACATGTCAAGGCGCTGGCGTTACACGTATTCCAATGAATTTCTTACCTGATGTTTATGTTAAATGTGATGAATGTGGTGGAAAACGTTATAACGAAGAAACGTTAGAAGTCACTTATAAAGGTAAAAATATTTACGAAGTTTTAGAGATGACGATTGAAGATGCGTGTAAATTCTTTGAAAATCGTCCATCAATCATGAGAAAGCTACAAACATTAAGTGATGTTGGCTTAGGCTATATTAAGCTTGGTCAACAAGCGACAACTCTTTCTGGAGGCGAAGCTCAACGTGTTAAATTAGCCTATGAACTTCAAAAACGCCCTACAGGAAAATCAATTTTTATTCTTGATGAACCAACAACAGGTTTGCATACAGATGACGTTGCTAGATTAATTAAAATTCTTAATCGTATTGTTGATCATGGTGACACTGTTGTTATTATCGAGCATAACCTTGATGTGATTAAGGTTGCTGACCATATTATTGATCTTGGACCAGAAGGTGGAGATAACGGTGGAAGAATCGTTGCTCAAGGAACACCTGAAGAAGTTGCCAAGGTTAAAGAATCTTATACAGGACAATATTTAGCTGGTATTTTAGGAGTGAAATAATGGTCTTATTAATTGCTGCAATTGTATTAGGAGTGTTCTGGTTTGGATTAACAATCTACCATGTTTTAAAACTAAACAAATTGTCTGTAATTGGTGGACAAATATTTGAATTTAACCGTGATTTGCTGGTGAAATTCCTTCCATTCTTATGTGCGCAAGGCTTATTAACAATTGCCTCAAGCTATGGTTTAGTTTTAAATGGCGGTTGGCAGTTAAAAGTCTATGAACACTTCTTATTAATCTTTGGTTCTTATTTCTTTGGAACCGGATTTTCTTTTGCTGTAAGTTCATTTTTGGTTCGTTATTTTAATATCGGATCAGAAGAAAAAGAGAAACGTATTTTAAAGATTGTTTTAATTATTTCTTCGATTGTGTTTGTTCTTGGTATTTATCTTTTATCAACTGCTGTTGCCGACTATTTAAAATACCCACTTCCAAACGGCATCGGATTTAAAAGTGGAATTACTTATATTGAACCTGGTAGTGAAGGTGCAATTCTTTGGTATGGTTTATTAATTGTTAGTGGAACAGTGATTGCATATTTTATCGCGGATCACATCATGTATAAAAAATATCATAAACATGGACTAATTGAAGGCATTGCAATTCTAGCGTTTTTAACAGGAATTGTTGGTGCCCGTTTATGGTCATGTTTAGTTTTAGAATTTGATTATTATAGTCAAAACCCTCTCGAAATCTTAAAAGTTTGGGAAGGTGGGTTAGCTGTTCAAGGTGGTATTTTCCTTGGTGCTGGTGTAACAATTCCATACGTTATTTTAAAAAGAAAAGATCTCAATGTTCGTTACGCAATGGACGTTATTTTACCTTGTATTATGATTGCTCAAGCAATTGGAAGATGGGGAAACTTTTTTAACCAAGAAGTTTATGGAAATGTTGTTAGTAGTGATGTGATGAAAATCTTCCCGAAGGTCATTGCAAATAACATGTTGATAAATGGTCAGTATCGATTACCGCTATTCTTTATTGAAAGTGTGATCAACGTTGCTGGATTCTTTGTCTTAAGATATGCAATTGGTCGAGGATTAAGGAAGTGGTTAAGCCTCGGCGATATTGGAGCTTCTTATATCATTTGGTATGGATTAACTCGTGTTGCTTTAGAACCACTTCGTGAAGGATTCTCATTAAACGGTCATGAAAGTGGCTATGGTTATACTCAATCATGGATTATTGCTTTTGTGATGGTGGGAATTGGAATTTTACTTATCGTTGCTTTCCACCTATACGACTTTTACCGTAAGAAAAAAGGTCTGCCAACTAAAACTTTGGAGACGATCTAATGTACGATTTAATTCTCTTTGATCTTGATGGAACATTGCTCGATAGTGATCAAATGATTATCGAGACTTTTAAAGAGTTATATCCAATTTATCGTCCTAATTATAATCCAAGTATTGAACATATTCTTTCTTTTTCTGGCCCTCAAATTACTGAGACACTTAAAAAAGAGTTTCCTGACTTAGACCAAGAAATGATGTTAAATGAATTTAGAGAGCGTTCAACAAGAAACTACGATAAGTATTCAAAACTTTATCCTGGTGTCGAAGAAATGCTAAAAACGTTATGCAAAAAGAATGTTAAGTTTGGTGTTGTCACAAACAAACATCGTTATGCAACAAACTACACTTATAACCTATTTAATATTAATGATTTAATTCCATTTACAATCTGTGCTGATGAAGTTAAAAACCTTAAACCTGCCGGTGATGGAATTCTTCAATGTATGAAACATTTTGGTGTAAATGATAAAGAAAAAGTTTTATACGTTGGCGATGGTCAAATTGATTATTTAACTGCAAAAAATGCTGGTGTGAAATTTGGTTATGTTGATTGGTCAACTCGCAAGCTTGATCAAGACGCAAAAGTTGATCTTCGTATTCAAAATTACCAGCAATTCTTGGAGGAAATCCTATGAAAAAGACAAATATTGTGATTATTGGTGC
>DEWP01000018.1 GCA_002363735.1 Caryophanales bacterium UBA3207 | reverse complement strand
GTCTCATATCATCTGAAAGCTAACAGGGTTTCTATTATTAAAACAAGTCTTTACTTGCTTAATAATATGCGTCTATGTACAATAAAAAAGAGGTTTAATATGAAACAAAAAGGCCATTTTATTTTTAATGTTCTTTTAGTTGCTTGCTTGCTATCAGCATGTAACACAAAGAAAGGCAATAAGCATTCTAAAAAGACAGGCGGAGAAGAAGTCTACGATTTATACTGCTCTGATGGCGGAACTCTTTCCTATGATGATTGGATTACTGTTCTAAATCGCGGATCCAAAAGTAAATTATTGAATGTTGATTCCGGAACCGAATGGCCATCATCTTCAAAAGGGAGTGTCGGTGATGTCTATATTGATGTAAATAATTGGGATTTCTATGTTAAGCTCGATACTGGATGGAGCCTTATGGGCAACATCCGTGTTGAAGAACAAGGATTAGATTATTTCTTAATGAATGACGACACGTATGCCGTTGGTTTAGGAAAAGCTAAATATTTGAGTAATATCAAAATTCCTGCCATTCACTTTGGGAAAACAATTTCCATGGTAGCTGACAGTTTTTATCCATCAGGAATGACTGATAAATCATTTGATATTGAAAGAAGAATTGAGTTTCCTGAGTCGGTTAGAAGAATTGGCCAAAATGCCTTTGTGTATGTTCCAAACAAAACAACTCTTAAAATTCCTTATGATGCTTCAACATTTGAAAAATTTACTTTTGGTAGTTCATGGGCTAATAACTTTGTTGAAGTCGAACTTACTGATCAAACAATTAAAATTGCCGAAGTATACGATACTTTAACCGTTTCTGCTAAGAGCGATTTTGCAATTAACAAATCCTCAGTACTAGATATTAAACTAAGCACAACTAAATTCGGCGGTATTATCGAAACAGTCAATAGCGAAGACGATAATTTAGAGTTTGACATCGAAGATAAAACACTTTGTATGGTCCAATACTCATCCGAAGAGCACCGTTATGTTATTAGTTGCGCAAGAATGGGCACTACTGTAGTGCATTTTAAATATAAAAATCTAACAACAGATTTAAAGATTGTGGTTATTTCTGAAGATGCCTTTACTTCTGCTTTCAATACGGCAATTGAAGTTGGAGAAGGTCTTTTTCTTACTTATGATTACGAGACCTACTTTGATCATACTAGTCGTCAAGCCTTCTTTGTAGCAAGAACATCACATCATTATAGTGTGAGTCCAAATGATGGTTTTGATATCTCGCTTAGTTATGAATATAGCGCCACAATAAATGGAGTGGAAGTCGATCTTAATAACTACTTCGATGAAGTAATTACTTATGAATACGATGAATATACTAAAGGAGAGGTTGTTTTTATTAAAAACTTCCCTTCAAAAGATGTAGTTGAAACGAAAATGTATCCTCGTATTAATGTGGTTGTAACCGCGGAATGCTCGGGTATCACGCAAAAACGCAAAGCGGTGATTGTTCTTACTCCGGTAACATATGAGATAAGAAAAGCTACACTTGAAGATATTTATTCTAAAGATCCTTTGACTGGTGAATTTAAATTCTTGAAAGATGAAAACAACGGATCGTTTAGTTTTTCGTATTCTGACGTGATTGAAACTCAGGGAAAATTAATCTATGTCGCACCTGACTTAAGTTTTGGTCTTCTTCAAGATGGCGATCATTTTATTGAACTTTATCAATTAGATAATTGTACCTACTTCCTATTACAAGAATATCATCATATGGTAGGCCAAAACGTTTTTGTAAAGGGGCGGCTTTATTGTAAGTATGGAAACATTACACTAGCATACATTACTGAGTGTCGAGGAATTAGACCGGGAGACACGACTCATCAAGTTAAAGATGCAAGCTCGTTTGTTTTTGATCAATCTGGATTATTAAATAATGAGTGGTGGGCAGGTCCAATGATGTTTAATCAAGTCGGTCGTGTTACAAACCTAACAATTGCTGGTGACGAGGTTTATCGTGTTAAGCGGGGATCTATTAGTACTACACTCGAACTAATAAATAAAAGTGATATTTCTGTTAGAAACAATAGATACGAATTTTATGTTCGTTTGAGCAATGGATCAATTGTGAACGTCACGACTGATTATCATTCTTGTTCAAATGGAGAAAAACTAAATAGCTTTGGTACAGCACTAGAGCAATTCCTAAAAACAAAGATTAACGCTGGAGAAACAATTTCTCTTGGTGGATATATCAGATGGGAAAATAGCCGAGAATTTCAAACCGAAGGGCGTAATCATATCCTGACAAGTGGAAATTGGTGCATTGTCCCATTCCTAGAAGAACATTTAGTTCAATAACATTAAAAACATCGCTCAAATAATACTGGGCGATGCTTTTTATGATATGGCGTTTACGATTTGTATATATTAACAATTGCTTAACAACAACGAATACTAATACATTTTTAAGAATATGAATGTCTAATTGCTCTTGTGTCTTTTGATGCTAGCAATAAGCAAACAATAAAGGCAACACCTGCTGGTCGTGGTTCAACAATTAATCTGCTCATGGACCACGCTCCTTTTACTCCTGTCGTTGTGCTAGCACTTTAGGCAGAGATTATAAAAGGAGTAAGAACAGCGGTAATTATAGTGAATAAAGAAACATAAAAAACCAATCTAGCTGTTTTAATATTACGACGAATTATAAAAATAACTATACTAACTAAAAGCAATGAAACGATAAGTAGTAAAACAACACCGGCACCAGGTGCTACCTTAAATAAATTATGTTTATTATAGGAGCCTGAAGTAGTGCTATGGTAATTGATTGATGTACCATAAATACTGGTTTTAAGATAGTCAGTTCCCTGAGAATATGATTTTGTAAATCCGGTTAAACAAACACAAATAAAACTAATAAACCATAATGTTAGCGATGAAATCCACAGAGATATTTTTAATTTTTTCATTGTGGTTCCTCCATATATAAATTTATTTTACCTAGAGAGAGTCAAGCACTTACTATTTAAGAGTGCTAATCTGTTTTGTTAAATTTGTTCCCACTGCTTTTGTTAAAATAAAAGAAAAATCCAGAACAATTTTGAACTGGACTTTACTTTGTAAAGGGCGCCCTTGAAACGACTCGAACGTTCGACCCACTGCTTAGAAGGCAGTTGCTCTATCCACCTGAGCTACAAGGGCAGCGCATTAAATATATTCTATTAAAAGAATAATTTCAACAAATAGTCATCTTTTATTTTTGTGAATTATCAATCGATATTGATTGCTTATTGAAGTTTTTCTTTTAAAGCTTTGGCGACTTCAACCGGAAGAAATTGAGATAACTCTTCCACTGTCGCTTTCTTCAGTTGATCAATGTCTTGATATTGTTGTAGAAGCAATTGTTGACGTTTTGAACCAAGTCCCGGAATATCGTCAAGGATTGATTTTGTAAAGTTTTTACTACGTTTTTGATGATGAAATGTAATTGCGAAACGATGAACTTCGTCTTGCATTCTCACTAGAAGAAAGAATAATGATTTATCATCATCTAATGAAATGACATTACCGTCTTCGTCCATCAAACCTTTTGTTTGGTGACGGTCATTTTTAAATAAACCATAGACTGGAATGTTTAGTTCAAGTTCTTGAATGACTTCTTTACCAGCATGAATTTGTCCTAATCCACCATCGGTTAAGATTAAATCTGGCATTGGTTCATGATTTTCTTTTAAACGAGAATATCTTCGAGTCATCACTTCTTTCATCGAAGCATAGTCATCGCGTTTTTCTTTTCCTTCAATGTTGAACTTTCGATACATCTTTTTCACTGGTTCACCATTAATGAAGACTACAACCACACCAACTGGCGCATCACCTTGGATGTGTGAATTATCGAAAAGTTCGATTCGATATGGAGTTTCTAAATGTAGTTTTCTTCCTAAATTTTCCAGTAGTTCAAGATTAGAATCACTTAATCTAGCTGACATAAAATGAGAGTCTAATGATTGTTGGGCATTGAGGTTTGCCATCGAGACAGCTTCCATATTTTTTCCACGTGTTACTGAGATAACTTTCGCATCTAAAACCGATGATAAAATATCCGCGATTTGCGTAGAATTAACCACGATTTGCTGGGGTTTTTGATGATTTTGATAATATTGGAAAATGAGGTCAGTAACCTGTTCATCAACATCATCAAAGCTTTCGACAATAAATGATTCTTGACCTAATAAAATACCTTTCCGATACGTTAAAACAGATAAGGAAAGATAACCATCACGAATCGTATAACCAAAGACATCTTTTGAGATATGTTCTTTATCCTCGACATTTTCTTTCGAGACGATGTGTTCAATTGCATCAAGAATTTCTTTACATTCCTGTGCTTTTTCAAATTCAAGGTTTTCTGTGGCTAGTGCCATCTTTTCTTTATATTGATTTTTAATGTCATTTTTAGTTCCATTTAAGAAAGATTTAATTGATTCAAAAAGTTCTTCGTTCTTTTTTTCATCAATTTTATTTACGCATGGGCCTAAGCACATGCCCATGTGGTAATAAAGACATGGAGTAGATGGAATGTTGCGACATTTTCTTGTCGGAAAAATTTTATTTAATAGATTAATTACTTTATAAGCATGAGATGAAGTTGGATAAGGTCCAAAATAATAATAGTTTGGATCTTTTTCATCTCGACTAATTTTTAAATAAGGATCGTTTTTCTTTTTTAATGCAATGTAAGGATAATGTTTTCCATCCTTTAGAAGGATGTTATATCGTGGATAATATTGATGAATCAAATTCATCTCTAAAATAAATGCTTCTTTATCACTATGGGTGATGATTGTTTCAAAATAATCAACATGTGAGACCATGGCCGCAACTTTACCAACTTGAGGTCTTAAAAAGTATTGCGAAACACGATTAAAAAGGTTCTTTGCTTTTCCAACGTAAATCACTTTACCAGTTTTATCATGCATTAAATAACAACCAGGTTTACGTGGTAATAGAGGAATTGCTAACTTAACTTTTTCCGTCATTTTAAAGTGACAACGGTTGCTCCTGTTCCTCCGTCATAAGTCGAACCATAATGATAATCTTCGATAAAGTCACATTTCTTTAAATAAGCGTGCACCGCATTACGGAGCTGACCAGAACCCATACCATGAATAATGCGAACAGTTTTAAAGTGTCTTAAACGACATTCATCAAGATATTTGCTCACAGCTTCAATACCTTCATCGATGTGATAACCAATGATGTTTAATTCAAGTTTTACATCAGTTTTCACCAGCAAATCTTGGTTAAAATTACTTTTTAATTGTTTATGCGATAATGGTTCATCAACTTTCACTAGTTGGTCCAGTTTGGTTTTAACATCAAATCCATCTTCCGTGACAACTTGAACTTTTTCTCCACTAATTTTCTTTACTCTGCCAACTAAACCTAAACCTTTAACTTCAACATAATCGTCAAGAGAGATTGGTCCGTTATCCAGATAAATTTCTTCATCTTCTTCTTGGGTTGATAAATCTTTTAATGCGGTTTTAGCATGAATGATTTCGTGCAGTTTAATTTGGTCTTTATCTAGGTTTTTCATAATCAAATCAACTTTTTGGGTTGTTCGATCAATGATTTTCTTTTGTTCGTGTTTGACATCTTCTAAAAGCTTTTCTTTCTTTTCACGTAGAACTTCTTCTTCGTGATGAATATGTTTTTCTTTTCCGTTTAATAAACGTTCTTTTTCATTTAATGAACGTTCTTTTTGTTCGTTTTCGTTCACAAGATGATTTAAACGATCTAAGATGTCATTAAAAGACACTGATTTATCATTAGATAAATAACGTTTTGCTTGGTTAATCACTTTCGCATCTAAGTGATAGCGAGATGCCATCTCTAAACCATAGCTTCGACCACTGCTACCAATTTTAAGTCGATATGTTGGAAGAAGCTTTTCTTCATCAAAGATCATCATGGCATTAACGACATTTTCTTTGGCGTATGCAAATTCTTTCATCTTATCAAAGTGTGAAGAAATAACTGAAAATGTATGTTTCTTTAACAAAAAATCAGAAACTGCTAAAGCAAGAGCTTCACCTTCTCTAGGAGATGTGCCTGTTCCAAGTTCATCAAGTAAAACTAAATCTTTTCCAGTAACAAAATGCGTGATTGTACTTAAATTGGAAACATGAGCGGCAAATGTTGAAAGATTATCACTTAGTGATTGATTATCTCCGATGTCAGCATAAATCTTTGGGAAAAATCCAAGATTTGCTTTTTCTTTTGTTGGAATCGGTAAACCCATTTGGTTCATCATCACCATTAATCCTAATGTTTTTAAAGCAACGGTTTTACCACCAGCATTTGGTCCAGAAATAATAATCATTGATTGTTCTTGATTCATTTCAAAATCATTTTCAACAACAACATCGTCTTTAATGAGTGGGTGACGAGCACCGACTAGTGAAATGACTTGTTCATCAGCAAGTGATGCAACAATACAATGATGTTTATTTCCATAGATCGCTTTAGCGCTAATCTCATCTAATTTTGCAATGAGTTTGTTATTATTTGTAATTTCACTTTCATGGAATGCAACTTTGTTTGTAAGTTCTTTGAGTAATCGATAAATCTCTTCTTTTTCTTCGACACGGAGAGAATAAATTTGGTTTGATAATTGAACAAGTTCTTGAGGTTCAACAAATGTGGTCGAACCAGTATCAGAAATATCATGAATCATTCCAGGAACTTTGTTTTTATAACTTGTTTGCACTGGTAAAACAAAGTGATCGTTCCGAATTGTGATTGTTTTTTCACTTAAAAATTCAGCATATTTTTGAATTAATCCACGTGAAACATCTTGGACTGAACTCGATAATTTTAAAATCGCTTTGCGAATCCGGTTCAGTTCACTACTTGCCGTGTCATAAATACTTAAATTAGGTGAAATTACATGACGGATTTGATCCTCTAACTTTGTTAAATCGTAGAATTTTTCTTTAAGTTCAAAGATGGATGGATATTTATGAGCGTCTAAATGAAGGAAGTATTGATGAAGCTTTTGACTTGTTTCAATATCTAAAGCGATATGATCAAGTTCCATGATCGAAAGAACTCCACCTTTTTTAGCAATCTCAAGATATTTTTCTAAGTTAAAAGAACTTTGAATTGGTAAAGATTCTTTTTCTTTAAGAAGATTCATCATCTCATCAACTTCTTTTAATAATATGGAGATGATTTCTTTATTTTGAAACATTCTCAAAGATAATATCTTTGTTTTGGAGATTTCACTATGTGTCTCTAAAGCAATTTCTTCAAGAACATATCGGATTTCTAAAGTCTCATACAAGTCAAGCATGCACACATTATATCACAAATGAATTAGACCTTAACAAGTGAAGGTCTTTGATTCATTTTAAAAACTTTTTGAACACTTTTTATGAAATTTTTAGCATTAAGAAATAGGA
Organism: Caryophanales bacterium UBA3207; assembly: GCA_002363735.1. Taxonomy (GTDB): domain Bacteria; phylum Bacillota_I; class Bacilli_A; order RFN20; family CAG-826; genus Fiminaster. The sequence goes on along the minus strand of DEWP01000018.1, from coordinate 57,300 downwards.
GGAAAATTTGTTTAAAGAAATATTCAACAATTTGTATTTACAGCGTAATTACAATGTAATATACTTTAGATGAGGTATTTTATGGCGTTACTACAAGTACGAATTGATGAAAACGAGAAAGAACAAGCTTCCTCAATTTTTAAAGCACTTGGGTTAGATTTATCAACCGCAGTGCGAATGTTCATCTGTAAATCAATTTTAGAGAATGGCTTACCATTCGATGTCAAAACAGATGTGAAAAAGGAGGAATATTAATATGGCGAACCGTGTCATGATTGAAGTTCAACAAAACGTTGTTGATCAAATCAGTTCTTATTACAAAAATTATCAAAAAGAAAATAAAGGCGAATACATTGTTTTCTTTGCTCGAAGCGAAGATCTTGCAGTAACAATTTATTCAAGCAAAAAAGCCGATACGTTTAAAGTTGTCTTTGTTGGAGATAATTCTTTAGAAGAAGCACAGCGATTTGACAAGAATGCTAAATTGAGTGAAAAGTCCACTGCATCAAATAAACAAAAAGCACCGACAAAAGCCTGTTGGTTATCAATAAAAGAACAAATGGGTTCTGATGAAGTCGGAACTGGCGACTTATTTGGGCCAATTTGTGTTTGTGCGGCCTACATTGAAAAGAAAGATATCGACTATCTAAAGAAATTAGGAGTGGATGATTCTAAACGTCTTAGTGATGATCAAATTCGTAAGATTGGTAAAGAATTAATCAATAAAGTTGATTATTCGCAAATTAGTTTAGATAACGAAAAATATAACGAGGTCAATGAAAAAGGGCTGAATATGAACGAGATGAAAGCAAAGATGCATAATCAAGTTCTCAAGATTTTAAAGAAGCGTCATCCAAAAGTTCAAATGACAATCATTGATCAATTCTGTTCAGAAGATAAATATTATAGTTATCTAGGAAATGAGCAGGAAATTGTCGATAAAATCACATTCCAAACAAAGGCGGAATCTTACTTCCCTTGTGTCGCTGTTGCTAGCATTATCGCTCGATATAGTTTCTTACAAAAGATGGATAAACTTAGTGAAAAATATCACACAGAAATTCCATTTGGTGCCAGTGAAAAAGTAACTAAATTTGCTGAAGAATTTGCTCTTAAACATGGTAAAGAAGAATTAAAAAAGATTGTCAAAGCTAACTTCGTCAATCTTAAAGGAATTCTATAATTATTTTAACTTTGTTAAAAAATCTTCAAAATATGAAGGCATTGGAGAATCAAATTCCAATGCTTTTTTACTACGTGGATGAATGAATTTAATGTAGTGAGCATAAAGAAGTTGTCCATCATCATAGATAGCACGATTTCCCTTGCCATAAAGCGGATCTCCAATTACTGGGTGGCCAATGTAGTTCATATGAACTCTAATTTGGTGCGTTCTTCCAGTTTTTAAAACACATTCCACAAGTGTTGTGTTTGAATATCGTTTTAAAACTTTGAAGGAGGTTTCGGCCTCTTTTCCGTTTCGTAAATCCACTGCCATTTTCTGACGATTTTGTTTATCTCGGCCAATAGGAGCAATAATTTGTCCGTTATCTTCACTAATCACGCCTAAAACTAAAGCGTAATATTTTCTTGAAAGTGTGTGATCAACAAGTTGCTCTTGAAGTTTAACATGAGCAAAATCATTTTTTGCAACAACTAATAAACCAGCAGTATCTTTATCTAAACGATGAACGATTCCTGGACGGAAATCACCATTAATTGAGGAGAGATGATCACTATGAAATTTTAATCCATTAGCAAGTGTACCGTTTTTGTTGCCTGCACCTGGATGAACAACTAATCCTTTTGGTTTATTAATCACCATCAGATCATCATCTTCATAAACAATATTTAAAGGAATATCTTCGGCGGTTAAATCGGTTTCTTCTTTTGGTAAATCGTTAACTAAAATTTCATCATTTTCATTAACTTTATATGATGCTTTTTCTTGCTTGTTATTAACGAGGATTAGCCCATCATCAAGATAGCTTTTAATCTTTGTTCTTGAAACATCTAAAAGAAGTTCAGATAACGCTTTATCTAAACGAGTATTTGCTAAAGATTTTTCAACAATAAATTTCTGCATTATTTGGTTTTTTCTTCTTCTATTTTTTCTTCAAATTGACCAGGAATTGCTGGTGATTTTTCAATTTTATCCGCATTTTGCTGGTGATTTTGTTTTTTGAGTTGAGCCTCTTCATTTGCACTCTTATTTAAAGCATCTTTAATAACATCAATGATGAGTAAAACAACTAATATTCCAACACCAACAACAAGCGCTGAATCAGCGATATTAAATGTCGGGAATTCGCCTGTTGGAAGGTAAAAATCTAACCAGTCAACAACACCAGAAAATCCGGTTGTTTCTTTCCAATAAAAACAACGGTCGATGAGGTTACCGACGGCACCGGAAATCATCAGCATAAACGCTGCTCTCATCCAGCTATTCATTGTTTTCATTTTCTTGATGTAATAAGCAATTAATCCCGCCGATAAAACGACGCTAATTACAATCCAAATTGGTCTGCTTTCACTGCCAAGTGACCAAGCAGCGCCTTCATTTGTTGTAAATGTAATGTAGAAGAAGTCTTTAATTACTTCAATCTTATTTTCAGGATAAACATTCTTTACACCAAAATGATTTACAACAGCCCACTTCGAGGCAATATCAAGAACAAAAACAAGAACAGCAAGCCAAACAAAAGAGAAGAAGAATTTCTTCATGTTTTCTTTAGTGAACACTTTCTTAAAAAAGTTTTTGATCTTTTCCATGATTATTTACCTAAAGCGTGTTTACAACGTTTACAAACCGATGTTTCTTCATCAATTGGATAAAGTTCATCAACATAATTCCAACATCTTGGACATTTCTTCGCATCAATATGATGGGCTTCAATTTTTCCTCCATCAACGAGTTCAACTTTCGAAACGATAAATAAACGAGCAAGCTCATTTAAATCATCTGCTAAGTGAGATTTTGTTAAGAATTCGCTCTTTGGAAGCACTAAAAGTGCTTCTTGAGAAGAACCGACTAATCCTTGGCTACGAATAACTTCAATTGCTTTATTTGCTTCTAAACGAAGTTTCATAAATTCTTTATATTCATCAAGGACTTCTTTAGAGTAGACATGACTTTCTTTTGGATAATCTAAAAGTGCCGCAGATTTACCGTTATAATCAGGCATATTGACATGTACTTCTTCCATAGTGAATGGGAGAATTGGCGTTAATAGTCTCATTAATGTTGAAGCAACTTCATAGATGACACTTTGAACTTGTCTACGACGAGGTGAATCAACAGCTTCGCAATAAAGAATATCTTTGGCAATATCTAAATAGAAGCTAGAGAGGTCAGTTGACATAAATGTCATAATGCGAGTTGAAGCATTAATGAAGTCAAATTCATCAAAATGATGAATGACATCGTTTTTAACGTCTTCTAATGTCGCTAAAATATAGCGGTCCACCGGAGCGTATTCTTTGACCATATCTTTCTTTGGATCAAATGGTTTTGCTTCACCATTAGCTAAGTTTCCAAGTAAAAATTTAAATGTATTACGGATTTTACGATATTGATCCGCAACTTGTTTTAATAAATTCTCAGAGATTCGAACGTCTTGTTGATAATCAACAGTTGCGACCCATAAGCGAAGAATATCAGCGCCGAAGATGTTACACATCTTTAATGGATCAACACCGTTTCCTTTTGATTTATGCATTTGTTCTCCGTGTTCATCTAAAACCCAACCATGAGAAACAACGCATTTGTATGGAGCCTTATCATAACAAGCAACAGAGACTGTTAATGATGAGTTAAACCAACCACGATATTGGTCGCTACCTTCCAGATATAAATCAACAGGGAATGGATGGTTATTTTTCACCATCACTGCATCAAAGCTACTTCCTGAGTCAAACCAGACATCCATGATGTCTTTTTCTTTACTAAATTCTCCATTAGGAGAATGAGCGTTCTTATAACCTTCTAGAAGGAAGAATTTAGCATCTTTTTCATACCAAATATCACAACCATATTCTTTAAAGATTTTAACAATGTGATCAAAGACTTCTTCTTCGATGATTGGAGTTTTATCTTCGTTATAGATAATTGGGATTGGGACACCCCAAATACGTTGACGAGAAATACACCAGTCAGTACGGTCTTTAATCATGTTCGCCATTCTTTCTTTACCCCAGGCTGGATCCCATTTAACAACATTAATTTCACGAAGAAGTTCGTCTTTAATCTTGCCAATGGAGCAGAACCATTGCGGAGTGGCACGGAAGATTAATGGCTTTCCAGTACGCCAATCATGTGGATAAGAGTGAACAATTTCATCGCATTTAAGTAAACTTCCATTATCCTTGATAATGTCTAAGACAACTTTATTGGCATCTTCATAGAAAAGTCCGGCAAGTTTTTCACCGCATTCTTCACTCATTCTTCCCTTATCGTCAACTGGACAATATGGTTGAATGCCGTATTTTTGACAAACAGTAAAGTCATCTACACCATGTCCTGGGGCAGTATGAACTAAACCTGTACCACTTTCGTTAGTAACGTGTTCACCAACGATGATCACGGATTCACGGTCATAGAATGGATGTTTTGTTTTCACAAATTCAAGATCTTGACCTTTGAATGTTTTGATTTCTTCACATTTTGTTAGACCAAGTTCTTCAACTAAACGATCTTTGAATTCTTTTAAAAGAATTAGGTCACCTAAATTTGTCCTAAATAATGAATATTCAAATCTTGGGTGAACACTAATCGCAAGGTTTGCTGGAAGCGTCCAAGGAGTTGTGGTCCAGATGACAGCTTTACTTCCATTTGGAACAACACCTTTTCCATCTGTGACTTCGAAAGCAACATAGATGGCATAAGATTTAATATCTTTATATTCAATTTCTGCTTCAGCTAAAGCTGATTCGCTTGACCAAGACCAATAAACTGGTTTTAAGCCTTTATAAATTAGACCTCGAAGAGCCATTTTCGCAAAAACAGAGATTTGGTTTGCTTCAAAGTCTTTATTTAATGTGCGATAAGCATTCTCATAATCGCCAAGAACTCCTAAACGACGGATTTCTTCTTTTTGTTTGGCGACTTGACCTAATGCATATTCACGACAATATTTTCTAAATTCACTAACAGGAGTTGTTTTACGGTTGATTCCTTGTTTAATAACTTGGTTTTCAATTGGCAAACCATGTGTATCAAAACCGAAAATAAATGGTACATAATAACCGCTCATTGTTTTATATCGAACAATCATATCCTTTAGGATACGGTTTAACATATGTCCACAGTGGATGTCTCCATTAGCGTATGGAGGACCATCATGAAAAGCGTATTCTTTGCATCCTTCACGGTTTTTTAAAAGTTGTTCATATAAATGTTCATCTTGCCACTTCTTCACTAAAACTGGTTCTTTTGTTGCTAAATTACCACGCATTTCGAAGTTTGTTTTTGGCATGAGTAATGTTTGTTTTAATTCCATAAATAACTCCTTAAGAAACGCAAAAAGCGCTCCTATATAAGGGCGCTTTCACGCGGTACCACCTTATTTCTATAAATTAATTTATAGCACTCAACAATTCTTTAACGGGAATGACTCGAGAAACTTACTATCAGTTCAGTCTCTATGCTCTAGAAGTGATATTTATTTAGTCTATAAGTTAGGCTTCCACCATCCCTAGCTCGCTATGTCTAGTTTCTAAATAACGTTGTCTTCTAGGTGACTAATTAATTAGTCAATATTTTTTTCTTTAAGGAAGTTTGGAAGGAATCCTTTTTCTTCCTCATTTGGTTGTTCATTTTCTGGTGTAGATTCATCATTAGAGTCTAAATTTTCTAATTTAGTCTCATCAGATTTATAAGCTTGTTTCACTGGCTTATCGTATGTTGGAACAGCAGTGAAATCAAATTCTTCGGTGAAATCACTGGCGATGACGCTAACAAGAATTTGATCTGTTAGTTGATCGTTGATTGAAACACCAAATTTAATATCGACTGTATTTCCAGCTGCTTCGATAATGCGGTCAACTGTTTCTTGAGCTTCATATAACGAAACTTCCGAACCACATGTCACAGCGCATATTGCGCGACGCGCACCATTGATGCTTGCTTCAAGAAGTGGAGAATTAATCGCGTTTTGCGCAGCTTCGCTAGCGCGGTTTGGACCACTACCCATTCCGAATCCGATTAAGGAAATTCCAGCATCTTTGAGAGTGTTTTTTACATCCGCAAAGTCAAGGTTAATAAAGGCAGGCATTAAGATTAAGTCAGTGACCGTTTTCACGCTTTGTGCAAGAACGCGGTCACTTTCCGCAAAGGCTTGACCAATTGGTTGAGTGCCGTTCACCATTAATAATTTATCGTTAGAAACGATAATGATGGCATCAACAGCATCTTTTAATTCATTTAGACCTTCAACAGAATTAGCAATTCTCTTTTTACCTTCAAAGGTAAATGGACGAGTCACAATTGCCACAGTTAAGGCTCCGCTATCTTTGGCAGCGCGAGCAACGACAGGAGCGGCACCTGTACCAGTACCTCCACCCATGCCTGCGGCTATAAAGACAAGATTAGCGCCTTCAACAATTTTATTGATTTCATCAATCGAAGCTTCAGCAGCTTTTTTACCAACGCTTGGTTCACCGCCAGCACCTAATCCACCAGTAATTTGTTCTCCAAGAACAATTCGATTTGGGGCTTTTGATGTTGCTAAAGCTTGACGATCAGTGTTCGCCACATAAAATTCGACACTCGAAATATTTTCATCAATCATTCTGTTGACGGCGTTATTTCCAGCTCCACCAACACCGATGACGACAATTCGAGCTACTGCTTCAAAGTTTTCTAGATCGTCCATACTTTTTTCTCCTAAAACTATTTATGTTCAACTCGTTCAATGTTATTTACTTTTGACCTTTGGTCACTTAATGCACCTTTATATTTAGTTGCAATCACGATTGCACCAATTAAAGGAAGATATTTTGGGTGACGTGCTCCAAGCACATCACTATTTAAGAAAATAACTTCTTGTTCACGATATTTTTCTTTAACTAATTTTTCAATGCCGCGAAGTTTACTAAAACCTCCACAAATGACGATTGGAAGTTTAAGAATTTCGGCAGGCAAATCTTTTAACATTGATGTTAAAGCATTATCAATTTGTTTAAAGTAATTATCACGGAAGAATAAATCAATCACGTGATTTAAATCTTCTGGATAATAATCAATATCGTTTCCATCTTGGTTCACACTAACAAGAGATGGTTTAAATGCTAATTGATGTTCAAAACGGCCATATTTTTCTTTTAATTCGTTTGCTTTCTCAATTTCGCAGCCAAATTTTTCAGCGATGGCAAATGATAAATCATTTCCACCGATGAGAATGTGAGTCGATAAAATTGGAGCGTGATTATTCACTAAAGTGATATCGGTCACTTGAGCGCCCATATCAATTAAAATGTAATCTTTCACATTTACTTTTGATTGCGTGTAAGTCATCAAAGCATATGGACTCACACAAATTCTTCGAACACGCATACCTGCGCTCTCAACGAGACTCTTATACGCATCTACGTATTTGCGAGGCATCACGTGAATTTTAGCGTGGACATATAAAGAGTTAGAGATTTCTCCAACAGGAGGTTCAATGAAATATCGATCTCCTTCAAGTCGGAAATAATCTGGAACAACATCGACAACAACTTGTTCACTTGGGAATGTTTCTTTTTGAACAAGTGAAATAACGTTAGAAATATCTAATTTATCAATGACAGAAGATGGAGAGACAACATTAGTTGTCTTTTCAGAATCAAAAACTTCAAATCCAATTGGAGGAATGACGACTGTGACATTATCTAAGGTATAGATAGAATGTGTCTTCTCATCTTGAATTGTTTTTAATTCAGACAAAATCGAAACAATCTTTTGTTCATCATAAATTTCTCCACGGGAAATTAATCCAGAAATTGGATGTTCTACTTTTTGGATGACTAATGGTTGGCCATCAATTGATCCACCGATAATTAATCGGATAAAAGTATTGGAGATTTCTATAACTGCAACACGACTTTCCATATTACTAACTAATATATTTTATATATTGAACGATAATATCGCAATAAAAAGATGAAAACCGATTCATTTTATGAATGTTTTCTCTTAAAAATTTATGAATTTCACCGTAAATTACGGATTATTTTTGAATTAAAACAATTGCGCTTTTACTATGAGCACGAAGAGCTAATGGAAGACCAATTGATAAAGATAACGTTAAAGCAATCGCAAAAATAATCGCTACCTTTTTAACAATGAAGTAACGAGCAGTTTTATGATGCTTGTAGAGCTTATCTTTCATCATTTAATCCTTTCTATTGCTCTTAATTTAGCCGAATGGCTTCTTGGGTTTATATCTAACTCTTTTCGAGTTGGGACAATAATTTTGTTGTTCACTAATTTAAAGTCAGGTTCATCATCAAGTGTTGGAAGAGAGAAAACGTTCTTTCTAGTTCCTTCAACTTTGCTAACATTTTGGAACATCACTTTCGTAATACGGTCTTCCAGCGAATGGAATGTAATCACCGCAATACGTCCACCAACATTTAAGATCTCAAATGCATCTTTGAGAGCTTCTTTTAATGCACCAAGTTCGTCATTAACTTCGATGCGTAATGCTTGGAAAATCTGTTTTGCTGGATGACCTTTTTTAGCAAGTTCTTTTTGCGGTTTGCTTTCCTTAATAATTTCAACTAATTCAAGAGTCGTTTCAACGGGTTTTTGCTGGCGTTTTTCAACAATTTTACGGGCAACTTGATAAGAATATTTATCTTCCCCGTATTCTCTAAAAATCATTGTCAATTCTTGGATAGAATATGAATTAACTACGTCAAATGCGGTTAATTTTTGACGAGTATCCATTCTCATATCTAGACGTGAATTTTCACGGTATGAGAAGCCACGATTTCCTTCATCAAATTGAGGCGATGAAACACCTAAATCTAGAAGAATTCCATCAACTTTTTTAATACCAAGTTGATCTAAATCTTTTTTAAAATTTCGGAAATCATCACGAATGATAGTGACCTTCTTTAGATAATCTTTTAAATTCTCTTTTGATTCATTAATTGCTTCTTCATCTTTATCAAAAGCAAATAAATGTCCATTCTTGAGTTTCTTTAAAATTTCTTTAGAATGACCACCACGACCGAGGGTTAAATCAACATAAGTTCCATCTTCTTTGATGTTTAAAGCATTAATTGCTTCGTTTAATAAAACAGAAACATGCTCACTCATGATGACCTTTTTCGGCATTATCTTCGTAATGCTCCTCAGCTTTGGAAGAATATTCTTCCCATTTATCCATCGACCAAACTTCGAAATGGTCGATAACTCCGACTACTTTAACACTTTGGGAGATATGATATTTTTTGGCCAAAGTAGTCGGAATTACGATACGTTTAACCTTATCAATTTCTAGACAAAAAACTGATGAAAGGGCGAGGCGAATGTTTTCTCTTTCATAAGAAAGATTGAAATCTTTTGCCTCTAATTTGGAGATTAGTGCTTTAAAAGCATCTTCCGGATAAATTGATAAACATCCGTCAAATCCTTTTAAAATATAGAGTTTTTCTGATAGACCACTTAAAAATTTGCTTGGAATAACCAAACGATTTTTATTGTCTAGTTGGTGATCATAACTACCAAAAAACATAAAACTCCCACTTTCTCCCACTTTTATATTTCCATTATACAAAAACAAAAATACTCTGTAAACAGAGAACAAGAAAAAATATTTATTTGTTGATTACATACCGCAAAGTTTGCGTGTTGTTGCAGTTAAACTTCCCCAAATATTACAAGCATATTCTGGGTGATCAATGTATGGATTTCTGTTGTGTTGGATTTGGTAAATTGCATTATTGCGAACAACTTCTTTAGCTGAAACTGTATCGGTTAAATGCCAACGCAAATAAAGTTCTAAATACTTTGTATTTAATGATGGGTAAGTATTTTTAGCAAAAACATCGTAATTATAGTTTGGAATTCTATTTTGATAGCAGGTGACAAAATAGAAATAAATACGAGCGGTATCACCTTTATATCGAGCAAGTGGTTCAAAGACACGTGTTCCGTCTTTATCGGTTCCTAGCTTTCCACCACAACTTGATGCATATTCAACTTTGCCAGTGACAACTCCGTGTGGAAAATTTGATCTTCGATTATTCACATATCCATCGGATGGAAGAACATGATGAGGATCATTTTTCATTGGAGAAGCTTCATTAAATACAGATTGAGGAATCATGTGTTCTCTATTTAAAGAATCGCCTTCTTTTTTGTAAGAATTATTAATTCTGGAATCGTTTAATGTAAAATCGTTTGTATCAGAATAAATGTCCCAAAGGTGGTTACCATCTGGACGAACATCTACTTTTCTATATGTATCATATAAATCATCATATGAACCAATTTCATCCGTATAACCAATAACTTTGTATAAAGCTGTCTTTAGTTCTTCACCTTTTTGAGTCGTAATACTTTGATAATAAGTATCTAAAACTGGATCAGGTTCAGGCATTTCTGGGTCAGGAAAAAGAAATGTTGATGGATCAGGTTTTGTATAAGTTGGATCAGGCAACTCTGGATCAGGTTCAACACTAGAAGTTCCTGATGGAGTTTGTCCTGATGAAGGATTTTCTTTCGAAGTTATTCCACCTTCACTAGTTGGGGAAATTCCGCTAGTTGGAGATGAAGTTTGACTAGTCGGATTAAGACTAGATGATTTTCTTTTCTTTGATGAGGTCTTATTACAAGAAGTAAATAAGAGAGCGAATAAAGGAATAAAAACAAATGCAGTATTCTTTTTCATACAAAATATTATAGCACTCTTTTTAAGAGAGTTAACCATATCTAACGAAACAAAAGAAAAACCCAACAATTTTCGGATTTGTTGGGTTTTTGCTGGTTATTTTTAATCTAAATCAAGATTTTTTAATGCATCAAATCTTGGATCATTTCCCTCTTCTTTTTCTTCGTTATATTCGTCTTCCGATAGCACTCGAAAGTTTTTACCGCCTTCTGGAAGAGTTGCACCAGGAGCTTTTGGTGAAGTTGGTACTGAGGCGCTAAGTAGATTAAAGATATAAGGATCTAAATCAATTAGATTACCACGATAAATTTGAATATCATCTCCACCATCATCGTAACTAGAAAAATGAATTTCATCTTCATCACGAAGTTTGCTATCGAATGGTTTTAATGTGTATGAACATTGTAAGATCACATCAGCATTAATACTTAAATTTACATCGATGAAATCTTGATAACGATGAACTTTTGCCTTAGCAACGAGTTTTTTAACTTCTAAAAGAGGTGGAAGAAGATGAAACTTTTCATCATCAAAACGAACTTCTTCTTCAAAGATGTTTTCTTTTGTAGTAACTAATTTTGAAACATCGATTTTCATTGACGTAATTTGGCTCCAAATTTCACAATAACAGCTTGTTTAATCTTCTCTTCAACTTGTGTTAATTCTTGTTCGTTAAGTGTTTTTTCAAACGAACCAATTGAAACTGATAAAGCCAGAGAATAGAAGCCTTCTTCAATATGTTCGCCATGATAAACATCAAAGACATTGACATCATGGATTAAAGTTTTATCAACTTTGCGAATTTCTGCAATTACTTCTCTAGAAGTAACATCGTTGCTTAAAACGAAGGCAAAGTCTCGGGAAACACTTGGATATCGAGAGATTTGTTCCATCACCACAGGAGATGTTTTAGTTGCGAAAATCGCTGCTAAATCCATCTCTAAAGCGATGACTTTATCTTTTCCAAATCCATATTCTTTAGCTAAGGATGGATGAAGTTCGCCAAAAACAGCAACTACTTTTCCATCAACTTTAACAAGAGCAGATTTTCCTGGGTGGAATTCTTTTTCGTTTGCTCTTTCAAATTGAGCACGTTTTCCGTCAATACGATATAAGCCAAGAACTTGTTCCACAAGACCTTTCATATGATAGAAAGAATATTCTTGTCCACTTAGATAATGATGACGTAAATCGTTTCCAGTTAGTGCGATGGCTAAATGAATTTGTTTCTTTTGGTTTTGACCATAAAGGTCACTTACTTCAAAGATTGCGACATCTTCATTACCATGGTTCTTGTTATATAAAAGTGTATTTAAAACACTTGGAAGTAAATTTGTGCGAACATATTCATGTTCATCTGTTAATGGATTCATCACCTTATAAGGTTCAGCCTTATTTAAAATAGCAAATGATTTCACTTCTTTTTCTCTAACAAGAGAATAAGAGATGATTTCATCTAATCCAACACCTCTAAGATAGGAACGAACAGATCTTTTATTTTGTAAATCTGGTTCAAGTCCACCTAATGAAACTTGAACAAATGGTAATTTACTTTCAATATGTTCAAATCCAAGGATACGAATAACTTCTTCTGATAAGTCAGCGGCTTCGCCAATATCAATTCTTGAAGCAGGAATATGACAAATAATTTTGCCATCTTTTTCATCAACTTTAATGAATGCTGATTCAAGAGCTTTTTTAATTTCTTCATTATTAAATGAAGTGCCTAAGCGATTATTGATGAATTCATATGAGGAAGTAATGACTTTTTCTTCATATGGTTTTGCTAAATAAGTTGATACTGGGCCAATCTCTTTAGCATTAGCTAAGGAGAGTAATAAATCCGCTGTTAAATCCATCACATAATCATATTGATTTGGATTAATACCTTTAATAAATCTTTGTGAAGAATCACTACTTAGATTTAAGCGGATTGAAGTTCTTCTAATTGAAGCATAATCAAAGTTTGCTGCTTCAATGACAATGTTTTTAGTCTTTTCATCAACAGCGCAAGCAAGGGAACCCATCACACCACCTAAACACATAACTTTGTTATTTGATGTAATACAAACATCTCCGTTTTGTAAGGTGTAGGATTTTTCGTCAAGAGCAACAAATTCACCAGGACAATTGTCTTTGACAATTAATTCTTTCTTTTCAAGCTTATCAAGGTCATACATGTGTAGAGGTTGACCTGTTAAAAGCATGATGTAGTTGCCGATATCAACAATGTTGTTAATGCTACGAATTCCTGATGCCATTAAGGTGTCTTTCATCCATTTTGGCGATTCTTTTGTTTCAATTCCTTTCACAATACGAGAAGAGAATTGAGAGCATCTTTCTGTTTCTGATGAAACAGGACAAACTTCTTTTGTTGTTTCTTTAACGGAAACGGAAGGAAGATTAGCTTTTCTACCAAATAATGTTTCGATTTCTTTGGCGACATTAAGGACAGAATACATATCGCTACGATTGGCGAGCAGTTTTAAATCTAAAACAACATCATCTAGACCTAAAAGATGTAAGACATCTTCTCGTCCAACTGTAGCGTCATTTGGAAGTTCTTCAATACCTTTTGTTTGTTCTTCTTTTAAATATTTTGCATCAACACCAAGTTCAAGAAGCGAACAACACATTCCTTCTGAATCGTGTCCGCGTACTTTTCCTTTATGAATTATGCCACCCGGAAGAACTGCACCATCAGTAGCGACAATTACTTTTAATCCTTTACGGACATTTGGTGCACCACAAACAATATGTAAAATACCATGTTTTGGGCCACAATTAACTGTAGTTAAATGGAGGTGATCACTATCTGGCATGTTTTCACATGTTAAAACTTCACCAACAACTAAATTTGTTCCGCTAGCGAGTTTTTCAATTGATTCAACTTCCACACCAGCAAAAGTTAATCGATGGGCGATTTCTTCTGGAGTTAAACCATTTAAATCAACGAATTTAGAGAGAAAATTTAATGAGACTTTCATTTTCTTTAACCTCCTTAACGACGTTTGAATTGTTCGATAAATCGAACATCACTTTGATAGATCTTACGAATATCATCAATTTTGTATCGAAGCATCGCGACACGTTCAATACCAATACCAAAGGCAAAACCGGAAACTTTTTCTGGGTCATAACCACTCATTCTTAAAACATTTGGATGAACCATTCCAGCACCTAAAATTTCAATAAATCCTGTGCCTTTACATGTGGAACAACCTTTACCACCACAGTTCATACATGAAATATCAACTTCCACACTTGGTTCAGTAAATGGGAAATATGATCCACGGAAACGAACTTCACGCTTTTCACCAAACATTTTCTTTACAAAGAGTTCTAATGTAGCCTTTAAATTGGCTAAGCTAATTCCTGGACCAACAACAAGTCCTTCGACTTGTCCAAATTGGTGAGAATGTGTCACATCATCATCATCACGACGGAAGCATTTTCCTGGGCAAATCATCATTAATGGTTTGCCATTCTTTTCATCCATCGCGTGAGCTTGTTCAGGAGATGTATGCGTTCTTAATAATGTTCTTGGATCAATATAGAAACTATCTTGCATTTCTCTAGCAGGATGAGATTCAGGAATATTCATGCGTTGGAAATTATATTCATCACTTTCAACATCTGGTCCTTCTTTAACTTCATAACCCATTGAAACAAAGATATCCATGATTTCATCTTGGACGAGATAAAATGGGTTAATTCCACCAAGTTCATAATTCACACTTGGAAGAGAAATATCGATTTTTTCTTTTTCGAGTTTCTTCGCTAAGATTTTTTGGTTAATTTCATCAGCTTTCTTTTGGAATGCTTCTTGAATCGAATTACGAGCATTATTGACGCTTTGACCGAATTTCGCTTTTTCTTCTCCAGCAAGCTCTTTAATATGGCTCATTAAGCCATTTAATTCGCTTTTCTTTGAAAGAAACTTTTCTTGGAAGGACTTTAAAGAAGTCTCATCAGAGATCTTTTCTGATTCTGATAAAATCTTTTGTTTTAATTCTTCCACTTGATCAAATAAGTTCATCACACTTGACCTCCTTTAAATAAAAATAAAATGGTCCACTAGGAACGAGTTTCCCCGTGGTGCCATCCTTCTTCAATACTTTGTATTGCTCTAATGTCGTAACGTGACTAGCGCTTATCATTACAATAAGGTGCTCCAAGGTGAATTCCCTGACCAATTAAACTTGTGGGTTCCACTATTCCACATTCCCTATTTTAATTAGTTAGACCAGGTACTACTTCTTTTCTACGCGTATTAATTATAACGCGCATAGACACAAAATAACAAGATTTATTGTGACTAAATAGCCACAATAAAAGACCCATCGCCATAACGCGTGTGGGTCTTGTTAACTCTAACTATGTTAGAGAAGATTAATTTGCTGGAGCGTAGACAACTGTCACACTAGTAATACGGACTTGACCGTTTGTAGCAGTTCCAGAGTTACCAACTGTGAATGTAATGCTCGAAGCATTAACATCAACAGCTGTTCCAGAAACTACTGCGGTTCCATTATTGAGTAATGTACCATTACTAGTAACAGTAAATTCAACGGTCACAGAGACAATTGTGTAACCAGCGGCAGCAGTAAATGTAACATCACCACCTTTGGTTTGGTAGAGTCTCCATTGAGTTGGAGCGGTACCATAGAAAGCACCATTATTTGGTTGACCAGAGGTTGATATTGTGATGTTATCATCAAGTGTCAATGAAGTATACACTGTAGCAGCGGATCCTTCAGAAATTGTACAACCATGATCAGTGGCATAGTCACCCATTGAAACAGTTAAAGTAACTTGTTCTCCTGGTGTTGGTGGCACTGGTGATCCACTTTCAAAGTAAGCTGCGGCTAAAAGATAAGTAGCAGAGTCATATTCGAACTCGCAAAGATCAAAGACAACAATTCCGTCAGCAACACTCTTAACGTAGACGTTATGAGGATCGTTATCTTCATCAGTGTAAGCTCTTGAAGCATCTTCAGCAAAGCCTTCAGATGTTAAGTAAGTGACCATCGCGGCTTTTGTACCTTCAATCACTTCATAGTAACAATCTTTGCCAACTGGAGATTCAGCGGCACTCGTCCATTTTAGGCCAGAAGTTAATTCATTAAATGCTGGAACAAAGTGTAATTTTGCTTCAAATTCAGCAATTTGGTCTTCTGTCCAAGCAGTTGGAGCTGGTTCTTCATAGATAATGTAGAAGTTTCCATCTTGAGCCCAGAATGCTTCGGCTGTACCGCCATCAGCGCATGTATAAACGAAGTCAACATATGTGCCGTTTTGGACCCAATTTGCATCAGCAACAAATGCGTTGTATGCAGCTCGTAAATCGTCTGTAACAGATTCACCAACTTCAAAGTAGTAGCAAGTACCAAGTTCAGCGTGATCTGTTTTTGTTAAAGCAACATCAAAGAATGGTGGGACTGCTCCGTGAAGTGTTTCTTGGAAATCAGCAATTTGTTCTGGCTCCCATTCGGTCTTAAGGACATCAAATTGAACAACAATAGCGTGGACGCCAGGTTCTTCTAACATGTTAGCAGCAATTAAGCGAGCTTTGGTTTCTCCATACATATAAACAGAGACACCTTCGCCTTCTTTGGCGCTTGCTTCTTCATCTAAAACCCATCCTGTTAAACCAGAAAGGAATGTTTCAAGTTCAGCAGCTGTTGAGCCATAGATAGCAAATGATAATCCACGAGTAACTTCGGATTGTTCAAATCCACCAACTGAATCAGCAACAACATAAGCTGGGAATGATTCAATTGTAATGCCTTGTTCAGCATACATTGCCACAACTGCATCACTAGAGAATGTTTTAGCAAGTGGGGCTCTTGGAATAGCGATAACTGCAGCGTATCCTTGATCTTCATTAAATGCAACTTGTAAATCAAGAGCATAATCACTTGAACGAACAGCATAGAATGAAGATGTAACAGTCGCTACGATGTAGTAGAAGACACCATCTTCGTCTTCACCGCTTTCAACAACAGCGTTTTCAATACCGTTTTCAGTGATGTAGGTTTGAGCTTCTGCTTCGGTTTCAAACCAAATTAAGTAACCTTCATCGTCACGAAGTTCTTGTTGTTTTTCTTCTTCGATAACTTCAGAAGTCCAAACAGTTGGATCTAAAGCTGCAACATAAGCATCAACGATTTCTTGAGTCAATGGTTCAGTCTCACTTCCGAATGCGAATGCACCGACATAACCATCATCAGCATGTTCTTTTACAACGTAGAAGTCAGCTGCTAATGCTGGAATGACAACAGTTGTTTGATCATTGATTGTGTCAACGAATGCATCAACAACTGGAGAGACTTCATCCCAAGAATTATAGATTTTTTCGTATTGGTGAATTAACAAGAATAAAGTTGAATCACTTGAACGATAGAAGTAACCAATAGCAACTTTTTCGGATGCAAGATGATAGTATGAAGCAAAACCATTATTAAGTTTGTCTTCATATTCTCCCCATTTATCTGCTGGGAAAGCATCAAGGAAGGAATAGTAGTCAGCTTCACTAACTCCCTTCATCTGAGCGAAATAGTAACCATTACTATCGAGACTATCTTCAACAATGATTTGAGAAACACTACCTGGGAATTCAACGGTGTCTGGGAATTCAATTGGTTGTTGAGTTTCTGGATCAGCTTGATCATAAACTGTATCTAAAGCAGTTTGATAATCTTCAGCAAATTCAGCCCATGAATAGTAAGCACCGTCGGATAAATCCATTCCGAAGTGGCCAGAACCATCTGCGGAAATGTCGCCTTCATCGTTTACTCCGTAAAGGGAGACAGTAATGGACCATTCATCATCGGTTCCTTCTTCGAAGACTAATTCGCCTTCATACATAAGCATGCCAAAATAAGAATAAAGTTCATTCTTTTGAATATTCCATTCAGAACCGAATAATGCAGCATATTCTTGAATGAATGCTTCGCTACAAGTATCTGTTCCACCACCATAAGTTAAGACAACATATTCTTCATCACGGAAGAGTTCTGCTCCTTGAACATATTTGTATGGAATTTTAGCAGATTCACCACGAAGGTATTTGTTTAAAACAGCTAATTGATCTGCAGACCAAGCTGTTGGAGCTGGTTCGCTAACAGTAACATCAACTGAAGTGGTTTTACCACCAAAGGAAATAGTTACTTTTGTTGTACCAGATGTCAATGTACTTGGTGCATATGTGCAACTTGAAGTAACGTTAGCTGTTTCGCCATTACTATAAGTTGCTGTAACGACCATACCAGTTGGATCGAATGCTTCTCCTGCTGTGTAAGTAGTTCTTGTTGGCTGAGTAGTTACATCGATTGATTTAAGAACTTTTACAGGAGTTGGATCACTTGAGGCCGATGTTCCGCCGCTACTTGGACCTGGAACTTGAGATGAAGGACCAACTTGTGATGTAGGATCAACTTGTGATGTTGGTACTACTGAGGAAGATTTCTTCTTCGTTGGTTTTCGTCCAATGGTACAAGCGCTTAACACTAATGCGCTCGCGCAAAGTGTTGCGATTAGGATTTGACGTTTTTTCATAATCAAATTCTCCTTTCTTTTGCGCATATTATAAAACCTGTGCTCACACACGTAAAGAAAAAATTCACAAGGAGGATTGTGAACTTTTTAATTAAGTTTTGATTTTAAAAATAAAATTATTTTGAAAATTCGTGCATGACAATGCCCGCGGCAACGCCGACATTTAATGATTCAATTTCATTAATTTCAATGCGAACTCGAACGTCGGAAATCTCCAGCAATTCTTGGTTAACTCCGCGTGATTCATTACCTAAAATTAAAACATGTTTGTTATTTGGCTTAAATGAATTTAATGTCACTGAACCTTTAATTTCTGTTGCGATAATTTGATAACCATTTTTCTTCAAAGAATTGAGATCAAATTTTTTTAATAAATTTAATTTAAATAGTGCTCCTTGAGAAGCTTGAATGGCCTTCTCGTTATAGGCGGAACAGCACTTATTTGTCAGCAAAATATCCTGATAACCAAAGGCTAAAGCGCTACGGAAAATTGTGCCTAAATTTCCTGGATCACTAACATCATTTAGAAGCAAAATTTTATTTGATTTAATTGGTTGTTCTTTCTTCATTTTGCAAACAGCAACAATACCTTGAGGATTCATCGAAAAAGCAATTTTTCTTAAAACATCTTCATTAACAATATATTGAGGGATGTTATCTGGAATAACTTTTCTTTGTTTTAAGGTGTAGATTTCTAAAATAGAGTTTGTTTCTAACGCCATTTCAACTAAATGATCACCTTCAATTAAGAATTTTTGTTCTTCATCACGAAAAGATTGTTGATGGAGTTTCAAACAATATTTAATTTTTGAGTTTTGCTTTGAGCTAATTTCTTGAATCATGAGTAAACCTTATTTCGAAGTTTCTTTTTCAGTTCGTAATAGTTCGGACAATATTTTAACACACAAGAATAAAAACCTCTTTGATGATTACGATAAAATTCATGTGAGAGTTCATGCACCACCACTGAATCAATGATTTCAAAAGAGAAGTGTACTAAATCGAGTTGAAAATGAAGTCGATGCGTTTTTAGTGAGTTTGAACCATATCGACTTTTCATCTTTTTAACAGAGATTTTATAAGGTTTTATAATACCCATTAAGCCTTCATATTTTCGCACACTATTATTTAAATAATTCACCAGCAATTTACGGATATTCTTCTCTAAATCCTCATTATTTTTACAAAATACGACATTTTCATTTATTACAAATTTGTCGGCGATTTTGAGTTCATAACGTTGTCCAAATAAATAAATATAAGCTTCTTCAAAAGAGTAACTCTTTAGTTTATCTTTTTGAACTCTTTTGATTAGTCTTGGACCGTATTTATTTAATCCATCAAAGATGGTTTTATTTGATGTTCCTCTTGGACAAGTAATCGAAAAAGATCCGTTTTTAAAATAAAAATAGATGTTTCTTTGATATTTATATGTGACGAAAACATCATAGATTTTCCCATCAAATTCAATTTGAAATGTTTTCGTCACCATAATTAACAAATATTCTACACTATTTCATTACTTTTATATAAAATAAATGTATGCAAAAAATATTGATTAGTGCTTGCCTAGTTGGCGATAAAGTAAATTACGAAGGAAAAGCAAATCCTTGTCCTCAACTAGATTTATTAAAAGAAAAGTATGAATTACTTGTCTTTTGTCCAGAAATTGAAGGTGGATTAAAGATTCCTCGACTTCCAAATGAAATCCGGGATGATAAAGTTGTTCGTAAAGACGGAAAAGATGTGACAAAACAATTCAATGATGGCGCTCATAAAGCTCTTCAATTATGTAAATATCTTGGAATTACTAAAGCAGTTCTCAAAGAGAACTCTCCAAGTTGTGGAACACATAAAATCCATAACGGATATTTCACCGGTGTGAAGAAAAACGGTATGGGAATTACCGCAAAATTGCTTCAAGAACACGGCATTGAAGTTTATAGCGAAAACGAAATTGATAAGCTTCTATAAGAAAAAATCGCGAACGCGATTTTTTTAATAATTAACTTCTTGACGATGATGATTCACCGCAAGTTTTGATTTGTATGCTTCAATAATATCTTCACTACTTGCACCCAAATCAGCACCAAGATTTAAATATTTTTGGAAACAATCTTCATAAGCTTCGAGATTATATTCATTTAATAATCTAGTTGCTGCTTGATATAAATCATGGAATTGCAGAGTTAAATCTTTTCCACTTCCTTTAATTTCATATTTATATTTACGCGCATGTAAAGGAATTCCAAGCGATAAAAGGAAATGAAGACCATCAGCATATTCGTCCATCACCACTGCTTTTTCTGATGGACCTTTATTTGACCAATATTTAAAGCAACGTGTTTCATTAGCAAGTTCACCAAGCTCAACAATTAAGGCTAAAAGTCTTCTTGAGTGAGTTGATTCATATGTGACATTGTGTTTTAAGGCAATATCTTGATCAAGTTCAGCCTGGAGTTGATATAAATTAGTTAAATCAATGTTCATTATTTTGTCTCCAAGTGGTCTAGATGCCAGATGTCACGAATATATTCTTTGATTGTTCGATCGCTAGAGAAATATCCGCTACCAGCAATATTCATAATGCACATTTTCGCCCATTTTTTCTTATCTTGATACAAAGTATCAATCTTTTCATGAGCTTTAATGTAGCTATCTAAGTCTTTTAAGATGAAATAGCAGTCATTATTGTTCATAATCTCATCAAAAATCAGTTGGAATTTGTCTGGTTTAGTAGCCCATGGTCCATCAAATAATGATTGTAAGACACTGTGCACAATTGGATTATTGTTAAATTCATCCCAAGCGTTATAACCACCATGAGCATAATAATCTAAGACCTGTTTAGAATTTAAACCAAAGATTACACAGTTTTCTTCTCCAGCAAGATCTTTAATCTCAATATTGGCACCATCCAGTGTGCCAAGTGTTATTGCACCATTCATCATAAATTTCATGTTGCTTGTTCCACTTGCTTCTTTAGAAGCTGTTGAGATTTGTTCGCTAACATCAGTGGCTGGAATAATCTTTTCAGCAAGGCTTACACCATAGTTTTCAACAAAGACGACTTTCATCATCTTATTGACTTCTGGATCGTTATTGACAACATCGGCAACAGAGAGAATTAATTGAATAATTTTCTTAGCGTAAACATAACTTGGAGCAGCTTTTGCACCAAAAATGAATGTATGAGGATAAATCGTGAAAGTTGGGTCAGCTTTCATTCTTTGATATAAGTAGATAATATGGAAGACATTCATTAATTGACGCTTATAAGCGTGAAGTCTTTTAATTTGAACATCAAAGATGGATTTTGGATCGATATCTAAATTCATCTTTTCTTTAATGAATTTCACTAAGGCATCTTTGTTTTCTTGCTTAATCTTCATCACTTCGTGTTGGAAAGATTCATCATTAGCAAACTTTCTGAGTTTGACCATTTCATGCTCCATATCAGTGGTCCATTTTGAACCAATCCGTTTTGTGATTGCTTCAGCAAGCTTTGGATTGCTATACATGAGCCATCTACGTTGAGTGACGCCGTTTGTTTTGTTATTAAATTTCTCTGGGAATAAATAATAGAAATCTTTAAACGTTTCATGAATTAAGATGTCAGTGTGTAGCTTAGCTACACCATTAACACTAAATGAAGCAATAATTGCTAAAGAAGTCATGTGGATTAGACCATCTTTAATGATTTGGGTTGATTGACGAACATCATTTGGAACATTTTCTTCAATAAGTTTTTGGTTAAAACGACGTTGAATTTCTTCGATAATCATTAAACATCTTGGACAGACTTGTCTAACAAAGTTAACTGGCCATTTTTCTAAAGCTTCCGCCATAATGGTGTGGTTAGTGTAGGCAAAACATTTTTGGACAGTTTCCCAGGCTTCATCCCAACCACAGTTATATTCATCCATCATGACTCGCATGAGTTCTGGGATAGCTAAGATTGGGTGTGTGTCATTAAGTTGGAACACAAAGTGTTCATGAAGATTAGAAAAAGTTTGATATCTACGATAATGACCTCTTAAAGTAGATTGAATTCCACTACTAACAAGGAAGTATTGTTGATGTAATCTAAGTAAACGACCTTGTTCAGTGGAATCATCTGGATATAAACCATGAGATAATTCTTTTAAAGTATTTAAATATTGATCAAAAGGAACGCCTTTTGGAAGATTTGTTTCACTTGGTTCAGCACTCCAAAGACGAAGAGTATTTACAACTTTGTTGTGATATCCAACAATCGAGACATCATATGGAACTGCTTTAACATACATTCCATTAATCGTGTGAAGTCCGAATGAACCGTCTTCTTTAATATACGTTTCAGCATTTCCACCGAAAACAACTTCGACAGCATGCTTTGGTTTTCTCACTTCAAAAACAAATCCGTTTGTTAACCATTGATCAGGAACTTCAAATTGTCTTCCTTTTTCAATTAATTGACGGAAAAATCCGTATTCGTAACGGATGCAGTTACCTTGAACAGCATAACCTAGTGAAGAAATGGAATCTAAGAAGCAAGCTGCGAGTCGACCTAGACCACCATTACCAAGTCCAGCATCGCTTTCTTCATCTTCTAATTTATTCAAATCAATTCCGAGTTCTTCTAGACCTTTTTTAACAATATCGTAAATACCAAGGTTTTGCAGGTTATTTGTGAGAAGTCGGCCAATTAAAAACTCCATAGAGAAATAAACAAGAGACTTTTTACCAGCGACTGTTTGGTTGCGTGTATCTCGCCAATATTGACCAGCGTAATCACGAACCATTCCACCTAAAATATCGAATTGTTCGGAAATATGTGCTTCTTCAACGCTATTTCCATATTTATTTAATAGACGATCGGTGAATTCTTTTTTAAATGTTGAGACGTTATGAAACATAAGAGCCTTTCTAGTCATTTCCTACGTAATTTGCGCGAAATGACAAACAAGAATGTGCCTATTTTAGCATAAAAAATCAGTAAAATCACTCTAAATATGTATCGAAATTCTCTAAGAATAGTGTTATAATTTTTCACGTTAATTTTAAAGGAGAATTTCGATGGATAAAGTAATGGCAGTTAACGCTGGATCATCTTCATTAAAGTTTAAACTTTATGAGATGCCAGAAGAAAAAGTGCTTTGTAGCGGAAACGCAGAAAGAATTGGTCACGAAGATGCAATTTTTGGGATTAAATGGGGAAGTGAAAGCGAGAAAAAAGTTCTTCCAATTTTAGACCACGCTCAAGCAGTTCAACTTGTTGTTGATGCATTAATTGAAAAGAAAATTGTTAAATCAATGGACGAAATTGTTGCTGTTGGTCACCGTATCGTTCAAGGTGGTAAATATTTCTCACATAGTGAGCTCTTTAACAAAGATACAGAAGACAAGATTGAATCATTGATTCCTCTTGCACCACTTCATAACAAGGCTCACCTTGTTGGATTTAGAGCATTCAAAAAGATTTTACCAAACGTCACAAATGTTGCTGTTTTTGATACAGCTTTCCACCAATCTATGGAACCACAAGACTATGTTTTCCCAATTCCATATGAATACACTGAAAAATATGATTGCCGTCGCTATGGTGCACATGGAACATCGCACCAATATTTATCCCAAGAAGCTCTCAAATATTTAAAAGGAATTAAACACCCACGTATTATTTCTTGTCACATTGGTTCAGGAGCATCAATCACCGCGATTAAAGATGGTAAATGTGTTGCCACGTCAATGGGATTAACACCTCTAGGTGGCATCATGATGGGAACAAGAACTGGTGACCTTGATCCATCGGTGATGAATTATTTATGTTCTTGCACCGGAAAAAGTGTTGAAGAAATGTATCAAATCTTCAATAAAAAGAGCGGATTTTTAGGTGTCAGCGAAGTCTCAAACGACTCCCGAGATGTGCTTGCTGCAGTCGAAGAAGGAAACAAAAAAGCAATCTTGGCGAACCAGCTCTTTATTCGTCGTATTGCCGACTTCATGGGACAATATTTTGTCCGCTTAGGTGGAGTTGATATGATTATTTTCTCAGCTGGTATTGGAGAAAATTCATACGAAATTAGAGAAAATATTTGTAAAGAAATTGCTCCAGCACTTGGATTAGAAATTGATTATGAAGTTAACAAAGGAAAACGTGGACAAGAAGTCGTGATTTCTAAGCCAGGAAGCAAAATTGTTGTAGCAGTCATCCCAACTGATGAAGAGGTGATGATTGCTCGAGATACTTATTCTTTCTACAAGAAATAAGAAAACTGACAATTCAAGAAGAAAGCGCAAAGCGCTTTTTCTTTTACTTGCTTTATTTAGTTAAATAATCTATTATTTACTACTTATGAAAAACAAATTAATATCGGAACGATTAAAACCATTTAAAAAAGAAATTAAAACACTCTTTCAAAAGATTGAAGAGTTTGACCGAATTGTGATCTATCGTCATAACAAGCCAGATTATGATGCACTTGGAACACAACTTGGTTTATATGAATTTTTAAAAACAAATTATCCAAAAAAAGAAGTTCATTTTGTTGGTGATGATAGCGTTTCTTTAACCGGTCAATGCTTTCGCAAAATGGAGATTTTAGACGATAGTTGGTTTAATAAACCATTTTTAGCAATTTTTGTTGACACATCACAATCTGATCGTGTTGGCTTAACGAGTGAATTTGAATCATTTAAAAAAGCAACGTATAGCATCAAGATTGACCACCACCCAAACGTTGATCCATATGGAGATTTACAAATCATTGATACAGAAATGAGTGCTGCTGGCGAGCTTGTTGCGGATATCTTAATTCAATCAGGGAAAGAGATTTCAAAGGAAGCTGCGTCAGAATTATATAAGGCAATTGTCGGTGATTCAGGAAGATTTTTATATGATTCAGTTGTTCCTTCAACATTTGAAACTGCCAAAATTCTTTTACAAAAAGGTTTAGATTTATCGAAAATTTATGCAGAAATGTATAACCAAAAACTTTCTGATTTAGAAATCACTGCTTATGTGTTGAAAAACTACCATGTTACAAAACATGGAGTTGCATATTATGTCTTAGATGATGCTGCTTTACAAAAATTCCATCTTCCTCCAGAAAGAGGAAAAGATAATGTAAATGTCTTTGCGCATTTTGACGGAATTCATGCTTGGTGTTCCATCACCGAAGACAAACAAAAAGGTGAATGGAGAGTCTCGATTCGCTCAGCGAAAAAGTCGATTGAAGAAGTTGCCATGCGACATCATGGAGGCGGACACGCCCAAGCTAGCGGATGTAAAATTAAATCGTTTGATGAAGTCAAAGACTTGCTTGAAGATTTAGATAATTTGTTCGCTTAATGTAAATATTTTTAAAAAGATGTCTTTCTAGATATCTTTTTCTTTTATTTTTGTTATCATATAAATATGACTTTTGTCCCTCTACATGTTTTTAGTGGATATTCGTTTACAAAATCTGGTCTAAAAATTGACCAGTATTTAAGTGCGGCTAAGTCACTAGGTTATCAAAGTGTTGGATTAAGTGATTATCGAAGTTTATCAGGTGCTCCATCTTTTGTCATAAACGCCAAAAAACTTGGATTAAAACCAATTGTTGGAGAAGAAATTGAAATTGACCGACTTCATTTTTGCCTTTACCCAATTAGTGAAAAAGGTTATCGAAATCTTTTAACAGTTGTTAACCTAAATCAACGTAATGAAACAAGTATCGAAACTTTAAAAGAATACCAAGAAGATCTCGTTGTTGTTCTTCCAAGCGATAATGATGTGATTAAAATGAGTTTCCTAGAAGATGAGAAAAAGTTTTCAATGGCCTTAGCTCGACTTTCAAGAGGAATTGACCACTTCTATCTCGGTTTAGAAAAGTCTGATCAAGTTGAATTTATTAACGATTTTAGAAAATTTACTTTTTCTCGTGGATACAAGGTTGTTGCTTTCCCACATATTAAATATGTCAAAAAAGAAGACGAAATCATTTTAAAGATGATGGAGTCAATTGATACTAAAGATGTTTTAAAAGAAAAGAGTGCTACTGGAGAAAATTATCTTCCTTCAATGGATGAAATATCTTCTTTTTACCAGGAAGACGAAATTAAAAACTCTGAAGAAATTAGTTCTTTATGTCATTTCGAATTTAATGCAGTTCGTGGAGAAATGATTCATTTTCACAATGATTTAGGTTTAACAAGTGATGAATATTTATCAAAAATTACCCATGAATTGCTGGAGAAAAAAGGAAAAACATCAAAGATTTACCTTGATCGATTAGATTTTGAATTAAACACAATTAAACAAATGGGTTATAGCGATTATTTCTTAATCGTTTATGACTATGTTAAATTTGCCCGTGACATGGATATTGCTGTTGGCCCAGGTCGAGGAAGTGCGGCTGGTTCACTTGTTGCTTATGTTTTAGGAATCACCGTTCCTGATCCAATTGAAAATAATCTCCTATTTGAAAGATTTTTAAATCCACATCGTCAAACAATGCCAGATATTGACGTTGACTTTTCTGATGTTGATCGTGAAAGAGTTGTTCAATATCTTAAAGACAAATATGGAAATGACCATGTTGCTAAAATTATTGCCATCCAGAAGATGGGGGCAAAGCAATCTTTAAGAGACGTTGGAAGAATCTTTAATTATCCAAAACACGATATTGAAATTTTTACGAAACTAATTTCCGATGAAAAAGATGACAAACTCACACTTCGAGAAATCTACAAAACAAATAAGAAATTCCGAGATTTAGTCAAAGACGATAAATACTATCTCGAAATTGTTTCATTAGCCTCAAAGATTGAAGGATTCCCTCGTCAAGCGAGTCTCCACGCCGTAGGCGTGGTACTTAATGCAAAACCGCTCGATAGCATTATTCCTTTAACCTGTGGTCTTGATGTAGGCTATGTTGAACAATTTGAAAAAGATTACCTTGAAGAACAAGGCTTCTTAAAAATGGATATTTTAGCCATTCGAAATTTAACTCTCATTGACCACTGCTTAGATTTACTTCGTCAAAGAGGTATTAATTTAAATCGGGATGAAATTCCTTATGATGATCCGATTGCCATCAAGCAAATCGCTTCACTCAAAACGATGGGAATTTTCCAACTTGAATCTTTCGGCATGCGCAATGCCATCAAAACCGTTAAGCCAACATGCTTTGAAGATATTGTTGCAATCTTAGCTCTTTATCGACCTGGCCCAATGGACAATATTCCTTCATTTGGAAAAAGAAAGCAAGGCTTAGAAAAAATTACCTACATTTCGAAAGTCCTTGAAGAGATTCTTTCCCCAACTTATGGAATTATGGTTTATCAGGAGCAAGTCATGCAAATCGCCAACAAAATGGCAGGTTTTTCACTTGCTGAAGCTGATTTACTTCGTCGGGCAATTTCTAAAAAAGATCCAGCAAAAATCGTTTCTTTTGAAAAGAAATTCATTTCAGGAGCACTTAAATTAGGTTACAAAGAAGTTGAAGCAAAAGATGTCTATGAAATGATTAAAAAATTCGGAGATTACGGATTTAACCGCTCTCACGCAATGGTTTATGCAATCTTCTCTTGTAGGATGGCTTATCTAAAAGCAAAATACCCACAAGAATTTTATGCATCAATTTTATCGAATGCTTCCACCGACGAATTCCATACCACACTTGCCGAAATGAAAGATATCGGACTTAAAGTTTCTGTGCCAGATATCAACAAATCAACAATGTCATTTGTTTTATCAAATAACCAAATTATTTTCCCTCTTCAAGCTGTGAAGGGAATTATGACCGCTTCTGCAACTTCAATTATTAAAGAACGTCAAGAAAATGGTTTATTTACTGATATTTTTGATTTTGTCTTACGAATGGCGAAATACAAATTAAATAATGTTCAACTGATCAACTTAATTGATGCAGGAGCTTTTGATTCAATAGAAAAATCAAGAATGTCATTAAGAGGAGCGATTCCAAATGCATTAACTTACGCTGAAGCTATCGTCAAAGACGATGGTTCAATGGTTATTGATCCAAATATGTTCCCAAAACCAACATTTATTCATCTTCAAGATAACTACATCGAAAATCTTAATCGCGAACGAGATGTATTGGGCTTAATGATTAGTGGCTCGCCACTTGATCTCGTTCAAGACGATATTAAGAAATTACATGCTTTAACCATCAAACAAGTTCCATCAAGTTCTGGAGATATCAAAATCGTATGTATTCTTAAGTCTTCTAGACAAACGAAAACAAAGACCGGTCAAACAATGTGCTTCATTAGTGTTTATGATGACACTGGCGAAATGGAACTAACTGTTTTTAATGAAGCATTTGAAAAATCTTCAATGGCTCTTAAGAAGAAAGAAAGCATCGTCGTAATTAGTGGCTACTATAGTAGTTTTAAAGATAAATTTAACGTGAAATTAGTTGAAAGATTGGAGGATATTAAACATGCCTAAAGCTTATATTATTGACGGCAATTCCCTCTTATTTAGAGCATATTTTGCTACAGCATATGGACCAAATCCACAGATTTTAAGAACCAAGGAAGGTATTCCAACAAATGCCATCATGGCCTTTTCTAATATGCTAAATAAAATCCTCCAAAGCATCAAAGAAGGCGATGCTTTATTTGTCGGCTTTGATACTGGAAAAGCAACTTTCCGTCATCAAGAAGACGAACATTATAAAGCAAATAGAAAACCAACTCCTGAGGATCTCGTAAAACAAATGCCAATTGTTCGTGAGATGCTCAAGGCTTTAGATGTTCCAATGTTTGAACTTGTTGGTTACGAAGCTGATGATTTATGTGGAACAGTTGCTAAAAGACTTGGTAACAATGGATATCAAGTATATGTTTATACTTCCGATAAAGATTTCTTACAGTTAATCGACGATCACATTACAGTTAATTTATTAAAAACCGGAATGTCTAACATGGTTTCAATGACTGAAAAAACCATGCTCGAAACTTACGGGTTTAAACCAAAACAAATTGTTGATTATAAAGGACTTCGTGGTGACGCTAGTGATAACCTACCTGGAATTCCAGGAATCGGAGATAAAACCGCTGTCAAATTAATCCAAGAATATGGTAGTTTTGACAAGATTATTGAGGCTGCGCCGACAATGAAAGGTAAGATTTCTGAAAACCTTATTAATGGCGCAGAACAAGGCCGACATTGTTATCAAATGGCCAAGATTTTAACTGATGTTGAAATTCCGTTTGAAAATGATCAATTTATTTATCGAGGTTATCAATTTGAGAAAATTGCTGAGTTCTGCCACCACTATGAACTCAAACAATTCTTAAATCGTTTACCAGCAATTCTACAAAAGAATTCATCAAGTGTTGTCGAAATTAAAGGCGAAGAAATCACATCTTTAAAAGACTTAGATATCGGCGACAAACTTTATTTATATATTGACCGTGAACCAGGAAATTATCATCTTAGTGAAGTCTATGGTTTAGGACTTTATTTTAAAGACAAAGCTTATTATCTTAAAAAAGAGAATTTTAACGATGAAACACTTGTAAGTGTTTTAGCTAACAAAGAAATTAAGAAATACACTTATGATTTCAAAGCACTTATGGTTTTATTAAACCATCTTGGAATGGCAATTGACGGCTTGAAATTTGATTTACTTTTAGCAGCCTATATCGTTGATTCTTCGATCAATAACGATGTAAAAGCCATCATCCAATATTTTGGTTATCAACTTCCTAACCAAGAAGATGATTCAATATCACTTTTTGATAACTCAGACATGGCTGGAGCAATGAATGTTGCTTATGCTATTTCACTAATTGAGCCAAAGGTGACTAAAGAACTCGAAAATTTAGGTGGTTATGACTTATATCGAGGAGTTGAACTTCCATTAACAATTGTCTTAGCAAAAATGGAAATCGAAGGCTTCCCGCTCGATGTCAATAAGCTTGAAGAATTTGGAGATACTTTCAAAAAGCAAATTGATGTTTTAAAAGAAGAAATATATCGACTTGCTGGTGAAGAATTTAATATTGATTCACCAAAGCAAGTAGGCGTGATTTTATATGAAAAACTTGGATTAAAAGGTGATAAAAAAGGCTCCACTTCTGTTGATGTTTTAAAATCTCTTATTCATGAACATCCAATTGTGAGTGAAATCCTTCAATATCGAAAATACGCAAAATTATTATCGACATATGTGACTGGGTTAGCCTCTCACATTCATCAAGATAAAAAGATCCATGCGATTTTTAACCAAGCACAAACAGCCACTGGAAGATTGTCATCTAGTGAGCCTAACTTACAAAATATCTCTATAAGAGATGAAGAAGGCAAGATGATTCGCCAAGCTTTCTATTATCCTGATGAAAATTATTCCATTCTTTCTTTAGACTATTCCCAAGTTGAATTAAGAATTCTTGCCCATCTAAGTGGATGTAAAAAACTTCAAGAAGTCTTTACAAAATGTGAAGATATTCATGCTGCAACAGCAAAATATTTATTCGATGTCGATCATCCAAGTGATTTACAACGAAGGAAGGCAAAAGCTGTTAATTTCGGCATTATTTATGGCATTTCTGATTGGGGTTTATCTGAACAAGTTGGAATGAGCGTCAAAGAAGCTCGTGCTGTCATTGATCGCTTCTACCAAACATATCCAGAAGTTGGAGAATATTTTAAAAAAGTCGTTCAAGAAGTCACTGAGAAAAATTATGTTACCACTTTGCTTGGTCGAAGAAGATATTTACGTGAAGTGAATGATACGAACTATCAGGTTCGTGAGTTCGCACGAAGAGCGGCAATGAATGCACCAATTCAAGGAACTGCTGCTGATTTAATTAAAGTCGCGATGATTGCTGTCGATAAAGCGCTCGAAGAACATCATTTAAAAACAAAAATTATTCTGCAAATCCACGATGAACTTTTGTTTAAAGTTCCAAATGATGAAAAAGATATTGTCTATCCGCTTGTTAAATCAATTATGGAAAACGCATTAAAGCTTGATGTGAAATTAGAAGTTGATGGAGGTTATGGTCGTACTTGGTACGATTGTAAATAGTTATGCCAGAATTACCAGAAGTTGAAACTGTTAAAAATGTTTTAAATAACATTGCTAAAGGAAAAACGATTTCCTATGTTGATGTGATTCGTCCACAAACTGTTCGTAGTGACATTAACCAATTCAAAGAAGTTTTAAAAGGAGCGACAATCGAGAATTTTTCACGATATGGAAAATATATTATTTACCATCTGGATCGTGATTATGTTTTAGTTTCACACCTTCGAATGGAAGGAAAATATTTCCACCGCGATGAAAAAGTTAAACCAAATCACAATGATTTAATTTTGTTTCATTTCACGGATGGAACATATTTATCATTTAATGATACAAGACGATTTGGAACAATGGAGCTTGTTGAGAAAAATGATTATTTAAATAAAGATCCATTAAACAAAATTGGACCAGATCCATTTATGATGAAAGATTCGTCTCGTTTATATGAAGCTTTCCATAATAAAGGTGTAGCAATTAAGCCTTGTTTATTAGACCAATCAGTGATGTCTGGACTTGGAAATATATATGTCGATGAAGTGCTTTTTGCATGTAAAATTCATCCAGAAACACCAGCAAAACTCCTCTCAAAAGAGCAATTTGATGAAATTTGGTATTGGTCAAAAGACATTATGGGAAGAGCGATTAAAAAAGGTGGCACCACCGTCATTTCTTATCATCCAACTGAGGGGATTGATGGAGAGTTTGTTACTGAATTAAAAGTCTATGGTCAAAATGGAGGAAGATGTGTTAATTGTGGAACTCCACTAATTAAGAAATTTGTTGGAGGAAGAGGAACAACATTCTGTCCACATTGTCAGCGTAATGTTGCTAGACCATACGTTTTAGGCGTTACTGGACCAATTGGGTCAGGTAAATCACTAATTTGTAAATATCTAGAATCAAAAGGATTTATTTATTTATCAGCGGATGATATTGTCCATCATTTATATGAAAGAAAAGATGTTCAAAACGGATTACGTCAATATGTTCCAAATTTAAAAATTAAAGATGGAAGCGTTGATCGAGAATCTTTAAAAGAAGAAATCTTAAATAATCCACGTATTAAACGTTTTATTGAACGATTTATTCATCAATTAGTCATCGATGAATTCGAAAAAGAGATTAAAAAGCATTCTAATAAAGAGTGCATTGTCTGCGAAGTGCCGCTTTTATTTGAATCAGGTTATAACCATTATTGTGATGATACGTTATTAGTTAATATTGACGAAGATCAACAAATTAAAAACCTTAAAAAACGTAAAGAAAACGTTGAAAAAGCATTGAAGTTAAATAGTAACTTTAATGCGACAAATAAAAAAGCGACTTACACCGTTTCAAATAATGGTTCAGTCGCTGAATTAGAAAAGAAACTTTCTATTTTTTGTAAGAAGTGCCAGTAAGATCAAATTCTTCTTCGCACATCTCACGTAAAATATTACCTAATTGTTTACCACGGATTTCTCCGCTTGTTTTTCCAACAGAATATAAAGTTTGAATTTCATCAAAAGTAAATGGAGAAGTAAACCAAGTTGGTTTATTTTGTCTTTCTCGTTCAGCAAGGATTGGAATGACAATCGAATCACGAATATATTCAGATTTATATTCTTCACCAAAACCATCAAGAATTAAGAGTGGAACCTCACTGAAGTTTGTGATTTCGTTTGCGAAAATTTCTGGTTGTTTCACGGATAAATCTGCTAATTGTTTAATTCTTTCAACACAGTTTACCACTGCCACTTGTTCGTTTTTAATGGCGATAAATTCATTCGCCATCGTGACTAGTAAATGAGATTTACCAACTTTATGATTACCAATCAAATAGAGCCAACGATTGGATTTATTTTTAATAATGTTTGTAAATTCTTTAATAATTGGACGTCGATTTTCGGTTAAATCCATGTCTTTTAAGGATGAGAATTTCCATGAATCTGGGAAATCATGAATCATATAGCGAGAATCACGACGAATTTGATCAACGATTTTATGGCACGGTTCATATTGAACTTTAACAAAGCCGTCTTCTTTTTCAACACGCATTGAAATATGTGGAGTTTTCTTTGCACAGGCCATAATTCCAGGACATTTTAAGCAATAATGAAAATCTTCACGAAAATCATTCAATTTGGCGATGTTATCGCGAACATCTTTCATTGTTAAATGTAATTCTTTAAGTTTTTCGTAGACTGGAGCATCTTCACGAAGCTCATTCACAAGTTGATTAATATAAGCACGCATGTCTTGGTCTTCTTCATTGCCTAAGATTTCAGTGCTATTGAATTCTTTTAATGTCATCTTGCTTTCCTCCTACTCTTTTGATTATCTAAATCTGCTAAAATATCATTTAATTCATCATCGCTAATTTTATTTTGAACAGGTTTTGCTGGTGTTTTTGCTACAGTTTTAACTGGTTTATCATCTTTTACAGGCTCAAGCTTTTTACTAACTTGTTTGCGGTTAAGATGGTTCATTGCATCGATTGCCGTAGAGACTGTGCTACGTGCTAATGAAGATGCAACCTTCTCACAATAATTTAGATTTAGATTATTGTTACACTTTTCAAGTGCATAATCGATGATGGCGTTAATGACACCGTTTGAGAAACCATAATTTTTAGATAATGACTCAACAATTTGTAAATCTGAGTTACTTACCTTTGTATTATTTTGAAGAATCTTAAGATATTTTGCTGGTGAAGTTGAATCCATTAAACGACATTTATCAGCGAGTGGATCATCACTTTTCATTACACTTCCTTCTAAAGAAATATTTGGTTTACTGTTTCTTAATTCTTCTTCGGATTTAAGGGCAAGTTTTGCAAAATCAATATGTGGAACTGTTTCAACGCTATAAATAGAAGCAACAACAGATGCCATTTGTTTTTCACTAAATCCAAATAATGTGGAATAACGAGCAATCTCTTTTAGATCTCTTTTTCCAACACTTAAATTATCAATAGATAATTCGTCGGAAAGATATTTTGTAAACAAATCATCATTGAAGTTTATACGAATACGTCCTTCATCATGGCCAACAAATGATTCTTTAAAGTTTTTCTTAAAAGCAGCATCATCATAATTTGGATGGAAAATATCGACAAACGAGGCACTAACCTCTTCATAAGTTGGATCAATTTCTAAATTGACTTTATATCGACTAGCAAGTTTCTTTGTTTCTTTTTCTCCAATGGTTTGAATTAATAAACCTTTAAACAAAACATCATCAAAGAAATCCTTAGGATTTTTTGGAGCGTATAAGACATAAAGATATTGACGAACTTCGTTACAATACGAACGAAGTAGACCAACACCTTCAAGCATTCTTCTTGCTGATAAAAATTGAGCTGGCGTAAATTGCAAAATATTTAAAAGGTGAGTTAATTGATGTTCATTTTCCTCATCTTCGTTTCTCTTTTGCTTAAGCAATGTTAAATAAAGAATTGTCGCGTTTGCTCCAAGAAGTGGTTGGTAAAGTTCCACCATAACATCCTTATCAACATTAGAAACTAAAGAGGCTAATCTAATCTGGTAAACATCTGACTGTAAAACGTATTCCATAGTGCAAAAAGGATACCACTAATATATATTAGTTCCAAATTAAAAATTCGATAAAATCGACTGTTTTTGGCACTTGTGCATAACTTATCCACCACTAAAAAATAAAAAGATATGATTTTATCGATAAATTCAAAATCTTTCCCACACTTTTGCACAACTTTTCCACATCTTTTAAAAATTACATTCTTTGAATATAATTATTTACATGAAAAAAGTTCTTGGCATTGATATTGGTGGAACGAATACTCGAGTTGCAATTGTGAACGATCATTTTCAAATTGAGCAATGTGTAATCAAACCAACAATATGTAATGACAAAGAAAAATTTATGGCCAATATTGTTAGTGCGATTAAGGAATTAAACCTTGATGATGTTTTAGCAATTGGTGCTGGCGTCCCTGGTGTTGTTGACCGAGAAAAAGGAATTATCCTCGATTTGCCAAATGTTCATGTTAAAGATATTCCTTTTGCAGAAATACTTAAACAAGAAACGGGTTTAGATACGTTTTTAAGAAATGATGCAGAAGTCGCATGTTTAGCTGAGGCTTATGCTCCAAAGTTTAAAAAATATTCCCGTGTTTTCTTTATCACCATTTCGACTGGTTTAGGCGGAGCACTATGTGTTGATAAAACCATTCAAGATTATGTTACTGAAGTTGGTCATACAGTTTCTAAATTTGATGACTATTATGAAGAATTTTCCATTGTTGCTGGATCAAGATTTTCCGTATTTGCTTCTCATTTAAATGAACCAGATTTAACCCCTAAAATCATGTTTGAAAAAACAAGACAAAATATTAAAAAATACCAGCAATTTACGGATAAATGGATAGAAATTCTCAATAAATTTGTCCGTTTAATGATTGATTCATATCATCCTGAAATTATTGTTTTTACAGGTGGATTCATGAAAGATAAGGATGTCTTCTTTAAACAGGTTAAACAAGCGAACAAAGATGTAAAAATTAAAGAAACATATTTTAAAACTAACGCTGGATTAATTGGTGCTGGATTGTACGCATTAAAATCTTTAGATATGGAGAAATAAAATGAATAAGATCTTAAAAAGAATTCTCATTATTGCTGGATGTGTATTAGGAACGGTTGTCGTCGGAGCTGGAGGCTATGTTCTTTATATTGTCTTATCTTATAACCGCATTGGTGATAAAGATTTAACTGTTGAACATCGAGCAACCATTAATGAGGCTCAAATAGGCGAAACGTATAAGGCGATTTCATACAACATCGGATTTGGAGCTTATTCCCAAGATTACACATTCTTCATGGATGAAGGTTATGACGAAAACGGAAACAAAACATGCGGAACTCACTCCAGAGCCAAATCAAAAGATGAAGTTAACTTTAATACAAATGGAGCAATTCAAACTGTCATCGATAATGATGCAGATTTTGTTTTATTCCAAGAAGTTGATACAAATTCCACACGAAGTTTCCATATCAATCAAGACACTATTATCCAAGAAAAATTCCCATCATTTGACCATGTTCACTGTGTAAATTTCCACACCGCATTTCTTCCATATCCAATCTTTGAAATGCATGGAACAGTTAATGGCGGATTAACTACTTTATCAAAAATAAAAATCGAGAGCGCGCAAAGAAAAGAATATACAGTTGCACAAGATTTAAGCAAATTCTTCGATCTCGATCGTTGTTTCTCAATTCAACAAATTAACGTTTCAAACGGTAAAAAACTATACATCGCTAATTCACATATGTCCGCTTATGATAAAGGCGGAACAATTCGTACTAAACAAATGGAGGAATTTAATGCCTTCTTATCAGCTAGAAAAGACGCTGGAGATTATGTTATTGTCGGGGGAGACTGGAACCATGATTTATTAACAAATAACCCAGCATTTCCTCAATATAATCCACAAAACAAACCTTTTAACGAAACTAAGAAAACACCAGATTGGCTTCAATATTTATTTGGAGAAGACAACAAATCACCAATTCTTGATGGATATAAGGTTGTAGCCTCAGATAATTATCCAACATGTCGTAATAACGACATTGAATGGATTCCAGGCAAAACATTTACTTGTGTTGTTGATGGATTTATTGTCTCAGATAATGTTGAAATTATTTCACACGAAAATATCCAAACAAAACAAGGAAATAAAAAGTTGGATGGATTTGCTTATGCAGACCATGATCCAGCGATGATTGAATTTAAACTTAACTAATTATTTGTAATTTTTTATAAATAAGAATATATTATTATTGCGTTGATGAAGACACGCTATTAAGAAAGTCTTTCTCTAGCGAGGGAACGATAGTGTAAGGTTCCTGAAAGAAACTTAATAGTACCACTTCGGAGCTTCTAGAAACCAATCTAGACGGTTCTCCCGTTACGAGATTAATGAGTGTATAACATAAATGTTATAAAATAAGGTGGTACCACGTGAAAGCGTCCTTAGAAGGAACGCTTTTTATTTATTTTAGGAGGTATAAAGATGGCGTTAGATTTCAAAACACTAAACCACTCCACATCACATTTGATGGCGGAAGCAATTTCTAACCTTTATCCAGGTGCTAAGTTTGGTTATGGACCGGCAATTGAAGAAGGATTTTATTATGATGTTGATTTCCCAACTCCAATTACAGAGGCTGATTTACCAAAGAT
This sequence comes from Caryophanales bacterium UBA3207, assembly GCA_002363735.1. GTDB lineage: Bacteria > Bacillota_I > Bacilli_A > RFN20 > CAG-826 > Fiminaster. The sequence goes on along the minus strand of DEWP01000018.1, from coordinate 19,628 downwards.
TGAAAAAGAAATGCACCGTATTGCTTCAAGAAATGAACCAATTGTTCGTGAAGAAGTTAGTAAAGAGAAAGCTTTAGAATTATTTAAAGATAATGAATATAAAAAAGAATTAATTGAAGGTATTCAAGGAACAATCACCATTTATAAACAAGGAAAATGGTTTGACCTTTGTGCTGGACCTCACGTTGAAAGAACTGGATTAATCCAAAATTTTAAACTTCTTTCGATTGCTGGTGCTTATTGGAGAGGCGACTCAAAAAATAAACAATTAGTTCGAATTTATGGAACTTCTTTTGAAAAGAAAGAACAACTAGAAGAACATCTTCATATCTTAGAAGAACGTAAGAAAAGAGACCACCGTATCTTAGGTAAACAACTTGGTTTATTTATGCTTAGCGATTATGGTCCAGGTCTTCCTTTCTGGCTTCCAAACGGTATGATTGTTCGCACTGAAATTGAAAACATGTGGAAAGAAATACACCGCCGTTATGGTTATTTACTTGTTGATACTCCAATTATGTTATCAAAAGAACTTTGGATTACATCTGGTCACTGGGATCACTACCAAGACAACATGTACACCACCATGGTTGATGAAAATGTCTTTGCAATTAAACCAATGAACTGTCCAGGTGCAATTCTTTGCTATAAAAACGATTTACATTCATACCGTGAATTACCACTTCGTTATGCTGAACTTGGTCATGTTCACCGTCATGAGGCTAGTGGTGCATTAAATGGCTTATTTAGAGTTCGCTCATTTACTCAAGATGATGCTCACACATTTGTGCGTCCAGACCAAATTGGTGATGAGATTATCTCCATTTTAAAACTTTACGATGAAATCTATTCCTTATTTGGTCTTAATTACAAGATTGAATTATCAACCAGACCAGAAGAAGGTTATATCGGAGATATAAAGATTTGGAATGAATCCGAAAGAATTTTAGAAGAAGTTTGCCGTAAATCTGGAAAAGAATTCAAGATCAATCCAGGTGATGGAGCATTCTATGGCCCAAAGCTTGACTTTAAAGTCAAGGATTCAATGAATCGTATTTGGCAATGTGGAACAATCCAACTTGATATGAACCTTCCAGAAAGATTTGATGTTACCTACATCGATGATAAAGGCGAAAAAGTTCGTCCAGTGATGATTCATCGTGCTTGCTTTGGATCAATTGAACGTTTCGTTGGTGTTATTACTGAACACTTTGCAGGTGCTTTCCCACTTTGGATTGCCCCAGAACAAGTTCATGTTTTACCAGTTAATGATGAATTCCATTTAGAATATTCCAAGAAAATTGTTGATGAATTATCTAAACGAGGAATTCGCGTGAAACTTGATAGTGCTGAAGATAAACTTGGTTACCGTTTACGTAATACACAAGTGAAGAAAATTCCTTATACTTTGGTTATCGGCGATAACGAAAAGAACGAAGGAACTGTCACTTATCGTCACTTCGGAACGAAAGCTCAACACACTGTAAAACTCGAAGATTTCATTAAAATGATTGAAGAAGAAATCTCTTCAAAATCCTTACCGGTTTACGAAGAATAACCGAGAATTGTTGGAGATTTTGAAAAGCTAGCGTAAGTTAGCTTTTTCTTTTTGCTTTAACTTTGTTATACTTTGCTTATGAAACAAAAAGTACTCTTAAGTTTACTTACGATTTTTGTTCTTTCAGCATGCAATCATTCTCCATCAAACAAAAAATCATCGTCAATTAATCAATCATCGATTAATCAAACGTCAGTTAATCAAACATCAATTAATCAATCATCAATTAACAGCACTTCGCCATCAACAATTAGTAGTGCTTTGCCATCAACAAGTGGAAATAGTAAATCAGATAGTAGCGCTTTGCCTTCAACAAGTGGAAATAGTAAATCAGAAATTCCGTCTCCTTCGGTTCCGCCAATTATTAAAAGTTTTAAATTAAGCGACACCGAAATTACGATCGATATCAGTAAAACTCATGAAGCATCCTTAACATGTCTAAATTCTTTTAATGAGACTGAACCAATCAATTGGTCTACTCCACATTCTAGTGTTATTCAATTTGAAAAAGAAACAACAATTAGTGGCGTTTCTAACAAAATAACCGCCATTAATACCGGTGATGTCCGTATTTCTGCAAGCGCAGGAAATAATGTTGCGTCATGTCTAGTTCACGTTGTAAACACAAAAGTTAAACCAACTAGTGGAACGGCAAATCTTTCTATTTACGCAGTTAATGATTATCACGGAGCAGTAAATGGACCTTTAGACATTCGTTCCTTTGGCACCTTAATTAAACAAAAGGTTAACCAAGATAATACTCTGTTCCTTGATCAAGGTGATACCTGGCAAGGACAATTAAAATCAAATTATAACTTCGGAAGAATGATTACTGATGTTTATAATGCGGCTGGAGTTAGTGCCCGAACAATTGGGAACCATGATTTTGACTGGTCAGATGAAAAATTAATTGCTAACACAGCTGCAAATTATCATGGTTATTCCACTCCTGTTTTAGCAGCAAATGTTTATGATTTTAATTTTGAAACAAAGGAAGTTGGTTCAACTCAACAATCACAAATTGGAAAAGAATATGTGACTTTTACCATGGAAAATGGATTAAAAGTCGGTGTAATTGGTCTAATTGGATCAACTTGTGAAACAAGCATAAATTCACAATTTGTTTTTGATTATGAGTTTATTGATGAAATTAATGTCATTAAAGAGTTATCAAACGAACTTCGAATTGAAGAAAATTGTGACATCATCATCGGAACAATTCATGAAGCTTATAGTAATTATTACGCGAATCAAATTACCCAAGTTTCACCAGAATCAAATAAACGCTATGTCGATTTTGTTTTAAATGGCCACAATCATCAATTAGCTATTAATGAATCAAACGGAGTTACATTTGCAGAGTTTGGAGAAAAAGGTAATTATGTTGGAAAAATAAATTTAACATACGATTTTTCTACACAAGAAGTCACTAACACTAATGTTTATTCCTTAGAAGCATCGTCAATTCTCAATGATGTTGATCAAATTGACCCAGAAATTGACGCAATTGTAGATCATTACGAAGCAGAAGTTGAAGAAATTAAAGACGAAGTATTAACCAATCAATTAACTGGTACATTTTATCGAGATGGTGCTTTAGCTAATCTTGTTTGTAAAGCAATGTATGAAGAATCGATTAATCAAAATTTCGATATTTCTTATGCGGTTACAAACTATGCTAGAGAGGATTTAATTGGTCCGATTGTTACATATGAAACATTATTTTCATCATTACCTTTTGATAATGTTATTTACATTATCCAAGTGAGTGGAGAAGATCTTCAAAATGAATTATATTACAACTATTTTTATCGTGGGAATAATGAGGAAGCATTAAATCCGCTAGAACCAAATAAAACGTATACAATCGCCTGCATCGACTATGTTGCCTTCCACTGCAATGCAAGGAGAGAATTTAATTATTTTCCATCAGCACAAATTGTTGGGTATTTAACTAAAAATAATGCTTATTATGTTTATCGAGATGTTACAGCGGATTATTTAAGGAATACGACTAATGAAGTTTCTGCTGCTTCTTATGATAGTTCTTTAGACCACCACAATCGTTCAAAACTTTCATCAACAATTTCTCAAGAATAAAAAAAGATTTGACAACACATTATATGTGTAGTTAAATAATACTCGCAAAACGTAGAAAGAAGAGCGCCCTAACGCTTCTCACCAGATCGATGAATCGATTGGTACATGCTACTGTAACAAATTAGATTATGTTAGTAGAAACGGGCGCACTTCGTGCCCGTTTTTCTTGTAAAGGAGATTAAAGTTATCAACTATCCAATCAAACAAGGACCTCAACGTCCAAACAAGCAAAATGCTGATCTCATTAATGAAAGAGTTCGTTTCCCTGAAGTGCTTCTTATTGGAGCAAATGGAGAACAACTTGGTCGTATGTCTTCAAAAGAAGCTTATGATTATGCTGTTCGTGCCGAACTTGACTTAGTCTGTGTTGCGCCAAACGCTCAACCACCAGTTTGTAAAATTATGAACTATGGTAAATACCGTTTCGAACAGCAAAAGAAAGCCAAAGAAAACAAAAAGAAACAACACGTTATTGAGATTAAAGAAGTTCAACTCACTCCACAAATCGGTGTCCATGACTTAGAAACAAAAGCTAAAGCAGCTCGCAAGTTCCTAGAAAATGGAGACAAAGTTAAAGTTGGTGTCCGCTTCCGCGGTCGTCAAATGACTCACCTCGATATTGGAGAAGAGACAATGAATAAATTCATTTCTTGTTTAGAAGACATCGCTGTTATCGAAAAGAAACCAGAGATGGAAGGACGTTGGATGAACGCCGTTATTGCACCAAAAAGAAAGTAGAGGAAAACACACATGCCAAAGATGAAAACAAAAAGAGCATTAGCTAAACGTGTGAAAGTGACTGGATCTGGTCAGCTCAAACGTCATAGTGCTTACACATCTCACCTTGCTCCACGCAAGACCACAAAACAAAAAAGACATTTAAGAAAGGCTTCACTCGTCTCAAAAAGTGACTACGCAAGAGTGAAAACCTTAATTCAATAAGGAGGAATGAAGAATGGCTAGAGTTAAAAATAGCGTGACGACACATGCTCGCCGCAAAAAAATCTTAAAAAGAGCTTCTGGTTACTTCGGAAGTAAACACCTCCTCTTCAAGACTGCAAAAGAACAAGTCTTAAGAAGTCTTCGATATTCTTATATCGACCGTAAGCAACTTAAATCTGATTTCCGTAAATTATGGATCAAGAGAATTAATGCTGCTTGCCGCTTAAATGATATTTCTTATTCCCGCTTCATTAACGGCTTAAACAAAGCTGGTGTTAAAGTGAATCGTAAAATGCTTGCTGAACTTGCGATTAACGATCCAAAAGCATTTGCCGACTTAGTCGCAATTGCTAAAAAAGCTAAATAAGAATCAAGCAAAATTTAAAAGGAAGGTTTAACCTTCCTTTTTTGTTTTATAAGAGCGAATCTTCTTTTTTAATATAAATAACTTCAACGTTATCAAGTGCTTCTTGAATCAAAGATTCAAAATCAAACATTTGTTCGAATTCTTTCGCTTTTTCTAAAGATGGTTTTGTCTTTGGATTTTTTGGATCAAAGATTGTACAACAATCTTCGAATGGACGAATCGAAATATCATAAGTATCAATTTTTCTAGCGAGTTTAATGATATCAACTTTATCCATTGCAACAACTGGTCGAAGAACTGGTAATGATGTCACTTCATTAATCGTATACATCGATTCAAGTGTTTGTGAAGCGACTTGGCCAACACTTTCACCACTAGAGATCGCTGGACACTTTCTTCGACGAGCGAGACGATCGGCTAAACGAAACATCATTCTCCTCATAATAGTAATCGCATAACTTTCATCACAATGATGATAGATTTCTTCTTGGAGTTTGGTAAATGGAATAATATTTAATCTAATTTCTGGTTGATATTTATTTAATTTCCTTAGCAAATCTTTAAGTTTTTCAATAACTCCAACATTTGTATAAGGAGGAGAAGCAAAGTGAATACATTCAATCTTAATGCCTCTTCTCATTAATAAATACCCAGCAACTGGGGAATCAATTCCACCAGAAAGCATATGCATTATTTTTCCTCCAACTCCGAGTGGATAGCCTCCACAAGCGGGAATTGTTTTACAAAATACGTATGCACCTTCTTGTCGGATTTCAATTGATAGAAGAATGTCAGGATTATGGACATCAACTTTTAAATTTGTATTACTTAGGATAACTCCAGCGACATGACGAATAATATCTTCTGAAATAATTGGATAAGATTTATCTGCTCTTTTAGCTTTAATCTTAAATGTTTGTCCTTCTTCTTGCTTAATTAATTCAAGACAAACCTTTTTAAGGTTTTCGATATCTGGTTCAGTTTTATAAACCAAAGACAAAGAGTGGATTCCGGAAACGTCTTGTAAGACATCTAAGACATCATCTGGATTATTGCCATTCAAGACAACATAGATGTGATCAAATCTAGTTTCGATAGTTAAATTTGAAAAATCAGATAGTGCGTTTTTGATGTTTTTAGCTAAAACGCGTATAAAATCTTTTTTGTTTTTGCCTTTTGTAGAAAGCTCGCCAAAGCGAACCATAATGTGATCATATGTCATCGAATAGTCTCCATTACTTTAATTAATGTTGATGCAAAAACATCTGCATCGTTTTCGCTATTATCTTCTCCGAATGAAAGGCGGATTGTGTTGTGGGCTAAGTTTTCGTTTTTGCCTAAAGCTTTGACAACATATGATGAAGCTTCTTTTTTGGAATGGCATGCACTAACGCTAGAAACATAGATTCCTAAATTCGATAATGCTTCCACCACAACACTAGCTTTTTTATTTAGCAAAGAAAAATTCAAAATATATTTAGAACCTGCACTATTTGAATTAAGTTCGATGCCTTCCATATTTCTAATTTTATCCAAGAATTGCTGGTAAATTTTAGAAATATGTTGGGTTTCTATAGACATTTTTTGGTAAATGATTTCTAATGCTTTTGCTAAACTACAGCATAATGAAACAGGCACAGTCCCACTACGGAGTCCGTCTTCTTGACCGCCTCCAAAAACTCTTTCTTGAAGGCTAATTTTATCTTTTAAAACAAGGCATCCGGAACCCTTTAATCCATGGATTTTGTGTCCAGAGATAACAAACATATCAATTGAAGAGAAATTTAAATGATCTTTTCCGATAGATTGGGTTGTATCAGAATGGAAAACCGCTTTTGGATTTTCATGAACAACTTTTGATAATTCTTCAATGTTATTAATTGAACCGATTTCGTTATTCGTCGACATTAAAGAAACTAAAATCGTATCTTTTCTCATCGCTTTCTTTAATGAATCAACTTCAACAACACCATAGCGGTTCACGTTTAAGTAAGTAACATCAAAGCCTAGAGTTTCTAAATATTTAAAACATTCTAAGACAGATGGATGTTCAATTTTTGATGTAATGATGTGTTTACCACGGCTTTGATGTTTTAAACAATAGCCGAGAATTGCAAGGTTATTTGCCTCTGTTGCCCCGGAAGTAAAGATAACTTTATAGTTGCTTCCTAAGCATAAAGATTTTAAAACAAGAGCTCTAGCTTTATTTAAATAAGATAGAGCATCAATACCTAATCCATGAATGGATGAGGAGTTTCCATAATGCTCAGTTTCAAGCTTTGTAAATAAAGAAACCACCTCAGGATATGGTTTGGTGGTTGCTGCATGATCAAGATAAATATGATTAGCGTTTTTCATTCGCGTGGACTCGTTTTAAAGCATCTCCTGCTGTCTTATAGGCATTTTCAAATTCACCAGCTCTAAAATATTCTTCGGCATGTTTAACAAGTTCATTAATGTCACTTAAATGGAGGCGATCACTATTGGCGTAGACAATTGCTTCTTCGGCTAATAAAGACATGTTGTAATCTTGATGAACTTGACCTTGCTCATCAAGTAAAGAATTCGCTAGTTCACGAATTTCACCAATTTCATGGTTAACTTCTTCAACATTAATTGGTTGCACAATAAGGTTTTTATAAACCGAATTTAATAATTCGTAAAGATGATCAAATGTGACACGATATTTTTGACTGACTGAAGAAATGTTGATTTTATCAACATCGTTTTCAGCTTCAATGATTTTATCAAAGAAGTTATAAACCATTTCATATGCTGCTTCAGAATCTTCTTTGAGTGAAACAATATAACGATTAAATTCTTCAATCTCACTAATAATCGATTCACTAGCAGCTTTTAGTTCATTCATTTTCTTTAATAATAAAGAATATGGTTGTTTTGTCGAGCTATGAATAAAAGTATCAAGAGTTCTTTTTAAAGCGCCAACACGGTTAATTTCAGATTGAATAAAATTAATTTTGCTGTGTTGAGATTCACTGATAACGAATACTTTAGAAACTTCCGGAATCGTATTACAAAGTTTAATAAAACTTTTTTCAATTGTTCCAACTGAGTTATAAATATGATCATTATTTTGTTCAAAATCAACACGGGCAGCTTTTTCTTCATCAAAGAGTTTGAAATATTCATCGATTTGCATCGAAATATCATCGAGTTTGTTATGAACTCCATCTAAATCAAAACGTTTAATACGTGTTGTTAAAATAGAGATTTCTTTTTTAATCTCTTCAATTGATTGTTTCACACATAGATGATGAAGTGGATAATTGTCAGCAATCATCACTTGAGCAGCATTCTCTAAAGAGATTACTTTATCAGGAATAACAGTTGTAACAAGAGTGCAAAGTTCTGGAATAACAATCAAAATCTTTGCTAATTCCTTAATAATTGATTCAATTTTTGGTAGCACCGCATTTGCTTCATCATATTGAGCAGCTTCCACATAAGACTCAAAATCTTCGAACAATGTATCAACATATTTAAAGACTTCATTAAATGAATCATTAACCAAGGTTAAATCAGATTGTTTGGCATAATAATCTTGGCGAATACGACGGAGCTGTTCTTTTAAAGAAAGCGAGGATTGACGGCAATTTTCTTCTGGTTTAATGACTTTTAACAAGTCGTTATTTAAGATATTGACTTCCTTTTCGTATTCTTCAACAGTTTTTAAAACTTGTGGGAGTTCTTGACGAACAAGTTTAATACGATGATCGTAGTAAAGATCTTTGATGTCATTTACTCGACGTTGGGCAGTTGAATCAAGATGATCACGAATCTCTTTAAATCTTTTAACAAACTTTGTATGTGTATCAACATAAAGAAGATTTGTTCTAGAAATAATTTCAAGACGTTTAACATATTGTGCATCTTGCCCAATTAAAAGAGCGTGGAGATATTGAAAACGACGATCTAAATCTAAGATGGTATGTTTTAAATTATTTCTTTTAATTATTAGAATAATTACAAATGTAGCTCCAGCGGCAGCTAAGATACTTAAGATGATAATTAGAGCAATAATTCCAGCACTCATAACGTCTACTTTCGCATAGAATATTACCATATTTGAACCTTGTTTTCTATAAAAAAACAATAATCCAATATGTCCATCTAAACTTGATTATAATTTTAATCGTCTACTAATATAAAAATATTAGAACAGTTTATATTGACAATGATTTTTGATTTCTTTATTATATAACTCGCATTGTTGAAGCATGTAAATACTGCTCGACTGATGTCTCAACTATCGTGGATGAGTAAGCTTAGCTCAAGGCCGAAAATCAATCTGATGACATCCGGAGCATGGAATTTACACCTCAAGCTAAATGATGCATTTAGTGAAAGGAGTCATAAATCATGAGATATACTGGTTCAGACTACAAACGTTCACGTCGTCTTGGTTTTTCCACTTTGGAATCTGGCAAAGAACTTGCTAAACGTCCATATGGTCCAGGCCAACACGGTAATGATCGTAAGAAAAAACCTTCTGAATACGGCAAACAATTGCTCGAAAAACAAAAACTCGAACAAATGTATGGTGTTAATGAACGTCAATTCCGTCGTTTATTCATCCTTGCTAAGAAGAGTGAAGAAGTTACAGGCTTAGCCTTCTTCCGCATTCTTGAATCCCGCTTAGATAATTTAGTTTATCGTATGGGCTTTGCAAGAACTCGTCGTGCAGCTCGTCAACTTGTTAACCACGGACACGTTACTGTCAATGGTAAGAAAGTCGACATCCCATCATATCTTTGCTCTGTTGGTGACAAAATCGCCATCAAAGAAGGACATGAATTAGCTGTTGTGAAGGCTTCACTTGAAAGCAAACCAGCCTCTGTTGGTTATGTCAAAGTCGATGCTGAGAAATTATCTGGCGAATTCGTCCGCGTTCCAGAACGTAGCGAACTTCCAATGGATATTAACGAAGCACAAGTTATTGAATACTACAACAGATTGCTGTAATTCAAATTTGAGCAACTTAAAAGGGAACATTGTTCCCTTTTTCTTTTACTTTTTTTAGAAGTCAGGATACATGATTTCCTGAGTCGTTATTTTATATTGATATTGAATGGTTTTAGTTGTGTAAGATTCAACTTCAGTGACTTTCGTAATTAATGATTCTTCAAAGTCATAAGTCTTTGTTCTTAGAACTTTGTTATCGCTACCTTTTGTCACAACTTTTTCGTTGAGCATTTTCTCTCCGCGACTTTTTGAAATAATAACAGTTGAATCATCGCTTGTTTTGATTTGGTTTTTTAATCGATATAAATACATCTGATTATTACTAATGATATCCAAAAATGCCGTTTTTAACCGTGATTCCCAAGCATCTTTTTCATAAGTGTAGGCGTTATAAACTTTGCCTTTTCTAGATTCACTAGCATCTTTTGTCGTGACTTCATAAACCATTCCGTCACGAATAAAAACCCAGTTTTCAACCGCAGTATTGTTTGTTCTTACATCATCATCTTCATTGACTGTATAAGAATGAATGAAGTTTTTTTCAAAAAAGATTTGATAAAGACTAGTTGTTCTTGTTGATGTTGTTTTTGTTTCAGACTTTCTTTCATAGAAAGAGAAAGTTGTAATTTGTTCTAAACTTGTATCAAAACTATCCAGCATTCGATATGCTTCTTCATTTGAAAGAGTTCTTCCAGAGCAAGCGCATAGAAGAGGGAAAAGAAGAAATAATGCTGAACTTTTTTTCATCCTATTTTAAATCAATTAAATAGTAATTTTTCTTGCCTCTTTTTAAGACAATGTATTGTCCAAAAAGTGCATCATTTTTATCAAAAACCTTAGCAATTTCCGTACATTTTACTCCGTTGATGCTGACGGAATTTCCATTAATAAATTCGCGAGCTTCGCGTTTACTACTTGCGGCGTGAGCTTGGATAAGAAGGTCTTCAAAAAGGAGTCCGCTTGGAAGTTCAACACGGAGATCTCCGAAAAGTTCTTCGATATTTTCTTTTGTTAGTTCGCTAATTGAACCAGAGAATAATGCTTCACTCATTTTACGGCATTCTTCAGCTTTTGCTTCTCCGTGAACTAAGCAAATAATTTCGTAAGCTAATGCTTTTTGAGCGATACGTTGCCCAAGATTTTGATAATGTTGTTCGATAATCTTGTTGATTTCATCAACTTCTTTAAATGAGAACACCTTTAAATAACGTGCCGCATCATCATCAGAAACGTTAATGAAATATTGATAAATTTTATAAGGCGAAACAAGGTTTGCATCTAAATAAAGAGCGCCTTCTTCACTCTTACCAAATTTCTTACCGTTTTCATCAAGAAGAAGAGGAACAGTAAAGCATCCGACTTTAGTTTCATTTCCTTCAATTTTACGGATCAGTTCAAGACCTGCGGTTAAATTTCCCCATTGGTCTCCACCACCGATTTGGATTGAGACGCCTTCTTTTTGATATAAATGGAGGAAGTCAATTGATTGAAGAATCATATATGAAAATTCAGTAAATGAAACGCCACTTTGTAATCTAGATGCGACAATGTCTTTAGAAAGCATGTAGTTTACTGGGAAATGTTTTCCATAATCACGAAGGAAATCTAAAACAGTCATATTTCCGATCCAGTCATAATTGTTAACAATTAAACCTTTTTCAGGATCGCTTAAATCAATAAAACGTTCTAATTGTTTGCGGATCTTTTCAGTGTTTTCTTTTAATGCTTCTTTAGTTTGAAGATTTCTTTCTTTGGATTTTCCGCTTGGATCACCAATCATTCCGGTTGCTCCACCAACAACAGCGACAATTTTATGACCGGCTTGTTGGAGTCTCATTAACATCGAGATCATGACAAAGTTTCCAATGTGCATCGATGATGCAGATGGGTCAAATCCACAATAAATTGTTTGCTTAGTGTTTAAGAGTTCGCGAACTTCATCTTCGTTTGAGAAGTCTTTTATTAATCCGCGCCATTTGAGTTCTTCGACAATATTTTTCATTTTTTATTCCTCTGTTGATTGACGTTTTTTGTATTCTGGTTCAATTCGATAGACTTTGTTTTCTAATGAATTTTTGCTTAGATCGACGAGCATATACATTGCTCGGCGTCCGACATCTTGCATGTTAATATTCATTGTCGACAAAGTCGGTCGAGTAATATTAGCATATTTTGTTCCAATAATCGATAGGACTTCAACATCTTCTGGAACTTTTAGTCCAGAATCTGTTGCTGCATTAGTAATTGCAGCTGCAATAGAGTCTCGATAAGCAACGACATAACTCTTTTGATGACGTTTTGTTTTAAAATAACCAATAAAGTCGTTATACGTTCTCGTATAAGAATCATCAACATTAAGAATGCGGTACTCTTGTTTATTGTCTTCACAAACCTTTTTAAAAGTTTTTTCAGCTTTTGCTAGAAGTCTTCCGCAGTTATGAACATGGAGAAATACAAGACGCTTTTTATTCTTATTTCTTTCAATTGCTTTCTCCAAAATATCTTTGAAATTACGTTCTAATCCGAAGACAATACAACCAACTCTTTCACCTTCAACTTTGTTATTAATCACAATTGTTGGAACATAATATGAATTTAGTTTTGCGATATCATTTTCATCAAGCTCATCATCAAAGATGATTGCTCCATCAACGTGAGATGTAATCACTTTATCCAGTTGTTTTAATGCGTCTTCACGAGAGTGTGATGTAATAAATAAAGAAAGGTTGAAGCCTTTTTCTTTGGCGACTTCAGTAATGCCGTTTAAAACTGAGGAAATGTAAACATAGTTTGCAGAAGGAATCACGACACCAATTGTGGTTGATTTATTTGTGGCTAATGCTTGAGCTAAACCAGATGGTTTATAACCTAATCTAGCAATAGTTTTTTGAACTTTTTCTTTAGTGGCTTCTGTGACATTTCCTTGGTTATTAATAACACGGGAAACAGTTGCTAATGAAACACCACTTGCTTTAGCAACTTCATATATGGTAACTCGATCTTTTAGATTTTCCATGAAAAAACTTCCTCTTTTACGTAAGTTCATTATAAATGAAACAATTTACATTTAGCAAGGAAGTATTTTCATTAATAGATTGGATAAGGTACTTTTTTAAGACGATTTGAAGGAATATTTTTTCTTCCTTCTTTAGCTTCTGCTTTCCCATCAAGTTCAACAAGATCACCTGTAAATCCACAGGTCATATTGTTAACAAATGATGTTCCGACACCATAGGTGTCTACTGGAACTTTTAGTTTAATCCATTCACGGATTTTTTCTTTATTAAAGCTTGATGAAACAATAATTTTGACGTGATTAAACCCTTCATCATCAAGCGCTTTTCTTAAAGCAAAGATCAGTTCTTTACAAACTCCGTGTGGATCAAATCCAGAAGTATCTTTATCATCAAAATAATGGTCAATTAATGATTTTGATGTATCAACTCGAACCGCGCGTAATGTTTTTCCTAAGTGACGAGCGAGCATAAGTGAATCATGGACAACATTATTGTGGTAATCAATTAAGGCAGTAACTTGCTCATTTGGATAAGTTTTGTGATAAAGGTCACTAGCTTTAATAATGTCTCCACCACAAAGTTCAATTAGAGCATGAGGCATTGTTCCAACGCCTTTTCCTCCCCACCAGTAACCTTGGGCATCGGTTGAGACCTTGCGAATACCAGCTACATAAGAAGCATAACCATCACCAATTTGAGTTAAATAATCATCTTGTCGGTCTGCCATAGAAAAAATATCTGTTCCATTAAGTTCTTTCATAACCCAATAGACATTTGTACAAACACTAGTTCTACGAGCAAGAATTCCATCAATCATACTTTCTAAAAATCCAAAGTCTTCGTAACAGCCGGTTACCTTTAAAACAGGTTCGTTTGCTTGGATAATATCTCCGTCATTTAAGGCATAAATAACCAAGTTTTGCGGTGATTTTGCAAAAGTGTGAATTAATGCAATCGCTTCATCTACACCACATAATTTAGCGTCATCAGTGCGTTGAAAGAACTGCATTGTAACAATATGATTTGGTGCATATTTTTCGACAATTTGACGAGATTTTAAGAAATAGTTTGCGGCATAAAAGCCTTCACCTAATTTCTGATCAAACTGAAATGTTTTGTTCGTTAAACGAGAAATCTTTCCTTGTTCTTTTAATGTAACTTCAAGTTCCATAGTTACTCCTTCTTGAAAACAATGCGATGAATTTTTTGTCCAAGACTGCGAAATTTACTTTCATAGCCAGTCATTGCATCATTTTTTTCATCAAAAATATAATCTTCTTCTGCTAAAACTAATTTAAATTTAGTTAATGGAATCTCTTCTAAAGTAAACTCATATAATGAATCATTATCGGATTTGAAATAGATTTCTCCACCCAGTTTTAGCATACGGTAATATTCTTCTAAAAAAGTATGGTAAGTCAGCCTACGTTTTGCATGTTTCTTCTTTGGCCAAGGGTCAACAAAGTTCAGAAAAATCGCGTCAACAGACTTTTCTGGAGTTTGTTCAAAAACAACTTCGCCATCATAAGGAAAAACACGGACGTTTTTAACTTCATTTTCTTCTAATCTTTTTGCCATCATGCCAGCAATTGTTTGTGCTCGTTCGACAGCAAGAAAATTCAAATCTTTATGCTTTAAAGCATAATCAGTAATAAATTCCCCTTTTCCAGAACCAATTTCATAATAAATATGTTCCTTAAAAAACGGATTATTAAAATCAATTTTATCAATGACAATTTCAGGATGTTCTTTTAGATAATCTACAGCCCATTGTTTGTAGCGAATTCTCATAATTTTTTACCTAATAAATCGATTGCATGAGCATAAATCACTCCTGAAAGATAAAAGTCTTCAAGAGGCATGTATTCGTTTGGTTCATGCATCGTAGATTCTCTTCCTGGGAAAAGTGCTCCAAACGCAATGGTGTTTTGAGCATGTTTGGCATATGTTCCACCACCAGTTGTTAATGGGGCAGTCATATCATTTGTTTCGCTTCGATAAGCTTCAAGTAATGTTTGAACAAGCGTAGATTTTGGATCATATAAAAGATGTTTTTGCGGATCTTTCATTGTGGATTTAGTAAGGAAGAATTTATCAAATTTATCCATCATTTCTCGGTTATTTGTTGTTTCTCCATATCTAAAATTCACACTAAAACTTAGCTTATTATTTTCGTAGTTAATTAATCCAACGCAATATGTTGAATCACCAAGAAGTTCGGAGTGAGTATAACAATTAAATGCTTTACCGCTTGTGTCTTGAAGTTTATATCCAATTAAGCTTAAAGATGGGATTTTATAATAGTCGCCAAGGCAAGATAGACAAATTAAAGCGGCATTAATGCCAAGTTCAGGTGTTGATCCGTGACAAGATTGTCCTTCAAAAATAACCGTCTTGCCTTGAAGAGTAAATTTCACATTATGTTCTTTCAAGAAATCAATAAAACCATCGACGTTTTCAAGTTCTACTTCAACATGGTCACATACAGCATTGCTAGCAACACCACCATGGATTGATTTAACATTTGGTATCTTTAATTCGAGTTCAGGATAAAAATCAGCAATTCCTTTTTCTCCATAAATTAATGGAAAATCAGAATCAGGTGTAAATCCGTAATCAGGTCCTTCTTTTTTAAGAACATCAAAATAATATTCAAGACAAGAAGCACCACGTTCTTCGTCTCCTCCAACAACAATTCGAACTTTGTAATCTTTAATTAACCCTTCTTCATAAAGAGCTTTTGTTGCATAAAGGGAGGCAATTAATGGTCCTTTATCGTCGCTAGATCCGCGACAATAAATCTTGTTATCTTTGATTAATGCATCAAATGGATTGTGATCCCATTTTCCCGATGCTGGAACAACGTCAGCGTGCGCAAAAATTCCAATCATCTTTTCGCCACTACCGATTGTTAATTCTGTTGCATAACCATCACAATAATCTACAGCAAAACCTAGATTTTTTCCTAAATTTCCAATGTATTTCAGTGCTTTATCAACATTTTCACCAAAAGGTTTTTCTTTTGTTTTAGTTGTCTCATCATAAACAGAAGGAATAGCACAAAACTCGACTAATTTTTCGAGCATTTCTTTTTCATATTTTTTCATTAAATTTTGATAGTTCATCTTATTTACCTTCCTTTATATCGAGACGAATTTTATTCATCCCTTTTAGTGTTAAAAGCTCATCATATTTAGAATCATTAATTTCATCTTTAATCACTTCGGCGTAACCACCAGTGATGATTGTTTTATGACTACCGTATTCTTCATTTGCGACATTTTTAAAATGATCCAAAGCAGCAACTGTTGAATAATAAACTCCTGACTTCATACAGCCTAGTGTGTTTTTACCAATCTTTTGTTTTGGCTTTTCAATACGTAGCTCTGGAAGTAGTTCTGTTTGATGAGTCATCGTTTTTAACGAAGAATCCATTCCAGGCATAAATGAACAACCATCTAATTGAGCATCTTTTCCAATGAAAATGAATTTAGTCACAGTGCCTAAATCAACAATTAACAAAGGATGTTTATAGAAGCAGATTCCTCCAATAATGTCAGCCAATAAATCAGCACCAATCTCTGGTGGGACACCTTGGGGCAGTTGCTTTAAATCATTGACCGAGAAAATATTGAGTTTTAAATTAAAAATCGATGCAACAAGTCTTTGAATTGATTTATTTAGACTTGGAGCAACACTGAAAAGAATTGCGTCTTCAAATTCTGAAGAAACAATTTTGTTTTCATTAAGCATTTTATTGATGAGAATTTTTGCTTCTTTTATTGAAAAATTATGAATAATCATTTTCGTCTGACAAACAAATTTTTCACCAGCAAAAACAGCATATTTTATGCTCGTGTTACCTAAATCAACAACAAGAGAATATTTCATTATATTGCAACGATATTAACGATTTTTCCTTTTACGATAATGACCTTTTTAATTTCTTTTCCTTCGATTTGACGTCTGACGTTTTCTAAGGAGAAACATTTTTCCTTCAGTTCATCATCAGAAATTTCTTTATCAACTTCAATTGTGTCACGAAGTTTACCATTCACTGAAACTGCCATCTTCACAGTATTCAAAACAAGTTTTGAAGCATCATAAGTTGGGAAGTTTTCATAATCTAGAAGTTCTTTACCTGTCATTAATTGGTAAAGTTCTTCCGAGACAAATGGACAAACACATGAAAACATTTTTAAAAAGTTAATCATGTATGGCTTATAAATTGATTTTGCTTTATAAACAGCATTAATGAAAATCATCATTTGAGCAATCGCAGTATTAATCTGCAATTTTTCAAAATCTTCAGTGACTTTCTTCACTGTTGCATTATATGCAAAATCAAGCTCTTTTGAATTTTCATCACTAAATCTATTAGTGAATTCTTCGTCAGTATATAAACGATGAACACGTTCGATAAAACGTCTTGCTCCAGCTAAACCTGTTGTTGACCATAAGAAACCTTCTTCAAGTGGTCCAGCAAACATTTCGAATAAACGAAGTGAGTCTGCACCATATTCTTCAACAACATCATCTGGGTTAACGACGTTTCCTCGCGATTTAGACATCTTTTCACCATTTTCTCCAAGAATCATTCCTTGATGGAATAGTTTTTTGTATGGTTCACTGCAATAAACAACACCTTGATCATAAAGGAATTTATGCCAGAAACGTGAATAAAGTAAATGCAAAACAGCGTGCTCAGCACCACCAATATAAAGATCAACTGGTAACCAATGTTTAATTAATTTTGGATCAGCGATTGCTTGATCGTTCTTTGGGTCAAGATAGCGAATGTAATACCAGCATGAACCAGCCCATTGAGGCATGGTGTTTGTTTCACGTTTTGCTTTCTTACCATTCACAACAATATTTACCCAATCTTTAGCATTAGCTAAAGGAGATTGTCCATCTCCGCTTGGAACATATACTTCAAGTTCAGGTAAAGTTAATGGAAGATCCTTTTCACTTAAAGCTTCAATCGTGCCATCTTCATAAGTGATAACAGGAATTGGTTCACCCCAATAACGTTGTCTAGAGAAGATCCAGTCACGTAATTTGTAATTAACTTTTTTGTGACCAGCTCCCATCTCTTCAAGTTTTGAAATGATGGCTTCTTTTGCTTCTTCAATATTTAATCCGTTAGCAAAAGAGGAATTGATGTGTTTAGCATCATCTTCCATTGCGTGCTCTGAAATGTCACCTTCAAGAACTTGAATCATCTCTAAATGGTGTTTCTTAGCAAATTCGTAGTCTCTTTGATCGTGAGCAGGGACAGCCATTACAGCGCCACTACCATAACCATATAAAACATAATCAGCAGCAAAAATTGGCACTTCTTTTCCGTTGATTGGATTAATTGCATAAGCACCGATAAAAACACCAGTTTTATCTTTGTTAAGTTCAGTTCTTTCCATATCGGATTTAGACTTCACTTCATCAAGATAACCAAGAATCGCTTGTAAATTCTCAGGTTTTGCGAGCTTTTTAACAAGTGGATGTTCTGGAGCTAAACAGCAATAAGTGCAACCAAATAATGTGTCAGCACGTGTTGTAAAAACAACAAAACTTTCATCACTATCTTTAACTTTAAACGTAATTTCTGCGCCTAAAGATTTACCAATCCAGTTCTTTTGCATGACTAAAGTTGACTTTGGCCAATCTAAAGTAGATAAACCGTCAATTAACTTGTCTGCATAGTTTGTTATTTTTAAAACCCATTGACGCATTGGCATCTTAATGACTGGATAACCACCGCGTTCAGATTTTCCATCGATAACTTCTTCGTTTGCTAAAACGGTTCCAAGTTCTGGACAGAAATTAACTGGAATGTTCGCAACATAGGCTAAATCATTTTGATATAGTTTTGTAAAAATCCATTGTGTCCATTTGTAGTAAGATGGATCACATGTGGCAATTTCCTTACTCCAGTCATAGGAGAAACCTAATGACTTAATTTGGTGACGGAAATTGTCGATATTCTTTTTTGTAAAATCATATGGATGCTTATTGTTTTTAATAGCGAATTGTTCGGCAGGTAAGCCAAAAGCATCCCAACCCATTGGATGAAGGACATTAAAGCCTTGCATTCTTTTCATACGACAAATGACATCAGATGCGGTATAACCAAGTGGGTGTCCAACGTGTAAACCTTGTCCTGATGGATATGGAAACATATCCAAACAATAATATTTTGGTTTACTAAAATCATGAACATCGCAGAAGAAAGGTTTCTTTTCTTCGTAGATCTTCATCCATTTTTGTTCTATTTTCTTGTGATCGTAACTCATTTTGTAAGGGCCTTTCGATAGACTTCAACATATTTTTCAGCTGATACGGTCCAGGAACGGTCTAATTTCATTGCGTTAGCGATAACCTTTTTCATCTTTTCACGGTCAGCATATAGTTGCCATGTTAATTCAAGTAGTTGACCAAGTGCTAAACCATTAAATGGAACAAAACTAAAGCCTGTTGCTTTCTTAGCGTTTTTGCCATCAAATGGAACAATTGTGTCTTTGAGACCTCCGGTCTCACGAACAATTGGGAGAGAACCATAACGTTGGGCAATCATTTGTCCAATACCACATGGTTCAAATAAGGATGGCATTAAGAAGAAATCACTACCTGCATAAATTTGGTGAGCGACTTCATCGTTATA
>DEWP01000021.1 GCA_002363735.1 Caryophanales bacterium UBA3207 | reverse complement strand
ATTACACTATTTGTTAAACAGATATTTTCCATTATATTCAATATTCAATGATTTACAATCATACAACATAGAAAAAATAGTTGTTAGTTTATGTTAAGTTTGCTAAACTTATGAGCGAATCTTTGATAGGAGATAACAAATGGCACAAATTAAGTCACAAATTAAACGTATTGAAACCAATGAACGCAGCCGTCAACGCAACGTTGCAATTCGTAGCCGTATTGCTACTGAAAGCAAGAAAGTCGTTGCTGCTGTTGAAAAGAAAGATGTCGAAGCTGCTAAGAAACAACTCGTTGTTGCTTGCAAATTAATCGATAAATCCGTCACAGCTGGCGTTTATGCACGTAACACTGCTGCACGTAAAAAATCATATCTTCAACGTTTAGTTAATTCTTGTAAATAAAATTAATTTGGAAAATTGATTAAAAACAATTCAAATCCATAGAAGCGGTCAACTTGGCCGCTTTTTATGTTGTAATCAAGTTGATATAAGTCGTCTAAAGCATGAGCAATCATGGTTCGAGAAAGATATCGTGAATTCTTTAAAGCAATTGAAACACGAACTTCTGAAACGCCTAATTGCTTTGCAATTTGTCCTTTTTCTAGACCACGATCATTTAAGAAAAGGACTTCTGAAATAAAACGAAATTGAGTTCCAAGCATTGGAATTAATGTGTCAGTCGTTCTTGAACCAAGTTTTTGTAAATCTCGAAAAATTGAAACTGCTGTCGCATTATCTCCACGCATTAAGGCGTTTGAAATTTGAAAAACATCGTCTTCAAGTGGCTTATTGACCATTAAAGCGACATCCGCCACAGTAATTTTGTCTTTATATAAAACGAGTTTTTGAGCTTCATTCAAGAAGCGATATAAATCGCCATCGACGCGACTTTGTAATTCATAAACCGCGTTTGGTTCAATCTCAACATTGTGATCTTTAAAATATTTTTTAATATAAACTGGCCAATCTTCTTTCTTTAGATTCACAAAATTATAGACATGTCCATGTTCATTAACTTCTTTAACAAGAGGGAATTTATCATCAATTGTTGAACTACGATGAATCATAATTAAGTCGATTTCATCGGATGAATTTTCAACTAATTTTGAAAAGATTTCTCTTAATTCTTTGTTTCCACCGTTCCCTAAAAATGAACAATGATCAACAACAACAGCTTTTCTTTCATAACCAAGTGGAAGCAAAGAAGCTTCATCAACAATTTCTTGAGGATCATTTTCATCTAAATCAAACTTTACAACATTAAAACTATCTGGAGTTCCAAGCCTTTCTTTTAAGATCTTCGATAATCTTGTTTTGATCATCGGAAACTGTTCGCCATAAAGAATGAAGTTCATTGAAAAAATTATACACTAATAGACAAAATAAGATAAATAAGAAATTGTCCCTTCATAATCAGTTCGACGTATTTTTACGTCGTATTTATTTAAAACATCGATAACTTCCTTGTTTGGATGACCATAACGATTATTTCTTCCACATGAGATAATCGCTTCTTTTGGATGAAGTTGTTTTATAAATGAGTCGTCACTTGATGTTTTTGATCCATGATGACCGACTTTTAAGATGTCACAAGTCAGTTCGGGATGATTTTGAATGATTTTTGTTTCAATACTTTTTGGAGCGTCGCCTGTAAAAAGATATTTCTTTCCATAAAAATTAGAATAAAGAACAAGAGAATTGTCGTTATCTTGCTCTGCGTCATAGACATTTAGATTAACTAAGCTAATGTTCCCAATTTGATAAGGAAAATCTTCTTTTTGAGTCAGATAATTTCGGACTATGAAATGTTTGAGCAAAGAATCTTTTGCTCCGTAATGATCAAAGTCATCGTGCGTTGTAATTAAAGCGTCTAGATGATAAATATGTTTCTTATTTAAGAAAGGAATGAGTGTTTTTTGTGCCATATCAAAGCTGATATTTCCTCCAGTATCAATCATTACCGCATGAAAGTGATCTTGAATCACAATCGAATCACCTTGACCAACATTAATAAAATAAACTCCACTACTAATTAGAGGTTGAATTGGAACTAAACCAATTAACAACATTCCAATAGCGGTTATACAACAGTACTTTAAGTGTTTAAATCTTTGAGATTCAAATAAATAAATTCCAATCATGAACAATAGATAAAAGACAGGAATAAAGACTGAAGTATAACCAGCTAAAGGAATCTTCAGGTCTATTTGTTCAAACATTTTGAATGTTTCATAAATGAAATTTCCAAGAAAGTTAATCACGTTTCCAAGTGGAATGCCTATCATGAACAATATAGAAAGGATGATAAATGTCTCAATTAGCGGAATAAAAATGATTTGTTCAAAATAGGTAAATAAATGGAACGATCCGCTTCCTAGGACAAACAAAGGTTGAACAAATAGGAAGACCAAGGTAGGTGTGACCATTTTGGATTTGAATGAGATTTTTGTTCGATAAGAAATTCGAAAGAAGTATAGCGAAGTCGTTAGGAACAAACCTAATAGAAATCCGGAATCAAAAGCCCAATAAGGATTAATGATTAATAAAAGAAGATGAGCGAGCGATAAACGTGTTAGGAAGGATGATTTTTTATCGCTATTTCCTTCTTTTTTGGATGCTCCTAATAAATTTACTAGGAAGACACGTAGGACACCTACCTTGGGAAAGGAGAACAAGACATAAGGTGAAACAATAAGTAAGGACAAAAAATGGGATTCACGTTCCTCAAGTTTTAAATAGATTAATCTCTTCAATGTACGAATAAAAAACGAGAAATATATGCCTGCAGTTGACAAAAGAAATATTAAATTGATTGTGTCAGCAATTGAAACAACATTGCTTTGATAATCTTTTGTATTAAACAATAGAGCCTCGACAAGTGGAGCGGCGTTCAGATTTAAATCTTTAATGATAGAGAGTTTAAATCTTTTAAGGCGGATAGGGTTTTGAAAGGTAGGCTTGATTGAAAATGAATTAATCTGCCGTTGAACGCCTTTATTCTTTAAATAAGAATTAAAATCAAACTGTGATTCATAAGTAGCCATCCAAACGTTGGATACTTCTCCATGAACACTCACAAAGTCACCGATTTCGCAACCATTGTCTTTAGAAGAGACATAAAAACGCTCACCATGACTATAAAGTAGAAAATAATTCTCTTTTGCAGAAATAATAACTCCACTGTAGATGTTTTCCTCATTGTTATAAACACGCGGCAAATGTGTAAAGAGTGCACCAAAGAGAAATAACGTAATGAAAAGAACATTCTTTTTCCATTTAAACCGGTAGATGATGAAGATGACAAAGAGCAATGTTAGCACAATGCTAACGAAGAGATCGTCTTTTAAAAAATGAAGACCTAAGATTAGTGAGATGAGACTAAAAAATATCGTCATTCGTCTCTTAAACGGATGATATTTTTCAGCTTCTCAAATGTGGCATTACCGATTCCAGAGACATTTTTAATGTCTTCAATACGTTTAAAAGAGTTTCCTGAAACACGGTAATTCACGATTGCTTTTGCAATTGCGCTGCCAACACCACTAATTTCACGAATTTCCTCTTCTGAGGCCGTATTCACGTTGAATTTTACGATTGGATCGGTCGCACAAATGCTATCTGCCTTATATTTTGGCGCAATATAGAACTCGAGACCCTGTTGTAAGACATAAGTCGTGTCATAGGCTAGTCCATCAGCATTGCTTGTTTCCCCAGAAGCAATTTGGATTAGATCGCCTAATGTTGAATTAATGTCGCACTTATAGGTGCCTGGGCGTGATATTTCGCCTGATATTCGGCAAGAAATTGTTTTAGAATCGTCGACTAACGCTGTTGGAGCGTTCCCGCCAGCTGTTTCTTGTTTCGGATCAATGGCTTTAAAGACCAAGATTCCAACAACAGTTAAGGCGACAATTCCAATGATAATTTTCACCATATGCTTTTCCCCCTTACACTTACTTAATGCGCATAAAAAAGGAAAAAGTGGTCAAACGATTTTTCTTAAAATATTTTACAAAGTAAAATTTTTTAAAAAATTTAAAAGAGAGGCGAACCTCTCTTGTTAAAATGGGACACTTTTGAGATTAGAGAAGGTCACTAAGACGCTTCTTAAATTCTTCTAGTTTATGTCTTTCAAGCTCAACTTTTTCTTTTGGAGCTCGTTCAATAAAGTTTTTATTTGATAACATTCCTTCGCAACGTTTGATTTCACTTTCTAAGAAAGCAATATCGCGGGCGCGTTTTTCAGCTAATTCTTCTTTGGAAATATCATCCACAATATAAAGAGTCATCTCTCCATAAGCGTATTTCATTCCTTCTAGAATTGGAGAAGAAGTAAATTGAATTTCTTTAGCGAATGTAAATCGTTTTAAATAGTTTTCAAAACCATCAAATGGTTTCTTTTTACTTTCAATGACAAGTTTTAAAGCGTAATTTGGCGCAAGTTTATTCGTGACTTTATAATTACGAATTTCACCGATCATCTTAATTAATAAATCAACTTCATGAACATCCGCTTTAAATTCTTTTGCTTCCGGATAAGTTTCGAGCATAATCGATTCTTTATGAGTTGGAAGAGCAAGATAAAGTTCTTCTGCAATAAATGGAGCAAATGGGTAAATCATGATGATAATCGAACGAACAATTTCAACGAGAATTGTGCGAACAATTTGTTGATAATTGGCATCATTTCCTTGTAATGTAACTTTGGACATTTCAAGGTAATTTGAACAGAAATCATCATAAACAAAATTGTATAAATAGTTCGATGCCATCGAATATTCATACTTGTTCATATATGAATCCACCGCTTTAATTGTTTGATGTAATTTCATCAAAATATGTTGTTCCATTGGAGCAAGCTTAGTAAAGTCATATTGAACTTCTTTAAAGTTCTCTCCAAGTGACTCTAAAACATAGCGAGTCGAGTTCCAAATTTTATTTAAATAGTTTGATGCACTAGCAACTTTTTCATCAATATAACGAATGTCTTGTCCTGGTGCAGAACCAGTTGTTAAGAAGTATCTTAGTGCGTCGACTCCATATTTATTAATCACGTCGATTGGATCAATTCCATTTCCTAAAGACTTCGACATCTTTCTTCCTTTAGAGTCACGGATTAATCCGTGAATGAGACAATCTTTAAATGGAGATTCTTTTGTGAATTCTAAAGAATCGAAGATCATTCTGGAAACCCAGAAGAAGATAATGTCATAGGCTGTTGTTAATAAACTATTTGGGAAATAACGTTTATAATCTTCCGTTTCTTCTGGCCAACCTAAAGTAGCAAATGGCCATAAAGCACTCGAGAACCATGTGTCTAAGACATCTTCATCTTGGACATAATTTGGATCATTAATTTCTTCTTCAGAAACTAAGATTTCACCAGTTTGCTTATTATAATAAGCAGGAATTCTGTGTCCCCACCAAAGTTGACGTGAAATACACCAGTCATCAACATTTTCCATCCACTGACGGAAGGTGTGATCAAATCGAGCTGGAACAAAGTTCACATCAGACTTTTTTAAAGCTTGGTCAGCAAGAGGACGCATTTTGACAAACCATTGTTTTAACAACATTGGTTCGACGACAGTATGACTTCTTTCGGAATGTCCAACTTGGTGAACAATATCTTCAATTTTAATGAGACGTCCATCTGCTTCAATTTGTTTAACTAAAGCATCACGACATTCATAGCGGTCCATTCCATTGTATTTTCCGCAAATATCGCTCATTTTAGCATCTAAATCCATACATTTCGGACGAGCTAAATGATATTTTTCGCTTAAAGCGAAGTCATTTGGATCGTGGGCTGGTGTACATTTCATCGCACCAGTACCAAATTCAATATCAACATATTCATCCGCCATAATTGGAAGTTCTTCTTTATTGGCTGGATTAATCACTTTTTGACCAATTAAATGTTTGTAACGTTTGTCATTTGGGTTCACGAAAACCGCCACATCACCAAACATTGTTTCTGGACGAGTCGTTGCAACAGTTAAATATTCTTTTGAACCAACGATTGGATATTTAAAATAATAGAATTTTCCTGGATCATCGAAATATTCAACTTCGATGTTGCTTAATGCAGTTTTAAGTTCTGGGTCATAGTTAATAATGCGTTCACCACGATAAATTAATCCTTTATCGTAGAGCTTTTTAAAAACGTGACGAACAGCACGAGAAAGATTTTCATCAAGAGTGAATCTTTCACGGCTATAATCAAGCATTAAACCCATTTTAGCCCATTGTTCATGAATGTTTTTTGCGTATTCATGTTTCCATTCCCAAGCTTTTTCTAAGAATTTTTCTCTTCCTAAATCATATCGAGATAAACCTTCATGACGAAGTTTTTCTTCGACTTTGGCTTGCGTAGCAATGCCAGCATGGTCCATGCCAGGGAGCCAAAGGACATCATAACCTTTGAGTTTTTTATATCGAGCTGTAATGTCTTGAATCGTCGTATTCCAAGCGTGACCTAAATGGAGTTTACCCGTGACGTTTGGAGGTGGGATAACCATTGAAAATGGTGATTTTGTTTTATCTCCAGCGGTAAAATAGCCTTTTGATTTCCAAAATTCATATTTTCCTTGTTCAACTTTTTTTGGATCATAGCGTTTATCTAGCATTGCTTGTCCTCCTTAATAAAATAAAAAAGCGTTCCATCTAAGGACGCTCTCACGTGGTACCACCTTAATTCTATAACTTAGTTATAGCACTTCATTAGTCTTTATCGCAGAACTGCGGAATGTTCCCATTCAGTCTCACAAGCGACAATAATTAGTTCTTTCGAAGTTTTTCACCAGACAACTTCTCTCTCAAGAAAGAATTCTAATTAACCTCTTGGTCAACGACGTCTTAATTATATCAAATCATTGTTTAGAAACAATGTAATATTCTTTTAGATGATTGATTCGTTTACTTTTGAATCATTTGAGAAATGTAAGCACGGAGCTTGTCAACACTCTCTTTCTTCAAAGAAGAAACTTCAAGATAATTTTCTTCTTTAACTTCGTTCTTCATTCTTTTTCTAAGAAGTGAAGTTTCTTTTTGGTTTAATTTATCAATTTTTGTGTTCACAAGAACATAAGGAAGATTGTTTTCTTTTAAGAAAGAATAGAAATCTTCATCATCTTTGGAGAGTTTGTGTCTAGAATCAACAAGAAAGACAATTAATTTTAAAGATGGATTATTAAAATAATCTTCCATCATCTCTCCGAATGAACTCAGATCTCGACTTCCACTAGCGGTATAACCGTAACCTGGGGCGTCAACTAAATAAAATTTGTCATCAATTATATAATAATTGAGTAGTTTAGTAAAACCTGGCTTAGATGAGGTGTAAGCCAGGTTTTTACGTTCAACTAAAGCGTTAATTAATGATGATTTTCCGACGTTTGATTTACCAACGAAAAGAATCTCTGGGAGATTTTTTTCTGGTTTATCAGCTAGTTTTGGAGCCGATTTAACAAATTCAACACGTCGGAAATCAATCATCTTATTTTAAAATCG
This sequence comes from Caryophanales bacterium UBA3207, assembly GCA_002363735.1. Classification (GTDB taxonomy): domain Bacteria; phylum Bacillota_I; class Bacilli_A; order RFN20; family CAG-826; genus Fiminaster. Next base: position 49,022 of record DEWP01000021.1, on the reverse strand, counting down.
CGACGTTAACAGCATCGTCAACATTTTTCATGTAGACAATGTTTAAGTTATCGATAACTTCTTTTGGAAGTTCATCCACCGCTTTTTTGTTCTCCTTTGGAACAATAATTGTTTTAATTCCGCTACGAAGAGCAGCAAGAGATTTTTCTCTAAGTCCACCAATTGGTAAGGCTTGGCCTCGAAGTGTAACTTCGCCAGTCATCGCCACGTTATTATCAACTGGTCGATTAGTTAAGCAGGAAATAATTGCCGTTGTAATCGCCACTCCGGCGCTTGGACCATCTTTTGGTACAGCACCTTCTGGGAAGTGAATGTGAAAATCGCTTTCGCTAAATACTTTCGAATCAATCGAGTATTTGCTGGCGTTTGCTCGAACATAGTCAAGAGCAATCGTCGCACTTTCTTTCATCACATCACCAAGTTTTCCAGTCAGAATTAAACTACCTTTTCCTGGGAAATAATTCACTTCAATTGGAAGAATATCTCCACCAAATTGAGTGTAGGCAAGTCCAGTAACAACACCAACTTGAGCATTTTCTTCTTTCTTTGAATTCTCAAAGATTGGAGTTCCTAAATATTGGTGAACTTTTTCTGGAGTAATGTTAATTTTTTCAGTAACGTGATTTGTTAACAAATCAACAACTACTTTTCGACAAATTGAACCGATTAAACGTTCAAGTTCACGAACACCAGCTTCACGAGTGTATTCTTGGATAATGGTTCGATAAGCAGCATCTGAGAAAGAAATTTGTTTATTTGTTAAACCATTTGCTTCGCATTGTTTCTTAAATAAGAATTTTTTCGCGATTTGAATCTTTTCTAGTTCAGTATAAGAATTCACTTCGATAAGTTCTAGACGATCACGAAGAGGAGCTGGAACGTTTTCGAGATAGTTTGCCGTCGCAATAAACAAAACTTTGCTTAAATCGTAAGGTTCTTCAAGATAATTATCATTGAAGGCAAAGTTTTGTTCTGGATCTAAAACTTCGAGCATGGCGCTAGCTGGATCGCCTTTATAAGAGGAACCGAGTTTATCAACTTCATCAAGAAGGAAAACTGGGTTAATAACACCAACACGCTTCATACCAGAAATAATTCGTCCTGGCATACTGCCAACATATGTACGTCGATGGCCTCTAATTTCGGCTTCATCAGAAATGCCGCCAAGAGATGCTTTAAAGAATTTTCTTCCTAATGCACGAGCGATTGACTTCCCTAAGGAAGTCTTACCGCAGCCTGGAGGTCCATAGAAGCATAAAATTGGGGCTTTAAGACTGTTTGTTTTTTGTTTAACAGCTAAATATTCAAGAATACGTTTTTTGACTTTATCTAGACCGAAATGGTCTTCGTCTAAAATCTTTTGAACAATCTTTAAATCATTGTTGTCTTCGGTTTCTTGATACCAAGGCACATCCATTAAAGTTTGGATGTACGACATGATTAAAGAAGATTCAAGTGATGCTTGAGGCATCATTTGATAACGTTTGAGTTCTTGTTTAACTTTTGTTTTAACGTGTTCTGGATATGGATTTTCTTCTAAGCGTTTTAAGATGTTATCTTCATCATTAGCGCTTTCTGGATCTTCACCGAGTTCTTTTTTAATCGCCTTCATCTTTTCACGAAGGATGTAATCTTTTTGTTGTTTTTCAGTTTGAGCGCTGACTTCACGAGTGATATCAGCGTCAACTTTAGCTTCCACTAAAGATTCTTTTAAGGAAGCAGCAACTAAAGATAAACGTTCTTCAACGTTCACCGCTTCTAAGATTTTTTGGCGACCTTCTTCGGTTAAGAATAAATAAGGTGCTAAGGCATCAGCAAGTTCCCCAGCATTCATGCCTTGACTAGATAAAGAAGTGTAAACACTTCTTGGAATAGCTCCAGCTACGCGAGACACTTTTGGTAACATCGACGTAATCTCTTTGACTAAAGAAATCACATTTTGTTGATCACCTTCGATGTCTTGGAGAACTTCAACATCAGCAACATAATATCCAGATTGGTCAAATGAGATATTGTTTACTTTGACACGAACTGATGAATTAATGCGGACACTGACATAAGTTTTCATGTCAGTATAAGTTGTGATACGGCACAATGTGCCGATACGATATAAATCTTTAATTGTTGGGGTTTCGATTTTATCGTTAATTTGGGAAACAACAACTAAAAGAGACGATTCTTTATCGCGGCTTGCTTGAATCGCTTTGATGGAGAAGTCTCTTCCGGCATTAATTTTTTCATCATGCATGCCTGGGAAAAGGGTATAAGCTTTCGTGATGAGTAATGGTAATGTAAATTTCGTTTTATTATTATTTTCAGCCATAAACTACTCCTTTCCTTTTTTAGTTAGTTAAGTAATAAATTACTTAGCAACGTTTTCTTTGAGTAAGAAATCAGTAATACGACGTTGACGGATTTCGGCAGAGAAACGTGGGAGATCTTTACCAAGGATTTCTTTCACTTTGTCAAGTTCCATGTGGTATTGATCAGCGATTTTTGCCATTTCAAAGTCGATATCTTTTTCATCAACTGTAATATTTTCTTCTTTGGCGATTTGTTCCATGACTAAGATGGCGCGGAGATTCTTTTCAGCATCTTCATGCATCTTCTTGGATAAATCTTCTTCTTTTTGACCGGTGATTTGTAAATATTGTTCTAAGGTCATTCCACGAGATTGAATTTGTTGTTCAAGATTCTTTCTCATGCCTTCGACTTCGTCATCGATCATTTCGTGAGCAAGTTCAATTGTTGCTTCGCTAGCAACTTTTTCAATAATCTTATTTAAGACTTCATTTGTCGCTTCTTGCTCTTTTTGTGATTTAATTTGTTCCTTTTCGTAGGCTTTTAATCCTTCGACGTCTTTAACTTCAGGAATATTTAAATCTTTAATGAGTTCTTCGTTTAATTCTGGAAGAACTTTTTGTTTCACTTCGTGAAGTGTGCAGGTAAATGTTGCATCTTTGCCAGCAAGTTCTGGAACATATTGTTCTGGGAATTTGACATTAACTTCAACAACTTCACCACTCTTATGACCAACAAGTTGTTCTTCAAATCCTGGAATAAATTGGTGTGAACCGAGTTCTAAAGAATAGTTTTCAGCTTTTCCACCATCAAATTCTTTTCCATCAACTTTTCCAACAAAGTCCATGACAACGGTATCGCCTACTTTAGCAGCTTCTTCGGTGACGACTAAGCTAGCGTTAGTAGAAACTAAACGATCAATTGCTTCTTGGACTTCTTTTTGAGAAACAGAAACTTTTGCTTTTTCAATGTTTAAACCTTTGTATTGACCAAGTTTAACTTCTGGTGCAAGAACGATCACAAACTTGAGTTGAAGTTCAGTATCGCTGACTTTTGTTACATCAACACTTGGACGAGCAAATGGTTGTAATTTTTCTTCACGAAGGACTTCTTCATATGCTGGTTGGAGCATTAAGTTAATTGCTTCGTTAAAGATTTTACCTAAGTCAATGTGTTTACGAGCGATGCTTTCTGGGGCTTTTCCTTTTCGGAAACCTTTGACTTCGAGCTCACTTGCTAATTTTTGGAAAGCCTTTTCTTGGGCATCTTTCCAAGTGAGTTCATCGACATCACAAACGACTTCGACTTTGGAGTTTTCTAATTTATTGACGACTCTTTTCATAAGTATCTCCTTTTCAATAAGCATTAAAGAGTATATTAAAATATACCCTCTAATGCAAATAGAAAGATAAGAAGATTTTTAAAGTTTAATTGTTGGAGTATTTTCGATGATCTCTTGGATCTTTTTAGCGAGTGGCGAATTAAATGATGGTTTTTGGTTTAAATAGGTTAAAGCAATATAAACAAAAGCTTGGGCAAGTTCGATAATTCCATCACGATAAATATCACTTGGATAAGTGTCTAAAATGTAGCAATTAAATAAATGTAGAGCGGTTTCAGTGATTGAGGTATCTCCATTGGCAAAAAGAGTGATTTGTCGACACACTTCATTAAAATCTTGGTGCATAAACGGAGGCTCAATTTTAGATGGATTCACTCGGAGAATTTTTTCATTTAAAAGAAAGTCAATTTCGGAATCATATTTTTGGTCAACTAGATAAATTAAAACATACGTTCTAAAATTTGGATGGACGTCTTTTCTTTTGAGAAAAATTCTAAGACTATCAATCAATAGATTGATGTTATAGTTTTTAAGTGAAAAAATTGCTTGCGCAATTTCGTTTTGATTTGTTCCAGTTTCGAGTGTTTCATAGACTTCATCAAGTGGGATTAAAGTCGAGCCTTTTTTGGCATGCGATTCGTCTTCAATTCTGACCTTCATATCACGTAAAAATTCTTCCACTTCTTGGGAAATATAAGGAAGATTTTCGTAGTGTCTTAATTTGATTCTAGCTTCGTCAAAAAGTTTCTCACTTAAGAGCAGTTCGAAGTGCATTTTCATTAGCTGAAAAGGATGAGAAGTTTCTAGAATCGCTTGGTACTTATCAATCTCATCAAGAGCTTCTTTTCTTTTGCCTTGGATAACAAGAGAAGAAAGAACTAAAAAACGTTCTTTTGGATCACTTGAATCTCCAACAAGTTTGATTAATAAATCAAAGTTTTTGTTTTCGTAAAGCTCTTCGATTTTGTTCATCGCCTAATTATATAACAAAAATCGCACATGTGTACGTGCGATTTAAGTTATTTATTAATTGGTTAATTAATTAGAGATTCACAATGATATTCCAAAGTGAGAAACCACTTCTGAGCATTGGTGCCATAATTAAGGCAATAACACTCATTAATTTAATGAGAATATCCATTGTTGGACCAGCAGTGTCTTTTAGTGGATCACCGACTGTATCTCCGGTAACAGCAGCGTGGTGAGCATCTGTTCCTTTTTTACCGATTTGTTCGATATATTTTTTCGCGTTATCCCAAGCACCACCAGCGTTCGCCATAAAGATCGCCAGCATCACTGAGGAAGCTAAAGCACCGATTAGAAGAGCACCTAAGCCTTCTTTTCCAAGAAGGACACCAATGAGAATTGGCGTAACAACAGCGACAACACCTGGAACAATCATCTCTTTCAGAGATGCACGTGTCGCAATATCAATACATCTGTTATAATCTGGTTTTTCAGTTCCTGCTAAAATTCCAGGATGTTCTTTAAATTGTTGACGAATTTCAAGAACCATCTTATTCGCGGCTTTTCCAACGGAGTTAATCACTAAGCTTGAGAATAAGAATGGAATCATTGCGCCGATTAAAATACCGATGACAAATGGAGTAACATCAACACTCATCATTGTGGATGTATTTGAAGCAGTAATGTCTTCAATTAATCCACTGACTTGTCCAAAGGACAAGACAAGAGCTAAAGCAGTAAATGTTGCTGAACCAGTGCAGAAACCTTTACCAACTGCCGCTGTGGTATTTCCAACAGCATCAAGATGGTCAGTAATTTCTCTAACTTCTGGGCGAAGTCCGCTCATTTGAGCAAGCCCACCAGCGTTATCACTAATTGGTCCATATCCATCAACGGAAATGGTAATACCAGCTGTAGAAAGCATTCCAACAGCAGCTAAACCAATACCATAGATACCAAAGCAGAAGTAGGCGACAATCACGCCAAGAGCTAAAGCAATCATCGTGGCACATGTTGATTTCATACCACTGGCAAAGCCAGAGATAATGTTTGTCGCATGACCAGTTTCACTTTCTTTAGCGATATTTTTAACTGTTTTGTAATCACTTGAAGTATAAATTTCAGCAATTTTACCAACAGCGATACCACAAGCAAGACCAGCAGCAACAGCACCAATTGCCCATGGAGCAGCGTGGCCTTCAACATTCATAAAGCCTGATCCATCTTTGAGATAGAAGAGTGATAAGAATGTTGCGGCAACAACGACAATACCAACAGCAATATAAGTTGCAATGTCGAGTGTTTTTTGTGGATCTTTCCACTCTCTTAATCTAATGATTAAGACAGAAATGATTGAGGCGACAATGCCTAAACCTGCTAAAGCAAGCGGGAAGATGACTAAACGTACATCTAAATTAAGTTTACTTTGTTGTAAGAAGACAGTCGCTAATGTCATTGCGGAGACAATGGAACCAACATAAGATTCGCATAAGTCACTAGACATACCAGCAATATCACCAACGTTATCTCCAACGTTATCAGCAATTGTTGCTGGGTTACGAGCATCATCTTCATCAATATCAGCTTCGATTTTTCCAACGATATCAGCACCAACGTCAGCACATTTGGTGTAAATTCCACCACCGACACGGCCAAATAAAGCAACCATTGAGCAGCCTAATCCATAACCAGTAATAATGTGGCTAGCTTCTAAGACAGCATCAATGGAGTTTCCGCCGTTAGTGGCATTTATAATGCCATAGGCAGCAAAGAATAATCCAGTTAAGCCAATCAAGCCAAAACCGACAACACATAAGCCGAGGACAGCTCCGCCAGAAAAAGCAACGTGCAATGCACGTGGTAATCCAGCTTCATTAGCAGCATCAGCGGTTCTTGAGTTAGCGTTAGTTGCGCTAAGCATACCAACTAAACCAGCTAAAGCACTAAATGCAGCACCAACGATAAAGCAGATGGCACTTTCCCAGCCAACTCCTTCAGCTTGTTTAAATGCTGGAATAAATCCTAAGCCAATAAAAACAACAGCAATAATCAAAATGAAAGGAACAATAATCTTAAACTCACGCTTTAAGAATGTAATCGCACCGCTACGAATATATTCGGCGTTATTAGCAACATTAGCATTCACAACTTTGATTCGTTTGATTTTGTGATAGATCAAGAAAACATAACCAATTGTGATGGCAGCAATGAGTAAGACACAAGCAAGTAGAATAATATTTACTTTTTCCATTTTTTTACCTCCTTTTGCGCGTTTAATTATATATACGCGTGGGTGGATAATCAAGAAATAAAATAAAAGTGCCTTTAAAGACACTTTTATAATGATTAATTTAATCTAAAAGATTAACGATGTTTAGCGTGGAATGTCACAGAAACGCAATCTGGACCAGCGTGACATCCGTTTGTTGGGTTAACATAACGGGTTTCAAACTGAAGTTTATCACCGAATTTTTCGATGAGTTTTTGTTTCAAAATTTCTGCACCTTCTGGGAAGTCAGTGTGGGTAATAATGACACGATGATCTTCAATATGGTCTTGAAGATTTTCAACGATTTCAACTAATCGATCAATCGCTTTTTGTCTTCCTCGAGCTTTTTCAAAAGTGACCATTCGTCCTTCATCATCAAGATAAATAATTGGTTTAATACCAATAATCCCACCCATCAATGCCGCAAAGCCACTCACACGACCACTTTTACCAAAGAATTTTAAGTTATCAGCATAAAAATAGCATGCTGTGTGGTCAACAACGTCTTTCGCATATGCTTTGATTTCTTCTAAAGAATGTTCACCACTTTGAACGTATTCAATAATGTCTAATCCAATAGAATATGACAAACCAGTGATACCTTTGGTATCAATGACTTCAATAAAACGATCTGGATATTTTTCTAAAAGTTCTTCTTTGGCTAGCCTTAAGAAGTTAAATGTTGAACTTAAAGCGTTTGAAAATGAAATATAAAGAATGTCTTTACCTTCTTTTAAAGTTGGTTCAAAGAAAGCGATGTATTCTTCTGGGTTAACAGCACTTGTTGGTGGAACTACTCCACTACGAAGTTTTTCATAAAATGGATGGAAATCAAATGTTTCCCAATCTAAATAAGGTTGAACATGTTTTCCTTCCCATTCATATGGCATTGGAATCATGCCTAAATCATATTTTTTGGCATCTTCAAGAGTAAAATCACAATCGGAGTCAACAAATATTTTGATCATTTTTAATCCTTCCTAATTTATAAATAAATTATTTAATTGATTTGATATAGCAACGACGGCGTTTATTTTCAAAGCGGTCGAAATATTGCCACTGGGATAAAACTTGGTGGTTTGTCGTGAGATTAAGAAGAGTTTCTCCATAATCAACTTCGCCACTACCAAGCATTTCAATAAGCTTATTTAAGAAAACTGCGCTAACACCTTTAGCTTGGTATTCTGGAACAACACCAATTAAAGCAAAATCGACAACGCGAGGTTTACGAACTGCTTTTAAGATACGTAAGATTCCTAGAGGAGTTAAATGTCCACGAGATTTTCTCACAGCATCTTGAATCGATGGAATAACAAAGGCAAATCCAACAACTTTTTCGTTTTCATCAACTAAAACAGGTAAATATTTATTGTTGATGAGGAGCTTAAATTGTGCCTCTAAGCTATCTTTCATCTTTTGGGTGAATGGAACAGTTCCATAGATGTTTTTGTATGTTTCATCAAGTGTCGCAAAGAAACCTTCTTTAACTTTGTTAATATATTTTGTTCTTGAACAATTAATATCAACGAAATGAAGATTGTTTACTTTCATCACATGGTCGGAAATGCGTTTGATTTTTGGAGCAATTGCTGGATCTTTTGAATTTCTGATTTGTGCTTCAACCCATTCAACTTCGGTTTCATAACCACATTTTGTGATGAGATCTTCATAATAATCGTAGTTATATTCTTCTTCGAAGCATCCTGGTTGATCAAATCCCCAAACAAGAAGTCCTTCTCTTTCTAAGTCGGAGAAGTTTAATGGACCACACATTGTGTCCATGCCTTGTTCAAGAGCCCACTTTTCTCCAGCATCAAATAAAGCTTTAACAACTTCTAAATCATTAATGAAATGTATACGTGAGAAACGTGCACGTTTTTCATGATGGATTTCATTATATTGATGTTGAATAATTATTTGGATTCTGCCAGCGATTTTGCCATCTTTATACGCTAAAAAGCATTTGTGGGTCGCGACATCAGAATAACTACATTTATCGGTAAATATTTTAAGTTCATCGCCATAAAGAGCTGGAACATATAGAGATTTCTTTGGATAAAGTTTTAATGGAAAATTAACAAATTCGCGTTGTTGTTTTTTCGTTTCAACAGGAACGACTTTAATCATAATGTCCTCCTTTAATACTTTTGATTAAACAAAAAGTATTAACTTTGCATTTATTATATACGTATATGCGCATAAAGACAAATGTATATTAAAAACCGCACTCTTGCGAATGCGGTTCTTAATACAAATTAATTTGTGAAATTATTTATGAAGACCAAGGATTTCGTTGCGTTTTTGGATGAATTCTCTTTCGGTGATGATTCCTTCATTGTAGAAATCTTTCCACTTCATGATCTTTTCAACTTGAGCATCTCCTTCATCTTCTTTGCAGCATTCACAGCATTTAGCTGAATCACGGCGGCGAATAGCTTGAATTTCTTTGAAGACGTGTTCAAGAGCCCAGCAAACACCAGCACCAGCAATTAAGAATAATGAGAAAGCAGCCATACCACCAGCAAGGGTTGTAAAGGCATAAGCAACGGCATCAGCTCCACTTAAACCAGTGAGATCTTCGACAACAGCGTAGTCAATAGCTTCACCATCAAAAACGAGTAATGAGCTGGATTGGAAAACACCGAGTGCGATGAAGACAACGGCAAGAACGAAGAGCCAAATCTTCACATAATGGAAAATACGTTCCCAAACATGTAATGCTTTCATAGATAATCTCCTTTCCTGCTTGTATTTTATTATTATAAAGAACAAAAATCAAACTATATTTGTATGCGCTTAAATACTCAATTTTGATCAAAATTAAAAATCACCAGCAATTCTTGGATATTTTTATGTTTCTTAAAAAATATATCCACAAAATTAACACTTTTTTTATTTCCGTTATAAAATAAGATTATGATCAGAAAAGACATTGAAAATTTCAAAAAAACCATACCAAATCACGTACATTTAGTCGTTGCAACTAAGTATTACGATGTGAATGACTTAACAACTCTACTTGAACACAATATTTCTAATTTTGGTGAGAATCGAGTCGACTCATTTTTACCAAAATATGAATATTTCAAAGGCCAAAATGTGACCTGGCATTTTATTGGCCATTTACAAAGAAACAAGGCGAAAAAAGTCCTGAATAAAATTGATTATCTTCATTCGTTAGATTCGCTTGAATTAGCCAAAATGATTGATGAAGTTCGTGAAAAAGAATTGCCAACATTTATCGAAGTTAGTATCAATGAAGAAGAAAATAAAAATGGAGTCAAAGTTGATCAAATAGAAGACTTTATCAAACAAGTTCTTCAATATAAAAAGATTAAATTAATTGGTTTAATGATGATGGCTGTTGATGGATCAAATGAAGAAAGCCTTCACCACCAATTTGCTCAGTTACGTTTATTACGCGACGAACTAGAAAAGAAATTCAATATCAAGCTTCCAGAACTCTCAATGGGTATGTCGCACGATTATAAGATTGCTATCGAAGAAGGTGCCACATTCATTCGATTAGGTCACATTATTGGAGAATAAAAAGAAACTAAAAGATGCATCGGACGATGCATCTTTTATTATAAATAATAAACAATAATTATTCTTTCTTATCTTCTTCGAGTTTTGGCATGTAGTAATGGGAATATAAAATTGGGAATAACATACAAGCATTACAACCTGCTTCAAGGAAGAATAAGACAGCAATTAAGTACCATGCCCAAGCAATTCCTGTTGCAGGAATGTTGGAATCTCCAACTGGAACATCTAAGACCACTGCTAAGATGGCAAAAATCGCAGCAACAAGACATAAAATAGCATCAACAACTAATAAAACAGGAATTGTTTTGTTAGGAGCCATTTTTGTTTTTGGGAAAGCATAATCTTTACTTTGGTAAGCAACGACAATTGCAATAATAAGAGTTGCTGTTAAAACAAAGAAGAAGAACATTCCAATTAGTTGACGATTTTCTTTTAATGCGCCAAAGGCGGTAACTCGAGCAGATGTTTCTGGATCGACACCACGACTAAATTGGAATGCAACAAAGGCGGCAACACAAACAACAACAATTGTTGAAGCTAAAATCATCATGATTCGAGCTAAAAGTTTAAAGTTTGAGAGTTTTTCCGCGACTTTTTTTAATGATTGATTCATTGAGCTTTTTTCCTCCGATTATTTTGCCGCTGCGGCTTTAGCTGCGGCTTTAGCAGCACGCTTTTCTGCTTTATAGTTCACTTTCACTTTGTGACCAATAATTGCATAAGCAATTGAGAAGAAGAATAAGACTGTGTTGCAAATCCAGGTGATTGATAGGCTTGAATACATTGAGAAGTCAAGTCCAGCAATGGCAGCTGGAATAGCAACGGCACCTTTGGCTACGTCAAGGATTGGTTTAATAAATAATAACGCTCCAAAGACTACTTCTATTATACCAAAAAGTACGATAGCAAACCACCAGAAAAATCCCATGTAGACGTAAGGTTTCTTCTTAGAGAAGATTTTGATTAGGCTAAATAAGGCAAGTAAACCCCACATTCCAATAAAAACATATTCAACAATCATGCCGTATTGACCGACATAACCAGCATAGTCTCCAATTTGTTTTTTGGTTTCTTCGTTGCCGAATAAACCTTTTTCAATTGCTTCCCAAGCGGCTTCTGAAACAACATCAGATAATGATTTTTTGTTTTCTTCAGTTTGCTCTTCTTCACTTTTTTCTTCGTAATGAGCTAAAACGATTGATGGAGCTTCTTCTTCTTCAGAAGAAGAGGATGATGAAGATGATGAGGATGATGAACTGGAAGAGTTGTTGGCTTGTTCCATCATCTTCGAAATAATCATCGCTAAAGCTTCATCAATGGAAACAATTTTTCCTTCGTCATCAGCGAGGTTATTTTCTTTAAGAATTTTATCTAATTCATCTTGAATTTGGCTTCTTTTTTCTTCAATATGATCAGCAACGTTATTAGATCCGCCTTCACCATATTCGGCATAATCTGGATTAGTTTTTGCTGCTTCTTCAAAGAGATCGTTTGTATTTAACAATACAGTAACAACAGCATCTGCAACGCTAGAAACTGTAGCGTTTTCTTGAGTTAAAGCATTATAAAGAGTATCAACTTGTCCATCGATAAATTCATCGGTAATTCCAGCGTCTTCTAAGAAGGTTTCTTTATTCTTATCTTCATCAGTAGCAATAAATTCACGAATTGATTCTTTGACTGTTTTACGAGCCATTTTCTTTGCCATTGTTTTAGCTAATTCTTCAATAACATCTTTGATTTCTTGGTTATCTAAAACTTGGGCGATGACAGGTTTAAAGACATCGTTATACATTGTCTCGACACGTTTATCATTATTTGAATCACGAAGATCTTTTAATCCTTGGTTATCAAGTTTAAGTTCTAAAGCAAATTTAATTCCATCTCCATGAGTCTTGTCTTCGACAATTGAGCGAAGTTCAGATTCACTGATAGTATCTTCACCATCTCCTAAACGTCCTTTAAAAACATTGCAAATGTCATCTGTTGAAACATTGTAATTGACATTCACTTTTAGTAAAGGAGTGAAGATAATAAATGACATAGCAATTGCGGAAATCGCAATCAAAATGACATTAAAAATACGTAATGCTATTTTCATAATGTATTACCTCTTTAACCTAATTTTACCATATAAGTAAATATTTACATTAAAATAATTATTTATTTTGGATTGGTTGATATTGGTGCGTAATAATTTTGGCAATAAATGGAACAAAAATTGAAGCGGATAAAACTTCAAAAATGAAGTTCCATCCAATCATTCCTAAGAATAAGAAGGCGTATGCTGACGCATACGTAGATGAATTTGCTTCCAGAAGTGGCATAAAGAAAATGATGCTACCAACAGCAAATAAACCTGTATTAATAACAGCAATCGACATCGCACATAAAATAAATGCTAAAATCTCATTTTTCTTATGAAGAAATTTGTAAATGAGTCCACCACAAATGCCAGCAATTGTGCATTTTAATAAACAAACTAAAACTGTACCAATCACACTAATTGGCATAAAAACTGCGGCAGTTGATGGAGCAAATAAAACCATTGCACCACTAAGTAAACCAAGAAGTCCCGCAGCTAGTGGGCCAAATAAAATGGCGCATAATGCAATTGGAATTAATGATAAGTTGATTGAAACCGGACCGATTGCCACGTAATTTCCAACAACTTGTAGCACAATCATGATGGCGGCTAAAAGAGCAACGCCAGTAATTTTTTGAATATTTTGATGATTTTTATCCATTTTAGTTTTCATTAGCAGCCTTTCTTACTGCAATCGCGAATTGGTCCGCACATGAAGTTGGACGGAATCCGCAAGTATTTCCTTTGAGCTTTGCTTCAATTTCATCAACACTCATTCCTTCAACGAGTTTACCAATGGCTTTTAAGTTTCCATTACATCCGTGTGTAAACGAAACGTTATAAACTTTATTATCTTCTAAATCGAATTCAATGAGAGTTGAACAAACTCCGCTTGGTCGATAACTACAATGTTTTTTCATTTTTAAACCTCGGTTTGTTTTACAAACCATGTAATACTATACATTCTTTTTGTAAAATTTCCACAAAAATTAAACAAAGTTTATTTAATCAATGATTGAAAACCAAAATTGAGTTTTGTAATCTAATAACTAGAAAGGGAATCCACAAATTCGTGGGTTAAAAAATTAATATGTCAACTGTTGAACAAATTAAAGTTGCTTACGAAACATTCGTTGCCGAAAACGAAAAGTTCGTTACAAAAGGAAACAAAGCTGCCGCTGGCCGTGCTCGTAAAGCCCTCAGCGAAATGGCTAAACTTGCGAAAGTTCGCCGTGCTGAAATCCTTGAAGAAAAGAAATAATCTTCAACTAGAATAAAAAAATCGTGGACGAGTTCCACGTTTTTTTAATACATTTATGTATTACTTCAGTAAAGAATTTACCCAAGAAGAGATTTGATCATCACTTTCGTTTGAACGAATAACTCTTCCTGGTAAGACTTTTGCAGAAGGAATAATTTGTTCAAAATTTCCTTTAACATTGTTAATGCTTGATCCACCTGAGGTCGCAAATGGAACAACAGTTTTTCCTGCTAAATCAACCGATTCAAGAAATGAATCAATAATTGTTGGTTCGCGATACCACCACACTGGAAATCCGACAAAAATAACATCATATTCTTTGACATCAAGCACATTTTTCAGTGCTGGACGAGATGAAATATCCTTCATTTCAAGAGATGAACGAGAATTTGGATTCATATAATTTAAATCTTCACTTGTGTAGTTTTCCTTTGGTTCAATCTCTTTTAAATCAGCATAAATCAGCTTTGATAGACGAGCGGCGGCTTTTCTTGTAACACCACTAGCGCTAAAGTAAGTTACTAAAATTTTCATTCTTCACGTTTCCTCCGCCTCAACATTATAAAATAAACTGTTGGGAAAAATAAGATTTCATAACCATATTTTTTCCGATATGCGTATAAAAACGAAATCGTCATAATCATGGAGAAAACTTCCGCAAAAACAATGGATAACCAAATTCCATCAACTCCGAAAATTAATGGGATTAGGAAAACAAATCCTAATTCAAAGACAAGAGTTCGGCAAAATGAAATTAGAGCGGAAATTAATCCATTGTTTAATCCAGTAAAGAAAGATGAACCAAACATCGAAAATCCAGTAAATAAATAACAAATTGAATAAAGTCTCATCGCACGGATTGCTAATGCAATCATTTCTGGATCATTATTGGTAAATAAGCGAGCAAATGGTCCAGCAAGTAAGATTGAAAAAATAAACATTACTAGACCAACAAATTCAATTAAAACAAAGCTTCGATTTAAAATGTTGGTTAATTCTTCGTTATTTTTCGCTCCATAGTTATAGCCAATCGGAGAAGCAATGGAGACAGAATATCCAATAAAGATGGCGAAAAATAAGAAGGAAACATAAGAAATAATTCCATAAGCAACAACACCGTTTTGTCCGATGTATTTAATCAGCTGAATATTCAAGACTAAAGTAACTAAATTTCCTGACACATTTGAGACAAATTCGCTGCTACCATTTGTTAATGTTTTTCGAAGATCTGACCAGGATTTGCGGGGTTTTCCTAAATAAATGAGGTTATTTTTGTGGAAAATGAAATATAAAGTTGGTCCAACACTAGTGATGAGCATCCCACTAAGGGAGGCAATTGCTGCACCAACAACATTCATCTTAAATACGCCGATTAAAAGATAATCAAGAAACATGTTTAGTAAGCCACCAGCAAAGGTGAAAAAGAATCCATGTAAATTTGTTTCATTAACAGAGAAAATAGAATGGAAATAACCTTGCATAATGAATAAGGAAATTCCAGCAATCATGATTTTTCCATAAGTTGTTGCTGATTCAATCATCTCTGGTGTTGTATTAACAGAATTAATGGCAGCAAATCCAGATGTGATTTCATCAATTAAAAAATAAAAGATAATCGAGACAACAACACCGACACCAAAAGTAATGTAAGTAATTAATGAAAATGTTTGGTTTGCTTCTCCGTTTTTTCCTTCGCCTAATTTCTTTGAAATTAATGCTCCGCCACCACTACCAAACATAAAACCGACACAGGCGACAAGCATAATGACAGGAAAGATTAGATTTACTCCAGCAAATTCATTTGCACCTGCGTAATTTGAAATAAAAAATCCATCAACAATCCAATAGATTGATGAGAAAATCATCATCATAATCATTGGAAGAGTGAAACGAATTAATTTTCCAAATGTGAAGTGGTCCGATAAATGAATTCTTTCCTTTTTCATGCTTAAAAAGGATATCAAAGATATCATCTTAATGAAACAATATTCTCGATAACTTTAAAAAACACCAGCAAATCTAGGAAATAATTATAGAATTGCTGGTAAAACTCTTTTAATAAAAACTTATTTTTCTTTCTAGTAGAAGATTTTTTATTATCTAATTCGATTTCTTGATACGACATATCAATTAAAGTTTTGATAAAGTCATCATCAAAATAATTACCTAAAGAAATCGTAATCCAGATTTTCTTATTCATGTGCCAACCTGGAAAGATGTTTTTAATCTGAATTAATTCATGATATTTATCTGGGCTAGGTTTAATGTTAATGATGCTTCGAGCTGATACGTTTTTAGCAAGTTGGTTATCATTTACATCCATCATAATCGCGTACCAATGGTTGTTCTTTTTGTTACGGAATACGCCAAAGTTTGGATATTTGTCCCATAAGAATTCTGGTTGCTCTGCATATTTCTTAAAAATATAATCGGCAATTCTTTGACCTTGCCTATCATGAAATTGAACTTCTTTAAAGCAATCATTTCTTAATTTCATTAATTCATCACGAACTAAATCACGGATTTTTCCAACATATTCTCCAGCCATTTGTTCGTTTCGATATAAAGTGTATTCATCATTTGTATTTACATCATAAAGTTTGGCTGATACTTGGCCTTCTTTAATTTCGATTTGAAGTCGAAAATCACCATCAAAAACTGGATATTCTTTAAAATAAACGTTGTTTTTTAAAATAAATCCATAAGGAATTAATTTCTCTTTAATTGGTTGATAACGATGAAATATCTCTTCTTCAATTTTCATTTTGTTAATCTAATGATGTTCTAATGTAAAAACAATTGAACTTTTATTTAATAGTTCTTTAATTTTTTCATCATCTAAATTAATGTGACCTAGTTTTGTATAAGACCATTGACTTGCTTTATAAAAGACAGATATTTGATTTCCGTTATATAAAACAATGTCTCCTGGAATAGTGTTTATTTTAGAATCATGACGAGCAATATCTTGTCCAATTAATCCGGTTTGTTCAAAACCACCATAATTAGTCATGTTAATGATTAATTTATTTTGTGATAATTCTTCGAGTGCTTTTGTTGAGTCGTTATTTTCCCAACTAACTTCTTCAATTAATTTTTCATCAATATATAATTTCATTTTAATTTCATCCTGATTGTTTGAATTTGTTTGATTATTGTCGCTACTTTTGGCGCAGCCACTAAGTGGTAGCAATGATAAGAAAATAAATAATTTTTTCATTTTAAATATATTTTATGAGTTAACTAAAGAAACAACTAATGATGTAGTTAATTCAATTTGTTCATCATTTGAGATTTTTGAAGCAGTATCTTTTCGCTGTAATCCATAATCTCCAAAATTAGAATGATTTCCACCTTCAATGATGACTTCTTTATAATTTGTTGGGAAATTGTTGGTGTTTTTCTTGTATTCTTCTTTATTTAAAACAGAATCATTTGATCCGTAAACAGACAAACATTTCAGTGAATCGTTTAATTTTGTTGTTGAATAAGACGCTAAAAAGATTATTCCATCAAAGGAAGTTTTTGTGTCTTTTAAATAAAGTGCAGCAGCAGTTCCTCCTAGAGAGTGACCCATCATATAAAGATGTTCATGTTGGTTATTCTTGATAATTTCATTCGCTGCACCAACATTAATTAGCGGGAAATATAAGGGAAATTTAACTAAATAAACATCAATTCCTTGATGAGCAATTTTGTTACATAATGGAGCGTAAGAAATTTCTTCGACCTTTCCTCCACCATAGAAAATAATTGCTTTGTCATCATGATTGATATTATCGAATTTATAGTATGATTTATTTTCTTTTATTTCGATGATCTCATCACTTTTTAGATAAGATTTAGCGTGGTCAGTGGCTTTATAATTAAAAGCAAAATAAATCAAAGTAAACGAAATTGAAAATATTCCTACTAGAATCAAAGAAGAAATCACATTAATCCACCACTTACATTTTTTGAATTTATTAAAGAGATAAATAATTAATATCGCAGCTATAACGGCGACTAATAATGCTCCAACTGAGATTAATGCATACTTCATAACAATACCAAAATATTTTAAAAATAAAATAATACTCTTTTTTTATGAAAAAACATCCAGGAATTTATCTGGATGTTGTTTCTTGATTTAAAATTTTTAAATTATCTAATAACAAACGTTAATAGAAGAGCAATCATACAAGCGCTACTTGCAAAGGCTGGATGATAAACAATCTTTTCGATTTTCGAGAAATTCCAGTTATGTTTGAGAGCTAATTCTTTCACGCCATATAAAATTGCGCCAAAGACAAAGCTATATAAAATAGCAATCATATTGATTGTTAAAGCGTATTTTTCTAAATTAGCAAAGAAAACAGCACTTGTGGCATGCATTGCGTCAACTCTTAAGAATGTTGAAGCGCTTAAATATAAAGTATTTGCGATAATGAATGTG
Organism: Caryophanales bacterium UBA3207; assembly: GCA_002363735.1. Lineage (GTDB taxonomy): Bacteria > Bacillota_I > Bacilli_A > RFN20 > CAG-826 > Fiminaster. The sequence continues at coordinate 30,813 of DEWP01000021.1, read as the reverse complement.
CCTAAACCAGCAAAAGATAAAATTTTCTTTGGACGAACTACTAATAAAGCAACTCCCATAAAGACACTTTCCATTAAGATGTAATAAATTGGGTTAAATGCCATGTGGAAGATTAAACAAGCTAAAGCTTTAATTGAAGCAGTAATTAAGCCCATGTAGAAGACACTTCTAAATGTGCCGCTTCTTTTGTAGCAAGCTCCCATTAAGAAATAGGCGATTGGGACCATAATTGCTGAGGAAGATAAAAACATTGTATTAGGAATAAAATGCATGTGAAGTAAGCTTCCAAGCGTTGCTTCTAAAATTCCCCATAATCCACCAAAAAGAAGAGTTGAGAATAAAATCTTTAAAGTTTTTTCACGTTTTTCCATATTTAGGATCTCCAATAAATTTATTTTACATTAAGTAACCTTACTTTTTCTACTACTTTATGAAACTTTAAAAACAACAGTGATTGAATAGAACGCTGGTTTTTGTTTATCAACTAATCCACTGCTTCTTTTAATCATCCAGCCATTCGCGTTAATTGGGTATTCATAAACCATTCCACCATCACTAGGATCAACTGGACTTACTGTTGAAGTGTGATAACTTACTGGTTCACCACTACCATCACTACTAGAATAAACATCAAAAATCGTGCCTTTGCTACCAAAGAAATCAATAATTAGTCGATCAACTGTATAAGTAGAAACACTTTTAATATAACCATCAAGTTTGATTAAAAACTCTGGATAATTATGACTATCGTTAATATAACAAGGCGCACCAAATTCAACTTGGTAAGAAACATTTTGATCTTCTTTTGAAGTTAGATTAACACTGATGTTTTCACTACTCTCAGTTGTTGAAAGACCGGAAGATGCTGGGTCAATTTTAACTTGATAAGTATTTTCACCAATTGGATCTAAATTTTCTTCTGGCTCTTTAGCGCAAGCACTAAGTAGTAATAATGGGATTAAAATCAATAATTTTTTCATTTTGATATCCTCCAACTCCGCTATTTTTTCATAACTTTTTTACAAAATAAAGTCATAATTTTTGCCTCGCACGCGTGGTCATTTACCTTGAATGACGCGCGTAAAATAAAAAAATTTTTTCTATAGTTAAGATGGATTTTCTTTTACAATATTTATCGAGGCAGCTTATATGGTTGATATTTATCAGAAATTACAAGAAATTCGTTCTTTAGGAAAAGACGCTGTCATTGTCACAGTGACCGAAAAAGAAGGTATGGGACCAGCTGATGTTGGTAAAAAGATGGTCGTGACTGAAGGCAATGTTGCTTTTGGCACTGTTGGCGGAGGCGCGATTGAATATTATGCGCGAGAAAAATGTAAAGAAGTTTTAAAGTCTCGCCAGTCATTTACGGAAAAATATGTCTTATTTGACCGAGAAATTAAGGTTGATGATGGCGAAGTTCAGTTACCAATGGCTTGTGGCGGGAGAGTAACACTTTTTTATGAATTTGTTGGTCCAAAACAATATGTTTATATTTTTGGAGCAGGACATTGTGGAGCGGCGTTAGCTCGTGTCCTAAAACCTTTAGGTTTCTTTATTACAATTATTGATGAAAGAAACTATGTAATCAATTCCCTTGATGATGCAGCAGATATTAAAGTGAATGAAGGCTTTGTTGAATACATTGAAAAACATGGCTTACCTGACAACAGATACATTGTTGTTTGTACACCAAGTCACACCAATGATTACAATGTCTTAAATAAGATTCTAGAATTAAAAATTAAACCAAAATATTTCGGAATGCTTTGTTCAAAAAAGAAAATTAAAGACTACTTAGAAAAAGCATACGAAGTTTATGGAAAAGATATCGATTTATCGAACTTTTATTCTCCGATTGGTTTACAAACCGGGGGAGATTCTCCAGAGGAAGTTGCGATTAGCATCGCCGGAGAAATCTTATCAGTCTTTTACAATAAAGAAGATATTAACTCTCATATGAGAGATACAGTGAAATAATTCATTTTAAATAAAGCAAAAAGGCACATTCGAGTGCCTTTTTTTCTAGCGGTCTAAACACTAAGCATTTGATACAAATGTCTATTTAAAGTTTCTAGTAAAGCGATATTTTATTGACACAACATTAGTTGATTGATTTATAAAGATGCTGCTTGTGTAGATATGATGAATAACGTGTAGACACGATAACTCTTTATTAGATTCACCACTATTTTTGCTTTCAAAACGAGAAGATTCCAGGTTCTAATACAAGCCAAATATTTCAAAATAGTTCGATGTAATCAAACAAAAAATCCCTAATACAAATTGTATCAAGGATTGTGTACTTAGATGTCTCCGTTTACCTATTTTGATACAAATACACCCCACATAACTAAAAATTAGTTTTCTTCGATGTGATCAATGTACATTTCGCATTTTTCTTTTAGAAATTCGGCTATATCAAATACTGTTCTATGATTAGCATCTTCGTACCTATTACATACAGGAAGGTTTTCTCGAGTCACTATATCAGAGGCTAAAACTATGTGATCAACAAATGGCACATTTGATTCTTCTAACACTTTAATAAAACTTTCCTTATTTTCAGAATAAACTCTTAGGCAATTGTATTTATCTTTCATCACTTCTACTTTCGAATTATGGGAAGAAAAGCCAAATAGTGAGAGTCCATCGTTAACAAGAACCTCGCCAAAAGCTTCAAAAAAGGTATCAATAGCTTCATGAGATAGGCCGTCAATATAACAAACCTCCTTATGAAATGGGTCAAAGTTGCTTTTTCTAAGTTCGTTTTCTTTTAGTTCGTCACAAGGTATTTCAAGAATAAAAAACACTGGTTCAGGAAGTTGTAAACAAAGTTTATGCATTACATCTTTATAGTGCTCGGCATCAAGATTAATAAAGATTGTTTCTCCCTCAATTGAATAAGACTCCTTTATTAATTCAGAACCTTTGACTTTATAACTAGCGCTTAATTTCATAATAAAATGTTAGCAAATTATCATTTTATTTACGAGTTATTTACTTTTCATTTCTTATATTCACACATTTAAGCATTAAAACGCATAAGAAAACCCCAATCTAGTGTACCATTTAGGTCAAATAAATTGGGGTAATTTCAACTAACGGCCTAGATAAACTTATGGTATACAGTTGAGGCACATATTTAGATGAGTTGTTCTTATTTTACTTAAGTAATTAATGCTGTCAATGTGCACTCTAAGTTTTTCTAGTCGCGCGCCTCTTGGCAGAATCGAAACCTATATACTTATTCTTGATTCGATATAAATATTTCAAATCTTGGTAAAGTGAGCATTATTTTGCCTTGTTCTAAACCAACAATTAAACCACGTTTTATTAATCTATCACGATATACAGAACAAGATTTTTCATCATAAGGAACTTTATTAATTAATTCGCTAGTCGATGTTTTATCGTCTTTGAAGCATTTCAAATATAGTTTTTCATTTTCAGGCAATTTGGACCAAATTTTATCATAAACATATATGGATAAATACTGATCAAGTTCGTTGTATATCTTGCTAATCTTCTTATATTTTGAAAACAGATATCCTACGACTTGATATGCAAAAGCATATCCTTTGGTTAGTTTCGCTAATTCTTTAATTGCATTTTCATCTTCGTTATTAAATATAGAAGCGTATTCCTTTTCGATTAATTCTATTTTTAAAGGAGTTAATTCAATCTTTGGTGCTCGATATAAGAAAGTTAAATTCTTATTGTTTTGAAGCGAATTGACATTTTCATATAATCCAGTCATTAAAGTAAAAACAGGATAATCGTTTCTTAAAAGACTTTGAAAATCGTGCGCAAAGGATCTCATATGAGCATTATTAGATGCTTCATCAATAGTAATTAGTAATTTTTTATTTTGTTTTTTAAGAACATCTAGCATCTTTTCTAATATGGATTTGACATTTGATACAGGAGTTTCTCCTTCGATAGAAAATCCAAATCCGTGGAACGAGAAGGAAAATGATTTAGACAAAAACAAGTGCTTAACATGAGCATTTTCGAAAATACCAGAAGCAACTTGTTCTAATATTTCTCTATTTGGATTGACATCCACTACTATCCAATCCTTTTTCTTTTCAATTACTTTGGAAATATTTGTTAGTAGTACCGTTTTCCCAGAACCCCTTACACCACTGATGATGTAAATATGAGATAGAGGAAAATCAAGAAAAAAATCGTTGCATATCTTATCTGCGATATGGTCTCTATTGATATAGCTTGATGGTAATTGACCAAAGGTCACTGTAAATTTATTGTCCATATTATTCTCCTTTTTTGTTAGGTTTGTTAGATTTAGATTTTTGTTAGGTTTGTTAGATATATATTAGATTATAATTAGCTAAAAAGCAACGAAGAAACGCTTTTTAAAGCATTAACGCCACATAAATGCTAATCACGTTTGTTTGTCGCAAAAAAAGGGGTTACAAATGATTAAAAAAGCACAGTTATTTGAAGAAAACATAAAGCTAAAAAGAAAGTTATTCATATTTGAAAACATTGGAATTGGTACTTATGCCACTATTAAAGAAAAAGAAGTAGCAGCCAAATCATTTATGGAAAAATATCCAAGTTACACACCATATGAGATATGTACCACTATTGGTTTAAGTAGAGGGACTTTCTATAACTTCTTACACAACAAAGTCAAAAAAACTTGGTTTGAAGAAAAAGAAGAACTTTTAACAAAAGAAATTATACGAATCTTTCAAGAATCGGATGGACTATATGGCCAAGATAGAATTGCAGTTGCTCTTAAAAACATCGGAATTAGCACTAGACCTGAGACCGTTTCAAAAATAATGAAAAAGAATGGGTTAAAAGTATTATCAGTTCAAAAAAGACCAAAGACACAGATTAAAAGAGATAGACAACATTATTATAGGAACTTATTAAAAAGACAATTTAATCAAGATGAACCTAATAAAGTTTGGGTATCTGATTTTTTGGAGATTAGAAGGAATGGGGTTTCATACTATCTATGTGTAATTCTTGATTTGTTTGCAAGAAGAGTTATCGCATGGAGATTGTCTCATAAAAGAAGCGATAATCTTGCCCTTTGCACATTCAAAGATGCTTTTGAAATCAGAAACGAACCAACGAATTTATTGTTTCACACAGATCAGGGAGCAGAATTCACATCCCATAAATTCATAGAATCATTAAAATCATGTGGCGTTAAGCAATCCTTTTCATATCCTGGATCTCCTAACGATAATGCTTGTATGGAAGGTTTTTATTCAATACTTAGAAGAGAAGAGATCAATATACATATTGAAAATTACGATAACTCCATGGTAATAAAAGAATATTTACAGAAATATTTCAACAAATATAACGAGACAAGAATCCACACAAGCAACAACGGTCTCCCACCAAAGGTTAAAGAAGATGAATGGTTCAAAAACAACCTCAAATAGAAGTGCCCATTTTTTATTTATTTGAATAAATAAAGCCGGAAACTTGGTTCGTTTCCGGCGGGGTTTACGGATGGTGCCTCCACGCAGAATCGAACTACGAATTGATCCTTACCATGGATCCGTTATACCACTTAACTATGGAGGCAGTGCGTTTATTATAAAGAGTTATGAAATGTTATTCAACTATTTCTCCATATAAATCGTAGACAAATGCGGAAGTAATTTTAACTTGGACAATTTCGCCAAGTTTTAATTCTTTTTCACTATGGAAGATAATTTTTCCATCAACATCATCTGGAGCGTTCCAATATGAACGAAGTTGATATTGTTTTTGATCAGGTTTACATTCAATCACAATACCTTCCATGACTTCGTTTAGATGAGATTTATTTCTTTGATAAGAAATCTTCTTTTGAACATCCATGATATTGTGTAGACGACTAATCTTTAATTTTTCATCAATTTGGTTTTCGTATTTGTCAGCTTTTGTGTGGTCTTCACGGCTATATTTAAAAGCGCCCATGTGGTCAAAACCAACTTCTTTTGTAAATTGAACAAGTTCAGCGTAATCATCATCGCTTTCACCTGGGAAACCAACAATATAAGTCGTTCTTAGAATCGCGGATGGAACTTTCTCTCTAATTTTTTTAATTAAAGAAAGATATTCTTCTTTACTTCCCCTTCTTAGCATACTTTTTAAAACGTTATTTGAAGCATGTTGAAGTGGAATATCAAAATAAGGTTTCACTGCTTTTGAAGTGGCAATGTGATCAATTAATTCATCAGTGATTTCATCAGGGTAAAGATAAAGTAGACGAATTGAATAGAAACCTAATTTCTCAATTTCAGAAAGTAAATCAACGATTGTTTTTCCTTCATTTAAATCACTTCCATAACGAGTGGTGTCTTGACTAATTAACACAATTTCTTTAATGCCTTGCTCTTTTAAAAGAGCAGCTTCTTTAATTACATCGCTAAATGGACGAGATTTAAATGAACCTCGAATTAATGGAATAGCGCAATATGCACAGCAATTGTTACATCCATCAGAAATTCTTAGATACGCCATAAATGGGGGGGTTGATAACATTCTGACAAATGGATTTAATGGTTGAACTTTATTATCTAGTAATGTTTCTAATTTTTCATTTAGATGAGAATATTCGCGAATCGGGACCCATAAATCAACTTCTGGGATGCTTTCTTTCAGTTCGTTTAAATAACGTTCAACTAAGCAACCAACAACGACGACTTTTTTGCCGTATTTACAAACGTCTAAGATGTTTTCGATCGATTCTTTTTTTGAGTCTTCAATAAATCCGCAGGTGTTGACGATAATCACGTCACTATCTTCAACTGTATTAACGACTTGGAATTTCGATTGGTTGAGCATGCCTAAAATCATCTCGCTATCGACAAGATTTTTAGCGCATCCTAATGAAATTAATCCGACTTTAATCATATTTTATTGAGAAAGGTTCTCTTTTAGAGAACCAATCAATGTTTGTTTTCTTTTTTTCTTACTTAGAAACAACGATCAATTAATTGAGGGAAATCAACGAATGGATTACGGTTTCCTTGGAATTGGGATTCAATGGTGTCACAACGAGCTTTTTCCACTTCGCTTGGTGCATCAATAGCGTTCCATTCTTTAATTAAGGCGTAACATTCTTCTTCTGTTTTGTAGTTAATAATGTCTCTAAATGTCATATTTCCACAAACATAAGGAGTGTGTGTAACTGTTTCTCCAGCAACTGTTTCAGTGTGTGGAGTATTTGCTTCTTCCTTCGTGTAGACATTTGTTGGGTTACGGTCATCGTTCGAATAATAAACATCGTAACCTGTGCTCATGTAATGCACATACATGTACATTAATAAACGAGCGACATCGCCTTTAAAGGCATCATCAACTTCAACGCGTTTTGCACTACTTGGCTTTGATGATGGATTTGATGATATGTCATCAAGTGTGATTGAATAATAGCCTCCAGATTCACTTACAGTATATTGAGGTAATGTGTCTCCCTCTTTAAAATCATAGAATTTTGAGTTACTACGTTGGGCGTTAACAATCTTATCAGCTGGACGAATGTGATATAAATCACTTCCACCTCCCCAGTAGTTTCCGTTTGTATCAATCTTATATTCCCATGATGAAGAAGATCTCCACCACAAACCTGCTGGGGAATCAGCACATGGCCAGACGTGTTCACGGTTTTGAGAAGAAGAATAAGAAGTAACTCTTTTTCCAGTATAGAATAATTCGATTTGACCAGAAGTATTTGGAACTTTATCAATCTTATTGAATAAACTTCCATTAATGGAACTATATTTAATATAAGTATGATGTTGGTCAATTAAATATTTATGAATTTCTTTAATTAAAGAATAACCAGCTTGGTTGAGGATGTTATATTGACTAACTGGGTTGCCAAAACAATCTGTTTTATTACAATAATGTTCTTCGTAAATGGCGCGTTGTTCTTCAGTTAATTCAAGTTCTGGAACTCCTCCACGGGAAGTTTTTGAACCTCTGTGATTATTTTTAGCTGGCGTACAACCTCCTAAGGCAACAGCAAGTAATGAGGCAAAGACAAGAGATTTTGATAATTTCATAAGTGTTCTCCTTTAATTAAAGTAGGCAATAATCGACAAGTTGAGGGTAATCAATAAATGGATTACGGTTTCCTTGAATTGATTCAACATAATTATTTCGATTGGCTTCAACTGCGCTAGGTGGATCAAGACGGTTCCATTCCTTTAGTTTCGCGTGACATTCTTGGATTGTGGAATAACCAACGACATCGGTGAGGTTTAATTGGCCACAGACGTATGGAGTGTTTACTGAGTCGGCTTGAATTGCTTCTTCAAGTGAATAGACAGGCTTATAATCAGCGGAATAATAAACGTTTTTACTTCCGATTGATGAATAATGCGTATAAACATAAGCAATAATGCGAGCAACATCACCTTTATAACAATCTTCTACTTCAACTTTGGAAGCGTTGTAATTCACCTTGATTTTGTTTGGCCCGCCATCACCAATTGTTCTAATTCCTTGCGCAGGATCATTTAATTCAGCTTCGCTAAATTGATAAAAGCTTGCATTTGAACGTTTGGAGTTCACACTTCCAGTTGCTGGACGGACGTGGAATAAATCGCTTCCTCCACCCCAATAATCTAAAGATCCATCAATTTGAGTTTGTTTAAACTGCGAATTTCTCCACCAAAGTCCATTTGATGAAGCACATGGCCAAACATGTTCACGGTCTTGGTCTTCATGGGTTTTAACTGGACTAGTTTTATTCGTATAGAAAAGTTGGTTTGTTTCCGTTCCTGGAATTAAATCTGTTCCACTATTAGCATAGTACCAATAGTTTTTATAAGTAACATAGGTTTGATGTTTATCAATCAAATAGTTATGAATTTGTAATAAAAGATCAGTTCCCATCTTATTTTGGAACTCGTAACCACTATAATGCTTTTCGTAGTCTTTCCAGGTTAATTCGTAATATGGAGGTTCTTCACTAATAGAAGTTGGAGTCTCTGATTTAGAAGTTCCTTTACCGTTTCCTTTGCTTTGACAAGCCGAAAAAGCAAATAACGAGATTAATGCTAAACATGTCAATCGACTACGTTTCATCAAATAAATTATATTCTTGTTTCTTAAATTATTCAATTAAGAAAGACCACTATAAAGAAACGTAACAAAAATTTATCGATTAATCGCAATTAATATAACCTAAGCTAAGCTTAATAATTTAAATTAAAACTGAATGCAATCAAGGGCGAGCATAATCCGCCATTTATTTATCTCCAACCAAATAGTTTCTTTTGTGCTGGTAAGCATTCAAATGAGGTCACAATATAACCAGTTGGGTCAAGAATCTTTTTAAAATCATCTTCAGTAAAATTTTCTTCACTAAAGATTACAACGTTATTTTTAATATGAGAGGCGACAACTTTTTTACATTTCATTTTGCGAATGATTTTATTTTTAACATGAGCTTCACAAGCTCCACACGCCATACCATCAATTCCTAATACATATTTATTCATTTTTAAATCTCTTTTTTGGAAATATCTTTTTTAATTAGTTAGGTAAACCTAACCATATAATTATAATGTTTCAAATTCTAAAGTAAATAAAAAACGATAATTCAGTAAAATCAATGGTTTTTAAACCTGGTTAAAATTACTATTCTTATTTCAAAAAAGACCAGCAATTCTCGGTTAAATTAAAAAATATTTGGGTTTTGATGTATTTTTTTAATAGAAAGAAAAAATACCGTCAATCGACGATATTTAATATGAAACGGGAATAATTCCCGAACTAATAAGTTTGTAGAGATTCATTGTTCATTTTCTCTACCCACCTTTCGTAACTATATTTTATCAAAAATCAATTATTGAAAAAATAAAAAATTACTCTATATTAGTTAGTAATTACTAACCAAGGAGAAAAACATGTATACAATCTTCGTTGATTCAGACTGTGATATGACACCGGAACTATGTTCTAAATATGGATTTAAATTAATTTCGATGCCATATTCAATTAATGGAAAAGAAATCTTTCCATATGTTGATTTTAAAGAATTTGATTATAAAAAATTCTATCAAACATTAAGAGATGGAGTTTTACCAACAACATCTGCTTTATCTCCAGAACAATATAAAGAATATTTTGAGCCAGAATTTAAAGCTGGTAACGATGTTCTTTATATTCATTTTAGTGCTGCGATGTCTGGAACATTTAATGCACTTCATCTTGCATTAGAAGAACTTAAACAAAAATATCCAGAACGTAAATTTGAACGAATTGATACCAAAGGTATCACTTTAGGTTCATATAACATTTGTTGCACAATTGGAGACTTATTAAAACAAGGTAAATCAGTTGAAGAAATTTTGGCAATGAAAGATGACATTGTTGATCACACTGCCTTTTATTTCTATGCTGATGACTTAAAGTTCTTTAAACGTAGCGGTCGAGTTAGTGGTTTTGCTGCTTTTATGGGTGGAATTATCGGTATTCGTCCATTAATTTATATTGGAGACGATGGCAAAATGACCACAAAAGCAAAATCAAGAGGTTATAAAAACACTCTGAATATGCTTTTAAATTACGTGATTGAACTAGAAGACCATATCAAAGACCACCGCGTCATTATTGCTCATAGTGATGCTCTTAAAATTGCTGAAGAATTTGGCGCCATGATGAAAGAACATTTTGGTCAAGATTTAAACATCGAATATATCGTTGTTAACCCAACTGCTGGAAGCCACTGTGGACCAAACGCAATTGGAGTTAGTTTCCACGCGAAACACAGATAAGTTTTATATTTATATAAAAAAGTTGCAGAATCCTGCAACTTTTTTTGTTAATTTAATTTCCTTATCGAGGGAATTTTTCACGGTGAGCATTATAGTGAGTGTGAAGTAATTTTTCACTTAATTCACTAAGTGGTTCACCAAGGTAATCTTTGTATAGTTTTTGAATGTCTTTGTTGTTATGTGATTGACGGACAACTTGACGTTCATCTTCGCTATATAAGACCGCGGCACGTTTAGCACGATATGTTTCTAAAATGTTATCATCCTCATTTGGAAGGAACATTGGTTTAACATATGGCTGACCACCACCATTAATGCATCCACCTGGGCAACCCATGATTTCAATAAAGTGGTATGGTGATTTTCCTTCTTTAACCTGTTCAAGAAGGACTTTTGCGTTTTTCATACCTGAGCAAACGGCAACGCGAATTGTTGTGCCATTAATATCAACACTAGCTTCTTTAATTCCTTCAAGACCACGAACTGCTTCAAAAGCAATTTTATCGTGTTCTTTACCAGTTAAAACAAAGTAAGCAGTACGTAAAGCGGCTTCCATAACGCCACCAGTGACACCAAAGATGACACCAGCGCCAGAATATTCACCAAGTAAATCTTGATCAAATTCTTCGTCTTCTGGAAGTAATTTCCAGTTGATACCACTACGTTTAATTAAACGAGCAAGTTCGCGAGTTGTTAATACAGCATCAACATCACGGATTCCATCAACTTCCATTTCTGGACGTGATTTTTCAAATTTCTTCGCAGTACAAGGCATAATTGAGACTACAAAGATATCTTTTGGATCTAAATTATGAACTTTAGCAAAGTATGATTTTGTAATCGCACCTTGCATTTGGTGTGGGCTCTTACAAGTTGACATATTTGGAATAACTTCTGGATAGAAATATTCCATGTAGTTAATCCATCCTGGTGAACAGGATGTAATTTGTGGAAGAACTCCACCATTTTTGATTCGATGGATAAGTTCATAACCTTCTTCCATAATGGTTAAGTCTGCACCAAAGTTCACGTCAAAGACTCTATTAAAGCCTAAACGATGAAGGGCAGCAATCATTTTCTTTGTACCATTGGTACCAATCTTTTCTCCAAATTCTTCAGCAATAGCTGAACGAACAGCTGGAGCGACTTGGCAAACAATGAATTTACCTTGTTTTTTCGCTTCATCAACAAGATGGATTTCGTCATGTTCCATTAATGCGCCAGTTGGACAAACGAGAACACATTGTCCACATTGCATACATGGAGAGGTAGCAAAGCTACGGTTTTCTGCTGGAGCAACAAAGGTGTTAAATCCACGTTTTTCAAAACCTAAGATACCGATGCCTTGAAGTTCTTTACATGTTTCAATACATCTTCCACAAAGAATACATTTTCCGCTATTACGGATGATTCCTGGAGCAACTTCATCAACACTTGCTTTGGTTTGAACACCAATGAATTTACCATCACGGGCACCAACCATCTTCGATACTTCAAGAAGTTCACATTGACCATTTTTTGGACATTGTAAGCAGTTCTTTTGGTGATTAGATAAGATCAGTTCGACGCTATTACGTCGTGCTTCAATTGCTTTTTGTGAGGAAATAATAATTTCCATTCCTTCATTAACTGGAGCGGCACAAGATGCGACGAGGCCTCTTGCTCCGATAACTTCCACTAAACAAACACGGCAGCTAGCTAATGAGCATCTTCCATTATGATATGAACATAATGATGGGATGTTATAGCCACATTTACGACATGCTTCTAATACAGTTAAAGAAGAATCAACTTGGTAGGATTTACCTTCAATTTTAATATTAACTAAGGCCATTATCTTTTCCTCCTACTTTTTCATCACTGCACCGAAGTGACAGTTTGACATACATAATCCACATTTAACACATTTGGATTGGTCAATATGGAATGGTTCTTTACCAACAACACCACTAATTGCTTGAACTGGGCAGTTGCGGGCACATAATGAACATTTTTTACATTTATCTGGGTCAATTTCGTAGTGAAGCATGGCTTTACATACGCCAGCTGGGCAACGATGTTCTTTCACGTGAGCTTCATATTCTTCTGGGAAGTTTGTCATTGTTGAAAGAATTGGGTTTGCTGCTGTTTGACCTAAAGCACAAAGGGAATTTGTTTTGGTGATTGAAGCAAGTTCTCTTAATTCTTCAAGGTCTTTTTCTTCACCTTTACCATTACAAATCTTTGTTAAGATTTCGAGCATACGTTTGGTTCCGATTCGACATGGAGAACATTTACCACATGATTCATCGACGATAAATTCCATATAGAATTTAGCAACGTCGACCATACAGTTATCTTCGTCCATCACGATAGCGCCACCAGAACCCATCATGGATCCGCGGGCGACTAATGTATCAAAGTCGATTTCACAGTCGAGATCTTTTTCTGTTAAACATCCACCTGATGGACCACCAGTTTGGATGGCTTTGAATTTTTTACCATTTGGAATACCACCACCGATATCAAAAATGAGTTCACGAAGTGTGGTTCCCATTGGAACTTCGACTAGACCAACGTTATTGACTTTACCACCAAGAGCGAAGACTTTGGTTCCTTTTGAACCAGCAGTACCAATGGAGGCAAATTTATCAGAGCCTTCACGCATAATCCAGCTCACGTCAGCTAAAGTTTCAACGTTATTAATAATGGTTGGTTTTTGCCATAAACCTTTAATGGCTGGGAATGGAGGTCTTGGACGAGGCATTCCTCGTTTACCTTCAATTGAATTTAATAGGGCTGTTTCTTCACCACAAACGAATGCGCCAGCACCTAAACGGATATGACATCTAAAGGAGAAGTTTGTTCCTAAGATGTTGTCGCCAAGTAAACCGACTTCTTCGAGTTCTTTAATGGCTAAACGTAAACGTTGAACAGCGATTGGGTATTCAGCACGAACATAGAAATAACCGTTTTTCGCACCAATGGCATAGCCAGCGATCATCATACCTTCGATAACGCCGACTGGGTTACCTTCTAAGATGGAACGATCCATAAAGGCACCTGGATCACCTTCGTCACCATTACAAACAACAAATTTATCTTCGCTTTGCTGATTTAAAGCAAATTGCCATTTTCTAGCGCTTGGGAAGCCAGCGCCGCCACGTCCACGAAGTCCGCTTTTTAAGATTTCATCAATCACTTCTTGTTGGGACATATGCAGAGCTCTAACTAAACCTTTAAAAGCTCCAAAGCCAAAGGCTTCTTCGAGTTCTTCTGGGTTAATCATAGAACATCCGTTTAATGCGATACGACGTTGTTTCTTATAGAAATTAATGTCGTCTTGACGTTCAACTTTTTCTTTTGTTTTTGGATCGACATAAAGTAAATCTTCGATGCATTTACCTTCGATGACGTCTTCTTGAATGATTCGTTCAACGTCTTCGACTTTAACAGCGCGGTATAAACGGTCTTCTGGGAAGACTTTGACGAATGGGCCTTGGGAACAGAATCCAAAGCAACCAACTCGGTTGACTGTGGCTTTATCTTCAAGATGTTTCTCTTTAATGAGAGCTTCTAATTTTTCTAAGATTTCTCCTGAATTGGAAGATAAGCAACCAGTACCACCACAAACGACAAGGTGTTTTTTACCATCTTGACCGCTAAATTTCTTTTCTAAGCAAGAAGAACAATGTTCAATCTTTTCTTGTAATTGTTTTTCGGAAACGATTTTTTCCATTGTTTAGGCCTCCTTTGCTGCTAAAGCGCGGTATTCATCAAGAAGAGGAATAACTTTCTTGGCTTCCATCTTTGGATAGACTTTTCCATTAATGGAAATCGCTGGTGCGATACCACAGGCACCGATGCAACGAAGAGCATCTAATGTGAATAAACCATCATCAGTGGTTTCTCCTGGTTTAATTTTTAAGACTTCAGAGAATTTATCCATCACAGATTGACTACCTTTAACGTAGCAAGCTGTTCCTAGACAAACACCAATGACGTATTTTCCTTTTGGTTTAAGTGAGAAGAATGAATAGAACGTTACAACACCATAAATTTCAGCAACGGAAATTCCGGTTAATTTAGAAACGAGTTCTTGAACTTCTAAAGGAATATAACCATATTCGCTTTGAATGGCTTCAAGAATCATCATTAATGGTGTTTCTTCATCTTTATAACGTTCCACAATTTCTGTGATTTGTTTCACAGCGTGGGATTGTAATTTCGCCATAACAATCTCCTTTTCTATAAATAAAACATATTAATTATTAATAATTAGTTAGCTATATTCAAGAAAGTAATTTGATAAGCGCTTACAAAGAACTAAATTTATTTAGTATTTCCATTGGTTAATAAATTCAAGATCCCATAATAAATGTGACCATTCAAACACCACAAGATGACGTTTTTCTGGATGCTTTTCTAAACCTTTTGAGTACCTGGCATATGGGCGAAACATAATTTGACCAATATGGGCATTAATAATCCGATGAAATGTTTTTCGTTTTGTATACTGAAGCACCGATTCCATCGAACAAATTTCACCTTCTTCAATATCTCCGTGATAAATAAAATCTGCTGCTTGTTTAGACGGGTCATTTCCAATAAAAACAACTCGTTTTACAAAGTCGCGAACAAAGTATCGATTCAGGTTTAATTCTTCATTAATTTTCTCAACGATTGATGCATAATTTCGCATCACTTCTTGTTGGTTCATCCGGTAAGAACCTGTTCCGTTAGTTGTCTCATCTCCATAATGATATAAAGCGATATTATTTAATAGTTCATCAGAAAATTGATGTTCTTTTAAAAAAGAAAAGAAAGTTGAAAGCTTTTCTGTATGAACTTGCGCAGAATTTCCGTATTTAACCGAAAGATAATGATGTTCATCATGAATAATAAATTCGAGATCTGCTTTCGCAAATCCAGGAACTTTTTTCACAATGATGAGATCATCTAACCAAACTTTTGGAAACTTTTTTCGAATCATCTTTTGCAGATGCTCACTTAGCTGAGAATATTTCTTATTATTTATGGCTTCTAAGAGCTCATTTTCGTTGTTTATTCCATTTTGATAGGCGTGGAGTCCGCCACTGTATTGAGACATAACTGCCTCCTTTCTGGGATTTTTTCCCTCTACTACTTAATGCGCATCAAAAAGGTAAAAGTGGTCAAAAAATTTTTTGATATGAAAAATGCGCACTCTGTGCGCAAATCAATCAAAAAATTTTTTTATTTCTGGTATCTCATCGGTTTCGCAACTTACTTCAATCCTTGTGTCGTCGTGTCATCCCGTCTAGACACCAACAAAAAAAGACGCCGAAGCGTCTTGTTGGTGGTCTAGGCCGGGAATGATCCGGCGACACACGGATTTTCAGTCCGTTGCTCTACCAGCTGAGCTACCAGACCATGTCTGGTAACTCATCTGTCCGAGCAACGACTTCAAACCCGTGTGTCTTGGATGAAGTTCGATCAGACTTTTTTAAGTTACCAGATAATAAACTTAATAGCTTAGTGTTATCTTAAGGTTTCTTAAAACAACGATATTATTATAATGAAACAACAATAATAATCAACGATTAAATATTAGAAATTTTTCGCGCGTAATTCAAAATAAGATTGTGGGTGCGCGCAAACAGGACAAATCTTTGGTGCTTCTTTACCAACGTGGATGTGTCCACAGTTACGACATTTCCAGACAACAACGTCATCAGCAATAAAGACTTTACCGCCTTCAACTTTTTCAAGAAGCTTTAAATATCTTTCTTCGTGTTCTTTTTCAATCGCAGCAACAGCTTCGAATTCGAAAGCAATTTTATCAAAGCCTTCTTCACGGGCGACTTTCGCAAATTCTTTATACATGCTGGTCCATTCTCCGTGTTCGCCTTCGGCGGCAGCTTTTAAGTTTTCGGCTGTTGATTTAATTGCACCACCTTCGAGGTATTTAAACCACATTTTGGCGTGTTCTTTTTCGTTATCAGCAGTTTCTTGGAAGATGGCTGCGATTTGTTCATAACCTTCTTTTTTCGCTTTTGAAGCAAAGTAGGTGTACTTATTACGTGCTTGGCTTTCTCCAGCAAAAGCGAAAGCAAGATTCTTTTCTGTTTGACTTCCTTTAAGTTCCATTTATTTTCTCTCCTTGTTTGATGTTTCTTTACGGACTGGTTTACCAAAGCTGACTTCAGCTAAAGCAAGTTGACCAGCGTTATAAACATCGACTTTTCTTTCATGACCTGAGAAGAAGAATCGATTAATCGATTCCCAAACGCAAACCCAACTAATAATAAGTAAAGGTTCCATTAAGACACTATTCCATGAACCGAAGATGGATAAAAGGATGTAAGAAATTAAGAAGATTAGACCAAAAGCAAGAATAAAGAATCCACTAAAGAGGTTCTTTCGATATGCTAAACGACAATCTTCATATTCCAGATTATAGTGACGAACAACCGTTTTACGGATGTTCTCCTTTAATTCATCTGAATATTTACCATCATCATCAAAACGGATCACAAGAGGAATTGATGCTCTTAAAAAGAAGACTTCATTATTAATGTAGTCATAGATTTCTGGATTTAAACGTCGATTATATGAGAATTCAGAGAATGGAGATTCAATCTTGGTTAAGTCAACATTAATGTAGGCTTTTCCATCATCCATCACTAAAGCATTCTCAAAACGAATTGATGTACGATACTTCTTAGCGAAGAGTTCATCAATTCGACGATGAAATACTCGGTTCTCTTCAAGTATTTTTCGTCCATCAATCTTTAGAGCTTTCTTTTCTTCCTTTGTCATGACGCTCTAAATTATAGCATTTTTCTTAGAAAATTCACATCAATAGCGAAAAAAGAAAGAAAAAAATTAAAAAATCTACCAAAAAATTAACATTAGAATATAATGTTTATGTAAAAAAGGAGAATAAAATGAATTTTGATAAGTGGTTTAACAGCCAATCTAGACTAGTCCAAGTCATTCTATTCATCATCCCAGTCGTAGGATGGATTGTTGAAATCTTAGTTCGTTTAAGTGCGTTCTTAAGAAAACAATCCGGTACAAACCTTATTGGTTTACTCTTATTTGTATTCTTAGGATGGGCTTGGTTACCAGTCGTTATCGACTTAGTTTACCTTATTCTTAAAGGTAAATTCATTCTTACTGAATAATTTGTTGATAATCAAAAAAGCTCTCGCCGTCGAGAGCTTTTTCTTTTATAAAGAAACTTATAATGTGAACAATAATGTCACAAAGACAAATGGTGCGATCAAAATGATACAAGAAATAACAAGCATCAAAATTGTGTACCAAACTTGAACTTTCACAACATTTCTAACTGCAATTGAAACTTGGATAACTCCCATAATTGCAGTAGCTAATGAAACAAGTAAGAAAAATGGAATAAAGAAGATCACGAATAAAGATGACCAATCCCCTTTATGAAGCATTTCTAAACAAGCACCAAATGTAAATCCGTTATAAGCGACTAGGATTAAACAAATCACCATTAAGATGCAGTTTGTAATAAATGCTTTTTTAATTAATTGCATACATTTTCCTCCCGACTTGATTATAGTATTTAATAATTTTTAGTCAAATCTATGATTTATTCTCACACAAAAAATAGTTCAGATTTACGGTTATTTTTAAATAAAAGAAAAACAGGTTTTTACGCCTGTTTTGCATACTTTATCCAGGAATTGCTGGTTATTTTTGTTTATATCGACGAATGTAGAAGTATCCACCAACGGCAGCAATCATAATAACACTAGCCACAACAATAATTGTGATATTTGTTGTGTTGTTTAATGCCAGTGTTATGACTGAAGTTGGCGCTTTTCCAAGTTCGACAAGATCATTCATGAAGCCTGTTTGTCCATGTTTTTGGACGCAGATTTCATATGTCTTCATCATACGTTCAATACAAGCTTCACCACTATCATCAGAATATTGAGCAGTAGCATACTTAATTAAGTTTTTAGCGTATGCTTCCTCTGTTTCTCCTAAAGCAGCCGCATCAGCTTTAAATGTTTCATAGGCATTTGAACAAACTGCCCAAGCTGATGACATATTCGTTGTGCATTGTGCGGTTGAAGACATAGCATCATTAAATGCTTTAGCAAATTTTACTACAACTCTTTGAGCAGCAATGTGATCTGTGGAGTTAGCAATATTGGACGAAGGTCCAACTGCATTTACAACAATTTCCTTAATGTAAATTGCCTTTGATGAACTATTAACATAATCGATTGAAATAGTTCCTGATTTACCGCCTAAATCAAAGGTATATGGTGTATTTGTGTTACTGATTGTTTGAGCAGAGCCATAGGCTGTTCCTCCAACACTAACTTGAACAGTAGCATTAATACTACTAGCACCAGAAGTATAAATTGTCACAGAGTCGATGGTTCCACTGAAATCAGAAGATTTTAACGAAACATCAGAGTACGGATGACTACCTGAACCAAATTGTTGTCCTTTTGTGCCATCATAACCAAAGTATGGGGTACCATCGTCTGTTCCGGACATTGTCCATGAGTGACTGCCAAGTTCCACGCTTTCGGCGGCTGAGAATTGTTTTGATTCAAATGTATAATCATATTTTTCAGTAACAGCAGCTGTAATAGCAGTAACACTTTGTGTTACTTGAACAGCGCTAGAAGCAGTTGTGGTTAATGAATTGTAGGTCGCAGTCAAAGTCTTACCATCATCATCAGTAGACCATGTATGTGGAATTGCAATAGTTGTTCCACCGAGTTTAACCGTTAATTGACTGTATGTTAAAACAGTCTGATGTCCAGCTCCGTCATTATAGGTTACAGACCAACCATTTACATCTGTTCCACTTAAAGTGGATCCAGAATAAACATTAATTGTTGGCGCAATCCATGAAATAGATGGTTGTGCATTAACGGTAATTGAATAATCAGCAGTTTTTGTTACGTTACTTTCAGTATATGAAACAGTAACTGTTTTATTTCCTGTTGTTGACATATCCGGAGAAGAAACACTTGTTGGTGTAACGGTAGCACTTGTTGTGTCAGTGTAATTTGCAGTAACAACTAATCCGTTGTAGTTAAATGTATCTCCAATAGAGAATGTTTTTTGAACATTTGTTGTATCAAGACTAATTGAATCTAACACCAACGGTGTTACTTCTTTCCAAAGGTAAATATCACCTTGTCCGCTCGTATAACAAGCAAATAGTGGATTACCACTGTTCGCATTATATCTCATAACGTTATAAGTGCTCTTTCCCGTCGAGGTAATCACGGCATTATTTGAATTTCCAAATGAAATTGTAAATAAACCATACTCATCATTTGTTGCATTTACAAACAATCGAGCATTACTTCCGCTACCTGGTGTCAAATAACCATCAGTACTAGTGTAATTCTCAGTATAGAAAGTCCAAGATCCAGATGATCCACCAAGAGTAAGGCTCATGAGAGAAGAACCACGAGTAATTAAGTTATCCGAAACTGTAATATCTGATCCTCTTCTATTGTTGCCATTTGTTGTATTGTTTAGACCAACAACTGTTCCAGTTGTTCCATTGGTAATAATGTAGCTTTTGCCTATTTCTAAGTCAGAAGTTGAATTAATTAATTCGTACTGAGTAGAATCAGTTGCGCCACCACTGTCACTGACGATGATCGAATATGAATTTGATTGTCCACCGAAACTAACTGTGACAGTTTGATTACCAGCGGTTGACATATTATATCCGCTGAATGTTGCTTCGTTAGTCACATCAGCTGTTGATCCATTGTTATAATGAGCAATAACAGTACCGCCATAAGTGAATTCGTCGCCAACTTTGAAAGTTGTTTTATATCCATTAATGTCGATTGAAGTTACTGCTAAAGCAGTAACAGTAATAGAATATGACGTGTTAACTGTTGTTACGTTAGTATAACTAACTGAGACTGTTTGACTGCCAGCAGTAGATAAATTGTATCCACTGAATGTTGCTTCATTTGTCACATCAGAAGTAGAACCATTCGAATATGTTGCAATAACGGTTGGTTTTTCAAAAGTATCACCGACATAATAAGCTGTTTTTGGTTCACTTACTTCAATCGAAACTAATGAAACCGCATTAACCGTAATTGTATAAGTAGCAGTCTTTGTAACACTACCATCAGTATAAGAAACTGTGACAGTCTTTTGACCTGCACTAGATAAGTCAGGTGTTGAAACACTTGTTGGTGTAACAATATCATCTGTTCCATCGTCATAATATGCAGTTACCGATAATCCTTCATAGCTAAATGTATCTCCAACATTAAATGTTGTCGGAGCGTCACTTGTATCAAGAGAGATACTGTCCAATGTTTTTTCAGCACTTTCACTCTCATACGTTACTGAAATTGATTCGATATACACAGAGTTGGTTGTATTACTAGTACCATTATTGCGCACAGTTAAAACCAATGTTTTACCAACACCAACGGTTTGCTCTGTTAAATTATGATTAGTTGAAGGGAAAACAATGTCAACATAAGATGTTGACCAAGCACCATACCAAGAAGATGAATTGAATGTACTATCAGAAATTGATGCGATTGTGTTTCCATCTGTCGTGAATGTCATCTCCGCCTTTCCTTTAGATTGATTTGACTTAGCACTTAGTGTTAAACCGGTAATCTTTAACCCGTCATAACCAGACAACGTTAAAGTTAAATATTTTCCAAATGTTAATTGTCCAGCGTTACTAGAATCATTCACAAACGTTGCAGATGAGCCGCTCGGTATATCTCCGCTAGGGGTAACAGAGGTTTTGGAAGCAACAGTATAAACAGCCGTACCACTTTCTCCAGAACCACCACCTCCACCAGAAGCAGTGACAGTGATAGCACATGTGGCAGTAAATCCACCATCAGAAGTTGTAACTGTAATGGTTGCATTTCCTTCGGCAACAGCTTCGACACGACCGCTTGAGCTGACAGTTGCAACACTAGTGTTGCTACTAGTCCAAGTAACATTTCGATTAGTTGCGTTCCACGGAGAAATTGTTGCAGTCAAAACCTCGGAATCGCCAACTTTAATTGTTTCAGTATTTTTATTTAAAGAAACGCCTGTTACAGCAACAGGATCAGTTGATCCTCCACTAAACGCATGGAAAGTATCAGTTGATGGACTAGCTGAACCAGTTGGTGTTGTGTCGTTGGAAATATAAGTTGATCCGTTATAGTTTACTGAACCCCAAATATAATCTGCCCAATCTGGGAAGTCGATAAATGGGTTTCTGTTATTTGTAAAGTTTGTATAAAGAAGATCATTACGCTTAATTTCATAATCATCAACAGGGTCAGCGTGATGCCAAGCCAAAAGGTCCGTCATAATTCCCATCTTGCCTGGATTAGATGTTGTTGATGTATAACCACTACTTTCCCAATCGCTTAAACTTTGGGTTAATTTTAGATTTGGGTTATTAGAATTAATACCATCAGAATCACTTCCAGAGAGATAGTTATAACGAGCAACCATGTAGAAAATAGCTCTCGCGATATCTCCCTTATCACAATCCTGAGGTTCAAATACTGTTCCAGTATTTAAAGTTTTTGATGTTCCACGAAGGTTGCCTGATTGATTCGAGTATTTACTACCACAATCAGTGTAAGTGCTAGACGTATTTACATAACCATAATAGTGATTACTGTGAATGTTATTCGCATAACCGTTGCCGGCCATTAAGTGCATTGGATCACCACGAGCACCGCCAGCTCCAGAAGCATTGAAACCTTCGGCTTTTGGCCAAACATGTTCACGGTTAATACCCCATTGATCTTGGTTGTGATTAGCCCAAGCTTTTGTTTGGTTATTAACGTCACGATTAATATACAAAGCATGAACATACGGATCGCTTGAATTGTATGAGTATCCAGTAATCTTGTTAGTACTTGAATCATAACCTGAAATTGCAGTAGCTGGTGATTTATCCCAATCGCGATCAGTTATTTCATACATTTCCCAAACAGTGTTGCCACTATCGTATGAATAATACTTTTGGTTGTTCTTTAAAATACTTTTTAACGCTTTAAGTAATTCATTCCCTTGCTTGCCATTCGCGTTCGCATAATAATTGCGGACCTTATTTTCAGCGGTTGGATTTAAATCAATCGTTGTTGGAAGTGAAGATGCGCTGTAACCTTGCGTTTCTTTAGCCTTACTAGAAGGGATTAAAAAAGCCCCTAAAGTCAATGCAAAACCAGTAAGAAGTAAGCCAATACCGAGTGATCTTTTTTTCATAGGGGTTTCCTCTTTTTGTAGTTACACATCTAATTGTGTAAATTACATTCTACAAATTTTAATTTAAAAATACCACACAAACTTTTGTGTGTGAAAAGTATAGTTAGTCTTATCTAACGTAGCAAAAAAGAAACTGACTAATGTCAGTTCCCATTTTTCTTATACGTTTTATGATACGCTTTTATTAAACCTTTTCCTTTGTTTGAACAACAAGCGCATTCACCGGTTGGTAAACCGTTTTTCTTTCGATATAAATATCGAATAAAGAGGAAAAGGAGGAAAGAGATCACGGCTAATAAAACAACGATTTCAATCCAGATTGTACTAGGATTTTGAAACATATTCTTTCCTCCTTTTTATTCTTTTAATTAAGCGTGTTTAGCGTCTTGTTTACGTTCATAATAACGTAGATAAAAAACAGTTAAAACTCCTAAAGCGATAAAGACAACTGTGACTGGAATTGCCCAGGCTAATGTATCTACGCTAAACATGGATAAGAAACAATAGATAAATGAAGCACCAATAAAGGATGCGACGATCCAGAAAAGAATGGTCCATTTAAATGTTCCTTTTTGTAATTCAGCTTTGGCTGTTGCACATGCGGCAAAGCATGGAATAGTGAGCATATTAAAGGCAATAAAGGCAATTGCTCCTGGCCATGTAATACCAGTGTTTTGAATCATAATGACTGCTTCAGCAACACCTTCTTCAGTTCCTTCAAAGCCACTAACAATGACGGCAGCAAGAACAGAGAATGTTGCAATAACGTTTTCTTTTGCAATTAAACCGGTAATTGCAGCAACTGCGAAGACCCAGCCAAAGGCTGATAATTGTGAACCAAAACCAAGTGGAGTAAATAATGGTTGAATAAATTTACCAATACTTGCCAAAATAGAGTCTTCCATTTCGGCCATTTTCCAATCCCAACCAAAGTTCGATAAGAACCAAATCACGATTGTGGAAGCAAGAATAATTGTGAATGCTTTCTTCACGAAGTGTTTTGCTTTATCCCAAAGGTGAATCATTAATGATTTAAATTGTGGGAGATGGTATTGTGGAAGTTCCATAATGAATGGAGCGGCTTCGCCACGTTGGGTGGAGTGACGCATAATTAAAACAGAGATAATTGCGGTCGCCACACCAACAACATACATGGAATAAGTAATTAAATCGACGCTTGGGAAATTAAAGACTTCACAAACGCCACCAGCGATGGCGATTAAAATTGGAAGCTTAGCTCCACAAGAGAAGAATGGAATAACACGGATTGTGGCGACTTTTTCATGTTCGTCAGCTAATGTACGTGTATTGACCATTGCTGGAACAGAACATCCAAAGCCCATAATCATTGGGATAAATGCTCTTCCAGAAAGTCCGAATTTTCTGAAAATACGGTCTAAGATAAAGGCCACACGAGCCATGTAGCCAGTGTCTTCCATAATGGAGAAAAAGAGGAAAAGAACCAGGATTTGCGGTAAAAATCCAAGAATGGCGAATAATCCAGAAAGGACTCCATCGCAAATAAATCCAGTTAACCAGTGTCCTTCACCTAGGCCACTAGACATCGCGCCACTAACGGCGTCGATGATGCCAGAGAAAGACATATCAAAGAAGTTAAATAGAATGACACCTGGAGAGTTAATTCCTCCATCCGTCCAGAATAATCCTTCGTAAATACTTCCTTCAAATGATGGGGCGACATCTTTAAATAAACCACCTAAGAAAAGGAAGTTTTCTGAGAATGTTAAGTGGAAAACAAGGAATAAGATTGCGGCAAAGATTAATAAACCAAAAACTTTATGGGTTAAGACTTTATCAATCTTGTCTGATTTGTTTTCTTTCACTTTAACTTCTTCATTGAGTTCACTATGGATGATGGCGTTTTTAAAATTATCGGAGATGTAGTTATAACGTTCATCAGCGATAATTGCTTCAATGTCATCACCAAAGGTTTGGTCATGAATTGTTTTCTTAAATTCAGTGACCATTGGAAGAAGATCTTCATGCATCTTCACTTCGATCTCATCATTTTCGATGAGTTTAATGGCATGGAAAAGTGGGTTATCAACTTTTTTGCCTTTAAAAGCAATGACTAAGTCACCAACAAGGTGATGTAAGTCTTTGTTTTTTAACACGCTTTGACCTTTACGTTCTTTCTTCGAAGCTTCATAAGCGCGTTCCATTAATGTTTTTAAGTTTTCTTCTTCAAGAGCACTAATTTTAACAACTGGAACACCAAGTTTTTCTTCTAATAATTTTTCGTTTAATTGGTCACCGGCCTTATCAAGAAGATCCATCATATTGACAGCGACAACAACTGGAACATCAATTTCAAGAAGTTGGGTTGTTAAATAGAGGTTTCTTTCGAGGTTAGTTGCATCAATAATGTTGATGACGCAATCTGGTTTTTCATCTAAGATGTAGTTTCTGGAAACTACTTCTTCGCTGGTGTATGGAGAAAGAGAATAAATTCCTGGGAGGTCAACGATCGAAATTTGTTCTTCGAGTTTTTTATAAACTCCGTCTTTCTTTTCGACAGTGACACCAGGCCAGTTACCAACGTGAGCTGTTGAACCAGTGAGGTTATTAAAGAGTGTGGTTTTACCACAGTTTGGGTTACCAGCAAGAGCGAATCGTTTCATTATTTCGATTCCTCCACTTCAAGATAGACATATTTTGCCTCATCTTTGCGTAGTGTTAACTCGTAACCACGGATTGTCACTTCAAGAGGGTCTCCTAAAGGAGCTTTTTTTCGTAAATACACTTTGGCGCCTGGAGTGACACCCATATCAAAAAGGCGGCGACGGATTCGTCCTTCACCTTCTACTTTTTTGATTTGGCCAGTCTCGCCAATTTGAAATTCATCTAGTCTTTTTAGCATAAATTCCTTCCTTTCTACGCTACTAGAATTTTATTTGCAATGGAGCGGTCAAGTGCTAATCGACCTTCTTTAATGGCTAAAACAACACCACCATTGACCGAAGAAATCACTTTAACTTGCGCACCAACTAAAATACCTAGACTTTCTAAATGTTTCTTTGTTTTGTCGTCAACTAAAACACGAACAATTTTCATCTCGGTATTCACTGGGGCTAAATGGATTGGCATAACTTAATCCTCCTTTGCATAGTTAGGAATACCTAACCTACATTATTATAGAAGAGAAAAAAATAATGTAAAGAAAAAAGTTAGGAAATCCTAACTAATTTCTATATTTCATATAACTTTTTTATTGAGTCAATTTATTAGCGTGAGCTTTGATTTTGCTCCATGTTTGATCAGAGATATCATGTTCCATGCGACATGCATCAGCTTTCGCGGTTTCTTCATCAACACCAAGATAAACAAGCATTTTTGTTAAAATCACGTGTTTTTCTAAGGTTTTTTCCGCAATCTCTAAACCTTCTTTGGTGAGAGTTATTTCACCTTTAGAACCAATTTCGATTAGATGAGCATCTTTTAATTTTGCCATCGCTTCAGAAACAGAAGCTTTGGCAAAATTCATTTCACGAGCAATATCAACCGCGTGAACTTCGTCTTTATCTTCAGATAATTGAAGAATCTTTTCTAAATAGTCTTCTCTTGATTCGACTCGTTTCATAATCGTATTATAACATATTATTTTTCTGGTTGCTGTTCTTCTATAAATGCCTTAGCAAAATCCTAAAGAGCAGGACAAGAGTTATAAATACTTTTCATAAAGGCTTTCCAAATAATTTTTTTAAATTTTTTATTCCACCAAAAAACTTTGTTTCGCTCTTTGTTAAAAAACCTTTATCTATTTTGTATCTTAGTAACTCGAAATAAGCAAATAAATCTGCTAGTTGCATAAATGGATTTTGCGATTGAGGGGTTTTAATTATTTCACAATCAGGGAATGCTGATAAAAAGGAAGAAGATATGATTCCAGCAAGTGGACCTTGGCCAAAATCATAATGCAATACCAATTTGTATTTTTCTAATAATTTGCGATTGTCTTTAATCATCGTAATGATTGTTTTAGTTAAAAGTAGAAGAGTTTTTTCATCGCTATCTCTTTTAACTATTGCTGGAACTAATGCTTTATATTTTGCATGTCTAGACAATAGAAACAAAGTATAAAACAAATGCCATCTCTCTTCTCTATTCATATCTTCATATGGTTTTTCCGCTCTAACCAAATTGCCTACATGAACAAAGTGGTCGCCACCAAAAAGATTGTCCAAATGTTTATTGAATTTGCTAATTGCACTATCGTTTTCATCGTCTTTCTTGACCATAATAAAAGCGACAGAATACAAAGGATTCTCTTTTGTAAAAAGTGAAAAATCTCCACTTTCATCGATATAAATGTCTAATTGTTGTTTCTTTTTCATATAAGAAAAAATAAAAGTGGGAACAACCTCCCACATCCCGATGGACCCCAGTTTCCTGTGCCCAACATTATAATATAAAATAAAATCCTATTCTTCAATAGGGATCTAAATTTTTTTGGAAATTGTTTAGTGACAAAGTTAATGCAAAGCCTTGTCATTTTTGACAATTAGCCAAAATATTTTACCCTTTTCAGCAAAAGGAGGTGAAATATGAAAAGGATTAATTCTGATGATAGAATGTTAATACAAGCATTCTTCTATAAGTTCTAAATCAACTTCATTTCTTTTAATGCCAAATTGATTTTATCCTTAATTTCCTCACCGAATTCTTTTAATCCGTCCTTTGAAGCATCGATATAATCCCATGAAAAGACAATTGAAATTTCTGGAATTATTAAAATTGGATTCTTTTTCCCAGAAAGTTTTTCTTTAATATAATTTAAACAATCTTTTTTTATCTTCCCGTCATCATACATTTTTTGATACAAAGCAACCGCTTCTTTCGGAGTTGATGTTTTAACTAAATCAATATTATTTTTCCAATAATTAATGTAATCACCATTATTCCAGTCAGTAACATATGAACCATTAATTATTCTTCCTCTATGGTAGAGAAGATGAAAACCATAACTTATATGCGAGAAATGTGGATCATTGATATTAATTTGATCGATTGTTTTTAACATCAGTTTAGCAGATTGCTGAGTTGGTCCAAAAGATAGCCAAAGCTCAATTTTAGAATCTTTAAAACTTAAATTAATTTCATGTAAATATGGGTAACTTACATAGCATCTAACCGTTTGATTATTTCTAAAATCCTTTTTTCCAGGATGAGCAATATCTAATAATTCCTTTCCAAAATTCATGACCAATCTGCTTCTAATGCTTTCGTCAGCGCGGCAAGCTGAACAAAAATCATCGACTTTCGAATAGTTCAAGATAACTAAATATTCGATAAATTGATCACACAAGAAAGTATTGAAACTTTTAAACAATTTCAAGATATCATCGTATTTCCTGTAGACAGGATTAGGTTTATTTTTTGTAATCAGTAAGCTTTTTTCAATATGATTATTTAGTTGATAAGGATCTAAATCGTAGAGTTTGTTTTCCATCGCAACGACAAGTGTTGGAACACCGTCAACATCAACAAATAACCATCCATCAGGAATTGAACCTTTGTTTTCTCTAACTTGCATAATTTCAGAAAGAGTGTTTTCAACAAAATCTCTTTGTTCATCCTCAAATTGGCTTTGAATTTTAGCTTCTTCTTTTAATGCTTTTCTAATTTCGTCTTCATTTTTTGTGTCTAAGCCATCAATTCCCCATGATTTTCCAGTTGGAGAAAAAGCAAACATAACTCTATTAGGATACTTTTTTATAAGTTCTATATTTGGTTTCTTTTGAAGGTAAAAAGATGTTTGATATTTTCCATCCTTTAAATCAAAATCAAAAAGATTTAATACAATTTTTTTAAGTTGTTCATCATTTAATGATTCAAGAACATTTACGAATGCTTTTGTGATATTGTTCTCTAAATGTGCTTTGTCACCATAAGCATAAAACACATTTAAATGTGGGTCTCGTAAACTAATATAATTTTTAGTGTTCATTCAAACATTCTCCATTGCTGTATATTACCATAATAATGTTACTAGAGAGAGAGAGAGAGCAAGCACTTGCTGTATCGGAGTGCTAATTTTTATGTTCTATATTAATTATCTAATATTTATTACTTTGTATAATAAAAGTCCGTGACAAACCACGGACAATTATCTATTTAATATTATTATTTAAGTGCTTCAGCCTTCGAATTGTAGACTTCGTTTTCTTTACGATATTCAACTTTGCAAGGCATGACTAATAAGCGAACTTCTTCGCCCTTCTTACCAAGTTTAATAGCGCGGATTGCTTTATCTTCTTTCTTAATCCATTTGTTGAAGACAAAGAAGAGTAAAACATAGACTAAAGCAAGAAGAACAACAAGTGAACCAAGCACAATTCCAATAATTGCACCGACACCTAATCCTTCTTGATAAACAGTTTTTCTAGCTGCTTCTAAAGTCGATAATGTTGCGGCTGGAATTAATCCTTTTTGTTCTTCGCTTAATGAATTATAAGCTTCTGTAGCATAATCAACTTTTTGCTTTGATGCTTCATCGTTTGCTTTAACTTCACCAATCGCGTTGATAATTTTTTCGATCGCGTCAACAGCAATGCTATTAATTGCTGCTGTCTTTGTTGCGATATCATTAGCTAAAGCATGAGAATCATCTTTACAAACTGTAGCTTCTTCAATTGCAGCAAGTAAAGCAGTGTCAATTTCATGATAATTATCTTTGATAAGTTCGTGTAATTTATTTCCACTTTCAATTGCTTTGTTTAGTCCAGTTTTATCGTTTTCGGTGATATTAATCACAAATGAACCGACCACATCAGCATAACCACTTGCAGTGACTTTATACCAAACAGTATGCTCACCAATTTCATTAAATTCTGGGCATTCGGATAAATTAATAGTTGTTTCACTATTACCATATTTAATTAATGCGCCTTCTGCAGGAACTGTCACGTTAACAGGAGCGTTATGAGATTCTCCATCATAGCCTCCAGTATAGCCGCTAGCATTCACAGTCATTTTGTTTAAATATTGAGCATATAAAGTTAGGTTACCGGTCATTTTAACTTTGGCACCAACACTATAACTTGTGCCAGTACCATCGGCTTTTGTATTCCATTTACTAAAAGCTTTGCCTTCTGGAGCAGTAAATGTGCTCGCAATGAGTGTAGCATTTGAATCTTCAACCCATTTAGTTGGATCAACAGTTTCTCCGCTACCACCATTAGCATCATAAGTCACAGTGTATTCAGGAGCAATGACGGTAATAACCATCTTCTCAACAATGATGAAATCTGAGTAAGGGCCATCAATGACCATTCCGGTTACTGAACTTTTAGGGGTTTCTTCTTGCCAATAGCCTTGCTTATAGCTGTTTTTATGACTTTTAATGTTTGCACCATCATAATCATCAGCAAGCTTCTCTGTAAAATCGACATTGTAGCCAGCATAAAAATTAAAAACTACTTTTGTAAAAACATATTTATCAGAGGAAACAGTAAAGGTGCAGCCATCTGAGAAACGCATACCATCCTCGTGCCAACGAGCGCCTTGGCCAGCAAAAGTAATACCAGATTTTGTAGTGCCACTTCGATCAATATTAGCGTAATCATCAACTTTCCAGTTGCCTCGATTAGCTAAATCCTGTGGGGTTACGGTAATATTCTTTGTAGCTGCATGGACTTCTCCAACAGTGTTCTTTTTGGAAAATGTTACTAAACCAGCTAGTAAAGAAACGCCTAATGTGGAGACAAGTAATAGACTATGGATTTTCTTCATAAAGACCTCCTTATTTAATAATAAAACAGTCGTTTATGAACTGAACCCTATTTAGTTC
>DEWP01000017.1 GCA_002363735.1 Caryophanales bacterium UBA3207 | reverse complement strand
TCTCACATCATTTGATATTAAACAAGACTTGTTTTAATAATAGAAACCCATAGCAAATCCAAGTTAACTAATCCCTAACTGCCTGGGTTTTAATAACAATTTCGTTAGAAGAATAGAGCAGCAGCCCCAATTTTTCCAGTATCGTAACCAAGTTCAGAGATTATAATCTCTACCTTAGGTAAACCATCATATCCATAATGGTATTTTTCACAGTGTTTAACCACTTTAGAGGGAAGGAAATCTCCCACTTTAGCAATTCCTCCAGAAAGAACAATGACTTCTAAGCAGTGGGTCGAACGTTCGAGTCGTTTCAAGGGCGCCCTAAAAAAGAAAACACCTTTAGGTGTTTTTAAATTATTATTTTAGTATATCATAGCAAAAATTAAAATTTATGCTATGATATTACGCAATGAAGCAAAAAGAATACGACGATAACATCATTGCAGCATTAAAAAAGTTGCCAGTTCCATTAAAAACTTTTGACGGGCACGATGTTCTGTTTGAAGAAAATAAAAGACATGAAACAATCTTCCAACATGTTGCGAATAAAAAACACCATTTGCACATTGTTGATATTGTCTTAATCCAATCTATTCTTTTAAACAAAAACAGTTTAGTTAGCGACCGAAACGGCCATAAATATCGGACCTATATAGGGCGACGTACAAAGAAGAAAGAACGATTAAAATACATCAAAATAACGACCAAAATTAGAAAGAATAATCAAGAATCCGTTATTACAATTCACGCTGTGAAAAATAATTGTTGATATAATCAAAAAATTTCTTTACAATGAAATTGCCAAAGGTGGAAACTCAGCAGTCGACCACGACGCATCCTAGCCATAGGGTGGTACGGTGATCCGGGGGTGGAGCTAATCGATGACCTCGAACGTTAACAGTCGCTCCCTTAATTAAGGCTGGCCCGGTTGGTAGTAAAAAGCACTTCTTTGAAGTGTTTTTTAATTTTCATGAAAAATTTGATTCATATTAGTTTTAATTGTTGGTAACAAATCCGGGTACATAATAAAGTGGTTAAACAATTTTTATTGAGAACTAAAAAAACGATTGACCAAGTTACAAAAATGATAAAAAATGATGTTGTCAAAGGTGGAAATTCAGCTGTCGACCACGACGCATCCTAGCCATAGGGTGGACAGCGATGCAGGGGTGGAGCTAATAGATGGCCTCTAACGATTCAGTCGCTCCCTTAATCAGGCTGGCCTGCTTGACAAACACGAACATCTCATTGAGGGATGTTTTTTGTTTAAAGTTAACATTTGACTAATAATTTATGTCATTAGTGTCATACTTCTCTTATCTTGATAGAGAAGACTCTTTTTAATATAATTAAGGTAACAACAAAGTGAGGAAGCAGGATGAACATTAAGAAACTTGTTGTTGCCTTAATGTGTGGAACACTAATCCTCGGAGGCTGCTCCAAAGGAGAAGGTTACACTCCGCAACAAGATGACCCTAAAGGGGCCGATATTTTTGATGACCTTGATCTAGGGGAAGGACATGATGTTTCACCAAGTAAAGAGGAACTCAAATATAACTCCAACCAAGACTATGATGTTGGTCGTGACTATAAAGTTGATGTCACAATGAAAAAACCAGCAGGCACCTTTGGCGCCTTTGCGACCTTGAGGTCTAAACTTTTAGCCACTCCAGAAACAATGTTGTCGATCGAAGACCGTTATGGTAACGCTATTGATATCAAAGCGGAAACCGCGATTGATGAAAAAGGCCAAGAATACTATAAGATCTCCCCAACATCTGGCGCATTCGAAGAAGGCGCCATCATGTCCTGTAAATTAAACCACAATTCATTAGGATTTAAGGATCGTGATCCAGAACTTGATGAACTTTTCTTTAATATTGAGCGTCCAGAATCATCATACTTTGCAATCTCGAAGAACACACCATTCTTTGATATCTACCAAGTTCGCTACTATCCAATCGCAGACGCTGATTATCCAGTGATTGATGATCCACGTAGTGAAGAAGCCGCGAACTTCTTTAATACTGCGACCTACCACTTTGGTTATGCTGAACCATTAAATCTCCAACCAGACCAACAATTTGGTGTCGCGATTGTTAAAAATGGTCAAGTTGACCTTGGCCATGAAAACACCTTCTATGGTAAATTCGTCAGCGAAGAAAAAGAAGGTGACCACTATAAAGTGACCTTTAAAAACGCCGACATCTCCGAAATCTTTAAAGATGATAGTAGCGGAGATGTCGCGTTTAATTTCCAACAAAAGGAAGAGCGGGCCCACATTACAAACATCAAACGAGTCGCTACAAACGAGCAAATTAAGAAAAATCTCTATAAAAACCCAGATTTCCTACGACTTAGTAAAGCGATTGCCATTGGCACGGATAACGGTTTACCAGAAATCTTAAACCTCTTCTCCGTCTCTTTAGACACCTCAAGTGAAGATGACCAATTCATGTTCCAACTTAAAATTAGTGGACGTGTCCCATATGGTAAACCAGACAAAGGTGGTCAAAAACCAAACGCCATTCAAGTCACGATTACTTTCCAATGGACCATCTCGTTTAGCTGTGACGGTGGTGTCAAAATTAAAAAAGCCTTTGGTATTCCTTATGACATCGACGCGCACGGTGATGTCACTAAAACAACCGACTTTAAATTTAAATTACAAATTGCTTGGATGAAACAAGTCCCGAAGGAAAAACAAGATCAAGAAGCTGATAAAGCTGTTAAAGACCGCATCAAAGATGCGTATAGTAAATTAAAAGAAAGTAAAGACTACTTTAGACCAGCGGATGAAGATCCAGAAGTCGTTACTGGTAATACCTCATCCCAGGACATCCTTGTCTTTGAGATTCCGTTTGGATATGTCTTCTCCTTTAGAATTGCTTTATCTGTCGACATCCAAATGGATCTCAATGTCATGCTCTCGTATGGCTATACCTCCCACACTGTGGAACGTATTTTGTCCTTCGACACAGATGACGGAGTCAAAAATACCTCGAATACGACCGATTGTAGTGCCGCTAGCCATTCCATCGACCTTGGTGGAACATGTTATTATGAAACCGGATTAAGACTAACGATCTCCATCGGCATCATTGGTTTACGTAAATTATTCCAAATCGGTGGATCGGTCTTCTTTGGTGTCTTCTTTGACCTCAAAGCGATGGGTGGAGTCACCTGGGGTGACGACCAATCAACCCATTTCTACGGAGGACTTGAATTCTCAATGGGCTTTGTGGGCAAGGTGACGGTCTTTTTAGACTTCCTATTTGTCTTCCACTGGGAATATAACTTTGCCAATGAGAAGTGGCCGTGGTTTACTTTGGACACAGGCACGTCGATTATGGAGCTTTTGGCCCAGGACGTGACACTTACAAAATACACTACTCATACGGATGAAACCGAATTACTGTTAGTACGGCAATTCTCCACGAAAGATTTTGGTATTGATTTACATACTTACCATACAAATGACCACGTCACCTATGGTGATGAACAGCTTACTCCAGTCTATTTAGAATGTAGTAGTCCATATCTCACCATTGATTATTCAACATCCACATTAGTTGTTGATCCAAACACTGCACCAGCCGAGTTTGATACCCAAATTGTTATTACGATGAACGATAAACTCGCTTCGTTTGTGATGACGACATCGAAGAGTATTAGCGTTAATGTCCACTTCGAAAGTGAAACAGCAAAACGTCTCTACTTTGGTGAAGGTAATGATAACTCGATCCTTGTCGAACCAGGGAAAACATTCTCTCTTCCAAGTCCAACGGATGACCGCAGTATCGACGAAGAAGTGCAATTTAAAGACATCCAGTATGTCAAATCTGGTGGAACGCCATCCTTTACATTCCATGTGAACTTACACACGTATGACTTCTTATATTACACGGATGGTATTAACCGTTACCAAGGTGGTGACACATTTGTCATGCCGGATCACGATATTCACTTAACCGTTGGTCTATATAAGATTGTCTATTACTATGTTAGTTTCTTTAACGGTAATGACGAACTCATCGGCAAATACGAAGTCCGAGAATTTAGCGGAAGTGCTGAACCAGCCGAAGCCGAGCGGGACATGGATGGCTGGATCTTCTACGGTTGGGATCGTGACTTCTCCTATGTCACTTGTGACATGGAGGTTCACGGTATCTATGTCTCGTATGGTGAAGTGGAGGTGGCCTAAGATGAAATTACGTCGTTTACTTAAAGTCACACTCCTCTCGATGTTCTTACTCTGTGCTTGTGAAAATCCAAGTAGCGAGGACATCCAGAATTTACCAACCCCAGAAACCTTCCAAAAAGAAGGTCACAATATCAAATCATTTAGTTGGGTCAACCTCTATGATGGAGATGGTAACCCAATTAACATCCTCCGCGGTTGTCTTGATGACTATGACATCAAACTCCGCGTTACATATGATGATGATTCAATCTTTGATTATGATATCAAGATGTATAAACTTCCACGTAATGTCCGTGATGTATTAAACACTGAAGGAAATCATTTAGTGAAGATCCTCTTCCGCGGAAATGTCGTGGAAGGACAATTTAAGATTGTCCCATCTGGCAAGAAGTACCAGATTGAATATTACGATAACCTCGGAAATCTCTATAAACTCTACAATGTTGATCCAGGAGAAGTGATTACTCCTCCAGATCCAATTGAACACCCAGAAGACTATTATGCGTTCTACACCGATAATGCTTGGAGTGTCGACTTAACTGGAGTAGATATTAACGCGGATTACCGCATTGATCCACAATACACAAAGAACTTTAAACGTTCCCACTTCTATAACTCGAAACCAACTTCGTTTAATACTGAGCACAACATTTTAGATGTTGTTCATGATACAGAACACGATTTGGAATACTGTTATATCCACATAGGACGCTTCTATCACATGCCGTTATATGTGGCGAATTTAGAAGAAGTTGGTGATACGGTCTACCATTTCGATGGTACTGAAACCGAAACCGTAACATTAACCGCGAATTTCGAGGGTGTGATTAATTCATACAATCAGCTTTTAGCTCGGACCATGGTTCAAGAGGTTCTCAATAAAGATTGTTACTATGATGACACGATGACCTCTGTTACCCCACGATTTATTAATGACGATTCAGCATTCTTGCTTCGTCCAATGCAGCTTGCTGTCGTTGATCGTTCCGAACGAACAATTTCGGAAATACTGCACGGACATACACTCACACAGTTTAGCGATTTGCCAGGTAATTACGAATTATTTGACACTCATATTGGTAACTACCTTGATGCACATCATGATTTAGACACCCTGAGTGTGAACTATGAAATTCCTGTTGGTAGTGACACTGGTTACTACCGGGCGATTTTCGAATCTGATGTCGATGTCGTTCTTGAACTACAATCACTTAAACAAGTCGGAGGATTAGAGCTCGAACATGTCAATTGTTATTTCCTGATTGATCCAGAAAATACCCGTACAAGACTGGATTATCATCCAACAAGTGATGATTTCCTTTCTACCAGAAAGTGTAATTACACTTACAAAGGAATTTGTCAGGATGCTTACTATGGGAGGGATCACTAATGAATAAGAAAAAGAAAATTATCATTATCAGCACCTCCTGCGCTGTTATTGCCGCCGCTGTAGCGGTGGGAATGACCTTTTTAGGCATTCATATCCACAACAACAATAATGAAGAAATATACCAAAAAGGCTTAACCCAGCTCATTAACCGTGAGCACCAAGCCGCGTATGAAACCTTTAAGTCGATTTCAGACTATAAAGATAGTAATAAAAAACAAGACTATGCTTATCAACTCTATCGAATCGACGAAGGCGATACTAACTATGAAGATATGATCAACGAAGTTGTCCTTTGGAATGGTCAAGCCGAAGTCGAATTCGATAGCCAAGGTGGCCAAGACATTCCAAGTCGCGTGATCGAAGAGCATAGCGACACCAAATATGTCACGGAAGTGGCTTCGAAATCATTCGAAGACTTCACTGGTTGGAAGCTTACTTACGGTGCATATGATCAGAAAAATGACCAAGTTAGTTTTGAACTAACCGCGACATATTCGCATCACTATTATTCCATTTCATATCTTTTGGATGGTGGAACAATCCCGGAAGATGCTCCATTACACTACACTTATTATTCCCAAGATGTTCATCTTCCAGTAGCCTCGAAAGTTGGATACAACTTTGTTGGTTGGAAAGAAAACAGCGAAGATGAACCAGTCTTAGACTTTGTCATTGAACGAGGGTCCCACAGTGATGTTAGTGTGACCGCAGTTTATGCGGCAAAGACGATTCATGTCCAATTTGATGGTAATGGTGGAACCCCAAGTGCGGCTGAAGGAGACTTTATCTATCTCTCTGATGTCAGTGCCACTTTACCAACTGCCACCAAAGAGCACTATTCCTTTAGAGAATGGACTTATAAAGGCCAACCAATTAATAAAACAGCCTTTGATGTCAGTGAAGATAATGCGACTTTAGTCGCATCATATGACGCGAAGAAATATGAAATCCACTATGACAATCTGGATAATAGTGAAATTGCTAAACTCCCAAGTTCATATTCGTATGATTCGCCAGAGATTAGTATTCCATTCCCAGAGAAAGACGGTTACGTCTTTGCTGGGTGGAGCTACTATACGGAAGGTAACGAAATTGTTGATGATACATGGAAGATTCATCGTACGATTCCTGAGCATTCCCATGGTCACTACTTCTTTAGAGCCAACTGGGTGAAATACGAAACAACTGGTAACCCACACTTCCTCAATAAATTTGTGGATGTTGATGCTCCGCTAAGAGCCAAAGTCTCTGGAATTGTCATTCCTACTGTGATTACGAATATTAATACAAACCTCTTAAACTTCGATTTAGATCTCATGGATATTGATGTTCGTAGTGACCACTCTTGTTTTAGTGTCATAGACCACATGCTCATCCGTCATAACTCACATAATAGAGACACTTTATATGCGGTCCCTCGTGTCCGTTTTAGTGACTCTATCTGTCCAGAAACAATTACCCTTCCAAAAGTGCATGACATCTATGACCATGCCTTTGAAGGCTGTGACATGAAACATATTGTTGCCACGAACTCCCTTGAAGAAATTGGGAACTCCTCCTTTAAGGATTGCCAATTCTTAGAAACCTTTAGTGGATCAAATATTAAAAAGATTTCTAATATGGCTTTTCAAAATTGTTATAAACTTCAAGGAACATTCTTTAATGAGAACCCAAACATCACCCGCATTGGTGAATATGCCTTCTATGGATGCGCTGAATTAACCAGCATTGAAATTGGTCCAATGATGGAAAAAGTGGAACAAGATGCTTTTGGTAGCATAACTACACTAGAAGAAGTGAGCTTCTTTGCTAGTGAAAAAGCCGACATCGATGTTGATGCCTTCAAAAGCTGCGGCAGTATTGTCCGCTTAAAGACGAAGACGGCTTCTTTAACAAGAGCTCTAAATTATCTTCCAAACTCTAAAACAACATTAAAAGAAGTCCACATCGAAGGCGATGGACAACTTCCAAAGTCTATCTTTAAAGACTACTCGGCGTTAGAAACAGTTACATTTGAAAAGAACAATATGACTGTGATGAGTGAATCCGCGTTTGAACAAACATCTTCGATGAAAACCGTCAACATTCCTTCATCAGTCTATAAGATTGATAACAACGCCTTTAAGAACTCCGCGGTCAAGAATGTAAACTTTGATAATATCTCCAATCTCAAAGAGATTGGTGAAAGTGCCTTTGAAGGCACACACATTACCGCATTAGACTTAACGGGTTGTAAATATCTCACTATCCACAATAACGCGTTTAAGAATTGCTATAACTTAGAAACAATCTCTGTTAACGTGAATGCTTTAGAAAGCCTCAAACAATGTTTTGATGGATGTACATCTTTAGAAAACATTACGGTCCACTTCCCAGAAGAGCACTATGACAAAATTACTCTTGAAAGTGCGTTCTTTAATAACTTTAACTATGTGAAGAATGTCACCATCGTTTACGATGGAGCAAACAAAGCCAGTCTTGAATTAGAAACGGGTTGCTTCGCTAACTGTGCGAACCTTATCGACTTTTCTCTAGTCAACTGTGAAATCACTAAAGTTGGTAACTATTGTATGGAAAACTGTGTGAACTTCACCAACGCTAACGGTTACCTGAATGACCTAAAAGTCATTCCACAAGGCTTATTCTCGGGCTGCAAAAATGTCCAAGTCACATTAAATGGCACAACTGAAATCGGTGCCTATGCCTTTAGTCACTGCCGTAATCTTGGTGAAGTCTATCTCCCAAAAACAATTACCCGCATTGGCCACGAAGCCTTCGCTTTCTGCGAAGCACCAGTGACAATCTCCGTTGAATACAGTGAAGATAAAGTCAAAGAGCTTGAAGCAGTTGATCCAAATCCACAAGTCATTAATCCATGGCAGAATTGGCGTAAGAACTGCTTTGTTACAATTACCTTTGGAGTGAGTAAATAATGATGGAACTTAGTGTTAAACAATCACGAATAATTACCATTTTAGCGATGGTCTTTGGTGCCATCGGAATGTTTTGCTGCGTCGTTTCGATTGGTTCATCGGTCACTGATAGTGTCCACTCAAAATATGTGTTAACTGCTGCGATAATCCTTTTAGGATTAAATCGCATTTGTTTACACATTGGTCGACACGAAGGAAACTTCTTTTATAACTTCTGTGTCACCGGAGCGATGTTTTTTTTAGCAACATTTGTCGCTCTTTCATCAATCAGTATCTACTTCCTCACGGTTTCCTTCTTTATCTATGGTTTATTAATCGCGGTGAACCACGCCTTTATGATTTATCATGACCGTAGTGCCTCCTCGATTATCTTAAACTCCTTAATCATTATCTTCTGTTTCTTATATTCGTTTATCTTCCTTTTCCCAGCGATCTATGAGAAACACGCGACCAGTGTATCAAACTGGAACTTTATTGTTCTTAGTTACACGGTGATTGTCTTCTTTACTTGTTTTAAGAACGCTTTACTTCCTGTTAAGGAACAACTCAAACTAGATGCGTTCTTAAATAAGATCCGCCAGGCGTTAGCCATGAAGATTATCATGGGTCTACTGGTCTTAGTCACACTATGTTCAATCTATTTTACTTTAGTTGAACCAGGAATGATTAGTTTTGCGGATTCCCTGTGGTATTGTTTTTCCGTCATCACAACCATTGGTTTTGGTGATGTAACAATCACAACAACACTAGGAAGAATTCTCTCGGTGATTCTCGGCCTTTATGGAATCGTCGTCGTTGGTCTTGTGACATCGATCATTGTCACAATTTATAACAACGTGAACCAAAAGAAAAATGATGACCTTGTAGAGAAGACTGAGAATGGCACCGAAGAAATCATTAACAAGGAATTAAACCAAGACGAAAATCACGAGCAAAACATAGACAAATAATGATTAATTGTCTAAACAATTACTATTTAATAGATACTGCCCTCGTAGCTCAAGCGGATTGAACAACTGCCTTCTAAGCAGTGGGTCGAACGTTTGAGTCGTTTCAAGGGCGCCCAAATATAAAGACATTCTACATGTAGAATTTTTTTTAATTTTCTAAAATCGAATTAACGCATTCGATTAATTCGTTAATCACAATGTCGTATTCTCCAGTGTACCAGGGATCATCAATTCCATTGATATCCAGAGTAAACTTGCTAATAGGATAAATAATTTTCTTGTGGTTATCTAAAAGATATGAAAGATACTTTAAATTATTCTGATCCATGTAATAGATTTCATCGGCCCATTCATAATCATCTTGAGTGATTTGTTTAGCTTGATGAGTTGAGAATTCGATTCCGCGACGAAGCAAAGCCTTCTTCATTGGTGGATAAATATCATTTCCAATTTCTTCGCGTGAAGTTGCGCGAGAAATAACCGTAATT
Organism: Caryophanales bacterium UBA3207; assembly: GCA_002363735.1. GTDB lineage: Bacteria > Bacillota_I > Bacilli_A > RFN20 > CAG-826 > Fiminaster. The sequence continues at coordinate 122,301 of DEWP01000017.1, read as the reverse complement.
TGCTGGTTATTTTTCTCTTTTAACAGTTGTTTTGCAATGAATTCTGCCGCTACAGATCGACAGATATTTCCATGACATACAAAGATAATATGACGCATAAATTTATTAAACAAAAATATCGAGGTTTTTTCAAGAATCTCCAGCAAAATTAGGTTAATTTTACTTATAGTAATTATGATGATTTTTGATGTCTTTAATATTTTTGTTTGATGAATTATTTTTTTGATATAATACCTAGCGAAAGGAAGTTACTAAATGAAAAAGTATTTGGTTAGCTGCATTGCTGTCTTAACCTTCGGCTTAATGTTTGCTTGGCTCGCCCTTGCATTCAGCTCAGTTACTCTCGGACCAGTTACAACAGTTACAACTGGTTTTGACATTCTTAAAGCTGGTACAGTCGAAAATGGTTCTAGTGCTGCCAACGCTCGTTATGTGTTCTTACTCTTAACAGTGATTTTTGGTGGTGTGACAGTTTTAGCTGCATGTGGTGCTTGTTTACAAGCAGCAAAGCTTCTTAAAGTCAAATTCGACCTTAATATGGTTGTTGTTTGCTTACTTTGCTTCACAGCCTTACTTGCTGTTGTCGAAACGATCTGTGGTTTCTGCATTGAAGTCCCAGAAGCATTAAAAGATGCAGTCAAGCTTGGTGCAGGCTCCATTATCTTCCCACTCTGGGTTGTTCTTGGTGCAGTTGCAGCATTCTTATTTAGAAAAGCAAAATAATTTAGTTAAACTAACCCCCATTAGGCTCACAAATGTGGGCCTTTTTTGTTGCTTAAGAAAAAAACTCAAATAAAACAAAAATTATATTTTGTATATAATATGGTTGAACATGGAACGCCTACAGTTTTTACTTGCTAAACTGCAAAACCACGAACTCGACTACTTTGATGAGTTTTATGAATTAACTCATAAAAAAGTCTACTTCATGGCTTATTCTCTACTTCGTGATGAAGCCAGTAGTGAAGACATCACACAAGATGTTTACATGAAACTTCTTGAGAAGCCAAAGAGAATTAAACTTGATGGGAACATTATGTCTTATCTCATCGAGATGAGTAAAAACACTGCCCTTAATTATATAAAGAAAGAGCAACGTAGTAGCGTCGAATACGTTGAAGAAATCAGTGGAGAAAATGATCCAGATTTAATGGATTTAAGTGACACCGAAGTCTTCAAACTAATGAAAAGAAAACTCAATGACAAAGAGTTTACAATCATGATTCTTCATGTTGTTAATGAACTAAAACATGATGAAATCTCAAAATTGTTAAAAATTCCTTTAGGAACTGTCACATGGACTTACAATAACGCCTTAAAGAAATTAACGAAAGGAGGAAAGAAAGATGAATGATATTGAAAAGAAGATTTATCAAGCTGGACAAGTTCACAAGATAAACAAAAACAGTGAACAAATTTTAGAAGCTTACCAAAAGAAACATTCGCATCGAATTCAAAAACGTTTTATCTTTATTCCAACTCTTTCGACACTTGCCGCATCTTTAGCTGCGGTTACTTTAGTCTTTGCACTAAGCCCAAAACCAATCAATATTGAAGGCAAAACAAACGGATTTTACGATAATTCAAACGTTTTAACATCCGTTGTTTCTTCATTAACTTTACAACATTATTCGGATGTTGATGTTACATCTCATAATCGTCTATACGCTAATGTTCCTTCGCAAAGTGAATTTGAAGAAGTGGCTCGCGATATTGATCATTCTTATTCGCCATTTAGTTATTATCAAACTCATCAAGAAGGTTTTAATTATTCATTTAAATCAGATCGCTTTGAGTTTGATAATGTCATCTATAAATATCAACTTAACGTTAATGGATCTTCGGTTTATCTAAAAGATAATATTTCTAATTTAAAAGAAAGAGGTACTTACGAAGGATTAATTCGATTAAGTGACCAATATTATCCATGCGAAATTGAATCAAAAGTTGTTCGAAATAAAGTTCAAACTTCATTTAAATATCGTATTGGAACTTCCTTCTATCAACTTGGAAGCGAAAAACTCGGTGATAACGTGAAGATTTCACTTAAATCATGCTTTGAAGAAGAATTATCAAAAACTTATTCCATCGAACTAACAAAATCAAAAACAAATTTTGTTGCTTCGATTCGTCAAGAAAATGATTTAACTGATGTGAAAAGCGAACACACATTCACACAAGTTAGTGGTGCTGCTTCCATTTCACTTGATTATTTAAAGCAAACACTTGATGAAGAAATTCGTTATCAAAACATTACTCTTTCATTTACTAGTGGAAGAGGTCACTCTCACGTTTATTCCTACGAAGGACTTGATAACATTGTGATTTAATCCAACAAAACTCGATTACTTCATTGTATATAAGTTGAAACAACCTGTTTCATAAAGGACCACTTAAAAATTTCCTGTTCAACCTTGTGGTCCTTTTTTCTTGCTTTTCAATATAAAAAAGCAAAAAATTATACACATGAAAAAAGAAAAGCAAAATATCGGTCAACAAATTAAAGATCTTTTTATCACATCTTTAAATGGTATGGCCTATGGTTTATTTACAACCTTAATTGTTGGAACAATTATCGCCACAATTGGAGGATTCTTTAAAGATTCAACAAGCGGTTTTGGTCAATTCATTTTTTCTATTTTAGGAAATGGACAAAACGGGCTTTCATACGTTTTAGAAATATTAACTGGTGCCGGAATTGGCGTTGGTATGGCAATTGCGATGAAACTAACTCCACTCCAAACAGTTGTTTTAGGCGCTGTTGGTCAAGCTGGAGCATATTTTTCTTTAACAACCAAGTTTGTTACAGTAGCAAATCATCCGACGGCAGACATGTTAAAAATTGGTGATCCATTAACGATTTATTTTGTCTGCTTAGCAGTTGTTCTTCTTTTTAAATATCTTCTAAATAAGAAGACAAGCGCTGATATTATTTTAGTTCCATTAGTGGGAGTGATTGTTGGATTATTAGTTGCTTTAGGTTTACGTTACCCATTAATTTATGTGACCTATGGCATGCAATGGCTAATCAATAGTGGAACTCAAGCAACTCCATTCTTAATGGGAATTATTGTGGCGGTCCTCATGGGTATGGCATTAACTGCTCCAATAAGTAGTGCTGCTATTGCAGCAATGATCTTTATTCTTCCATCTGGAATGAGCGTCTCAATGGCCTTAGCTGATCCAAATTATGCTGGATTAGTGATTGCTAGCGGAGCTGCTATAGTTGGTTGCTCGACACAAATGGTTGGATTTGCGATTCAATCAAGAAAAGATAACAAACTTTCAATGTTGTTTTCGATTGGTATTGGAACATCGATGCTTCAATTTAAAAACATTGTTAAAAAACCGATCATTTGGCTCCCGACGATTATCGCCTCTGCAATTCTTGGACCAATTGCAACATGTGCATTAAATATTTACTGCTTAGGTAGCGCAGCTGGCATGGGAACCGCTGGACTTGTTGGTCAAATTGGTACAATCGTTTCAATGGGTGTAAATAGTTGGCAGACATGGGTTGGAATCTTTGTTTTAGAGATTGCTGCCCCAATTGTTCTTGTATTTGGTCTCGATCTTTTATTTAGAAAATTAGGATGGATAAAAGATGGCGATTTAACCATCTAATCAAATAATAAAAATCAATATCAAAATTGAAAGATAACCGCAAATTGCTGGTTATTTTTTATGCACGTTCCCAGGAATGAACATTAACATGCCCAATTCCAAAGTTATAATTTTGTTGTCCTTTAAATGTTAAAGCGGCTAATCTAAATTCGAAATATGCAACGTTTTCGGTGTTATCACCTGTAACGTAAAATTTAAGTTCGGTTGTTTTTGATGTAATTGTTTCTTGCTCAACAACATGGGTTAAGTTTGAAAAGTAATTTCCGTTTTTATCATAGAAGAAGAAATAACCTGTTGGAACACTTGTATCTGGTTTACCTCCAGCGTTATTAACTTGGGAGATACCAATTCTAATTTCTAGTTTAGGACCAGAATGATGAAATAGTGGTGTTCGAAAGCCTTTATATTTTTGATCCATAACTAATCCACCTTCTTCATTTAAATAAAAGTCTGGATTTGTTAAATTGTGTCCATAAATATGCGCCCAATCAGTTGTTGGGAAATCAGTTGTTAAATCATTATTCCACCAATCATCAGCTAATAAAGATGTTTTAATCTCAATTGGAATGTTGGTTGGAGGATCAAAGAACGTAAAGCCACCTGGCAAATTACCAGATGGAACAGATGTTGATGTTTTTGCACTGGTATTTGTCGTCTTGGAAGGAGTTTGTGAAGTTTTTGATACACCTGCACTTGTTGGAGCAGTTTCACTCTTTCCTTGGCTAGTTACTAGAGAAGTAGTTGTGATTACTTGACTTGTAACGCTTTGATCTGAAGGTTGATTATTACTTGTGACTTCATCTAATGATGAAGAACGATTTGTTTTCTTTTTAACATTAGTGCAACTTGTCACTAATAGAACAGCTAATAAAACAGGGTAAATTCTTTTCATATTTACTATTATAGTTCACATTATTTTTAAATAAAGTGAAAAGCGTTTTATTGAATAAACAATGCTTATGCATTACAATTTATCCAATGGAAAAAGAACAAAAAAATAAAGGTAATAAGTTCCATTTATTTAAATGGCACCTCCATAACCAAGATAACGATATTAAATTTCGTGGTCCTTTATCATACCGTCATTTAAGAATCATTGCCTGGGTTTTTATGATGTTTATGGCAATGTCTGTTGTCTTTAGTTCATTTGTGCGTTTTAGACATGCTGGTGAAGCGATTCAAACGACCGCTGATATTTTCTCAACAATCGGTTCTCTTGCCCTTCCAACATTTTTAATCGCGAACTTTGGATTAATCCTTCGTAACCATAAAGAGGCCAAGAAAACTCTTGTTACACATGGCTTAATTGCATTAGGAATGATGGCTTTAGCTTATCTATTTGTTTTCCGTTATGTTTTTACTGTTTTAAGTCGATATAACGGCGAAGTATTTGAAGTATCGCAAGAACTTGTGACACTCGTCTTAAACTGGAACCCATCAAAATTTGTTTATTTAAACATCTTTATTGATTTATTTTTGTGTTCTTTATCATTCTTCTTATTAACTTATGAACCAAAGAAATTTTTTACCGGAAAGAAGATTATTTTATTCCGTTTATTAGTGATTTTACCAATCGCTTATGAAGTTGCTTGTGTTTATGTCAAACTTCATACATTAACAACTCCAGAATTTAATATTCCTTGGTATGTGTTTCCTCTTTTAACAACAAAACCACCTTTATTACTGTTATCTTTCTTTATCTTGACAATCATTTTTGCGATTAGAAAACATCTATATCTAAAACAAGGACACACTGAAGACGAATTTGATGCTTATTTAAAAACCAATGCAAATTCCCTGCAATTCTCCATTACAACCTGTGTTGTTTTATTGTTTGCCATCGCTTTAGATATTGTTGTTTTAACAATTTGTTCAAACTCACTTGCTGATAAAATGATCATCACTGTTGAAGAAGCATCTGATGAAGTATTAAAAAGTGGTATTGGTAAATGTTTACCAGTGGTTTTTATTTTCCCTCTGATCATTTTGTTTTCTTATTCAAAGACACATAAAGATACTCTTGTTGATAAAGTTATCCCAGTAGCTGGAATAATACTTTGTGTTTATTCGGTTGTTGAATCTCTTGTTCAGCTTTATGCAACAATCAATTAAGGAGTGAGTTATGGCAAATTTTATTGATTGGAATCAAGTCGCATTAACTGTCAGCATTGTTGAAGGTAATCAACGTATGCGAGAACGTTTTGAACGTGAATACGATGAAATGGAAGCTGAGTATAAAGCCCAGCAAAAACCGCATATTTCTGACGCAAACCGTGCAAAAATCAAAGAAATTTCTCGTGATGTTGAAGCTAATCTAAGAGGCATTGAAGCAGAAGAAAAAATTCATTCCTACCTCAATCCAGGACCATTTGCTAAGGTTCCGCATTTTGAATTAAAAAACATCTATTTAGTGGATACAAACGGCATGTCTCATGAAATTGATTTTATTGAGATTAGACAAACTGGAATCTTCTGTATTGAAGTGAAAAACTGGGCCGGAAACGTCACTGGATCAAGACAAGATAAATATTGGATGGTCAATGGAAACGCAAGACGAAATCCATGTTTCCAAAATGATACACACATCCGCGCGATTCATGACATTATTGGCAAAAAGCCTCATATTACCTCAGTAATTGTTATGGCGCAAAATAATGCTCGATCATTAAATATTCCAGGCGTAATAAACTTATCTGATTTCCGCTCATTTATAACACAATTTGAAGAAAAAGTTATTTCGCTAGATGAGATGCAAAGAATATATTTATTACTAAAAAATGCATCTGTCAAAATGAGTCGAAAAGAACACGTTGAGAATATCAAAAAATACGGAAAATAAAAGAGAGCAAAGCTCTCTTTTTTAATGCTTCATCTTTCCGTATAGGAATAAGGCCGCTTGAATTGGAATACCAAGCAGGAAGATTGTCCAAACTTTGTCGCTAAAAGACTGTAAAAAACTTGCAGCCAATGTTGTCCAAAGGAAGCAACTACTAAAGATAAAATACAGGACTTTTTCATGGAAATAACGGTGATTTGCAACTGTTAATAAAAGGAATGTTGCCGGAGCACCCCAAACAAACGCCATCCAAATTCCGTTATTAAATTTAATGAGTGACCAGACATAAATAATTGTTGCGAGCATCCAAACAACCGAAACGCCTAAAGAAGTTAGAATAATTTTGTTGTAGTGGTCTTGAGACGTTTGTTTTTTATATTTCTTTTTTGTTTCAGGTGTGGCTTCGTGTGTAAGGTAATCTAAAGAGACTCCATAGAACTCACAAAGTTCATTTAAAGTCACAATATCAGGAAGTGTTTCACCCTTCTCCCACTTAGAGATTGATTTATCAGAATAGTTAAATTTTTCAGCAAGTTCGAGCTGTGTTAATTTAGCTTCTTTTCTTAGTTCAGAGAGGTTCTCTCCAATAATTTCTCGAATGTTTTTCATGACCTAATAATAGAATGCTTGAATAGAAATTTCAACAAGAATTATAAATTCTATTTTCGAGAGAATGAATAAAAACAGTCTATTTTGATGAGAACTTTGTTCTATTTTAAAGGTGCACGCACAATAGGATTACTTTTACAAAAACATAATTTATTATTATGCTCGGAAGTTTAGGAAGAAAAAGGATTAAGTAAACACGAAATGAACAAGTTGCTGCTAACTTATATCCTCACAATTGGTATTTGTGGCGCTGCTGGTGTCGGAACCGGCATTGTGCTTAAAAAAACAATAGGACCAATTGATGAAATGTATCCTCCAGGATTCGATCCAAAGGAATTCTCCCCAGACACCGAGGCCATCATGAAAAAATATGAAGGCCTATCCGATAAAAGTATCAATGGAGTCAAAAACTTCACCGATGCTGAAGTCGTAAATGTTTCCTTAGAGTTATTCAAACAAAATGAAAATTGTTACGCAATCTCAAAAGGAAACGCCAATACCATCGTGACTCAAACCATTCGAAACGCTCAAGTAAAAATTGGTGATGAGTACTACGAAGACCAAATCTCTTATTCTTCGATGGTTGCTGTTGCTAAACGTTCTTATCAACACGGTAAGGACGGTCCGATTGAAGTTTATGAAGGAACTGCAAACGGAGCTGAATCGGCAACATTCCCATCAAGTCCGACGAAAGTCTATGAGGACAAACAAGAATATAAAGATTATCTTGGTAAAACACTTGACGAGTTCTTCATCTATGTTATTTCCGACAAAACCACATTAGATAGTACTCGCTCGACACGTGGAGACGATGTCGTGATCAAGATGAATCTTAATCCAAATTTATCGACGTTTTATTATAAAACGCAAATGCTCAATTTATCTGGATTAAGTAATCTCCCACCATTTAGTGAGGTGAAGTTAACTTATACGTTAGGTAAAGATTTAACTCTGAAGCACCTCTATATTGATGAAACATGTACCGCAACAAAGGAAGGAATTCCTGTTCCGGCAAAAACAAACAACGTAATCGATATTTATTACTACGCGAATACTCTTTATGAAAAAGGTATTCCAAATACTAATGAATCATTCGATTTTACGATAAAGGAGGCTTAGGATGAAACCTAGAATGAAAAAAACCCTCAAACGTGCAGCCATTATTACCACAGGCGTATTTGCCTTCATTGGCACATTCCTTGGTGGCTACATGGTTACCCCAAACCGTACTAAGTACATTGACGTCTCAGTCGACACTCCAGCGCCAACAGCATTTGGTCAATTTGTCGAAAAAATCACAAGAGACGTTGGTTTAGGCGAAGATCATTCCGCAAACAACTACCTTAGCGCAAGCTTCGATAATCTTGTTTTGAAATACAAGATGAATGAAGATTCACAATTTGTGAATACAATTGCTGTTGATGGTGGAGTCGACTTTAGAATGAGTGATTTATCACTCAGTGGTATCGAATTCTCAATCGATGCTGAAGCTGACTATAACGGTAAAAAACTTCCATTAACTTTAGGCCGCTTCCGTAAGGATGTTTATTTTGGTCTAAAAGATATGAAGATGAAGTTTACTGATTTTTCTACTGAAAACCTTATTTATCAATATTGGTACGCATTTGCCCGATATGCTCACCTTGATTTCCCAAAATTAATGGAAAATCTTGGTACACTTCTTACTGATAAGATCGGTGGATTAATTGATGGATTAATGAATCCACCAGAAGACACCACAAAAAACAAAGGCATGGAAGATGCCACTGGTGGTCTTGATGTAATGAGTTTAATCTCCAATCCAAAAGAAGAACTAATTGATGGTCATTGGCACATCACATTAGGTGAAGATGGTGGAGATATGCAAATCGAACTCATCACAAACGAAGAATTTACTCTTGAAAGAGTCAATTTAGGAACCATTTCTGTTGGTAACCTTGAAGTTAGTGGTGCGGTGAATATTGATCTAAAAAATTATGATGAATTCACTTCTCCAGCAGCCGGTAACGACTATGTCGAAGTCTTCAATTACACAGGTTTAACACACAATATCGCAAAACTTTTAATGGAAGACGGACAACACCAAAAAGCTGGTTTTGAATTCTCCTTAGATTTAGACAATAACGACTACGATTCTGTTAATAAAGTAACAAATCGAATTGACATTGCTAAAATCAACGGTTCTTTAAATGTTGACTTCGATAAACTTCTTGATTTAAGTCAATATACTTTAGATGAAAATGGTTCTTCTAAAGTTGATGTTGAAACAAATAATGAAGAAAAAGAAGAACGTACAATCTCTGACATCATTAGTGATGTTGGATTTAACTTCCAACTCAATCTTCTTGGTCAACAAGACATTGAATACGCTAACTTAGATCTTTCCTTTGCAGAAGGTGAAGGTTATGTTCGTTTTAACGAACAAGAAGATTCAAATCATAACAAAAAAGCTGTTATGAAACTTAAAGTTGACACTCCAACAATGAACCGTCTTGTCGATATGATCCCAGATATGATGGATCAAGCAAGCGGTGAAGAACAAGGTTCCGCATCTTTAGATACATTAACAAGTTTCTTAACTGATGATTTAGCTGAATGCGTCGAAAAAGGTGATTTCAGCTTTGTCTTAGATATGCTTGAAACACTTGAAAATGATCAAGATGGAATTCACCTTGGTTTAAATCTTTCTCAACTCGGAATTGGAGAAAACGCCCGCGTTGATATTAATGTGAAAAACGATGCTCGTTATCCAAACTTTAACGATGTTTATAACGATGAAAATTTAAGCGAAGATCAAAAAGAAGAAATCTTCTCTAATGTTGAAACATTAGATAACTTAAGCAAATTTGAAATTTCTGCTGAAAATATTACATTTGGTGACTATGTTGCTAATGTGAACGCAAAAACTTCTAAATTTGCTGATGTTGAACTTGGTAGCCGTAACGATTATCAATCAGTGAAATTTATTCCAGATATCATTGACCAAATCAGTGATTTCACCAACACCAAGAAAACAGGATTTGTTTTAAATGGTAGTATGAAAGATAGCGCTGGTTTAGGCATGACTTTCACTGGTAAAGGACAACTCGATAATAACGATACTGTCAAAGAAGGTTATGGAAACCTTGAAATTAAGCAATATAAATATCATCCAAATACTGTTTGGGCAACACATAAGATTGCTTTAAATGTTACAAACTTAGCATCCAATGTTGAACAATTCTATAACGACAAAGGTGAACTAATTAGCCAATCTAATAACAACTTAGCTCGCTTTGTTTATGGTGATCCAACTGGAAGCAAGAATATTAAAGGTAAGATGAGACTTCAAACGTTCTCTGATATCTTAGATATCATTAAGACATTCGCTAATGATTTTGGTAGTGATCCAAAATTCACCAAATTCCTTTCACCAATCCTTGATTTACTTGGTTTAGGTGTTGTTGGCGATATTATTGATTCAAAAGATTATGTCCATCTTGCATCAAATCAATTATTAAAAGAAATTAGTGTCATTAATAACGGAAAAACAATTCGTATTGTGATTTCCAAAGAATTACTCAACTTCCCAAGCGATATCACTTTAGATGTTGGTCTAAAAGGTGATTATGATAGTGATAATCAAGGATTATCTAGCCTTGATATCGTCAATTTCAACCTTGGTAGTGGAGACAGTGCTAAAACAATTAATATGCACTTTGAATTAACAGATTACGACACATCATTTGTTGATGTTGTTGATAAGAATCCGAATACAAAATATATGGATCTTGATTCTGTCAAAGTTCTTGTTGATTTAGGTATTAACACTTCTAAACCAAATTATTGGCACTTAGGCGCAGACGCCAATGTGAACGCCCTTCTTGGTGCATTAAACATTGATCTTAAAAATATTAACTTCTACATCTTTGTTGATGGAGAAAAAGCTAAAGTCTATGGTAAATTTGGTTCAATCCCAACAAGTTCACTTTATACACAAGACTATGGCCTTTTGAAAACTGGTCACTCGATGTCATCTGAAATGAGCTTCGAATCATATAATGACGAAGAACATAACGGTGTTAGTGGTGAATTTAATATTCATCGAACTTTAGATGAAACATCAACAACACTTCAAAATTGGTCTTTAAAGACCAAACACACATACCAAGAATACCATTACCGTAGTGATGGCAAACATTTCTTAGATGATATTGCCCGCTACTTACTTGGTGGTGTAATTGGTATTAACAATAGTTACATCTCTAAACTTGGTGGTGACAATGCTTCTACAAGCACAACCGAAAGAGAAGCAGGAGATTTCACCAATACATTTACTGATACTGGTTTATCTTACACAACTCGTGGATCAGGAGATTCACTTGAACACGTCTTTAATGTTGGTTTAAACCTTGATGAATTAACCGGTATTTCAGTCCTTCATGAACTTGAAGCCGAAATCACATCAAAACGTTATCAATATTTGAACACAAACCAAAAGATTGATGTACTCAATAAACTAACCGCAACATTAAAAGTTTTACTTGACGTGAAAGTTACTTTCACAGCAACTGTTAAAAACGTTGAATTTGCTCCATCTGCTGCTTTAGCAGCCTGGAATACAAATGGTCAAGCAAACCTTGAACGCTTAAGCGGTAAAATCAATGGTGTTACAATTGGTACAAATAGCCAATACTATAACAACTTTGATAAACCTTACAAATACACATGGGAAAAGATTGGTTAATTGAATGAAAAAACAAGTCTTCATGTGGTTATCAATTGCGATGTTCGCCATTTTCGTCCTTTGGACGATTTTGGCGAAAACCATCGATGTGCACGAAATTTATAATCACACAACGCTTGGATTTTATTCAATGAACTATAAATTTGGTGATCTAGTGACCGAATTTGGTAAATATGAATTCATGCGTAAGGTCAGTGACATTTTACTTTATGTCTCCTTTGGCTACGTTGGAATTCTTGCCATCTTTGGCATTTACCAACTCATTAAATTTAAGTCACTAAAGAAAGTGAATCCGCTCTTTTATTTCCTTCTTGGCGCTTATCTAGTTGTGTTAATCTTCTATTTCTTCTTTGAAATTGTCGTTGTTAATTACTCTCCAGATAGTGTCGAAGGAAGTTTAAAAGCATCTTACCCAAGTAGTCATATTTTATTAGGATGTTCCTTCTATTTATTAAATAGTTATGTCTTATTAAAGTATTTATGGGTCAAAGATAGCGTTTTTAAGACACTTATTCATCTTTCAACAGTCATCTTATCTCTCCTTCTTGTTTTAACTCGTTTACTCGCAGTAAAACACTGGCTTAGCGATATTATCGGAGCCGTCTTATTAACCTTAGCGATCTATTTCCTGTTTATTGGACTTTGTCGCTGGTTAATTCCAACAGAAGTTAAAGACGAGTACATCGAGTTAAAAGAGGATGAAGAATAATTCTCATTGTTAATCTCAATAGGCGTCAGTTGACGCCTTTTTTATTTAAATGATTGAATTCAATCATTAATTGTAATAAAGTTATTGCGTAAAAAATGAAAGGAAAAGAAAATGATCGACAAAAATAAGACATTAATTAGCGGTATCTTCCTCATCGTCATGGGTGTTTTAATCGCCATTTTCGGTGGTCAAGCAGTCCTTGATGTTTATTTCGGAATTGTTGCCCTAATTTCTGGTTTATGTCTTCTTGCGATAGGTGTTTATGCATTAAGTAAAAAACAACCTTTACCAAGTGCTTCTTTAATTTTAGGAACAATCTTGGTTAGCGTTGGTGTAACACTTTTCACCGACTTTTTATCAGTTGGCGTTTTAATTAACTTCCTTGTTATCGTTATTTTAGGAAGCGGTGTTGGCATTTTACTTTATGGTGTCTACCTTTTAACAAAGAAAGAAACCGTTCCAGCCATCATGAACATTGTTCTTGGTGTTGTGGCAATTGTTGTTTCGGTTCTTTATATCGCAGTAGCTGATTTCCGTAATGTTTTCTGGATCATTGTTGGCGTGCTTATCGCTGTCTATGGTTTAGTTGAATTTATCTACGGAATCAAAGAAACGAAGAATAACAATTATACAAAAATAAAAACAATCAAAGTCAATTAATTTTCAGTTGTTTTTATTTACTTAAAAATATTAAGGAATTGTAACAAAATAACCAGCAAATCTCGGTTAAATAACGCTAAATAAGCAAAGAAAAAACGCATCAAATTCGATGCGTTTTTGCTTTTCAATTCTAGGATTATTTGGATTCCTTCTTACCAAGGAAACTAAGCACTGTCATTAAGCAAAGAACAGCACCTGTTACGATGAGAAGAACAGCAGTTGCCGTCATTGAACATGTCACGGTTAATGGCGAGACATCTGATGCGTGCTTTGGAGCAAGAATCACTAAGACACCAGTTAAGATGAATAAGACTGACGCTCCTGGAAGAACGAATTTACGGAACTTAAATGGAATTAAGCAAACAACTAATGCAACTGTTGCAATGATTAAGAAGACAAAGCTTAATGTTGCAAAGACATTGCTTCCTCTTTCAAAAACGAGTTGGTAATAGTTTCCGAAATTGCTTCCATCGACACGTGTTGCAGCAGTTTGAGCAGCAATGCCAAACGCAATCGCAACAAGAATCACACTAACAAGAGAGAGAATTGGTAATAAAATTTTGCGCATAATTATAATTATCCTTTCTAAGAAAGCACGTAAATTATAGTTAACAAAGAGATTATTTGCAACATATTTACAATGTAATAGAAAAATACTTGTCATTGTTTTACAATATGTCCTAGCGAGGTAATTTACGATGCAATTAGTCATTCTCGCCGCTGGAATGGGTTCCCGTTTTGGTGGCTTAAAACAAATGGAAAAAATGGATGAAGCAGGTAACTTTTTACTTGATTACTCCGTTCACGATGCCAAACTTGCTGGTTTTACATCAGTCATTTTTGTCATTAAGAAAGCATTTTATGAAGCTTTTAAAGATACAATCGGTAAACGAGTTGAAAAAATCATTGAAACTCATTATGCCTTCCAAGAAATGGATGATCTTCCAAAAGGATATAAAGTTCCAGAAGGAAGAGAAAAACCATGGGGAACAGCGCACGCTATTTATGCGGCTAGAGAATTTATTAAAGAAGACTTCATTATTATTAATGGTGACGACTATTATGGACAACGCACCTACCAAGTTGCTGCCGATTATCTAAGAAATTTAAAATCTGATAAAGAAGGTCAATACGTCAATGTTGCTTTTGAAGTCGCCAACACGATGACTGAAAACGGTTCTGTTAAACGTGGCGTTTGTTTCTATGATAAAGATTTATATCTCACCAAGATGATTGAATCATCTGTCCAAAGAAACGCAAAAGGTGAAGTTGAATGCACACCTCTTGATGGTGGAGATTCCTTTATTGTTCCAGATAACCAATTAGTTTCCATGAACCTCTTCGCTTTTAGCAAAGATATCATCAAACGTTTAGAAGAACGTTTCCCAGCATGGCTGGATAAACATGGCCAATCATTAAAAGATGAATATCTTATTCCAACAGTTGTTTCTGAACTCGTCGAAGAAGGCAAAGCAACATTAAAACTTCTTTCTACTCCAGATGTCTGGTTTGGCGTGACTTATAAAGAAGACAAGGATTTTGTCGTTGCCTCTTTAAAGAAACTCGTCGAGAAAGGTTTATACAAAAAAGGACTCTATTAAAATAATAGTTGCATCTATTAGATGATTCCTTTATGATTATGTTGCTCACTTCGGTGAGTAACTCTTGTTGTTAAGAGTGCCAATCGGCACTCTTTAATTTATTAAAGGGGTCTTTATGAACATTGAAAAAAGTGTCTTATCTTTAATTGAAGAACCAATTCTTAAACTTGGATATAGCCAAGTCGCTGTTAGCTACAAAAAAGAAATGGGAACATTTTATTTACGTGTGATGATTGATAAAGATGAAACAATTTCTTTAGAAGAAATCATCAAAGTAAATGATTTAATTAGTCCAATTTTAGATGAAGCAGATTTAATCCAAAACGAATATGTTCTTGATGTCACTTCCTTTGGTGCAGAAAAACCAATTAAAGTTGATGAACTAGAAAAATACGTTGGAAAATATGTTCATTTACATCTCTCTCACCCTTTTAAGGGTGAAAACATTCTTGAAGGAGATCTTGATGAGGTTAATGAAAACATCGTTAAAATCTCTTTTAGAGAAAAAACTCGCTTAATCAAAGCTGAATTAAATCGTTCAGACATTGATGATGCGCGACTCGCGATTAAATTTTAAATGCATTTATAAAGGAGAATAACAAATGGATGCAAAAGTATTCTTAGAAGCTCTTGATGAGCTCGAAGCCCAAAAAGGTATCTCGAAACAATCAATTATCGAAGCCCTGAAAGAATCACTCCGTAAAGCCTATGCCAAACAACTTGGTGGTGGTGATGATGCTGATATTCGTGTTTCAATTACCGAAGATCCAGCTGAAATCAAAATGGAACTCGTGAAAAAGGTTGTCGAAGATGTTCAAGATGACTATCTTGAGATTTCTGTCGAAGATGCCAAAACTCATGATAAAAAATTAAAAGCTGGTGATGAATATCACGAAGAAGTGAAAGTTGATGATTTAAAACGACTCACTGCTTTAATTGTGAAATCTGTTTTACGTCAAAAACTCGCTGAAGCAGAAAAACTTGCTTTATATGAATCCCACAAAGATAAAGTCGGTGAAATGATCACTGGTATTGTTGAAAAATGTGATGATCGTGGAGCGATTGTGAACATTGGACGTACTTCAATGTATCTTTCCCGTCGTGAATTAATTGGTGATGAAACATTTAATATTGGCGACTCAATTCGTTTATATGTGAGTCAAGTTTCAACATCAGAAAAAGGACCAATGGTTCGTGTTTCACGTAGTGATGCTGGTTATTTAAGAAGACTTTTTGAAGAAGAAGTTAGTGAAATTTATAACGGAACAGTCATTATTAAAAACCTTGTTCGTGAAGCTGGAATCCGTAGTAAAGTTGCTGTTTATAGCAACGATCCAAACGTTGATTGTGTTGGCGCATGTATTGGTGTCAATGGTGCCGCCATTCAAAAAATCGTTGCCCAACTTGGAAATAGCCGCGATAAAGAAAAAATCG
The DNA here is from genome assembly GCA_002363735.1 of Caryophanales bacterium UBA3207. GTDB lineage: Bacteria > Bacillota_I > Bacilli_A > RFN20 > CAG-826 > Fiminaster. The sequence continues at coordinate 106,102 of DEWP01000017.1, read as the reverse complement.
ATATTATTTCTTATTCTCCAAATGATGCACTTTTCATTATCGATGCTCTTCGTCCAGCAACTGTTTTATTCATTCATTTAAATGAAGAAGAAAAGAAAGCAATCGCGATTGTTCCACAAGGACAACTTTCATTAGCAATTGGCCGTAAAGGCGCTAATGCTCGTTTAGCTTGTAAATTAACAGGCTGGAACATTGATATTAAAGAAGAACACGAAATGGCTGATCTTGGCGTTGAATTTAAATCAATTGAAAAGATTAACGAAGAAGAAAAAGTTCGTGCTCAAAAAGAAAAATACGAGAAATATCTCGCTCAAGTTAAAGCTGCTCGTCAACAAGAAAGCGCCATTGAAAGTGGTAACGAAAAAGCTACTCCAAGACAAATTCTTGATGATGAAGTACAAGAAGAAGCTCCAGCAAAAGAAGTTGTTCAACCAAAGGTTGAAGAACCAGTTGAAGAAGCTCCAGTTGCTCCAGTTAAAGAAACTGTTGTTCGTACAACAACAACTCTTGAATCTTTAGAGGCTCAACTTGATAAAGAACAAAAGAAAGAAGCCTTTAAGGCAACTCAAAAAACTTCTAAACGTCCACGTAAAATTACTGAAGAAGAAGTTGAACACGAAAAGACTGAAGAAGTTAAACCAATCAAGAAAGAACCACAAATGTCGATTTATACCGACGAAGAATTGGCTCGTATGGAAGAAGAAGATGAATTCTTCGACGATGATTACGTCGATGATGATGAAGATATCGACTACGACGAATACGACCAATATTACGACGACGACGATAAATAATCTCGTTTGACTAAGTAAGGAGGAAGTTAGATATGGCCAAAAAAGAATTTCGTAAAAGCAATATCCCAACAACTCAAAACCAAAAAGAAACAGCTAACCGCGTCAATAACGGTGTGTTTGTTTTCACCCGTAGCATGAATGTCGCTGAACTTGCCAAAGAACTCGGCATTAATGTCAACGATATTATTAAATTTCTTTTCTTAGAAAAGAAAATGATGGTGACAATTAACCAAAATCTCGACGATGAAACAATTGGATTAATCTGCTTACAATTTGGTTTCGACTTTAAAAAAGAAAAGATTGTTTCGGAAGAACAATTTGAAGAAGTTGAAATCGTTGATAAGCCAGAAGATCTTCTTCCTCGTCCAGCTGTTGTCACCATTATGGGTCACGTCGACCATGGTAAAACAACCTTAATCGATGCGATTCGTTCATCACACTTAGTCGATAGCGAAGTCGGTGGTATTTCCCAAGCCATTGGTGCTTACCAAAAAGAAATTAATGGACAAAAAATTACTTTCCTTGACACTCCAGGACACGAAGCTTTTACTGCGATGAGAAGTCGTGGTGCTGCTGTGACTGATATTGTCGTTTTAGTTGTCGCTGCTGATGATGGTGTCATGCCGCAAACTATTGAGGCCATTGACCATGCTAAAGCAGCTGGCGTTCCAATTATTGTCGCCATTAACAAAATTGATAAGGAAGGTGCTGATCCAAACCGTATTAAAACTGAATTAATGTCTTATGACATTATTCCAGAAGAATATGGTGGAAGTAACATCTGCTGTGAAATTTCTGCGAAAAAGAATATTGGAATTAAAGAACTTCTTGAATCAATTCTTTTAGTTGCGGAAATGCAAGAATTAAAAGCCAACCCAAATCGTTTCGCGATTGGTACAGTTATCGAAGCTAACCTTGATAAAGGTGAAGGTCCAAAAGCAACTCTACTTGTTCAAAATGGTACTTTATCATTTCAAGACTATGTTGTTGTTGGAACAGCTTATGGAAAAATTCGTCGCATGACGAACGAACATAAAAAGATTCTTAAAGAAGCTAAACCTTCAACTCCAGTTGTTGTTATTGGTTTAAGTGAAGTTCCAAATGCTGGTGATAAATTCATGGCTTTCCCAACCGAAAAACAAGCTCGTGAAATTGCTGAGAAGCGTGCTTTAATCAAAAAACAAAATGAACAAAACACTCAAGCAGCAGCTACTTTAGAAAAGCTTTACTCAAAAATTACTGAAAGTAATGGCGAAGTTCAAGAAGTTAATATCGTCTTAAAAGCTGATACAACAGGTTCTGCTGAAGCTGTGAAAGCCTCGTTAGATAAATTAAGTAACGATCAAGTTCATATTAACGTGATTCATAGTAGCGCTGGCGCAATTACGAATAACGATATTATGCTTGCTAGCGCATCTAAGGCGATTATCTATGGATTTAATGTTCGCCCAACTGCAATGGTGCAAGCGAAAGCCGATGAAGAAGGTGTAGAAATCCGATTACATCGAATTATTTATGCCTTAACTGAGGAAATGGAAGCCGCTATTAAAGGTATGTATAAGAAAGAACAAGTCGAACAAGTTACTGGTCAAGCAGAAGTCCGTTCCTTAATTAAGATTTCTAAGATTGGTACTGTTGCTGGTTCTTATGTGACTAGTGGTGTGATTAAATCGGGTTCTAAAGTCCGTATTCTTCGTGACGGTGTTATCGTCTATGAAGGAAAATTAAATTCTCTAAAGAGATTTAAAGATGACGCTAAAGAAGTAAAAGAAGGATTCGAATGTGGTATGACAATTGAAAACTTTAATGACCTTAAAGAAAACGATGTCATCGAAGCATACGAAATGGTTGAAAAAGAATAATGGCTGATCGTACACAAAGAATTCAGTCGATTATTGGAAAAAACATTTCTGAAATCATCCAATTCGAATTAAAAAATCCAAAAATTGGCTTTTGTACAGTCAGTGAAGTTTGGGTGAGCAGTGATTTCTCTTATGCCAGAGTTTATGTCACGTTCTTAGGAGCAAAATATCCAAAGCAAAACCTCGAAGAGTTAAACAAAACTCGTGGTTATGTTCGTTCCTCTTTAGCGAAGAAAATCGATATCAGAAAAACTCCAGAAATTACATTCTATCTCGATGAAACATATGAAAAAATGAATCGTCTTGATGAAGTATTAAAAAAGGAGTCTGAACAACTCCAAAAAATGAAGAAATAATTCTTCTATCTTAAATGTTTAATTAGCTCGCCTTGGCGGGCTTTTTTATAACCTAAACTTTGGTAGAATTCTGTGTGATTACTTTTTGCTAAAATCACAGCATCAGCTAAATCAAAATGTTCGATTGTTGTTTCTAAATAATGAAGGACAATTTGTCGATTTTTCTTGGATTCTCTAAGAAACTCTAAATCACAAATTAACCGAGAATTGCTGGTTATTTTCATCGACAAAACCCCAATAGGTTTGTTTATTTTGTAAATAATAAATCTTTGTCGATCATCATCAAAATTATTGATTTTTAATTGACTTCTAATGCGTTGTTCGAGAAGTGAATCTTTTAATGAAATGACTGGATGAAGTGATAAATCTTTTCGCTCAATTTTAAAGTAATAATCTTGGTAATAAAGAGTCTCTTTTTCATAGTTTTCTAACATGGAAAAATAATTCTTTTTTGCCATTGGATATTTTTGATAAATTTCTTTGAGCATTTGTTTCATTTCAGCTCTCATTGTGTTTCCATCATTTGGACAATGAGATGGGAATGCTGGAATCCCTTCTTCTTTGGCACATTTAATGATTTGATCTTCGTGACAAAGAATTAATGGACGAATAAATTCAATTCCGCTTCTTTCTAAGAACATTTTTGGTTGAAAGGTAGCGAATCGTCCACCAAAAATCTGGTTCATCATTAATGTCTCAACAGCATCATCGCCATGATGAGCAAATGCAACTTTATTGCAATTTAGTTCACGAGCAACATTATTAATTGCCGCTTTTTTCATTCTTGAACAAATTGAACAAGGTAAATGTGGTGCATCTTTTTGTTGTGCTTTTAGGATTTGGTAAACTTCTTTGGAATCAATTACATGAAGTTTTAATCCAATTGAAGAAACGTATTTTTCTATTTCGGCTGCATCAAATCCTGGGAAACCTAAATCAAGAATAGCGGGAACGATTTCAAAATTAGCACAATTAAATTTCTGATATTTGCTTAAAGCATATAAAAGAACCATTGAATCTTTTCCGCCAGAAACGCCAATCATAATGCGGTCTTTTTCATTAAAAAAAGAAAACTTTTGATCAGCTTTACGGATTTGTCCTAAAATCGTTCTTATCGTTTTCATGCTAAATATCATATAATATTTACATTATTTTGAAAATGATTACAGGCGCGTTATTAATAAATAAAGAAAAAGGAAGAACTTCAAGGCAAGAAGTAAACACTATTTCTCGTCTTTTAAATGAAAAGAAGATGGGACATATTGGCACTCTAGATCCATTTGCGGAAGGTTTACTTATTGTTTTATGCGGAAGAGCAACAAAAATTTCTCCTTTTATCGAACAACTTGATAAAACATATTTAGCTAAGCTAAAACTTGGACAAAAAACCGATACTGGAGATTTAGAAGGTAACGTTATTGAAGAAAAAGAAATTCCTTTATTAGAACGTCATCAAATTAATGAAATTCTCCAGCAATTCTTGGGTAAATCTTTACAAACCCCTCCTAAATATTCTGCATTAAAAGTCAATGGAGAAAGAGCTTATGCTCTTGCTAGAAAGAATGTTGATTTTGAATTAAAACAAAGAGAAATCGAAGTTTTTGAGATTGGTTTAGTTAATTTTAATGGCTTAGATGAAATCACATTTATTTGTCGAGTTTCAAAAGGAACATATGTTCGTGCTCTTGCTGAAGATATTGCTAATAGATTAGGAACTGTTGGGCATTTAATCGAACTAACTCGTGTAAAGATTGGTAAGTATTCTATTGAAAACAGTGTTAGAGCGGTGGATGTAAAAGAAGAAAATCTAATTTCGGTCGACAAAATGCTTGAAGATTTTCCAAGTGTTTTAGTTGAAGGTGATAACTTAAAGAAGGCGCTTAATGGAGCTTGTTTATCTCTTAAGGGGCATAGTGATCGCCTACTTGTGATAAAAGATAATGATGGACCAATCGCGATGTATGAATTAGACCATCAATCGGTGTATCATTGTTTAAGAGGATTGAGATGAAATTAAAACGTTTTGATCAATTTAATCCAGTAGAAAATAAAGAACCTATTTCAATTGTTTTAGGTTATTTTGATGGAATTCATTTAGGTCATCAATATTTAATAAAAAATGCAGTCAAAAACGCCAAATTTACTACAGTTTTGATGACTTTTTCTAAACCTTTTGCTTTATTTCTCGATAACCAAAAATCACCAGCAATTCTAACATCTTTAGATGATCGGTTCCGTATTGTTTCCAGAATGGGAATCGATTCTTTTTATGTTTTAGAAAACGATGAAAACTTCATGAATTTGTCGCCGCTTTCTTTCATTAAAATGCTGCAAAAAATGAACGTGAAAGAAGTCTTCTGCGGAAGCGATTTTCGCTTTGGAAAAAATCGTGAAGGAACACCTGATTTATTAAAGGAATATTTTGATACAAACGTCACTGACTTATTGCTTGATCATAATGAAAAAATAAGTGCTCGAGATATAAAATATCTCATTGAACAAGGAAACATCAAAGAAGCTAATCGATTGCTCGGCCATAATTACCTCATTTCTGGCTCAGTAATTCATGGTAATGAAATCGGACGTACTTTAGGTGTTCGAACAATGAATGTTAAACCTTCCGATTCTTATGTTATTCCAAGGTTTGGAGTGTATAAAACAATCGCGTACATCGAAGGAATCCCACATCGCTCCATCACAAACGTTGGAGTTAAACCAACAATTGATGATTCAAAGAAGGTTTCCATCGAAATTCATGTCGAAAATTATGTCAAAGAAAACTATTCAGAAACGATCCAAGTTGAATTCCTTGATTTTGTTCGTCCTGAAAAGAAGTTTTCTTCTTTAGAAGAACTACAAAAACAAATCGAATCAGACATCCGTTTTGTTTTTGGTTCAACATATTAATATTGAAATCATTTTGATTTCGATTATAATAGATGTCGCAACTTATTCTAAGATTAGCGAGCACTCCGACGCTATTCCTGGATTAAGCCAAGTTATATTAAGGAGGGATAAACATGTTATCCAAAGAAAAAATTGCCGAAATCGTTAAGAAATACGGTAAGAACGAAAAAGACACCGGCTCTGTCGAAGTCCAAATCGCTCTTCTTACTGAACAAATTAACGAACTCACAAAGCACCTTAAGAAAAACAAAAAAGATGCTTCTGGCAGACGTGGATTATTCGTCTTAGTTGGTAAACGTCGTGGTTTACTCGATTACTTAAATCGCACTGACCGTGATGCTTACGCTAAACTCTTAGCCGAATTATCAATCCGTAAATAAGTTTAGTACTTATGAAAAGTTACACCATACTTAGTATGGTGTTTTCTTTTTTGAATTTATTGTATTATTCATCTAACATTTATGTTAAAATTTTAATAGTTTTTAAAAAGGAGAAAATAAATTAATGAAAAAAACATTCGAATTAGATTTCGATGGTCGCAAGCTCGTTGTTGAAGCCGGTGAAATCGGTAAACAAACACGTGGTTGCGTTTTGGTGCGCTATGGTGACACTGTCGTTACTTCTAACGTCACAATGTCCAAACACACTGTTGACTGGGATTTCTTCCCATTAAGTGTGGAGTACCAAGAAAGAATGTATGCTGCTGGTAAAATTCCTGGTGGCTTCCTCCGTCGTGAAAGTCGACCAAGTTCACATGCTATCTTAGCAAGTCGTATTACCGATAGAACTATGCGTCCACTTTTCCCAGAAGGATTCCGTAATGAAGTTCAAGTCGTCTCCCAAGTTATGGCAGTTGACTATGATAATTCCCCAGAAATTACGGCAATGTTTGGATCTTCCCTCTGCGTTTGCATCTCTGATGTTCCATTTAATGGACCAATCGCTGGTGTTTACGTCGGACGTGTTGATGGAAAACTTGTCATCAACCCAACAGTTGAACAACGTAAAGTCAGTGACATCGATCTTTGTGTCGCTGGTACAGAAGAAGCTATCAACATGGTTGAAGCTGGTGCTAACGAAGTTAGCGAAGAAGATATGCTTGACGCTTTAATGTTTGGTCATGAAGCTGTTAAGAAACTCTGCCGTTTCCAAAAAGAAATTATCAAGAAAATTGGTGTTGAAAAGAACAAAGACATTCAATTCAAAGTAATTCCAGAAGATTTACGTGCAGAAGTTACAGAAAAAGTTGATAAGAAATTACGTAAAGCCGTCTCCACAAAAGACAAACTTGAACGTGAAGAAAAAATTGAAGCTATTGAAAAAGAAACTGAAGAAGAATACGCCGCTAATGGTGCTGATGCTAAAACAGTTCAACAAGTTCATGAAATTCAAGAAGATATCGTTCACCAAGAAGTTCGTCGTTTAATTGCTGAAGATAAGATTAGACCAGATGGCCGTAAACCAGATGAACTCCGTCCACTTGATGCCCAAGTTGACATCTTAGGACGTCGTGTCCATGGTTCTGCCATGTTTACTCGTGGTCAAACCCAAGTTATCTCAACAACCACACTTGGACCTTTAAGTGATAAACAAATCATTGATGATTTGACACCTGAAGAATCTAAACGATTCATGCATCACTATAACTTCCCACAATGGTGTGTTGGTGGAACTGGTAAGATTGGTGTTCTTGCTCGTCGTGAAATCGGCCACGGTGCCCTTGGCGAAAGAGCTCTTTCCTACGTCATTCCTTCAGAAGAAGAATTCCCATACACAATTCGTGTTGTCAGTGAAGTTTACGAATCTAATGGTTCATCTTCACAAGCTTCTATTTGTGCTGGATGTATGTCCTTAATGGCTGCTGGTGTCCCAATTCGTCGTATGGTCAGTGGTATCGCTATGGGTCTTATTTCAACTGGCTCACTTGATACAAATCCATATACAATTCTCACTGATATTCAAGGTTTAGAAGACCATTTCGGTGATATGGACTTCAAAGTTGCTGGTACCGAAGTTGGTATTACAGCTCTTCAAATGGATATTAAGATTGCTGGTGTTACTCGTGAAGTTTTACGTCAAGCTCTTGCTCAAGCTCACAAAGCCCGCGCTGAAATTCGCGCTGTTATGAGCAAAGCTATTGATGCTCCACGTCCAGATGTCAGTGAATTTGCTCCAAAACTCGACAAAATGCAAATTGATGTCGATAAGATTCGCGAAGTTATCGGAACTGGTGGTAAGGTGATTAATGAAATTATCGCCCAATGTGATAATGTCCAAATCGATATCGATGACAATGGCTTAATCGTGATCTATCACATGAACCGTGACATGATTAACAAAGCCAAAAAGATGATTGAAGACATCGTTAGAGAAGCAAAAGTTGGCGAAGTCTACGATGCTGAAGTCACTCGTGTCGAAGATTACGGCGCATTTGTAAAATTATTTGGAACAACCGAAGGTTTATGCCACGTTTCAAGACTTGACTGGGGTTATGTTGCAAAAGCAAGTGACAAAGTCAAAGTCGGAGATGTCTTAAAAGTTCGTGTTTGCGAAATCGATGACCACGGTAAAGTGAAAGTATCACACCGTGAATTCATCGAAAAACCAGCTGGTTATGTTGAAAAACCTGTTTCAGGTGGTAAAAAACCAGCAAAACATCATAAATAATCAGGTTTAACAATATGTTTGATGTCATTGTTGTTGGTGCCGGATGTGTTGGCTCGCTGATTGCGAGAAAGCTTTCATCATATCAACTCAATGTCCTCGTCATAGAGAAAGAGAACGATGTCGGAAACGCCACAAGTATGGCGAATTCCGCCATCGTTCACTCTGGTTATGATCCAGTTCCAGGTACATTAAAAGCAAAATTTAATGTTCTTGGTAACAAGATGTATCCAGAACTTTGTCGTGACCTCGACGTACATTTTGAACAAATTGGTTCGTTAACGGTTGCTCTTTATGATGAACAACTTCCAATGCTATCTGACCTTGCTAAACGCTCAAAGGAAAATGGAGTCGATGTGAAATTACTCACTCGTGACGAAGTTTTAAAACTTGAGCCAAATTTATCTAGTGAGGTTAAAGGTGCTCTACTTGCTCCTAGCGCTGGCATTGTTAATCCATTTACCTTAGTTGTCCACGCCATGGAAAATGCAGTGGACCAAGGTGTTGAACTTCATCTTAATGAAGAAGTAAAAGATATTAAAGGTTTAAAGGAAGGTTTTGAAGTTATTACTTCAAGAGGCACATATCAAACAAAAGTTGTGATTAACTGTGCTGGTATTTATGGAGATAAGATTCATTCCTTAATTGAACCAATTTCTTATTCGATCAAGGCTCGTAAAGGACAATATTTTGTTCTTGATCATTATGCAAAAGGCCTTGTAAATCATGTCATTTTCCCTCTTCCAAGTGAAAAAGGAAAAGGAATTTTAGTTTCTCCAACAACTAGTGGAAACTATATTGTTGGTCCATCATCTGAATGGTGTGATGATAAAGATTCTGTTTCTTGCGATAAGCCAACATTAGATAATGTTCGTGCTCAAGCTCAAGCAATGGTTCCATCCATTCCGTTTAATCAAGTAATTCGTATTTTTGCTGGTAATCGTCCAACTCCATCAACTCATGATTTCGTGATTGGCCCAGCGAAAGATAATCCAGCCTTTATTAATGCTAGCGGAATTGAATCTCCTGGTTTAGTTTCATCTCCAGCAATCGCTGAATATGTTGTTGATGAACTAGTATCTAAAGTTTTAACTTTAGTGAAGAAAGAAAACTGGTCAGGAAAAGTTTCGCCTCGAGCTCATCTTAGTGAAATGAATGAAGCTCAAAGAGATGAATTTATTAAGAAAAATCCATCATATGGACGCATCATTTGTAACTGCGAAAAAGTTAGTTTAGGTGAGATCTTAGATGAATTATCTCGTAGCGTACCTCCTCATAGTGTGAAAGCTCTTAAAAAGAGAACACGAGCTGGATTTGGAAAATGTCAAGGTGGCTTCTGTCAACCTTTAGTTATCCAAATTTTAGCTGAACATTATGGAGTGAAATTATCCGAGATTAACTACGATAAGCTTGGTAGTGAAATTTGCAAATATAGCACTAAGGGGGAAGAAAAATGATTCATCATCGCTTAGTGATTATTGGTGGCGGCTCTGCTGGTATGGCAGCCGCATGTAAAGCTTATGAACTTGGAGAAAAAGATATTCTTATTCTTGAAAAGAATAATTATCTTGGCGGTATTTTAAACCAATGCATTCATAACGGTTTTGGACTTCATGAATTTAAAGAAGAATTAACCGGACCTGAATTCATGTCTCGTTTCTCTGATAAAGTCAAAGAATTCGGAATTAAATATCGCTTAAACGCGAATGTTTTATCCATATCAAAAGATAAAGTTGTGACCTATTCTAGCGAAGAAGATGGACTTGTCCAAATTCAAGCTGATGCGATTATTCTAACGACTGGTTGTTATGAACGTAATGCTGGCGCAATCCAAATTGCTGGAGATCGTCCAGTTGGTGTTTATACAGCGGGCCAAGCACAGTTATATTTAAACTGTTACGGTTATTTAGTCGGTAAGAAAGTCTTTATCCTTGGTAGTGGTGATATCGGCTTAATTATGGCACGAAGAATGACACTTGAAGGCGCAAAAGTCCTTGGTGTTGCTGAACTCATGCCATATTCTGCTGGATTAAACCGAAACATAGTCCAATGTTTACAAGATTTTAATATTCCACTTTATTTATCGCATACTGTGAAAGAAGTACGTGGTAAAAATCGAGTTGAAAAAGTCGTCATCGCGAAAGTTGATGACAAAATGAAGTTTATTCCAGGAACTGAAATGGAATTTGACTGTGATACATTACTCCTTTCTGTTGGATTGATTCCAAATAATGACTTATTCAATAACCTTGGAATCAAATTCTCAAAAACAAGAGGAGCAATGGTTAATCAAGATATGGAAACCGAAATTCCAGGTATCTTCTCAGCTGGTAATGTTTTACACGTTCATGATCTAGTTGATTATGTTGTTAGCGAAGCTAGAGAAGCTGCTGTTGGAGCGGCGAAATATCTCAATAAGCAAACAAAACACAATGGTTTTAAATACGAAATTAAACAAGGATTTGGAATTGGCTACGTCGTTCCGCAAGTTCTTGATTTAGACGATGCTAGTGAAAAAGTATCATTAAAATTCCGTGTTGCTAAACCATTTAAAGATATCGTGATCAATATTAAAGAAGGTGAACGTTTAATTAAAAGAATTATTAAACCAGCGATTGTTCCTTCTGAAATGGAAATTGTTTATCTACCAAAAGAAAGTTTCTTAAAAGAAGATCACGTCATTACAGTTAGTGTGGAGGAGAAGAAATGAGAGAATTAATTTGTATTAATTGTCCTCGTGGTTGTCGATTAAAAGTTGATGATAATCTCAATGTCACCGGAAACTTCTGCCCACGCGGAGCAATTTATGCTAAAAACGAACTTACTCATCCTGTTCGTACATTAACTTCAACTGTCAAAGTACAAAGTACTTTAGAAAGACGTTTACCTGTTAAATCAAGTGAACCTCTTCCAAAAGAAAAAGTCTTTGAAGCAGTGCGTGAACTCGATGAAGTAAATGTCGAAGCTCCAGTTCATATTGGAGATATCGTGGTTAGAAACATTGCTCAAACTGGAATAAATATTATCGCTACAAAAAATATTGAAAAATAAGGAGTAATTATGTCGAATATCCGAATTGTCTTTCTTGGTGGCCAAGACGAACATTTTAAAAACATGATTGCGGTGGAAATTGACCGTGATATTTTCGTTGTTGAAGCAGGATGTTCTCTTCCAGATAAAAACAAACACGGAATCGACTACATTATTCCAAAATATGATTACCTTTTAGCAAATAAAGATCGCGTTCGCGCTTATCTCATTACTGAAGGTAATGACTGTATTTTAGGAGCAATTCCTTTTATCTATGATAAAATTCCTGCTCCAATTGTTTGTACTGATGTAACGCGAATTTTCTTGTTCACATTTTGTGAACACAATAATATCAATCCATCTCGCTATGAATTTAAAATCGTTGAACCAAGTGATGATATCACAATTAATGGTCATTTAATTCGTTTATTTGCAACGACTTCAAACATGGCCAATTCCTATGGAATTTGTTTTGATACTGACCAAGGAAACATCATTTTTGCCATGGATTATGTCATTGATAACAACATGACAAAATCTTTCACATCCGACATTAAGAAGATGGGTGTAATTGCTGATAAACCAACACTTATTTTATTGGGTGATTCTATTAATGCGGAACGAAGTGGATTTTCTAATCCGATGTATAAACTTCGTACAGTCGTAAAAGAATCATTTAAAAATGTTCAAGGTCGAATCTTTGTTGGTGTTGAATCAGCTGATGTTTATAACATCGTTGATATTGTTCGTATTTGTAGCAATGGTCATCGTAGAATTGTTCTTTATGATGCCGCAACTCGTGATTTAGTATATCGACTTGTTCGCGCCGGTGTTGTTGGTGTAACAAAAGATTTGTTTATTCCAGCTGAAGATGTTAATCGATATCCAGCTAGTGAAATTGTTGTTTTAATAACTGGATTTGCAAATCGATTATTGCATAAAATTTCGCTTTTAGCGAAAGGTCTTAACGACAACAAGATTATCGCGTTAAATCCAGATGACACATTTGTTTTAGGTTCGCATTTCTCTAACGACATTGAAATTGATTATTTCGATGCTCTTGATGAGTTGCATCGTTGTGATGTTGATGTTGTTCGTGTTAACAAGAATGAATTTATTAAAATGCATCCATCAATCGAAGATATTAAAACAATGATCACTATCTTTAGACCAAAATATTATGTTCCAATTAGCGGTTATTTAGTTTGCTTATTAGCTAATGCTAATGCAGCTGCTGGAATGGGCGTTGGTCTAAACCATCAAAATGTTTTCTTAGTTGACAATGGAATGATTTTAAATTGCCAAAATGGAATTTGTTCATATTCAAGTGAAAAAGTTCTTGCTGGTAACGTGATGGTTGATGGTAGTGAAGTATCAAATTTCTCCGAACAAATTGTTAGCGAACGTCGCCAAATCTCTGATGACGGAGTTGTCATTTTGGCCACTGTTGTTTCAAAAAAGAAAGCTGAAATTGTCGGTGGAATTGATGTTCAAACTCGCGGTTTATTTTACGCGAAGAACTCTGATGCATTACTTAGAGACATGCAAACTATGTTTACAAAAATTGTTTCTGAATCCTTAAAAAAACCAGGATTTGCGGTGAAATCTACTGAAGATGAAGTAAAAAATGTCATTTTAAATCTCATTCGTAGAAACACCCTCAAAACTCCATTAATTTTAGTAAAAATTGAAGAAATAGATTAGTTTTGATATAGAAAATGAAAAAGCTCAATGTTAAAAATTCAACAATCGTTTTATTTAGCGGAATAGCGCTATGCCTTTTTGCACTAATTATTTTATTTTCTCATGGAACACCATTCGAATTTTTAACAATCGCTATTTGTGCATCATTTGGCTTTATTGGCTTTTGGATTCTAACTCCATTCTTATTTATTCTTGGTTTATACATTATTTTCCGTAAGAGATTAATCAAATTTAAACTCGGTTTATCTTTATGGGGTGTCTTTGTTGTTGTTTTATCTTTAATGATTATTACATCAAACTGGGGAAACAGTGAACAAATCACATTTACAAACTCCGTTCGTTTATTAAACGAACATACTCCTTTTGATCCATTTGCTAATCCTGGGATTGGTGGTGGTTTCTTTGGATACGTTTTAGCCGGTGTTTTAAATAATGCGATTACTCCAATCGGAACAAGCATTATTTGCTGGATTGCTTTTGTTGCTGGAATCGTGATGATTTTAAATAAACAAGTCGTCTTACTATTCAAAAAGATTAAAAATGCTCGTCATAAAAGATCCCATAAAGAAAGTTATCAAACTGTTGAAACAATTGGTGAAGATGATTATTCAATGAAAGAAATTGAGCATCATAATGCTCCAACTCCGGAAAGCAAACAAACTTTATCGCAAGCTGAAATTCGTAACTTAGTTGCTAATAACTTTAATTCAACACACGGATTCCAACGTGCAACATTCCATTTTAGTGATGAAAATCACGTTCAACAACCTGTTCAAAAGCCATCATTTACGATGGCCTCACCAAAAGTTGAAGTTCATCAAGAAGTTCAACCTGTTGTTCATAACGAACAAGTTGAACCAATTCTTGAACAAAATGATCATCATGTTGAACCTCTTAATACTCAATTAAGTACGCCTAATGTCGTAGAAAATTCGATTAAAGAGGAAAGTGCAGTTGTTCAACAACAAGAAGTACCAGAATTTACTGATCCATATCATCGTCCTCAACCAAGAAAGGTTATCCGCCCACCTTTTGAACATCCGGGTCTAGATTTATTAAAACCTCATGAGTCTGAAGATGATAAAACCAAAAACGTTGCATCGTGTGATGCTAGAACAGTTTTAATTAATGATATTTTTGCCGATTTAAAAATCGGAGCAAGTGTTGTCGGTTATACAATCGGGCCTTCATTTACTCGTTATGACATCAAGATGAATTCTAACGTTTCATCTTCAACAATGAACCGTTATATTGATGATATTTCTAGTCGTCTAGGCGGAATTTCTGTAAGATTCTTACCAATTGTTATTGGCAAAACAACTTCAGGATTAGAAATTCAAAATGAAGTGGCTACACCTGTTGGTTTATTTGAATCATTAAAATTGATGGAAGAAAAATCATGTAAGCCAATGGATATTATTTTTGGTAAAAACATTACCGGAGATTTATTGACAGCCAATTTAACAAAATTCCCACATATGTTAGTTGCTGGTACAACTGGTTCTGGTAAATCAATCTTCATGCACTCGACGATTTTAACTTTAATTATGCATAATTCTCCTGAAGATTTGAAAATAATGCTAATTGACCCGAAAAAGGTTGAAATGAGCTTCTATAAAGATATTCCGCATCTTCTTTGTCCAAATATCAATGATCCAAAAAAAGCATATATTGCTTTTGAAAAACTCGTTGTGGAAATGGAGAGACGTTATAACTTAATTGATGCTGCTGGTTGCCGTGATATCGGAGAATTTAATAATTATGCTAAGGGCGAAGGTATTGAACCTTTACCATTAATTTGCGTATTTATCGACGAATATGCCGATTTAAGCGAAGCTTGTAAAGAAATTCGTGAGCCAGTTGTTCGTATTGCTCAAAAAGCCCGTGCTGCCGGCATTCACTTAGTGATCGCTACCCAAAGGCCAAGTGTCAATGTTATTGATGGCGTGATTAAGGCCAATATTCCAACTCACGTTGCTTTAACAGTTGGATCATTCCAAGACTCGACGGTTATTATTGGCGAAGGTGGCGCAGAAAAACTTCTTGGTAATGGTGATATGCTTGTCGAATGCTCTCTTATTTCACGAGGATTAAAACCTCGTGTTCAAGGTTGCTTTGTTGAAAGTTCCGAAATTAAACAAGTCTGTGACTTCCTTCGCAGTAAGAGTGGACCTCAATATGATCCATACTTCCTTGATTTAGAACATTCTCCAAATGAGCAAGATAAAGGTGATAACATCGTCTCCAAAGGAGACACTCCTGAAGTGACTAAAGTTGATAAAAACATTCAAGAAGAAGAACTTTATAAAGTGATTAAAGAAGATATTAGTTCACGCGAATATTGTTCAATTTCCTTCTTAACAAGAAGTTATGGAATTGGTTTCCCGAAAGCTGGAAGACTCTTTGCTCGACTAGTTCGTGAAGGTCTTGTTGCCAGTGAAGGTGATGCTCGTGGATCAAAAGTTCTTGTTCATAACTTTGCTCCAAGTGAACAGATTGGTTCGATTGAACAATCTGAATTTATCCCAAATTCCCAATTAGAAAATGATGAACCTTCAGCTGAAGAAGATTCAAACGAAGAATACAACGTCGATACAGAAGTTAATGAATAGTTATTTAAGTAGTTATCATGAATTATGTGTGGAGAACCATTTGTTAAATGGTTTTTCTCTTTTTATCAATGATGAACCAAGAGAATTAATCTTAAAAAACCAGACTGACCGCTATTCTTTTTACGAAATTACTGGAAATGATGAACTTTTAGGGAAAGAAATCATTTTAAAAGATGATCAACATGAAGAAGTTGTTGATGTAACAAAACTGGCATTACTTCAAAACTTTGATGAAATCTATGCAACCGATATTGAGCTTGGTCCAATTTGTGATGAAAACAAAACTATTTTTCGTTTATGGGCTCCATTTGCTACAAGCGTTGTATTGATTATTAATAATCAAAAAGTTACTTTAAACCGCTTAGATAGAGGTGTTTACGAAACCACAATTGATGGCGACTTAGATGGGACTTTATATCATTATGAAGTGGTGGTGAATGGAAAAAAACAAATTGTCACCGATCCATATGCAAAATCCACAAACGCGAATGCAAAAGAATCATGCGTGATTAACATCAAACGTTTGGTTAGTTCATTTAAAAATATTCCAGTTACAAAAACATATTCCAAATTAAAAAGTACAATTTACGAATTACACGTTCGTGATTTCACTATTCAAAACTCAACAAATATTGAAAATAAAGGAAAATATTTAGGTTTAACCGAGGAAAATCGAAAAACATTAAAGAATCATGAAACTGGATTAGACTATTTAAAATTACTTCATGTAAGTCATGTTCAGTTACTCCCAGTACTAGATTTTGGTTCTGTCGATGAACTTGATGAAGGTTATAACTGGGGTTATGATCCGGTTTCATTCTTTGCTCTTGAAGGTAGTTATTCATTAAATCCAAATGATCCATTTTCTCGAATGAAAGAATTTCGAGCTCTTGTTGATGCGTTTCATAAAAATGGTATCAGAGTTAATCTTGATGTGGTTTATAACCACATGTATGAAGGTGAAAAGATTAATCTTCATTTAATCACTCCACATTACTTTTTTAGAGAAGAAAATTCCAAATTAGCAAACCATTCGTGGTGCGGATGTGATTTTGCTAGTGAAAGAAAAATGGCACGACGATTAATCAAAGAATCGATCGATTTCTTAATGAATGTTTATGACGTCGATGGATTCCGTTTTGATTTAATGGGTCTAATTGATTTAGAGACAATGAAACAAGTGAGCCAGCTTGTTTTGTCTAATAAAAAAGAAGCATTAATTTATGGAGAAGGATGGGATATGAATGCCACTGGATTCTATAATGATAAGTTTGCCACAATGAAAAATAGCCATGAATTGCTGGATGTTTCGTTTTTTAATGACACATATCGCGATATTTTACGAGGTCATGGAAGCCATGCAAAACTTGATGAGAATGGTTTTCTTTTAGGAAACATATCTTATCAAGATGGATTTAAATTTGCTTATTTAGGATCTTCACAAAGTCTTGTATATCCAAAACTTTTTGATGACCCAACACAATCAATAAATTATGTTGAATGTCATGATAACGCAACTTTGTTTGATGTTATCAATGAATCAACTGACGATTTAGATGTGTTAAGAATAGTTAAACTTTTTAATAAAGTTATTATGTGTTCGATTGGTATTCCATTTATTCATATGGGCCAAGAAATTGGATTGACTAAGCACGGACAAAGAAACACTTATAATTTAGGTGATTATTATAATCAAATGGATTGGGTTATCTTAGACAAGCGTTACGACATGGCGCAATCATTTAGACATTATGTTTTAGCTCGCCAACACGCTGATTTCTTAGATAATCTTGATTTGAATAATGTTTCGTTCGATTCAATTTCAAGTGGTGTACTAGTCGCGACATGGTTTGGAGAAAGAAAATATCGATATTGTTTTAATATTACTCCACGACAAATTGCTTTAGAAAATCATGATGGATTCTATAATTATTCATTAATGAATAACACTAGCCCAGAAGAAACGATTTATTTATCACCTTTCCGTTGTACTTATTTATTAAAGGATTAGAATTATAGTTATGAGAAAGTTTTTTATTTATTTAAAAATCATCTTCATGTGCGGACCAGCAATTATTTATAATTTTTTCCGCTATTTAAAATATACTCGTCATCCAGAAAAATATTCTTTTGAAAAAAGATACACAATGGTTCGAAAGGAAATCCTTTTTGTCTTGCGTCGCTTTCATATTGATATTCAAAAAGAAGGTTATGACATCTTAAAAGATGCTAAAAAACCTTATTTAATTATTTCTAACCATTATAGTTTAATGGATCCAGTCATGCTGATTGCTAGTAGCGAAAGACCAATAACTTTCTTATCAAAGAAAGAAAACTTAAAAATGCCATTTGTTGGTCAAATTTTAAAGATGCTCCAAGCATTTACAATTGACCGCAAAAACGTTCTTTCCCAAGTTCGCACACTTCAACAAATTGGTGAATATCTAAAAGATGAATCAAAACCTCATGTTGTTATCTTCATTGAAGGAACTCGTAATAAAAAACCAGAAGGTGAATTACTTGATTTCCACCCAGGAACATTAAAAATTGCCTATAAGGCAAATTGTAGTATTGTTCCAGCAACAATGTATGGAACATTTAGAATTTTAAAACTCAATTCTTGTTTAAGGAAATATCCTTTCTTCTGGAAAATCAATGAACCAATTACACCTGAAGAATTTGCAAATAAAACAACGATTGATTTAGCAAAAGAAATCCGTGATAAAATGAACGGACAAGTTAATGACTTTAGAGAAAAAGATAAACTTTATATTTATAATGGTAAAGGTTCAGTTCGACGTAAAGCTTTAGAAACTATGGTCGATCTTGGCGCTAATTCTTAATCCTTTTGGATATAAATTCTTTAAAATGCCATTAACAGAATGAACTAAACCAAGATTCATTCCCATATATGAAACAGAATAATAGCCATCAGGGCTATTTTTTCTTATTTGATTTCCAGCTAAATATGAAATAACTTCTTCTTTATTTAAAGAGATAGAACTTCTTGAATCTATTGCATGAGAATAGTGGTGTGATGGAATTTCTTTTTTATTGATAATTGTTTTTAAAAATAACCCAGGTCTTAAAGATAAATTAATTAAGTTTTCATCTAAATTATTTTTCAGTAAATAAACTTCGCTTTCTTTAGCGTTTCCTTTAGATTTTACTTGGCGGATAACTTGTCTTTCTTCAACGCGGTTCTCGCTTAATTTACCATCTTTTTTAATTAGAGCAATGTAATGACCTTCTCCAGGAAATAATGAAGGCAATAAGTGAATAGTTTCCGGATATTTTTTTGACCGCAAATTGCCGGTGATTTCTGGAATTTGTTGGAGTTTTGCTGGTGTTTTTTCAAGCAAAAATTCAATAACTTCTTCATCCTCTTCATGCGAATATGAACAAGTGGAATAAACTAAAGTTCCACCTTCTTTAAGCATTGAAAACGCCATTAAAATAAGTTCTTTTTGAATGCTTGAATATTTCAAAACTTTTTCGTAAGTCCAGTCTTGTTTCATTAAGTCGTTTTTACGAAACATTCCAGAACCGCTACAAGGCGCATCTAAAATAATTGCATCAAAATAATTTTGATATTTATTGGAGATTTTCGAAAAATCTAATGAAGTAACAACAACGTTATCAAGTCCCATTCTTTCAACATTTTGTAATAATGTAATCGCTCTTTGTTTTGATAAATCATTTGCCACGATTATTCCGTTTTTATTAAGTCTTAAAGAGGCTTGTGTTGTTTTTCCTCCAGGCGCAGCACATAAATCAAGAACTCTTTCATTTCCATTTAATGGAAGTAAAGAAGCTACAATAGCAGCGCTTGGATCTTGAACATAATAAGCACCTTGCTCGTGATAAACCTTTTTTCCTAAATCGTATTCATCTTGGTCATACAAATAGGCGTGTTCAACCGAAGGATGTTTCTGAACATCTGGAAACAATGAGACAAATGTTTCATCACTCATTTTCTTCGTGTTTAAATAGACACCTTTATGTTCTTTTTTATCAAAAGATAAAATAAGTTCATTAATTTGTTCTTTAGTGAGGTATTTTTCAAGATGCTTTGCAAAATCCATATCTTTATTATTAAATAAATCATCTTTGATTTCGAGTTTTTTAAATTGTGTTTTATAATTCATACTCTTTTGGTATGATTATAATGAGGTTTTATTTTTATGAGAATGGTAGATATTATTACTAAAAAACGTGATGGCGGTGAATTAACCGACCAAGAAATCACATTTTTTGTTGATGGTTATGTTGCTGGAAGAATTCCAGATTATCAAGTATCCGCTCTTTTAATGGCAATTGTCTTTAAAGGAATGACAAACCGTGAAATCGTCACCTTAACTGACCGTATGGAACATAGTGGTGACGTCATGGATTTATCTTCCATTAAAGGTGTGAAAGTTGATAAACACTCCACAGGTGGAGTTGGTGATAAAACAACTCTTGCTCTTGGGCCAATGGTTGCCGCTTGTGGTGCGATCTTAGCCAAGATGAGTGGACGTGGACTTGGTCATACTGGCGGAACTCTTGATAAACTCGAATCAATTCCAGGAATGAATGTTTTCGTCTCTGACGAACAATTTAGAAAACAAGTTAACGAAATTGGCTGCGCTGTTGTTGGTCAAACCGGGCAACTCGTTCCAGCTGATAAAAAATTATATGCTCTTCGTGATGTGACTGGCACAGTTGAATCAATGCCTTTAATTGCTTCCTCTGTCATGTCTAAAAAGCTTGCAAGCGGTTCCGATTGCATCCTTCTTGATGTTAAATTCGGTAACGGCGCATTCATGAAGAATATTGAAGCCGCAAAAGAACTTGCCACAGTTATGTGCAAGATTGGTAATGCCCTTGGTCGAGACACACGCGCTGTCTTAACTGATATGGAACAACCTTTAGGTTATGCCGTTGGTAACGCCTTAGAAGTTAAAGAAGCTATCGCAACACTTCATGGAGATGGACCAAAAGACTTTACTGAGCTTTGTTTACGTTCTGGAGCAATTATGCTTGAACAAGCAAAGATTGCTAAAAACGAAGAAGAAGCCATGGAAATGCTTAAAAAAGTCATCGCTGATGGTAGTGCCTTTGAAAAATTCCGTCAAATGGTTATTGCTCAAGGTGGTGACGTTAGTTATATCGACCATCCAGAAAAATTCCCAGAATCTAAATACGTTATTGAAGTTAAAGCTTCAAAAGACGGTTATATTAAACGTATTGTCGCCCTCGAAATTGGCGAAAGCGCTATGCGCTTAGGTGCCGGTAGAGAGACATTTGATGATGTCATTGATATGTCTGCTGGTATTGTCTTAAGTAAGAAAGTTGGCGATAAGGTTTCAAAAGGTGATGTGCTTTGCACAGTGCACACTAATGTTGAAGATCATGCTCAAATCCTCAAAGATATTGAAGATGCCTTTCATATTGTTGATGAATTTGTCGAAGTTCCTCCAACAGTTCATGATTATATTCGCTAAGGATGAGAATTGTTGTTCAAAATGTAACAAGAGCCTCATGCGAGGTTAATCAAAAAATCGTGGGAAATATTTCCCGCGGTTTTTGTCTATTCGTCGGTTTTACCCACGGAGACAATGAAGAAATTGTTGAAAAAATGACGAATAAACTACTTTCTTTACGTTTATTTGATGATGATAATGGAAAGGCAAATCTTTCTTTGAAAGATATTAATGGAGAAATCCTTTCCATTTCGCAGTTTACTTTATATGCTTCAGTTAAAGACGGAAGACGCCCAAGTTTTGTTAATGCACTAGAACCAAAAAGAGCAAGTGAACTTTATGATTATTTCAATCAATGCTTAAAAAATTCCGGTTATCATGTGGAAACGGGAATTTTTGGTGCCATGATGAAAATTGATTTAGTGAATGATGGTCCGTTTACTACTATCCTTGATTCAAAGGAGCTTTTTTAAATGAAAGTAATGCTTGGATTAAGTGGTGGAGTTGACTCCGCAGTCGCAGCATACCTTCTTAAAAAAGAAGGTTATGAAGTTATTTGCTGCTTTATGCGTAACTGGGATGCGATGGCTAACGGAGATTATTTAGGCAATCCAACGATTAATGATGATCAATGCCCACAAGAGAAAGATTATCAAGACGCTCAAAAAGTTGCTCAAAAACTTGGTTTACCACTTCTTCGTGTCGATTTTATTAAAGAATATTGGGATCACGTTTTCTCTTTCTTCATTGAAGAATATGAACATGGAAGAACTCCAAACCCAGATATTTTATGTAATAAATACATTAAATTTGACGCATTCTTAAATTTCGCTAAGAAGAATGGTTGTGACATGATTGCGATGGGCCACTATGCTTCTAGAGAAGAAAAAGATGGACATTTCTATTTAAAGAAATGTGCTGATACAAATAAAGACCAAACATATTTCCTTTCTCAAATTAACGAAGAACAAATTCGTTCATGTTTATTTCCTTTAGGAAATATTGATAAAACAGAAGTTCGTCGAATCGCCCATGAAATTGGTTTAGACTCGGTGATGGACAAGAAAGATTCGACCGGAGTGTGTTTTATCGGAGAAAGAAATTTCCGCGAATTCTTAAAGAATTATATTCCTGCTCAAGAAGGAAATATTGTCGATATTGATACAAACAAGGTGATTGGCAAACATCGAGGAGTTTATTACTACACGATTGGCCAACATAAAGGACTCGGAATTGGTGGAATTTCTGGTGAAACTGCCACAGGCTGGTTCATTGTGAAAAAAGATGCTAAAAAGAATATTCTTTATGTGACTAGAGGAGATACTCAAAAGTATCTTATGTCAAATAAATGTGTCGTCACAAAACTTAATTTAATTAATCAAAATGAAAAATTCCCACAAGTTGTCGGTGCAAAATTCCGCTATCGTCAGCCAGATCACAAAGCAACAATTGATTTAGAGGGAGACAAAATCATTTGTACTTACGATTACTATAAAGCAGTTACTCCCGGACAAGAAGCAGTCTTTTATAATGATGAAGGACTTCTGATTGCGTCTGGAACAATTGATGAAGTATATCGAGATGATCAAAGAATAGATTAAAAAAACACACCTTAAGGTGTGTATTTTTTTATTGAATTGATTTAGCTTCAGCTTCATCAAACATTGATAGAAGCTTTTCAACAGTTAATTGTTTCTTTTCTTCTCCAGAAATATCATGAATGATTTTTCCTTCGTAGAACATAATTAGACGATCTCCATATTGAATCGCATCACGCATATTATGAGTCACCATGAGCGTTGTTAATTTATTTTCACGCACAATTTTTTCCGTTAATGTAAGAACTTTTTTAGCGGTCTTTGGGTCAAGAGCTGCGGTGTGTTCATCAAGAAGAAGAATTTGTTTAGTCAAATCATATTTACGGATTTTTGCATCAAATTCATTGTATAAACGTTGTTTTTCTTGATGCTTTTCTTTTGCAGATAGATTCGATTTTTTAAGTTCAGCAAGTTTTGCTTTATATTCTTCTTTAGCATCGTGATAGACTTTGCTAACTTCTTCTTTAGCTTTTTGCTTATCACCCATAAAGAAAGTTGAATAATCTTTAATAATTTGTTTGTGTGATGGTTCGGCTCGTAGTGTTGCCATTAACAAAGTTAATGCTTGACGTTGTCCGCCAGACAAAACACTTACTTTTGTCGTTAGACGATCTTCTAAACCTAGATTGAATGTTTTTAACATTTCAATATATTTTTGTTTTTGTTCTTTGCTGATGTACCAACCTAAATTGTTTCGTCCACCTTTTCTTGAGGCAATTGCCATGTTTTCAATGACTTGCATTGATCCAGCAGTACCTTTGTTCGTGTCTTGAAAGACACGGGCAAAATATTTAGCTCGTTTGTTTTCGGCTAAATTTGTAATATCAACATCATTTAGTAAAACTGCTCCATAATCAGGATTCAAGTTTCCTGTTAAAACATTTAATGTGGTGGATTTACCACTTCCGTTTCCTCCGATAATGGTGACAAATTCGCCATCATTAATAGTGAAAGAAACATTATCTAAAGCAACTTTTTCATCAGCAGTTCCTTTATAGAAGACTTTTGTAACGTTTTTAAAAGATAACATTATTTAGCCTCCTTCGCTCTTTGATGTTTCGCTCGAGCATTTTTAATATAAACATTTTTGATATAAGGAATTGCTAGGAAGATCGCAACAACAATGGCTGATAGCATCTTCAATAATTCTGGTTCGTTTGTAAAATAAACAATTAATTGGAAGACAAAGAAATAAATAATCGCTCCAATTGTGACAAATCCCATACTGAGAGCAAAATTCTTTGATAAACGAGCAAAAAGAGTTGTTCCAATAACAATTGCCGCTAAGCCAATAACAATTGCTCCTCGGCCCATATTAATATCAGCAGAACCTTGGAAACGAGCGAGAATTGCACCAGAAAATGCAACAATTCCGTTAGAAATCATTAAGGCAACAATCTTTCTAGAATGAATATTAATTCCATTTGCTTTTGCCATATCTTGGTTTGAACCAGTAGCACGAATTGAAGAGCCATATTTGGTTCCAAAGAACCAATATAAAAGCAAAATCAAAGCAACAGCAATCCCAATAACAATTGGAATTGTTGTATAAACTCCTGAATTAGCATTCATGGAGATTAAGGCATCTCGACTTTTGACTGGTAAAGTTGCTTGTCCAAGAATCTTGTAGTTAATGGACCAAAGCATTAATTGAGTTAAAATCCCCGCTAAAATCCCAGGAATTCCTAAATAACAATGAATGAGTGCGGTGATTAAACCAGCAAGAGATCCAGCACAAAAAGAGATGAAAAATCCTAGCGGAACTGGCACTTTTGCAGCTGTCAAAACAGCAAATAAACATCCACCTGTAGCAAATGAACCATCAACAGTTAAATCAGCAAAATCAAGAATCTTAAATGTGATAAAAACTCCGATGGCCATGATGCCCCAGATTAAACCTTGATCGATTACAGATGGAAGTGAATTTAAAAAACCTGCCATTTTGTGTCTATTTATTCCTCTTCGATAACTAATTCTTCATAGCCAGCATCAGCTGGAATTTCAATATTTAATGCATCACAACGTGAGGCAACATAATATTTTTTCACATCAGTATCGTATTGAATTGGATATTCACGAATATCTTTTTTACCAAGTAAAACATTAAATGCCATTTCACCAGTAATTTCACCTAAACGAGTGTAGTTAATCGATAAAGTTGCAACTCCGCAACCTTCACATGTGCCGGATTCACCAGCAAAAATTGGAGTATCATCACCATCAAAGATTGCTGCAATTGTTTCTACGTTTTTAGCACAGAAGTTATCTGTTGGAATATAAACAACATCTTCATCTTTTGCGGAATTACAGACAGCTTGAACTGTATCTGTGCCTGTAATTGGATAAGTTTTAACGGTTTTACCAGCATTTTCTAGAAGTTTTTTAACTTCAGTAACTTGGAATTTGGAGTTTGCTTCTTCAGCGGAATATAAGATTCCATATTTGGTTGCATTTGGGAAAAGTTCAAACATTGTTCTAACTTGTTCATCTAGTGGTGCAAGATCACTTGTTCCAGAAACATTGATTTTTGTTTTTCCATCTTCAATTTCAATATCGCATGCAACGCCATATTCAGTTACGGATGTTCCTAGAATTGGAATATAACTTGTTGCAGTGTATGCGGCTGACAAACATGGAGTCGCATTAGCTAAGATTAAGTCAACATCCTTTGAAACTAATGAATTAACAATCGTTGTGCAGTTTGGAATTTCTCCAGCAGCGTTTGTTTCTTCGAATTTAACTTCACGACCTTCTGCTTTTAATAAAGCAGTAAGTTTTGATTTAAAACCCGCAGTTGCTGCATCGAGAGCTGGATGCACATCAAATTGAGCAATTCCGACGACATATTTTTGTTTATCTGGATTAACTTTAATGCCAGTTTTGCCACAGGCAGCAAGTGCTGCAATTGAAGCAACAGCGAGAAGTAATGAGCCTTTTTTCATATCGATTCCTCTAATAGCTTTCTATTGATATTCTTTTCACAAAAAGTGAAAGATTTCTAATAATTTAATGATTACGAAATTCGCAAAATATTGATTAAATTCTACAAAATTTAAGACTTCTTGTATATAAAAAATTTTTTACCAGTTTTTTAATTGTTCTTGTAATTAATATTACGGCATTTTATAATAGTGCCGAAAGTTGAGGAACGGAATAATGTATATATCAGTTAAAGAAGCCGCTCAAAAATGGGGAATTAACGAACGTAGAGTTCGTGTTTTATGTCAAGAAAATCGTATTGAAGGATTAAAGAAGAAAGGTAAAGCCTATCTGATTCCTGATAACGCACCAAAACCACTTGATCGAAGAGGTAAAACAAACCCGATCAAAATTAATCAACCAGAACATATAAATTTCGCAACATATCGTAAAGAATATCCAACAAAAGACGGTTATTTTGGTAAATATGGCGGTTCTTATTTTGATGAAAAAACAAACAAAATTTTCCAAGATATCTATAACGCTTACCTCACAATATGTAAATCTTCTAAATTTATTAATGAATTACGCGAGATTCGCCGTAATTATCAAGGTCGTCCAACACCAGTTTATCATTGTGAAAGACTGTCAAATTATTTAGGAAAAGTTCAGATTTATTTAAAAAGAGAAGACCTTAACCATAATGGTTCACATAAATTAAATAACTGTATGGGACAAGCACTTTTAGCAAAATATCTCGGTAAAACTAAGCTAATTGCCGAAACAGGTGCTGGAAGCCATGGCTCAGCAGTTGCCACAGCTGCTGCTTATTTTGGTTTAAAATGCGACATTTATATGGGCGCTGTTGATATGGAAAAGCAAGCACCAAACGTGAACCGAATGAAAATGCTTGGAGCACGCGTTATTCCAGTTTATGAAGGAACCCAAACATTAAAAGAAGCGGTTGATGTCGCTTTTGCTAATTATTTAAAAGAATCAAAAGATGCATTTTATTTAATGGGTTCTGCAGTTGGACCGCATCCTTATCCATTAATTGTCCGTGATTTCCAAGAAATTATTGGTCGAGAAGCACGTGAACAATTCATCCAAATGACTGGTGAATTACCTGATATTGTTTGTGCATGTGTTGGTGGCGGTTCTAACGCTATCGGTATGTTTGAAGCTTTCCTAAATGATCCGGTCCAAATTGTTGGTGTTGAACCAATGGGAAAAGGAAAAGAAATTGGTAAAAATGCTGCATCAATGACTTTCGGCAAAGAATACGTTTTACATGGTTTTAAGAACAAAGTTTTATTAAACAAGGATGGAAGTGTTGCAAACGCTTATTCAATTGCTTCAGGCTTAGATTATCCAGGTGTTGGACCAGAACATTGTTTCCTTCATGATATTGGTCGAGTTGAATACGATAGTGTGACGGATGAAGAAGCTTTAGAAGCATTTAAACTTTTATCTCGATTAGAAGGAATCATTCCAGCAATTGAATCAGCTCATGCACTTGCTTATGCCATTCGGATTGCTCGCACCAGACATTCAGGTTCAATTCTAGTTAATTTAAGTGGTCGAGGTGATAAAGATCTTGACTACTTAATGAAAAAATATCCAGAAATTCTAAAATAATTTTTAATTATTCGAATTTGTGATATATTTATTGTGCTCCGATAAAGGAACCTGCCACTCCTTTGGAGATGATGAAGAATCATCGTGTCTCTGCGTTAAAGAGAATTTAATTAAGTGCAATACAAAGTATTGAAAGAGGATGGTACCGCGATAGTTCGTTCCTCTGAAATACTTTTTTATTTTGTTTAGGAGGCCACAATATGAAATACATGACTGGTCAAGAAATTAGAGAAACGTGGTTAAACTTTTTTAAGTCAAAAGGTCACCACATTGAAAAAGGTGCATCACTTATCCCATATCAAGATCCAACATTACTTTGGATTAACTCCGGTGTTGCGGCGTTAAAAAAATATATGGATGGAAGTGAAGTACCACCAAGCCGAAGAATTACAAACGTCCAAAAATCAATTCGTACAAACGACATTGAAAATGTTGGATTTACTGCTCGTCACCATACATTTTTTGAAATGCTAGGAAACTTCTCCATTGGTGATTATTTTAAGAAAGAAGTGATTCCGTACGCTTTTGAAATTCTCACTAGTGAGAAATATTTCGGAATGCCAAAAGATAAACTTTATTTTACATATAATCCGATTGATGAAGAAACCCACCAACTTTGGTTAAAAGAAGGTGTTGAAGAATCTCATTTAATTCCTCTTGAAGGAAACTATTGGGAAATTGGTGAAGGTCCAGCTGGTCCAAACACAGAAGTTTTCTTTGACCGTGGAGAAAAATATGATCCAAATCATCTTGGAGAACGTTTACTCCGCGAAGAAATTGAAAATGACCGTTATATTGAAATCTGGGGTATTGTGTTTTCACAATATAACGCTGTTCCAGGCACCCCTCGAAGTGAATATAAAGAACTCCCAAGCAAAAACATTGATACAGGTGCAGGTTTAGAAAGAATTGCTTCTGTATTACAAGGAACCGATTCAAACTTTGAAACTGACTTATTTATGCCAATTATCAAAGCAATTGAAAAACTTGCTAATGTTCCTTATGAAAAACCTTATTTAACAAATTATCGAGTTATTGCTGATCATATTCGTGCTGTTACATTTGCCATTGCTGATGGCGAAATCTTCTCCAATGAAGGACGTGGCTACGTTTTACGTAGACTAGTTCGTCGTGCAATGAGATTTGCTAAACAAATCGGCATTGAAAAACCATTTATGTATTCGCTTGTTGATGTTGTGATTAACATCTATGCGAAATTCTATCCAGAAAACATTTCAAAAGGTCCTTCAATTGCCAAGATGGTTCGTGCCGAAGAAGAAAAATTTCTCGAAACACTCGCCACTGGTGAAGCTTTGCTTCGTGAAATGATTGTTGGCAAAAAAGAACTTTCTGGAGCTGATGCATTCAAACTCTATGATACATTTGGTTTCCCAATCGATTTAACAATTGAAATCTGTGTCGAAAAGAATGTTAAAGTTGATCGTGCTGGTTTTGAAAAAGAAATGGAAAAGCAAAAAGAACGTGCTCGACAAGCTCGTAGCAATGCTCAAAGTATGCATAAACAATCCAAAGATTTACTTGAATTTGTTGAACCTTCATCATTTGTATATGATGAGGAACCTCTTGATGCAACTGTCATTGGTTGTTTTAAAGACGGCGTTAGAGTAAAAGAAATTAAAGACGAAGGTGAAATTATTCTTTCTCAAACTAATTTCTATGCTGAATCCGGTGGTGAAGTCGCTGATACAGGTGAAATCTCTAATAACGATACTTCTTTAGAAGTATACAATGTTATTAAAGCGCCAAATAAACAACATTTACATGCTGTTAAAGTAAAACGTGGATCAATCAAAGAAGGTGATAAAGTTCACGTTGAAATTAACATTGAAGAACGTCGTTTAACCGAACGTAACCACTCTGCTACTCACTTATTACAAGCCGCTTTAGACAAAGTCTTAGGCAACCACATTAAACAAATGGGTTCATATGTTTGCAAAGATTATCTTCGTTTTGACTTCACTCATTATAGTAAAATCACTGATGAAGAATTAAATGCAATCGAAAAAGAAGTTAATCGCTTAATTAGTGCATCAATTCCATCAAACATTCGTGTGATGTCGATTAACGAAGCAAATAAGCTAGGTGCAAAAGCATTCTTCTCAGAAAAATATGGTGATGAAGTTCGTGTTGTTGCCTTTGGCAACGAATCCATCGAATTCTGTGGTGGATGTCACGTTAAAAATACTTCTGACATCGGTGTCTTTGTCATTGAAAGTGAATCTTCAATTGCTTCTGGTGTCCGTCGTATCGAAGGACGTTCATCAACGGGCGCATATCAATTAATTAAAGAACGCCAGGATGCTTTGAAAGCTTTAGTAGAAAGTGTCGGAGCCAAAAATGCTCAGGAAGCTAAAGATAAAATTCATTCTATCTTAGAACAACTTTCTGATGTGAATCGTCGTTTAACTTCCTTAATGGATCGTATTTCTCAAGAAAACGCAAATGATGCATTAAATCAATTCATTGATTTCAAATCATACAAAGTGCTGACAAAATACGTTAAAGGTGCCTCGATGGAGAACCTTAACTCGATGGGTGATGACCTGAAAGTTAAATTCCCAGATTACGCTATTTTATTAATCGGTGGTGAAGGTCAATCACTCCCGATTTCCATCTTTATTGGTGGAACTGCCTTAAGAAAAAATATGGCTGGAAACCTCGTTCGTGAAGTCGCCAAACACCTTGGAGGTGGAGGCGGCGGACGTCCAAATATGGCGAACGGTTCTGGTCGTGATGAATCAAAGATTGATTCGGCTATTGAATTATTTAAGGAGCTTCTTCAATGAGCAAAATTCTCGCTCTTGATTTAGGAACAACAACAGTTGGCATTGCCTCAACTGATGCTTTAGGAATTGCTATTCATGGACGAGAAACATTTTGCTTTGAACCAGGAAATTTTAAAAAAGCGCGAGAACACATTTTAGAAATTTGCGCCTCAGAAGACATCAAAGAAATTGTTCTAGGCGTTCCTTATTATGAATCTGGAGACCTATCTCCACACGCGAAAAGTTGCTTAAGATTTAAAGAAGATTTGCTAAAAGCAAATAATGAATTGATTATTCATGAAATTGATGAATCTTATTCCACGCTTGACGCTGATGAAAAACTAAAAGAAATGAATCTTAGTTATGAAAAAAGAAAATCACTCGTCGATGAATATGCCGCAGTGGTCATCTTAGAAAGATATCTAAGAAAAATGGAGGAGAAAAAATGAATCATCCACTATTAGATAATGAAATCGCCATTACAGATGAAAATGGTCAAGAACAAGTGATGAAAATTCTTTTCACTTACGAAAATGAAGAACGTCATAAAATGTATGCCTTTCTTTATAAAGAAGGTGATGAAGACAATGTCATCCCAGTTTCAATTAATGAAAAAGATTCCTCAATTGAAGTAATTGAAGACGAAAAAGAACTTGATGAAGTTGAAGAAGTTTTCAATTGTTTCCTTGAAGACCCAAAAATGAAGGAAATTAAGTAATTTGTTGTTTACAACATCAAAGATGATTGGTAAACTCTTTATTGCGATTTAGGAGGTCGAAAGATGGCCACAGAAAAAATTGAATTAACAAAAGAAGGCGAAGCTAAGTTAAATAAAGAACTTCGTCATTTAATCGATATTGATCGTCCAGAAGTCTTAGAGCAACTTGCTGCTGCACGTGCTCAAGGTGACTTAAGCGAAAACGCTGACTATGATGCAGCTAGAAACAAACAAGCTGAAGTTGAAGCTCGTATTAAAGAAATCGAAAATATCTTAGCAAATGCTAAAATCATCGATGAAAAGACCAAAGTCAGCAAATTAGTTGCTCTTGGTTCAACTGTTGAAATTAAAGATTTAAGCGATAATTCTATCGCGACTTACACCATTGTTGGTACAGTTGAAGCTAACCCAACTAAAGGACTTATTTCCAACGTTTCTCCATTAGGAAAAGCAATTGTTGGTAAAAAAATTGGTGATGTCTGCGTCGTTCGCGTTGCTCGTGAATACAAAGTTGAAATCTTAAAATTAACAACAAAATAAGTTGTCCCACATTAAAAAAATAAGGTGCATAAGCACCTTTTTTATTTATTTGATAATTTCTTCATTTCTTTAAGCAAAAAGAAGTATAGGAGGAAAAATCTATGCGACGATTAAGTAATGAAGAATTATCTAAGATTAAACCTGGTGAGCTAACTTTGGCAGCTGTCTTAACTGTATTAGCAGTCTCATTAATGGCGGTGGTCATCTATAAGTTATTCATGTCGAAAGAAGGATCATCAACAGTTCCAGGTGGTTGGAAATTTACCTGGAAATGAAAATTGCTGACTTACCTAAGGAGGCAAAGCCAAGAGAAAAAGCACTTTGTTTTGGTATCGAATCACTGGAAAATCATGAACTGTTAGCTCTTTTAATTGGTAGCGGGGTCAAAGGTCAGTCCGCAATCGAAATCGCTAAGTCTCTATTAGAGACGTTTATCACATTATCATTTTTAGCAAATGCTTCGATTGAATCGCTTAAAAAGCAAAAAGGCTTAAATAAAATTTCTGCTTTAAAACTACTTGCTGCTTTTGAACTTCATAAACGTCTTTTATCTCAACAAAATGCATCTGATTTTCCGATTGTTTCTAGTCAGCAAATTTTTGAACGATTTCGTTATCTAGAAGACTACGATTACGAAGTTTTAATTTTAGTAATGCTTAATAGAAAAAAAGAAATTGTTCGGGAGCGAAGAAAGTATCAAGGAACATTTGAATCATGTTCTTTTGATTTCAAAGAAATCATTGGAGATTTATTGGATGCAAAATGTTCCTATTTTATCTTGGTCCATAATCATCCTGATGGAGCGAAATTTCCTAGTCAAAATGATGTTATTTCAACAGTCATTATCAAAGACAGATTAGATGAATTCGGAATAAAACTTTTAGACCATGTCATTATCTATAAAAACGGTTATTATTCGTTTTTTGATCATGGCCATTTTAAGACAAAATAGATTTACTTATGTAAAAAAATGTTTACAAAAACATTGATTAATAATATTATTAATAACGTTGTCGCCTCACGAGCTACAACCGCATAGAAAAGGTAACGAACTTATTGCCTTTGGCAATAGACCTTAATAGCGAGTCTAAGTGAGAAAGTCGAGGTATATTTATGTACGCTATCATTGAAACTGGTGGAAAACAAGTTCGCGTCGAAGTCGGACAAAAAGTTTTTGTTGAAAAACTTGACGTTGAAGAAAACAAATCAGTCAATTTTGACAAAGTTCTTCTCGTTGCTGACAAAGAAGTGAAAGTTGGAACTCCATATGTCGAAGGAGCGAAAGTAACCGCGAAAGTCGTCAAAAACGGACTTGGTAAAAAGATTCGCATCTACAAATACAAAGCTAAACATAATTCCGCTCGTCGTATGATTGGTCATCGTCAACCATATACTTGCGTTGTTATCGAAAGCATCGTTGCTTAATATGATCAGAGTTACTGTCATAAAAGCAGAACAAAAAATTAAAAGTATATTAGTGAAAGGCCATTCTAATTCTGCCCCAAAAGGAGAAGACCTCATCTGTGCTGGTGTTAGTTCAATCGTCACTGGTGGAGCTAATGCAATCGAGCATCCTGAATGTTATACATTCAAAACAAATGATGGTTACTTCGAAATCGCAGAATTAAAAACGGCGAATGAGCACGATTATAATGTTCTTGAGACAATGCTAATTCAATTAAAAACAATTGAAGAAGCTTATCCAAAATACATTGAGATAATCGAGAAAGGAAATTAGTTATGTTATTTAGATTAAATATCCAACTCTTTGCTTCTAAAAAAGGTGTTGGTTCAACTAAAAACGGACGTGATAGCGAATCCAAACGTCTCGGTAGTAAAGTCTCCGATGGTGAGTACTGCACTGCTGGTTCAATTATTTACCGTCAAAGAGGAACAAAAATTCTTCCAGGCGTCAATACCAAACGTGGTGGAGATGATACAATTTTCGCAACAATCTCTGGTATTTGTAAATATGAACGCGTTGGCCGTAGCAAAACACGCGTCAGCGTTTACGCCAAGTAAGTTGAAATATTAGACCTCTTAAGAGGTCTTTTATTTTGCTCTATTAATGAAGACCACAAATTAGTGGTCTTTTATTATGTGATACGTGTATAATGTAGACATGTTTATTGACCGAGTTATTGTTGAAGTTCGATCTGGAAAAGGCGGAGACGGAATGATTGCCTTTCTTCATGAAAAGTACGTTGCTAAAGGCGGACCTAGTGGTGGAAATGGTGGTCGTGGTGCTTCGATTATTTTTCGCGCGAACAAATCGATTAACACGTTATATAATTTCCGCCACTCAAAAGTCATCATTGGCCAAGATGGTGGAAAAGGTTTAACAAAGAATAAATATGGACGTGGTGCTGACGATGTTTATGTTGATGTTCCAGTTGGCACAGTTGTTTATTTAGAAAAAGACCATGAATTTTTATGTGATTTATCAACAGATGGTCAAGAAGTAGTGGTCGCTAAAGGTGGTCGAGGAGGCCGTGGAAATGCTGCTTTTAAATCAGACAAGAACCGCGTTCCTCGCATTGCCGAAAACGGCCTACCAGGTGAAACAAAACGTCTTATTTTAGAATTAAAACTTCTTGCTGATGTTGGACTAGTTGGTCTTCCAAATGCTGGTAAGTCAACACTTTTAAGTGTTGTAAGTAATGCAAACCCAGAGATTGCTGATTATCCATTTACGACTATTGCTCCAAATTTAGGCGTTGTTAATGTCTCAAAATATGAAACATTTGTCATGGCTGATCTTCCTGGATTAATTGAAGGGGCTCATTTAGGTAAAGGCCTTGGTTTAACCTTCTTAAGACATCTTGAAAGATGTCGCGTCATTGTTCATCTTGTTTCGATGAGTGACGAAGATCCATACCAATCCTTTTTGCAAATCCAAAAAGAACTACAAGAATACGGAATGGGTTTAGAAAAACGTCCATTAATTATTGTGGCAAGTAAGATGGATGAAGATGGCGCTACTGATAAACTCAGAGAGTTTAAAAAGAAAGTCAAACAAGATGTTATTCCAATTTCTTCATTAACTCATGATGGAGTTCAAACGTTAATTAAGAAATGTTATGAACTTGTTTCAAGTACTGAACCATTCCCGTTAATGGGAACTGAAGAAAAAGTCGCCACAAGAGTTTATGATGCTTATAAAGATCAAAAACCAATCTTTGAAGTGAAAAAAGAAAAAGATCACGTCTTCCGTCTTGTTGGTGAATCAATTGAAAGAACTTATTCTTTGATTAATATTTCCACAGATGAAGGAATGATGCGTTTAATTAATTATTTAAGAAAGATCGATGTGGAAGAAGCATTACGAGAAGCTGGTGCTGAAGATGGCGACAGCGTCTTCTTATGCGACTTTGAATTCGAATATTTAGAATAATGGAAAACTTAAAAGCTTATTTATTAGAAATCGAATCCTTTTTAAAGGATTATTTAGCAACATCAAACTGTAAAGGCTATGTTTTAGGTCTAAGTGGTGGCGTAGATTCATCTTTAGTTGCCGCGATTGCTAAAAGCGCTGTCGGAAAAGATAAATTATTTTGTTATGCCGTCGATATTGATTCTCATCCAAGCGATATCTTAGATGCTAAAAAGGTTGCCAAGCAACTTGATGTTCATTTAGAAATCATTTCTTTATCAAAAACTTATCATTCTTATTTAGATGAATTAAAAGGAAATGATTTCATGCGCTTATCTAAATCTAATTTAAAGGTACGCATGCGTATGTGTGCATTATTTGCATACGCACAAGAACACAGTGCACTTGTATTAGGAACTGATAATTATGATGAACGTTATGTTGGCTACTTCACCAAATACGGTGATGGAGCTGCTGATTTACTCCCAATTGTTCATTTAACAAAGCAAGAAGTTAGAGAAGCTGCCAAAATGTATGGATTAAGTGAAGATTTATATAATCGCACTCCTTCTGCTGGTTTATTTGAGGGTCAAACTGACGAAAAAGAAATGGGTGTAACTTATGAAGAACTAGATAATTACCTTTTAGGTAAAGAAGTCTCAATCGAAGCAAAAAATCGTA
Source organism: Caryophanales bacterium UBA3207 (assembly GCA_002363735.1). Lineage (GTDB taxonomy): Bacteria > Bacillota_I > Bacilli_A > RFN20 > CAG-826 > Fiminaster. The sequence goes on along the minus strand of DEWP01000017.1, from coordinate 70,455 downwards.
TTGAACATCTACATAAAATCAGTGAACATAAGCGCTCTGAGATCCCAAGTCCAAAGCCTCCAAAAAGATAAAAAAATTAAAAAAATTTAAAAAAGGTGGAAAAAATACCACCTTTTTTGCGTATTAAGAAGTATAAGGGAAATAACGAGAAAGGAGTCAACGTAGTATGTTTGACTATTTTATCGGTCGAGTTACCAAGATACTTCATCAAGGAATTGTCTTAGAGAGTAATTCTATTGGTTATAAGATTGCTGTTGCTCGACCACATCAATATCGAGTTGGCGACCAACTCAAAATTTATACCGAAATGGTATTTAAAGAAGAAGAAATTTATTTAGTAGGATTTTCTTCAATAGAAGAAAGAGATCTTTATTTAGGATTAAATATCGTGAATGGTATTGGTCCAAAAACCGCATTAAAAATTCTTGGAGAATGCGATTATAAAGAATTAAAACAAGCAATCGAAGCAAATAACATCTTCTTTTTAAGAAGTATCAAAGGAATTGGACAACGTGCATCTGCACAAATTCTTTTAGATTTAAGAGGCTTTTTTGATTTAAATCAAAACATTAATGTGAATCAGTATGATGAAGTGCAGTGTGCATTACGTCATCTTGGTTATCGATTAAAGGAGATTAATTCTGTGCTTGCCTCGATTAATATTCCCGATGCATCAAATGAAGAAATCATTAAAGAAGCTTTAAGGAGACTTAGACCATATGCGAAACACTCTATTAAATAATCATGAAGAAAAAGTTGATAGCGTTTTAAGACCGCATGCATTTAAAGATTTCTTTGGGCAAAATAAAGAAATCGAGAATCTAAAAGTCTATTTAAACGCTGCTAAAAAGAGAAAAGAAGCTCTTGATCACGTTTTAGTTTATGGTCCAGCAGGTCTAGGAAAGACTTCGATCGCTTATGTCATTGCTGGTGAATCTGGTCAAAAATTAACTTATGTCAATGGCCCAACAATTGAATCAATCGCCGATATGGCTTCAATTCTTTCTTCAGTTGAACCAGGCGAAATTGTCTTTATTGACGAGATTCATCGGATCCCAAAAGTGGTGGAAGAATTCCTATATAGTGCGATGGAAGATTTTAAAATTAATCTTCTGATTTCGCACGATAAAGATTCTCAAAATATGGAGATTAATTTACCGCCATTTACAGTTGTTGGAGCAACGACAAAAGTCAGTAATCTTTCTTGGCCACTTCGTCAACGATTTGGCATTAATATTAAGTTAGATTTCTACAAAGTAGAAGATTTAGAACAAATCATTAAAAGAGCAGCGAAAGTTTTAGGCAATAAAATTGATGATGAATCAGCTCACGAAATCGCGATTCGAGGGCGAGGAACCCCACGAATTGTCAACCGAATTTTAAGACGCGTCAGAGACTTTGCAACGAATGAAAATAAGGAAAAAATTTCCATCGAAATCACGAAGCAAGCATTAGAACGAATTGGCATCGATCCAATCGGATTAGATGAACTAGATTTATCTTATCTTAAACAACTTATTTTCCGTTTTAATGGTGGTCCAGTTGGGTTAGAGACTTTAGCGTCTACCTTTGAAGAAGACCCAAACACGCTGGAAGAAGTTTTAGAACCTTACTTAATCAAAATCGGTTTTATTAACAGGACACCTCGGGGAAGGGAAATCACTCCGAAAGGTAAACAATACTTTACAAAGTATCATCAAAAGAAGAAAGATAAAATTTAATCGATTAATTCGGTAATTTTGTATTACTAAGATATTGTAAATTTTTCATTTATGAAATTTTCACTAATAAATTTAAATAGCTCGAAAGAAAACTCTTCTTGCTAAAGCAAAGGAGTAGTAGTATTCTTTAAAAGCAAACTAAATTTAATAATTTAGGTGAGAAAAATTAGAAAGAGAAACAAAATATGCGTCGTTTAATTGCTTATATTTCGTTGGTTATCGCAATCCTAATCGGGGTTGGCGTATCTTTTAGTCCAACATTTATTAAAATGAAAGAAGGCCGTGAATTCGCTTCCGGTCGTGAAATAGTTTACACCTTAGAAAACAAAGAAAATCCAGAAGATCCAGTTGATGCTGGAGCAGCTGAAAAAGTTGCTAACATCATGAAGGAACGTCTTGATTTACTCAATGTCGAAGATTATTCCGTTAAAATCGGTACAAACGAGGATGACCCAAACCAAGTTTATGCCGACACAATTTCCGTTTCTTTCGCTACCCAAGACGACACTTTATTTAACTATGTTTCTCGTTTACTTGAATTCTCTGGTAAAAACTTCTCTTTAAGAGGAAACCTTGATGAAGCCTTTGCTGAAAACGTCTTTGATAACGTTGAAGCACGTATTTGGCGTGATTCTGGAACAATTCCTTATGTCATTTTCCCTGTTTCTGATGCTGATGCTGTAAAAACTTTCTTAAAAGTTGTTAGCGGTGATGATGAAGAAGACGAAGGGAACAAAAACGCTCTTCCTCTTGAACGTAAATACGCTGAAGTAAGTGAAGGTGAAGGCGAAAGTGAAGAAGGTAGCACTCCTGATGTCTTCTTAGTTGGTAACTGGGGAGATGATGACTCGATTGAAAAAGCATCCGATAATCCATATTCAGCAGAAAAAATCGTTTGTTCTTGGAACCATGAAAACATTTGGAATCCAGATTCAAAAGAAGCTGAAACTGAACTTCGTTTCCTTTGCGGAAGTGCTAATGAATCAGGTGAATATGATTTAACCGCCTTAAAGAAAGCTAATCAACAAGCATCATTCCTTTTAGGAATGTTCAATGCAAAAGAATATGATGTTGTTGTCACAAACAAATTCAAAAACGTTACTGTTGATGGTGGAATTCAATATAACTACTTAACAGTTAGTCCATCATATGAAGCTTTAGTTTCATTTGAAGGCAACAATGCAAAACTTGCTTTCTCGGCCACACTAAAAGCAACTTTAATTGCAATTGTGATTGTCTCATTACTTTTAGTAATGTTCTTCCGTTTGCAATCACTTTCCGCCATTGCGACAACTTTGTTAAATTTATTCTTAACATTCCTCTTATTCTTTGCGATGACTCCAACATTTAATGTTTCAGCCATCATTGGTGGAATTGTTGTTGTCCTTCTTTTAATCTTTAGTGAAGTCCTCTACATGCATCGCTTCCGTGATGAAGTTTATAAAGGACGTAGTTTAAAGAAAGCGCACCAAGAAGCAATGAGAAGATCAAACCTTGTTGTTTTAGATGGTTCAGTGATTGTGGCTGCTAGTGGCTTACTATTCTACCTTTTAGGTGGTGAAGCATTAAAACCATTTGGTGTGATTACATTCTTTGGTTCAATTATTGGATTAATTTTATTCCAACTCGTTTATCGTTTATTAAACTGGTTACTCGCGAATACAACTGGTATTCAAAATAAATACAATTTATTTAATATCGATGAAAGCAAGGTTCCAAACATCGCTTTAGATGAAAAACCAAGTTATGAAAGTCCATATGAAAAAACAGACTTTACAAAGAAACGCAAAGTCTTTGGTATTGTTGGTGGAGTCTTATTAGCCGCTTCACTTGCTGGCATCATCACTTTTGGTGCCATCAATGGTTCACCAATTAACGTGAAAAAAGATGCGGATAATAAAACTGTTATTTATACATCAATTCAAATTGATGATGATCGATTAAACACAACTCTCTTTAGTGATGAAATCTTGAAAAACGTTATCATTGATGGCAAAGCCATCGATGTGAAAAATGTCACCATCGATTTAGAAGAAACAAAGAGTTATGATCTTGATGAAAAACTTGAGAAAACAACTTATTGTTATGTCTCTAAACTCGGTTCAACAATCACTAACAAAAACGTTCAATACAAAGTCGGTGAAACATTAACTGATGTTGACACAGTTGAGGAAGCAATTGAAGAACTCGTGATGAACTATGAAGTTGTTTCTAGTGGTGTTAGCGCTGATGTTCGTACAACAAGTGAAACTGTTGCGACACCAAATCAAGGTGATATTGCTTTGGCAACAGGAATTACTTTAGCGGCAGCAGTTGTTTATATTGCTTTCCGTTATCGTCTGTCACGTGCTTGTAGTGCTCTTGTCTTAAGTGCTGGTGTTACTACAACAACTTACGGATTACTTACTTTAACTCGAATTGCAACTGCTCCAGTTAGCGCAATTTTGCTTCCAATTGTGGCCGTTTCAAGTTTATTAACTGCGCTCTTCTACTTAAGTAGAGAAAAAGAACTCGATAAAGAAGAAAAAGCATATGATGCTTCAAAACGAAGTGCATTAATTGCTCGCGCAACAAGTCTGAGCGCTCTACCAATCTTCACATTTAGTTTAATTGGTGGATATCTCGCCATTAACTTCTTCGGATTTGGTCCAGTTCAATTAACTGTCTTATTTGGTGCAGTGATTGTTGGAACAATTCTGACTGTCTTGTTCTTACTCACCTTAATGGGTCCTCTTGCCGGATTATTTGACAGATTATTCTCCAAAATTCACTTACCAAAATTACGTCGCAATAAAGAGAATAAACAACGTTCACTTAAACCAAAGACAAGCGAACCACAAGAAACAATCTTTATCGGAATTAACGATTAACTTTTATAGGGCTATTTAATAGCCCTTTAATTTATCTATGAACAGCTTACTTACCGAACTATTAAATTATTATCATTTAAGCGAAAAAGAATATGAGATTTTATCTCGTCCAATTGAGGATGTTCATCTCCTTGAACCAACCTCAATTAAGGGAATGAACCGCGTTAAATCTCGCATTTTTGAAGCGATCAAAAATAACGAAAAAATCATTATTTATGGAGATTATGATTGTGATGGAATTAGTGCAACGTCCATTATGTATCGTACCTTCCAGATTTTAAATTATCATGTCTCTTATTACATTCCATCTCGATATTTAGATGGTTATGGGCTTAATGTTAAAAACGTCGAAAAGATTGCTGAAGCAGGATTTAAATTAATTATTTGTGTTGATAATGGTATTTCTCAACATGAAGCCATTCATCGCGCAAAAGAACTTGGTATTGATGTCATTGTTGTTGACCATCACGAAGTCCCAGAAGAAAGAACGGAAGCTTATGAAATTATTCATCCAACAGTTTCAGAGATTTCTGATGTCATTGGCTCAGGTGGCTACATGGCTTTATTTGTCTCGGGTGCATTACTAGGTTCATATGATGAATATTTAGTCACGATTGCTGGATTAAGCGTTATCTCAGATTTAATGGAATTAAAAGGAATTAACCGAGATGTTGTTCGTTTAGCCATCCATTATTTTGAGAAGAATAAGTACTTACCTCTCCGCTTATTAGCGGAGTCTCCAATTATTAGTGAGAAAACTTTCTCAATGGAAATTGCTCCAAAAATCAATGCAATTGGTCGCATGATGGAGAAAAATGAGGCGAATTTACTCGTCAAATATTTCACGGATAGTAATGACCAAGATGTTTATTCTCTTTGCGACTGGATTAACCAAATCAACGCGCAAAGAAAAGAGATTACCAAATCAACAGTTGATAATCTAAAAGAAGATTTCTCTAATTTAGCCGGAATCTGTGTCAATATTGAAACAAAAGAAGGCATTATTGGATTAATCGCGAATAGATTTTTAAATCTATATAACGTTCCTTCTTTAGTTTTTACGCGTGATTTACTGCACCCGGATATTTTAAAAGGATCAATTCGTTCCAAAGAAGGATTTAATGTCACAAAAGCATTCCAATCTTTAGAAAAATATCTTGTCACTGGTGGGGGACATTCTTTTGCTGGTGGCTTATCAATTAAAGAAGCTGATTTTGATTCTTTTAAGAAAGATTTTTTGAAACTTTGTGAAGAATATCAAATCGAAGAAACAAATAAACCAACGATTCCTTTAATGATGTCAGAAATCACGATGTCAAATTACCAAATTGTGAGATCTTTTGCTCCGTTTGGCATGGGTTTTGAAGAGCCATTATTCTCTATTGAGAATATTCCAACTCGTGGTTTAACATTTATCTCTGATGGAAAACATTTATCAACTCCATTAACAATCCAATCAAAATTACTTGGATTTAATATGAAAAAAGATGAAATTCAAAGTTATCCTTATGTTAATTTAGAAGGCAACTTTAATCTTTCCTCATTTAGAGGTGCAAAGACGCTTGAATTCCGCGTCTCGAAATATAAATGTCACAATTAACATTATTAGTGTGCTAATATAATTAAGAAGGAAATATGATGAAACTGAGGAGAATTATAATTCCATTTATTGCAGTTGTTCTTTTAGCTGCGTGTAATCAAAGTGGTGGTAATGGAAAGAAAGTTTCTTCATCAACTCCAAAAACTCCAACTTATCAACCCGTCCCAACTTTTGATGATCTTCCAGATTATGGAGGATATGAAGGAACACCTGGAATAGCTCCAAGTCATATTCAATCTATCTCGATTGACCCTAATAAAGAAATTTATTCTCGTGTTGGCGATATTCTAAATGTAAAAGGTTCTGTCACCAAAGCATTTAATGATGATGAATCCATTATTACGTATTCTTTGAATACGTCGACACTTGCCTCTGTGACATCAGATAACAAAAATGCTGTTGTAAAATGTCTTGGAGCTGGTACTTGTGAATTGACCGCAAAATCCTTTGAAGGTCGATATATTAGAAAATTAATTATTCACATTCTTCCAAATGATGGAAGTAATGATTTATATGAAACTTCTTTGTCTTTAGATAAAGAAAAGCAAAAATTTGGATGGGTTTCTTCATCTGTTTATCCAAATGGAAAGCGAAATGGAATTTCTCAATTCGGCCATTTAAGCTGGGCTTGGAAAAGATCAAAACCAGGTGTCGTTTCTAGCTATGGCGGTGCAATTGCATTTGGTAAAGGCGGAAACGAGGGAAATAACGAGGGAAATATTGAATTTAAAACTTGGCTGAATAAACCTGTTAAAAATATTGTTTTTGGCATCTCGAGTACTGCAAACGATGAAGATACATCTTATTCAAAAAGCGGATCCTCCTTGCTTACAGCTTCTTTAAATGGGACAGAGCTAGACCGCATTATAAACGGAAAGACTTATCAGGCAGGAACAGAATGTTATTCTCCTCGAGGAACCGAAGACGAAACTGTTTCATCCGTTGAAATCAATTGTAACGGCCAAAGTGGTGAATTTAAGTTTAATATCGGAGAATCATCTGGTTATATTCGATTAAAATACATTGTTGTCAATTATGATGAATTTGCTCCAAGTGGGACACTTAGTGAAGCTATGCTTTCATTTGATGATCAATCATTTAAAAATGGTTTAACATCTTCATATAAAAGTATATATGTCAGCGATTCAAATAATCTTGTCGATATTACTTTATCGAAAGTTAAACTTGGTAATGAAACTAGCCAAGATCACCCATTAATTGACAGAAATTCGACCATTGTAATCAAACCTAAAAATGCAAATTTAACAATTAGTAAAGTTGAATTTGTTAATGGCGGTTCCTTTAATAGCGAAAATTCCGTCGAAAATAAAATAACGATTACTGAATCTTATACAAATGGCACATTCATGCGTAGTTATGGCGTGGAAACACTTAACGAAATTTCACTTGAACGACTTTCATTAGGATGTGATTATGTTCAAATTACCAACACGGGTGTATCTGCTGGAGTTTCTCTTGCTATATCTTCATTGAAGATAACTTTAACAGACGGATATGAAAAAGCAGAGATAGATCATATTGAATTTGTTGGTCCAGCCGATGTTATGAATTATTCTGAAGGAGATGTTTTTGATCCAACAGGAGCATCTGTAAACTTACACTTTAGCGGCAATTTATATGCACCAATTCAAATAAATGATTTAGTTTCTTGGCCAACTCTTCATGAAGGAGAGACATCTGTAAGCGGAACTTCTGATTATGGAACTGTATTAGTCGAAGGAATTAGTGTTGGCCCGTATGTTGATAAAGTCTGGGAAAAAGCAAATTCTGTTGCAGAAGGAACATATCTTGTTGTTTCAAAAGATTCACGCACTTTATTAGATGCCTCGTCATCGACTTCAGAGATCCAATCTGGTACATCAAACAGAAATATTTCATCGTATTTTGAAAATGATTTAATTCATGGAGATTATCAACTTGATCATTCTTATATTAATTTAATATCTGCTTCAGGTGGTAATTTTAAAGTGATGAATTCGTCTAAGTCACATTATTTTAATGGAGTTACAAGTGGTGGGAAAATTTCATTTTCTACAAGTAGCAGCAAGAATCATTCGCTTTCGCTTGTTGATGGAGAATTAACACTTTCATTTACATCTTCTTCTGTGACTTATACGTTAGTCTTAACTGCCTCAAATTACTTTAGTTTTGTTGATTTATCAAGTAATTCTAGCAGCGTTTTAGAACGAGTTGAGTTTTATCGAGTTCAATCAAAATAATGCGATGTATTCGTGTTTATTCACATATTATAAAATCTTAATATGAAATAAATAGGATTTCGTTATTAAAAACGAATTCCTTTTTGCTATAATTATTAATATAGAAGTGAAAAACGTACGATTTCATTTCTATTAGTAATAGAAAGGAGATTACATTAATTATGAAGAAAACTAATTTAGTTATTCTACCAGTTTTTGCTGCTCTTTTACTTGCTGGATGTACAACAAGAAAGCCTTCAAAGAAGAAAACTTCAAACGCTCAAGTAACATCTACAACAAAAACTCCAGGTGGTACATCAACCACCCAACCAGGAGGTACATCAACCACTAAACCAGGAGGTACATCTGTAGCTCCAAGTCAAACAACTGTCATTCCACCAGTGAGTCAACCTGATGTTCCAACAGGTGCTCTTTTAATTGATTATGAAGCCCTTAAAAGCAATTTCGATGAAAAGTATGTTTATCCAAAAGCAGATTATTCATTTACAGTTGGCGGTGTATCATTTAATGCTACTGCTGGTGTTGGTCACAAAACTTCTAACACAAGTGGTGGAAATTATTACTATGAACAAAAAGCCTTACAATTCCGCAAGGCAAATCACGAAAGTGGCGGAGGTGTTATAACTGTTGCCCAAGAAACAACTTATAGCAAAGTTACAGTTAACTGGCTTGCAACATATGCTACAGAAGCATCGCAATATCATCCAGTTGTAAAAGTAGGCTCATCCGCAGCTGCTATTACGACCAACGTGCCTTGTAATGAAGGAACAGAGGTTAGTGGTACTTCTACTGGAGGTGTTGAAAACGTAAATAACGCAGATAGAGATGTCTATCGTTATGTTACAACATACACCATTAGTGGTAATTCTTATTTTGCAATCATGTCACAAAATAATGCGATGTATATCACTAGCATCATTGTAGAATAGTGTTTACTTATTAGTTAATTTCTATTACAACTTATAAGAGAGGAACTTGTTCCTCTCTTTTTTTATACTTTGAAATATTGTAAAATATTTATTTGAAAGTAGGTTTTAATATGAACAAAAAAGTCATCATGTTACCAGTGGTCGCTCTTTTATTAAGTGGCTGTACTTTTGGTAAAAAAACAACAAAAAGAAAGAAAACTTCAAGTGTTGTTGTTACTTCAAATGTTGATTCAACAAGCCAAGGTGGTGGAGGCGTTAGTCAAACATCAACTCCTTCCCCAACCAGTGCAACTCCAGTAACTAGCCAAACTGGCCCATCTTCAAATGTGACTCCTTCACAAACATCAAATAATCCAACGTCTGTCACTCCAACAACAAGTCAAACTCCAGTTGGAGAAGGTTGGTCTGCTGATGAATTAGCAGTTTTCAACACCTATTTTGGTGGAATGATTCCTCCATATGTTAGTGGCGGTCTTGACATCGAAAATAGTGAACTTAGTGACGGAGTTGCCTATAGCAACGACATGACGGAAACTCAAGCCAATGCTTATTTAGCAAGTCTTGATAGTTCATGGGAATTTGTCGAAGATGAAACTGAAGGAGACTATTACGCTAAAGATTCTTCTGATGGATCAGCATACTGTTTAATCTATTCAGGAAATTACACTGATGATACATCAACTTTCTATATTGTTTATCAATATGGACAATATGAAGAAGGTGGAGAAGGCGGTGAAGGCGGTGAAGGTGGAGAAGGCGGAGGCCAAGTTACCCCTGTTGAAGGTCAAATCACCATTACAAAAGACGATATCTCTTCTTTTATTGAATCTGGAAAAACATATCCAACAGCAGCATTTAGTTTTACTACTGATGGAGTAGCATTCGATGCCAGCGCTGGTGTTGGCATTAAAACTGCCGAAACTAGTGGCGGAAACTATCTAAATGAACAAGGTGCAATCCAACTTAGTAAACAAGGTGGTAGTCGTGATGCTGGTTGCTTTACCGTTAAACAAGCTGTTACAGCAACAACAATTACTGTCAATTGGTTAGCAACATATGCGAGTGAGGAATCACAATATCACCCACTTGTTAAAGTTGGTACAAGTGCCGATGCACTTTCAACTACTATTGCATGTAACGAGGGCACAACATTAACTGGTACTGCAACAGGTCAAAAAAATCAAACTTACGATGTGTATAGTTATGTCACAACTTACACTATTCCAGCTGGCAATGGCTATTTCTCAATTGCTGCTGGTAATGGCGCAACGTACGTAACTAGTATCGTTATTAGCTAAAAAATAATCATCGATAATTGAGACTGGGCGACCAGTCTCTTTTATTTTGTCTAATATTGGTGTTCTTTTCTTTTTAAAGAAGATTGGTATAATATTTAGCAAGATGGCAACTGTAAACATTAAAAACGACTTCAAATTACATAGCTTTGACGAACTCAAAGATCTTTTTTATGTTTACATTCGTGATGAAAAATCACGTTTATTGATTGAAAAAGCGTATAAATACGCTGAAAAGAAGCACGCTAAACAATTCCGTAAATCTGGTGAACCTTATATTCATCACCTGATTGAAGTTTGTTATATCTTAGCTGAGCTGCAAGCTGGTCCAGCAACTCTTTGTGCTGGTCTACTTCATGATGTTGTCGAAGACACTGACACAAGTGTTGAAGATATTAAAAAAGAATTTGGTGACGACATTGCTTATCTAGTTGATTGTTTAACCAAGATTCAACGTTTGAAATTATCACATCGAACTGAAGATGAATTTGTCGCGGAAGATCATCGAAAAATCTTCCTCGGTATGGCTCGGGATGTTCGAGTTATTCTCATTAAACTTGCTGATCGACTTCATAATATGAGAACCTTGGGTTCTCTTTCAGTCGAAAGGCAAAAGGTTCTTGCTCGAGAAACACTTGAAGTGTTTGCGCCAATCGCACACCGTTTAGGTATGAACCAAGTTAAGTCTGAACTCGAAGATTTATCTTTAAAATATTTAGAACCAGAAAAATACGAAGAGATTTCTCAACTTGTTAATTCAAAAGTAAAAAATGCGATGAAGTCTTTAGAAACTTTTTCTAAAAAAGTCGCTGATGATCTATTCGAAAAGAAGATTCCTTTCCAAATGGAATCACGTGTTAAATCAATCTATTCTATTTATCGTAAAATTTATCAAAAGAACCATCGATTCGAAGATATTTTTGATATTCTTGCGATGAGAATCATTACTGAAACAGAAATTAACTGTTACGAAATTTTAGGTATTATTCACGCGACTTATAAACCAATTCCTGGTCGATTCAAAGATTATATCGCGATGCCAAAACCAAACATGTATCAATCCCTTCATACATGTATTCTTTCTGGTGATGGAAACATTTTTGAAGTTCAAATTCGAACGAAAGAAATGGACGAAGTTGCTGAAAGTGGTGTTGCCGCACACTGGCGATATAAAGAAGGCACCAACTATAACGCTTCTCGCGAACAAAAAGAAATCGAAGAACGTCTCCATTGGTTAAGAGACTTTGTCACAATCAGCGAAGAAGATTTAAATGCGAAAGAATACATGTCAACTCTTTCGAATGACATTTTTAACGCTAATGTTTATGTTTTTACCCCACAGGGTAAAGTCATCGACTTACCGCAAGGTGCAACCCCAATTGATTTTGCCTACAAAATCCATACAAAAGTTGCTGAAAAAGCTGTTGGTGCAAAAGTTAATAACTCAATGGTCCCTTTAAACACCAAATTAAAAACTGGTGATGTTGTCGAAATTAAAACTTCTAATAATGCAACCGGGCCTAATGAAGGTTGGCTAAATATTGCAACATCAAACTTTGCTAAATCTCACATCCGTAAATTCCTTGTCAAAAAGAACTCTGAATTTATGAAAGATGAAAAGATTTCTAAAGGTAAAGAAGCATTAATTGACGCCTTTAAGACAATTGGTATCGGAGAATCCGATATGGAGCGTCAAGTTGACCAAGAAAAAGTCTTTAAACAATTCAACGTCAAAGACCTTGATGAGCTTTATTTAGCAGTCTCAAACAAGAACCCAATTCCAGCGGCAATCATTGACTTTTTAAATATTCGACCAAAAGAAGAAATTAAGGTTGATCGAGTTCGAAAAAATGACAATGATCACTGTCCAGTTTATGTGCCAAATGCTGGTAAAATTGCCATTACTTTAGGCAGCTGTTGTACCCCAATTCCAGGTGATGAAATTGTGGGTTATATCACTAAAGGAAAAGGTATCACTGTTCACGTTAAAAATTGTCCAAACATTATTAATGAAAAGAAGCGATTAATCGATGTTTTTTGGAAAGATGACCTTGAAGAAGGAACTTATCCAGTGGACTTAAAAATTGAGTGTTATGATCGTCCAAATTTAGTCATCGATGTGATGCAAGTTTTCTCTGCAAATAAGGTTTCAGTTACAGCCTTAAATTCTGTTTTACATTCTTCCAGCATGACAACCTCGATTGCTTGTACAATTTATGTGAAAAATGCTACTGCACTTCGTGATGTGATGAACGTTTTACTAAACGTTAAAAATGTTTATGAAGTGACCCGTGTTTTCCACTAGTTTTCTTCATATTTTACTACTCCGATTATAATAATTGCATTTATAGATTTAATTATCTATAATATCAGCGATTAATAAAGGAGTTTTTATTATGGAAAACCCAGTAAAAGGAACACATGATATTATCGGCGATGAAGCGCTCTTATATACAGAAATTGAAGAACGCTGCAAAACAGTCGCAGCTCTTTTTGGTTATCAAGAAATTCGTACTCCAATTTTAGAACACACCCCATTATTTTTACGTTCTGTTGGAGAATCAAGCGACATCGTTCATAAAGAAATGTATACCTTTGATGATAAGGGTGGACGAAGTGTGACAATGCGTCCAGAAATGACTGCTGGAGTGATGCGAAGCATTGTTTCAAATAAACTTTATGCAGAAGCTGATCTTCCATTAAAGTATTTTTATCTTGGTCCATGTTTCCGTTATGAAAGACCACAAGCTGGACGTTATCGTCAATTTCACCAATTTGGTGTTGAATGCGTTGGTGCACCTAGTGCTCATTTAGATGCCGAAGTGATTAACCTTGGTTATCATTGCTTTTCTGCTCTCCGCGTTCCAGTCAAAGTAAAAATTAATTCTTTAGGTGATGAAGAAAGTCGAAATAATTATCGAACTGCTTTAAAAGAATATTTTGCTAAATACATAGGTCAAATGTGTGAAGACTGCAAAAGACGATACGAAATTAATCCACTTCGTATTCTTGATTGCAAAGTTCCAGAAGATGCTGAAATTGTTAAAGGCGCACCAAAATTAAGAGATTATCTAACTGATAGCGCCAAACATTATCTTGATCAAGTCTTAGCTGTTCTTGAATCTTATAACATCCAAGCTGAAATTGATGATAATTTAGTTCGTGGATTAGATTATTACACTGGAATCGTTTTTGAATACCATGCTGAACCAATGGAAGGCTTAGCTGATGTTGGTGCTCTTGGTGGTGGAGGCCACTATGCACATCTTTTAAAAGATGTTGGTGGTCCTGATTATGAAGGTGTTGGAATGTCTTTAGGTTTAGAAAGATTATTCCACGTTTTCCATCATTTAAATGGTGATTTACCAGACTCCTTTGGTCTTGATTTTTATGTGATGCCAATGGAACCAAAATACATTGGTGATTGTGCGGTGTTAGTTAACCAACTTCGTTTTAATGGGATGATGGTTGATATGTCGTATGAACCTAAATCATTTAAATCTCAATTTAAAACAGCCAATCGTAAGAAAGCAAAATTTGCCATAATTATTGGCGAAGATGAATTTAAAAAAGGTGAATTTACTGTAAAGAATTTATCGAATCAAATTCAAACAAAGGTTCGCGGGGAAGATATTGTCAATTCTTTACGCACCATGCTACAAGAATATTATGATTCGATGGAAATGAAATATTTTGAGGAGCACGGCAATGAATAGAACTTGTTATAACACAGATCTTTCGAAAAAAGATGTTGGTCGTGAAGTTAGTTTAGTTGGATGGGTTTCAAAGAAAAGAAACCTCGGATCATTACAATTTATTGATCTAAGAGACCGTAGCGGAATCATCCAAGTGACAGTTCAAGAAGGTGTCAATGTACCTGATGTTCGTAATGAATATGTCATTCGCGTTGAAGGAACTGTCCATGCTAAAGACGTCCCAAATCAACAATTAAAAACTGGCGATATTGAAATTTTAGCAAAGAAAATTGAAGTTTTTAGCAAAGCTAATCCAACTCCAATGATTATTGCGGATAAAACAGACGCTCTTGAAGACGTCCGTTTAAAATATCGTTATTTAGATTTACGTCGTCCAGTGATGCGACACAATCTTGAAAAAAGAGCACAAATCGTTAGAGCTGCTCACCAATATTTTGATGAAAATGGCTTTATCGAAGTTGAAACTCCATGTTTGACTCTTTCAACACCTGAAGGTGCACGCGACTATATCGTCCCATCTCGAGTTTCTCATGGTTGCTTCTATGCACTTCCACAATCACCTCAATTGTTTAAACAATTGTTAATGATTGGTGGTTTTGAACGTTATTATCAAATTGCTCGTTGTTTTAGAGATGAAGATTTACGTCAAGATCGTCAACCTGAATTTACCCAAATCGACTTAGAAATGTCTTTCCTTGATCAAGACGAAATCTTGACTTTAATGGAAGGCTTCTTAAAGAAAGTTTTTAAAGAAACAGTTAATTACGATGTTAAATTACCACTTCGAAGACTTCCATATAAAGAAGCAGTTGATGTTTATGGTAGCGATAAACCTGACACTCGTTTCGAATTACATTTAAAAGAAGTCACTTCAGTGCTTAATAAAACTGAATTTAGCGGATATAAAACTGCTGAAACAATCAAAGCTTTAGTTATTCCAGGAATGGCCGAAAAAACAAGCCGTAAAGTCATTGATGGATTAAATTTAGAAGCAAAGAAATTTGGTTTTGGTGGTATTGGTGTTTACAAAGTAAACAACGGATTACTTGAATCTTCATTATCGAAATTCATGAACGAATCTCAAATGAAGGAATTAATTCAAGTAGTGGATGCAAAGGATGGAGATTTAATTCTTGTTCTTGCTGGTGCTCATGATCCAGTTTGTTTTGCTCTTGGCGCATTACGTAGTCAATATGCTCATGAACTTGGTTATGTTAAACCAAATACATATGACTTACTTTGGGTGGTGGATTTCCCATTATTTGAAAAAGATATCCATGATGGTTCGTATAAACCATTACATCACCCATTTACTCGTCCAACTCCAGAAACTGCCCAATATTTAGACAGTGATCCAAGCAAAGTTTTATCTGCTGCTTATGACATTGTCATAAATGGTTATGAAGCTGGTGGTGGTTCTCTTCGTATTTATGACCAAGATATGCAAAAGAAGATTTTCAATATTCTTGGCTTTACAAACGAAGACATTACAAGAAAATTCGGTTATTTTGTGAAGGCGTTCGAATACGGAACTCCTCCACATGGTGGAATTGCCTTTGGTCTTGAACGCTTATCAATGATAATTTGTGGAACAGATAACATCCGCGATGTCATCGCCTTCCCAAAAAATCTTAAAGCAACATGCCCAATGAGCAATGCACCAGAGCCTGTTGATGAAGCTCAATTAAAAGATGTCGGAATTAAAATCGCCGATGAATAATTAATAAATTAATTAAGGAGTAAAAAGATGAATCAAAAAGAACTCTCAGTAGCTGCTATCAGATCCATGTGTATCGATGTAGTGAACAAAGCCAAATCTGGACACCCAGGAATGGCACTTGGTAGTGCGCCAATTCTTTACACACTTTGGACACGTCATTTAGTCGCTGACCCAAAAGATCCAAATTGGTTTAACCGTGACCGTTTTGTCTTAAGTGCTGGTCACGCTAGTTCCCTTCTTTACACAATGTTACATGTTTCTGGATACAAAGTATCCATGGATGATTTAAAATCATTTAGACAACTTGGTAGCTTAACCCCAGGACACCCAGAATATAAACATACTTGCGGTGTTGACGCGACAAGCGGACCTTTAGGCCAAGGTATTGCTCAAGCTGTTGGTATGGCGATGGCTGAACGAGCCGTTGCTCATCAATATCCACAAGGAAAAGTCCTTTGTGACCATTACACATATGTTCTTTGTGGTGATGGATGTTTACAAGAAGGTCTTTCCCAAGAAGCAATTTCTTTAGCTGGTCACCAAAAATTAAATAAACTAATTTTAATTTACGATAGTAACGCTGTTACTTTAGACGGTGGTCTTGATTTATCTTTCTCGGAAAATGTTAAAGCTCGTTTTAAAGCTTCTGAATGGAACGTTTTAGAAGTTAAAGATGGTAACGATATCGATACCATCGATGAAGCTCTTTGCAAAGCAAAGAAATCGCGTAATAAACCAACTTTAATTATTGTTCACACTGTCATTGGTTATGGTAGTGAAAAACAAGGTACATGCAAAGTTCATGGTAACCCACTTGGTGAAGAAGATGGTGCGAAAGCAAAAGCTTTCTATGGATTTAATTATCCAGCATTTACGATTCCTCAAGAGGTTTATGATGACTTTAATAAGTCACTCGGTAAACGTGGTAGTGAAGCTCACCGTGCATATGATGAAAAAGTTAAAGCATGGAAAGAAGCTCATCCAGGTGCGGCAAAGAAATTTGAAAAAGCTCTTGCTGGAGATGTTTCATCTTACTTCAAAAAAGCTCCAAAATTTAGCGAAAATAATGATTCAACACGTGTTAGTTCTGGAAAAGCTTTAAATGAGTTATATCAAAAGATCCCATTTTTAATGGGAGGATCAGCTGACGTTGCTGGTTCAGTCATGACTCATATTAAAGATGGTGTTGATTTTACACCAAAAACTCCAAAGGGACGTAACGTGAACTGGGGTATTCGTGAATTTGAAATGGCGAGTGCTCAAAATGGTATGCTTCTTCATGGCGGATTAAAAACCTATGTTGGTTGTTTCCTTGTTTTCTCTGATTATATGAAATCAGCCATTCGTATGGCATCTTTATCAAAACTTCCAGCAATCTATCTTTTCTCACACGACTCTCTTGCTGTTGGAGAAGATGGACCTACACATCAGCCAATTGAACACTTAGCTATGCTAAGAAGTATTCCAAATATGAACGTTATTCGTCCATGTGATGTTGTCGAAACATATGCTGCTTGGGAAATTGCTCTTCGCTCAAAAGAGACTCCAACTGCATTAATTCTTTCTCGTCAAGGATTGCCACTTCTTGGTAGCAAATATAGTGAAGTTTCTAAAGGTGCTTATGTTATTGCTAAAGAAGATAAACACATTGATGCAACAATTGTTGCAACTGGTAGTGAAGTTTCATTAGCAGTTGAAGCCAAGAAACTTTTAAAAGAAGTCGGTGTTGATGTCCGAGTTGTTTCAATGCCATCATGGTTTGACTTTGATAAACAACCAAAAGAATACCAAAAATCAGTTTTTGGTGTTGATAAAAACAAAGTTTTCGCTGTAGAAATGCTTTCTACCTTTGGCTGGCATAAATATGCTGATCATGTCATGGGCATTGATACATTTGGTACTAGTGCTCCAGCAAAAGAAGCTATTAAAGCTTTCGGATTTACAGCAGAAAACGTTGTGAAATTTGTTCAAGAAGGGTTAGCTGAATAAATGGGTTCCATTGGCCGCAATCAAGAACACGAATTAATCATGATTTGCATCTATGATGCATTGACTCACATTTCCCTTGGAGATGAATTTTCAATTGAAGAAACAATGGAAAATATTTTCCAAATGCCTTTTGATGAAATTCCTCTATTTTCCAAACAAGTTGTTGTGAAGTCATTATCTCATTTAGATGAAATCGTTAGTGTGTTCCAAAAGAATATGCCAAAATGGAAATTTTCCCGTTTAAATCGACTTGAACAAGCGATTTTGTTAATGAGCTATACTCATTTCCAAATTGAAGGTCCTGATTCAAAACGAGTCATCATTGATGTAGCAGTTCGTTTAAGCAAAAAATTCCTTGACGATACTGACTACAAGTTTGTTAACGCTATATTGGATAATGTATTGTGAATTTAACACTATATTCTGTCACTAGTCTTAATCGTTATATCAAACAAAAGTTTGATTCAGATATTTCCTTAAAGGGATTAAAACTGAAAGGTGAAATATCTAATTTCAAACCATATTCCAATGGTCACATCTATTTCACTTTAAAGGATGAAAACTCATCAATTAAAGCGGTGATGTTTAGCGAATATACAAAGTATATTAAAGGGCCAATTAAAGATGGTGATGAAATCGTTGCCGTAGGATTTGTCTCGACTTATCCAGCGCGTGGTGAATACCAATTCTATTGCCAAGCAATTGAACTTGCTGGGCTAGGACAACAACTTCTTGAGCTTGAAATGCTAAAAAAGAAGTTGGCAGCCGAAGGATTATTTAACCAATCACGTAAACGTGAAATCAAGTTATATCCACGTGCAATTGGAGTAATCTGTGCTCCAAATAGTGCGGCACTAAGTGATATTGAGAAAAATATTCGCTTAAGAAATCCCTTCGTAGAGCTCAAAATATTTCCTTCCTTGGTTCAAGGTAATGAAGCGCCAAAATCGCTCTTAAAAGCCCTAAAAGATGCCGAAAACACAGATATTGACACCTTGATCATTGGTCGAGGTGGAGGTGCAAGTGAAGATTTGAGTGCATTTAATGATGAATCACTTGTTCGCGCAGTAGCAAAATTCCCGGTTCCAGTTATTGCTGCTGTCGGTCATGAAATTGACTTTACGTTAATTGATTATGTTGCAGATGCTAGAGCATCTACACCAACTGGAGCTGCTGTTCTTTCAACGATTGATATGCATGAAGTGATGCAAAGAGTCGATGCAACTGCTTCTCGTCTTGACGAGGCGATGAAAAATAAAATTACTTTGCTTCGTCATAAACTTGACTCACTAATCAACCGCCCATTCTTTATCAATCCACAGTCGATGTATAAAACCACTTTAGTGGAAGTGGAGAATATGAAGAAGAGACTTGATCAGGCAGTGACATATCTGATTCAATCTAGAAAAGATCGTCTCAAAATGTATGAAAAACAACTTCAATCACTATCAATTGATAGTGTTCTATCAAGAGGGTTTGCGATGATGCAAACAAGTGATGGTGAAGTGATTACAAGTGTTTCCCAGATTAATATTGATCAGGAATTAAAAACACAATTAAAAGATGGTTGTATTACAACCAAAGTGATTAAGAAGGAGAAATAATTATGGCAAACGAACCAATCAATTTCGAAAAATCACTCTCACGTCTACAAGAAATTGTCGACAAGATTGAAAAAGAAACTCTTCCTTTGGAAGAATCAATCAAACTTTATGAGGAAGGAAAGAAACTGATTTCCTCACTTGAGAAGTCTCTTAAAGAAGCTGAAGCAAAAATTGGAGAACTACAAAAATAACTATTTATAGTTAGTATTTAGATTTAGTATTTATTTAGTAGTTTATTAGTATATGTCCAAGAAGAAAGTCAACAAAGTTGAACATATTAATTTGCACGAGATTAAAGATCCTAGTTTTTTAAAAGATCTTTCCTTTAAGCAACTTGATATTTTAGCTGACGACATTCGAAAAGAAATTATTCGTTGTACTGCTAAAAACGGTGGACACCTTTCTAGTAACTTAGGGGTGGTGGAACTAACGATTGCAATTGAACACTTCTTTGATTTATCAAAGGATAAGTTGATTTTTGATGTTGGACATCAATGCTATACACATAAAATTTTAACAGGTAGACCACTCGATAACTTACGACAAACAAACGGGATTTCAGGATTCCAAAAAATTGATGAATCGGTTTATGATTGCTTCGATGCAGGACACTCCTCAACTTCAATTTCTGTGGCAGATGGCTTTGCCATTGCCCGAGATTTAAAAGGTGAAGATTATCAAGTTATTGCTTTAATTGGTGATGGTTCAATCCCGTCTGGATTAGCATTTGAAGGATTAAACAACATTGCTAGTGGTAATCATAAAGTAGTTATCATTTTAAATGATAATGGTATGTCAATTTCCAAGCCTGTTGGTGCTTTATCTAAGATTTTTGGTCGTATTTCAACTGGTGCGGGTTATAACAGAATTAAATACGGTTATCGTCGTGCTATTGCACATGGAAAAATTGGTAAGAAAATTTATAATTTTACACTTCGTATTAAAAACTGGCTTAAAAGACATCTTACCGCGCCAAATATTTTTACTGATTTAGGCTTTGCCTATATCGGACCAGTTGACGGACATGATATTAAGAAACTAGAAAAAGCATTCAAACGTGTTCAAAATACTGAGAAATCGGTTGTTGTTCACGTTTGTACTACCAAAGGTAAAGGCTATGAACCAGCCGAAAATGATAATTCAGGTTCGTGGCATGGAGTTGCTCCATTTAAAGTTGAAAGTGGTGCTCCAGTTAAGCCAACCACGAAAGAGACTTGGTCAAAATTCTTTGCTGACTTATCTCTTATAGAGATGGAGAAACATGAAAATGCATTTTTAATCTCACCAGCAACTTTAGTTGGTGCAGAAATGGATAAAGTTTTAAAAAGATTCCCAAAAAGAGGCCTTGATGTCGGTATTGCTGAAGAACATGCCGCAACTCTTTCAGGCGGACTCTCTCATAGTGGTTTACACCCAATTGTTTCGATATATTCGACATTTATGCAACGTGCTTATGATGAAATTTCACATGATTTAGCACGTACAAAATCAAACGCGACAATCTTAGTTGATCGAGCTGGACTTGTTGGTTTTGATGGAGAAACTCATCAAGGAATCTATGATTCCGCTTACTTAGCATCAATCCCAAATGTTGTTATTTCAATGCCATCAAACCGCGATGAAGCTGAATATCTCTATGAGGAATCATTTAATAATCATGGAGTATTTGTAATTCGTTATCCACGAGATATTTGTGAACAAAAAAGTATCAAATCAAATTATTCCTTTGGAAAATGGTATTTAATTAAAGAATCAAAAGCCAAAAAGGTTGCTGTCATTGCTGTTGGACCTCTTTTAAGAGAACTTGAAGCACTTATTGAAAAAGAAAACATTGATTGCACACTTTATAACGCTTTATTTATTAACCCAGTGGATGAAGATGCTCTTCGTTCACTCCTTAATTACGATAAAATTGTTATTTACGATGCGTATAGCACCCAAGGAGGCCTTGTTTCCCTTGTGACGCTTAAATTATCGACTTTAAAATTTAAAGGCCTTATTTCGGCGCATTGTGTACCAAACGTTTTTGTAAAACAAGCCAGTATCAAAGAACAACTTGAATCATTTGGCTTACTTCCAGAACAAATTATTGCAGATTTAGAATAGAGATCATTCAGGTTATGGTTAACATAATGTTGAATGATTTTTTTATGCTCTATAAAATAGAAGCGTGAGTAAAATCATTTTACATATCGATTTAAATACATTCTTTGTTCGTTGCGAAGAACTCGTCAATCCACTATTGATTGGTAAACCAGTCATCATTGGTCATTCTGGTCGTGGTGGAATTGTTTCAACTTGTTCTTATGAAGCAAGAAAATATGGTGTCCATAGTGGACAACCAACTTTTAAAGCGCTTGAACTTTGCCCTAACGCCATCGTGATTCATGGTCATTATGATTTATATTCTAAAAAATCAAAAGAATTCTTTAACTTTGTAAAAAAATATTCACCAATCATCGAAAAAGCGTCAATTGATGAATGTTACGTCGATATGACAAGCCAACTTTCGAAAGTGAAAGATGTGGTGAAATATTTAGAAGATTTTCAACAAAATTTATTAAAAACTGTCGGATTAAAATGCTCTATTGGAGTTGCTCCAACAAAGTTTTTAGCCAAAATGGCTAGCGATATGAAAAAACCAATGGGCATCACCATTATTCGAAGGAAAGATGTTCGGAAGATCCTTGATCCTTTACCAATCTCATCATTTTATGGAATTGGAAAGAAAACTGCTCCTCGATTAGAAGCAATTGGCATTAAAACGATTGGTGATTTAGCAAAGCTAATTAATTCAGATGATCCTATAATCAAACAAGAATTTGGGAAGTTTTATTATGTTATCAAAGACTGGATTAATGGTTATGGAAGTGACGAAGTTGATGTTGAACCATGGGATCCAAAGTCGATTGGTCACTCAACAACATTTATCCGTGATTCATCTGATTTAGACGAAATCAAAGATTACTTAAGAGAACTTTCTAAAGAAGTATCGGAAGAAGCAAAAGCGAAGAATAAAATCGGATTCAATGTCCAAATTGTCTTGAAGACAAATGAGTTTAAAAATATCACTCGTTCAACAAAATTATCTAAACCAACGAATGATTTTGAAACCATTTTTAATGAAGCTCAGATTCTTTTAGAAAAAAATCTTAACGGACAAGAAATTCGTCTTTGTGGAGTGACACTTCAAAATCTAATTTATGCTGATGACTATGTTGAACAATTATCAATTTTTGATAACTACGACAATGAAGAAAGAAACGCGACAAAAGATTTGATTCGTGAATTAAATCGAAGAATGAAAAAAGACACATTTATGAGAGCCTCAGATGTCTTAAAGGAGAAACATCATGGACATTGATCGCGCTAAGGAACTCTTTTTTCAACACTTAAGAGTCGAGAAAGGTTTGTCTAATGACACGATTCTTTCTTATGCTTATGACATTAACGAATTCTTTAAAGAATTCAATTATAAAGATACCGAAGAAATTCAACCTCTTGATATTGGTGATTTTATTAAAATCCAAAGTAAAAAGGAGATGTCAACAGCCACAATTGCCCGTCGATTATCTTCTTTAAAAAGCTTCTATCTTTTCCTAGAAAAAGAAGATTATGTTCATGTCCCGATGAAGGATGTCGAAGCTCCAAAAGCATTAAAACATTTGCCATCTGTTCTTTCTATTGAACAAGTTGAAAGACTCTTAGATGCTCCTGATTTAACAAAAGATGAAGGACAAAGAGACCGGGCAATGTTAGAAATAATGTACGCTTCTGGATTAAGAGTTAGTGAACTTCTTTCATTAAAAATGAAAAATATCTCTTTTGAGCGTAATATGATTACTGTAATCGGTAAAGGTAATAAGCAAAGAAAAGTCCCATTTGGAGAATTTGCTAAAGAATATTTAGTTAACTACATTGAACATGGTCGAAAGAAAAATCCTGGTTCTCGATCAGAATATGTTTTTCTAAATCGATACGGAAAACCATTGTCTAGACAATATTTCTTTTTACAGGTAAAAAAATATGCTGAGATGGTTGGAATAAGAGAAGAAATTTCACCTCACACATTAAGACATTGCTTTGCGACACATTTACTAGAGGGTAATGCTGACATCCGTACCGTTCAAGAAATGCTTGGTCATAGTAACATTGCCACAACACAGATATATTTAAATATCTCGACTCGTAGAATTCTTGAAGCGTATGATTTGTATAGCAAAAGAAAATAGTTTAAAATAATTCACGTTTGAGGAGTATTAAGATGAAAAAATTCAAAAGAATATTTGTCATTGTAACTGATTCAGCTGGTATTGGCGAAATGCCAGATGCTGAAAAATTTGGCGATAAAGGAACTAATACCTGGGTTCATACTGCAGAAAAATGTGGTGGTTTAAATGTTCCAAACATGAATTCCATGGGGATTGGCGATCTCGCTGATGTTAAAGGAACTTCAAAAGTTAGTCACCCACATGCTTATAGCATGAGACTCAGAGAAGCCAGTAATGGTAAAGACACGATGACTGGTCACTGGGAAATGATGGGTATTTATACAACAAAACCTTTCATCACATTTACCGAAACAGGATTCCCACAAGCTTTAATTGATGAACTTGCTGAAAAAACTGGACATAAAATCATTGGTAACTATGCTGCAAGTGGAACCGAAATTCTAAAAGAATTAGGCGAACAGCAAATGAAAGAAAATAGCTTAATTGTCTATACATCTGCTGACTCCGTTTTACAAATCGCAGCCCACGAAGAAGTGACTGGAGTCCAAGAACTCTATCGTTGCTGTGAAATCGCTCGTGAAATCTGCTTACGTCCTGAATATTATGTTGGACGCGTTATCGCTCGTCCATATATCGGAACTGATGCATCAAACTTCAAACGTACACCAAATCGTCATGACTTGGCGGTCTCTCCAAGCGGAACTACTGCTATGGACATTCTTAAAAAGAATGGTTATATGGTTTCTTGCATTGGTAAGATTGGTGATATCTTTAATGGTGTTGGTGTTGTTAAAACCCAAAAAACTGTTTCTAACAAAGATGGAATGGAAAAAACCATTGATGAATGTAAGAACCATGATTTTGAAGGTTTGTGTTACGTTAACTTAGTTGAATTTGATTCAGAATACGGACATCGTCGTAATCCTCTTGGATACGGAAAATCCCTTGAAGAATTTGACGTTCAACTTGGTGAATTAATGGAAGCTTCTAAAGAAGATGATCTAATTATGGTGACTGCTGACCACGGAAATGATCCAACTCATACTGGAACAGATCACACTAGAGAAAAAGTCCCACTAATTTGCTTCAGTAAATCATTCAAGCATGGTAAATACCTTGATGAACGTGAATGCTTTGCCGATATTGGTGAAACAATTCTTCAAAACTTCGGTCTTAAGAAAGCTGATACAATGATTGGTAGACCAATCAAAGAACTTCTTGAAGACTAATTAAGTAAAATAATTTGATGAGAAAGGCGTCTAATCTGATGCCTTTTTTCTAACGAAGAAATCAGTCGAGAAAGAGTTTCTCTTTCGAGGTGAACATTTTGGGATAATGCAGTGATGCTTTTATAAGTAACTTTGCCGTCATTATTTTTTAAATAAAACAGAAATCTTTCTTCCGCACTTTGCAAAGAAAGAAGTTTAATATGGTGGTTAAGCGATTTAACAAAACTAGATTCTAAAAGCATGAATTCTTTGAAGAATTCTTCTGATGTTTGCATTAAATGTTGAAATTGATCTTTTGTGATGAAGAAGATTTGAGAATCTTCAACTGCATAAACATCGCCTTTTAAATGTTTATCATTTCCAAAAAGAAGATGAACTCCATAAAAATCATTGGGTTTAATTTCGTTATAAACAATCTCAGTTCCTTTAGATGAATATGATTGAATTCGAATAAATCCAGTTTTGACTAAACCAATAAAAGAACATTCTTCTCCTTCGTGAAAAAGAACACTTCCTTTGGAAAATGCTTTGGATTGGATGTTATTTTGTTCACAAATTTCAATAAAAGTCATAATATCGTGATTCAAATCACATTATTATTAAAACATACAATGTATGATTTAGTCTATGAAAAAGAAATTATTATTATTATTAACTCTTCCGCTTCTATTAGCGGGATGCTCAAAACAAGCTGAGCAAGACTTCGAACTTAATGTTGATGGTAGTTTATCCATCATGACACCTACAGGTGCGCCAGCAGTCGTTTTTTCTGCTTTTATTCAGGATGCTAAATATCAACCATCCAGTAATCCACAAACGATTATTGCTCAAATGGTTAAAGAACAAGTTGATATTGCTGTTTTACCAACAAATGCTGGTGTTCAGCAAATTATTGCTAAAGGTTTAAATTATAAAATTGCTTCCACAATTACCTTTGGTAACTTATTCATTATTTCTTCAGGAAGTGATGATGATGCAGTGATGGATGAAACCGATGATATTTATCTATTTGGTAAAAATAGTGTTCCACACAAAATCTTCCAAGCTGTCCATGGATTTACCGTTTCAGATGATCACTTTAAAAACACATCCGCTGATATTAAGACAATGATTAAGAGCGGTGATGCATATGAATATGCATTAATCTCTGAACCAGATTTAACAAGTCTTCTACTTGAAGGAACTAGTGTGAATGTTTTTGAAAATGTTCAAACCGCTTATAAGAATAAATTTAACCAACAAGAAATTTATCAAGCATCAATTTTTGTTAAAAATGGATTAAATAAAGAATCTTTAGATTCTTATCTAAATGCAGTGGAAAGATATGTTCAAAAAATTTCGTCTGAACCTGATTATTTAAACAAGATTCTAGAAGTTGATCCAACCGCAGAAAGCGTCTTAATAATTGATATTAGAGCAGCGATTGAATCGATTAAAAACGGAAACAAATTAGGCATCGGATATAAAAAAGCCTATGAACATAAAGAGGAAATTGATACTTTCTTATCCATTTTCGGAATGAGTAAGACTGATGAAGCGATTTATTACAAATAAATATATTTTATTAACTGTTGGAATAATTTTATTATTCGGATTATGGTTTTTAGCAACTCTTATCTTTGATAAGAATTCCATGATTTTCCCTTCTCCAATCGTCACGATTGAGGCCATGATTAAATTACTGGGAATTGCTTATACATACCAATGTCTAGCTTATTCCTTATTAAAGCTTTTAATTGGTTTTTCAATGGCGTTAATTATTGCCTTTATCTTATCTTTAATTGTTCGAGACAATGAACAATTATACATTATTTTGTCTCCATTAATGACCGCATTAAAAGCAATTCCAACGGCAGCTGTTGTCTTCTTATTTGTTGTTTTAGTGAAAGCAGAATATGCTCCATGCTTTCTTGTAATGATAATATCATTACCAATTCTTTATGAATCGTTAACAAACGGAATAAGAAATATCGATCCAGAAATCATGGATGCCGTGAAAGTTGATGGTGGTAAAGGAGTTAAGAAATTGTTTCGAATTCAACTTCCTTTAGCTCTTCCTTACCTAGTGATTGGCATTATTTCATCATTTTCATTGTCATTTAAGATTGAAATTATGTCGGAAATTGTGACAGGTTATACCCGAAATGGTTTAGGTAGCTTAATCAAGGCGGCACAAATCAATGATCCAACCAATATGGCGGTCATTTTCGGCTATTCTTTGATTGCAATTATCCTGATGATTTTAATATCGATACCGACTGAAATCATTCGAAATAAAGTGGCAGTGAAAGCTGGAATTAGTAGATAATTAGTAGATATTATTAACATTAGAATATGTGGAAAAGCCTAGTTTGATGGCTTTTTCTTTTCTTATATATAATAGAAATAAAAATAAAAAAAGACCGATTAAATCGTTCTTTCTTATTGTTTGGTTAACATAATATCTCTTATGCGAAGTTTATTATTTTTTACTGTTTTCCAAAAGTTTCTCGATGGAAACTCTTTCTCTTTCTTCTTTAGAGAATACATTAACAATCACATCGTAAGCGTCGATTAAAATCCATCCAGATTCTGGAGTTCCTTCTTTATGAGAATAATTAATCTTTTTCTCTTCAAGCTTGTCAATAACAGCATCGGCTAAAGCACCAATTTGACGAATATTCGACGCTGAACATAAAACATAATATTCCGCAAAAGGAGTTCTTTCGGAAACATCAATCACAGAAATTTCTTCTGCTTTATGATCATCGAGCACTTTTTTAATTAATGTAACTGTTTTATTCATAACTAATCTCCTAAATACATTTTAAAACATTCATGAGTCAATCTATTTTCAATATCTTTTGCGTGAGCAAGCAAATATTTACGATTATCTTTTAAAGTGTCTAAAAAGCCTTGTTTCCAGTTTTTCATACAAGAATTAATTAAAAACCTTGAATCAAATTGTCTTGTTGGCTCAATTTTATCTGCTGCATAAATAACCATCGCAAGTTGACTCATATTTGCCGAACCTGTGCAATGGAACTTCACCGCATTTAAGATATCTTCATCTTTAATATTAAAGTCATTTTTTAAGATATATTCACCAATAAATTGGTGATAAGCAAATTTTGGCATGTCTAAATATTCAGAATATTCTTTTTCCATCACTTGATTTGGATCAATTTTTCCATAATTTGCCAGTTTACCGACATCATGAAACATTCCAGTAAAATAGAATTTCGATGGATTTTCTAACTGATTAACCACTGCTATTTGGTATGAAAGTTTTGCTACTTCAATGGAATGTAGTAAACGTTTTTCATCAACATATTGAGCAAGTTTATTAACATAATAAAGTTTGTTCTTTTCGATGTAGTTAATTACTTCTTGTGGAGCATCATGAGATAAACCAAGACGAATTAGACTTGAAGAGACTTCACCGCTTTCATAATATTCTAAATTAATCATATGATATTGTTTTACAATATCTTCGTTAATTTGAACTCCTGGGCGAGGAACAAAAACAATCTGGGTCAGTTCGCTAATTAATCCAGCATCTTTCCATTCAGAAAATTTATTTACTTGATCCGCGCCAATTAATAAAAAGAGTCTGGATGCACGGTATTTTTGATGAAAATACTTCACCGTATCAACTGTATAATTCACTTGAGCATCACTTTTCAGCTCATAATCGCTAATTTGTGAACCAGCTGGGGCATATAAACGCAATATAAGTTTCATCATTTTTAAACGGTCTTTTGCGCTTGCTTCGCACACTTTCCAACGTGGAGAACGAGCTGGCACAAAAATTACATCAGCATTAAGTTTAAGTGATGCGGTTCGAGCGAGTCGAAGATGTCCGTTATGAATTGGATCAAATGATCCACCGTAAATGATGTAATTGGCCATGAAATTATTTTGTTAATACTTTTGGTCGAGATGAATAAATAGCGACGCCTTTTGGGATACAAATGCGAAATGTTTGGTTCGCTGCTTTAAAATTAATCCAGCCTAAACCTTGGATGCCAATGTCACGATAATTACTTTCAGTAATTGTGATTTCAAAAACATCAAGATCTCTTCCGGAACGAATCTTTCTTAAAGAAGGAACTAAGCTTTTACGTAAAACAAGTTGGATGAATTTTTCATCAACGTGTTGACCAGATAGTTTCTTTAATTGAACATGGTCATGGAAATAACATTTAAAGTTGGTTTTCTTGCCTTTAATAAGTTGGATATAACCAATTCCACCAAAGCAAAGAACTTGTCCTTCTTCTAAACTAACTTTTTTCGCTTCAACAGCTTTTGTTAGATAAATTTGTTTTAAAGTTGCTTTATCAAGCTCAAACAAAATTGAGTTATTAATCGAAAGTCCAGGTGCATCAAAAAGCGATGTTGTTCTTGATAATGGAATTTCTAAAACAGAGAGTTTTGTTTTTGGATAAAGATGGGTTGAGATAGTACCTTTACTCATGTTTGAGTAAACACGTAAGAAAGATTGCACTAATGTTGATTTTCCACTGAGGGATGCTCCAATAACATAAACATCTCTTCCGTTACGTAATTCGAAGATTCTAGAGAGAATGTGTTTCGCGTTTTCATCAGTTGTAGCTGAACCTAAAACAACATCATCTTTTGTTAACTTAATGCCTGAGGCACGGAAACGATGGGCGACATATTCTTTAGTATCCTCTTCGGTGCATGTATCAGGAAGGAGGTCGAATTTATTTCCGACAACTAGAATATCCATTCCTTGAATAATTGAATTAATTTGGAGAGAGAAACTGGCTTCAAAAGAGAAGAGGTTTACTACGTAAACAATCAAAGCATTTTTACGTTTCGCATCCATGATAAAGCGAAGATAATCTTCACTTACTTCTGGATCATTTGATTTGTTTTGATAACGTTCAAGTTCAAAACAGTGATCACAGAATAAGAAATTTTGCGAAGCATTTTCTAACGTTTCTTTCTTGACGTATCCTTCTTTAGTTGGGTCTTCTGATTGCAAAACTGCACCACAGTTATAGCAACGACGAATTTGAGAAATTTTTGCCATTATTTTTCCCTCCAATCAATTAATTTACCTTTGCGACGAAGATGTCGTCGAATTGGTCGATCAAATAAGCGGTTAAAGAATGTTGTTGGTTGATCTTCTTTAACAATTTTATCAGTGAGAATACAAAGTATTCCAGCTCGATTTGCTGAAGCAATATCAGTGACTGTTTGATCACCAATCAATACCGCTTTATTTAGATTAATTTGTGCTTCATTAAGTTTACGTAAGAGTTTTTTAGCAAATGGTTTTCCCACAGCAGAAGCATATCTAACACCAAGAGCATCAGCGTATTGTTGAACTCTTTTTCCAGTGTTATTTGAAATAATGAAGAGTTCAATGCCGTTCTCTTTTAGAACTTCTTTAAAAGAAATCACATTTGCGCTAGGAGTCTTTGTTTTATATGAATCTAGAGTGTTATCTAAATCTGATAAAACAGTCGTAATGCCATGCTTTTTATAAAAATCAATCTCAATATCAAAGATTGATTTAGCATGAGCATATGGAACATAAACTTTGCACATAACTTAATTATACACATTCTTTAGTAAACTAAAAGTGAGAATAATTCGCATATGTACGAAAAAAACGCCATTTTTCAGGCGTTTTATCATTGTTTTTGAGGTGAATTAATCACCAAGAAGATCATCGTCGAAGATGGAGATTTGGGTGTAACCTTTTTCCTCTTCTTCCTTCATTTCTTGAAGCGTATTTTCTTCTTTGGTTTCATCTTGATTAAATTCGATTGCATCGTCTTTTTTCACGAAATGAGAAACAATCTTTTTATCGACAATTTCACTTGATTCTCTAAATGGAGTAACAAGGCGAATTTTTGAACTCATTTCGACAGTTTGTTTCGCATATCGATCAAGTGGTGTTAGATGATAATCATCAATCACGATTGAGCGAACTTCTTGCATGTTATCTAAGAATCGAATTGTATTCGCTTCTTCTTCCTTGTTTAATTTCGTGACATAAACAAGATCATGAATATCGGATTTAAATGACTTAAAGACGGAGCTAGATCGACCAAGACGAGAGGTTAAATCAGTCTTCTCAACATCATAAATTCTGACGCAAGCTTTGTTGGTGATTACGGCCACTTTTCCTCGAGAATTATCCTTTGGATAAGCAAGTAAATTTACTATCGTAGCTTTACCAAGTTTGGCGAATGATTTTACACCACCACTACGCATGCCGCTTGTTGGTAATTCATTTTCATTAAACATTGTGGAATTACCATCACTTGTAAAGAGAACTAAATTTGAATCTCCATCCGTTAATGTTACATCAACAAGTTCATCATCTTGCAGTAATTTAATGCAAATTAATGGTTTAGAATAACGAACAACTTGGAAATCTGAAACAGGAAGACGTTTGATTTGTCCGTTTTTGGTGACGATGGCAAAGAACAAATCTTCTCGAAAGTCTTCAATAGCGTACGCACGCACAATTTTTTCATTAGGATTTAAAGAAATTAAATAGTTAATGTGTCGACCTTCATCCTTCCATTTGTTCTCGGTTAATTGGTGAACAGGAATATAAAGGAAATTACCGGCATTTGTAAAACAAATGAGGTAATCAGTTGTGTAAACTTCACCGCTATAAATTAAGACGTCTCCAGCTTTTAAACCTGGAAGTGGATTATCGCCACTAGAACGATATGATTTTATCGATGAATATTTCATATATCCATCACGAGAAATCGCGAGTTTAACGAGTTCTTTATTAATCAAATCACGTTTATCAATTTGTGTTGATTCTTGGCGATCAATAATTTGCGTTTTTCTTTCGTAACCGTATTTTTTTGAAATTTCTTTTAGTTCACTACAAAGAAGACGGTTTAGTTTATTTCGATCTTCAAGAATACCTTTTAGGTATTCAATATTTTCTTCAAGAGATTTTTTCTCATTTAATAAGGTTGTAATATCAGTGTTAGACAACTTATAAAGTTGTAACATGACAATTGCTTCAGATTGAGCTTCAGTGAAACTAAATTGTTGTTGTAAGTTGATTTTTGCATCAGCTTTATCTTTTGATTTTTTAATGACTTCAACAATCTCATCAAGGATAGAAATGGCCTTGATTAAACCGTCAACAATATGGAGTCTAGATTGGTTCTTTTTAAGGTCAAAAGTTGTGCGTCTAGTGATGACGTTAACTTGGTGATCAATGTAGCAATCAATGAAATCTAAAAGATTCATTGTTTTTGGTGAACCATTGACAATTGCGACCATGTTTGCTGAGTAAGAAGAACGCAGTCCGCTCTTGCTTAAAAGGTATTGGTGAATAACGTCAATATTCGCCTCTTTTTTGACATCAATCACGATGCGCATTCCTTGTCGATCAGATTCATCACGAACTTCACTAATGCCTGGCAAAACATTGTTATGTCGCAGCATATCAATTTCGTGAACAATATCAATCTTCACCGCTTTATATGGAATTTCGGTGACAATAATTTTCTTTTCTTTTTCGGTGTTAATAACTTCTGTTTTAGAAAGAATTTCGATTCGTCCTCGACCCTCTAAATAGATGTCTTCTAACCCTTTTGAACGGATGATAAATCCACCACCTGGAAAATCTGGACCAGGTACAAATTGTAAGAGATCTTTTGGTTCAACTCGAACATGATTTATGCGATAAATTATTGCTTCAATAACCTCTTTTAGGTTATGTGTTGGAATTTCTGTCGCCATTCCAACTGCAATACCTTCGGTTCCGTTAACAAGTAAATTTGGGAAGTGAGCAGGCACTACAACAGGCTCATAATCAGAGTCATCAAAAGTAAATGCCATATCAACAGTATCTTTATCAATGTCGCGAATCATTTCTTCAGCGATTTGACTGAGTCTAGATTCAGTATAACGATAAGCTGCTGGACCATCACCATCAATGGAACCATTATTACCTTGGAAGTCGATTAAAGGATTATTCACTTTCCAAGTTTGTGACATACGAACAAGTGCTTCATAAATGGAGCTATCACCATGAGGGTGATATTTACCCATAACATTACCGACTGTATGAGCACATTTTCTTGTTGGACGAGAATAAATATTGCCATCTTTATACATGGCATAAATGATTCTTCTTTGAACTGGTTTTAAACCATCTCGAGCATCTGGAATCGCACGATCTTGGATGACATATTTGGCGTAAGTCGCAAAGCGACTTCCCATAATTTCTTCCATTGTTTCATTGTGGATGTTTTCGATGATTTCTGGTTGTTGAATAACTTGTTTCTTTGCCATCTTATTTCACCTCATCCATAAATGAATCAACTTCGTTGAAGTTAATGTTTTCTTCAATCCAATGTCGTCTTGTTGCTGGATCATTACCCATTAAAATGTTGACCTCTTGAGCAGCAAGAAGAGAGTCTTCAATGGTCACTTTTGTCAGTTGTCTTGTCGCTGGATTCATTGTTGTTTCCCAAAGTTGTTCTGGGTTCATTTCGCCAAGACCTTTATATCGAGCAACGCGGCATCCAGGTCCAACTTCTTTCTTCGCTTTTTCAAGTCCTTCGTCATCCCAAGCGTAACGATGAATCATTTTATGATTCACTTCACGATAGATTCTGTATAAAGGAGGCATTGCAACAAATAATTTACCTTTCTTAATTAAATCTGGCATAAAGAGATAAAAGAAGGTAATTAAAAGAGTTTGAATGTGTGCTCCATCGGTATCAGCATCGGTCATGATGATGATTTTTCCATAATGGGCATGGTCAATATTAAATGATTCATTAACCCCTGCTCCAATTGTGTTAATTAATGTCGCACATTCTTCATTTTTCAAAACTTTTTCAAGTGGTAGACCGAAAGTGTTTAATGGTTTACCACGAAGTGGTAAGATTGCTTGATGACTACGATCACGAGAGCTCTTTGCTGTTCCTCCAGCTGAATCACCTTCAACGATAAAAAGTTCATTGCTATCATAGTCTTTTGAAGTGGCTGGGGTGAGCTTGTCAGATAAAACGATATCTTGCTTAATACTCTTTTTTGAGCGAATTTCTTCTTTTGCTTTTCTGGCCGCTATTCGAGCACTTTGTGCCTTTAAGCATTTTTGAATTAATGAGACCGCAAAGTCTTTATGTTCGTTTAAGTAATAACTAAAGTTATTATAGATGAAATTTGTTACTAAAGGCAAAGCTTCGGGAGTGCCAAGTTTTTGTTTTGTTTGTCCTTCGTATTCGAGTTTTTCTTCAGGAATTTTTAATGAAATAATCGCGGTTAAACCTTCACGAATATCGTTTCCTTCAAGTTTTTGTTTACCTCTGAGTAGATTATTTTGTTCAGCGTAATCATTAACGATCTTCGTTAATCCTGCTCTTAAACCTTGTTCATGAGTTCCACCATCACGTGTTCGAACATTATTGGCATAAGAGTAAATTGTTTCTTGATAATCATCATTACAGTATTGCATAGCAATACTCATGACAATTCCACTCTCTTTTCCTTCAAAATAAAGTGCTTCACCAATATGTTGTTTTTTCTCGGTGAGATAGTTCACGTATTCTTTGATACCGTCTTTATAACAAAACTCAGCATTTTGTCCAGTTCTTTCATCATGAAGGTTAAATTTCACGCCTTTTAATAGGAAGGCACTTTCTTGGATGTGATTCGAAATAATGTCATATTTAAAATCAACCGTGGAGAAGATTCTTGCATCTGGTTTAAAACGGATTAATGAACCTCTCTTCTTGGTATTACCAAGAACCTCTAATGGAGTTTCAAGTTTTCCTCCGTCTTTAAAGCGAATATGATTGATCTTTCCATCACGATAAACAGTGACATCGCAATAGTCAGAAAGAGCATTCGTAACAGCACTACCAACACCATGTAAACCAGCACTTGATTGATAAGCTTTATTGGAGAATTTTCCGCCAGAATGTAGGGTTGTAAAAATGAGTTGAACAGCAGGAATTCCGGTCGCTTTATGGATGTCGACTGGAATACCACGTCCACCATCCAAAACGGATAAAGAACCATCCCTATGGATGGTTATTGTAATCTCTGAGCCATAACCATTTAAGGCTTCATCGACCGCATTATCAATAATTTCCCAGACCAAATGATGGAGTCCATTGACGTTAGTTGAACCAATGTACATCGCTGGTCTTTTTCTTACACCAGAAAGACCTTCAAGAAGGTCGATATCGGCGGCTGTATAACTTGTTTTAGTATTTGCTTCTGACATATTCAACTCTCAATTTCTAAAAATTGATTATAGCAAACTAAAGGTTGAAAAGTAACGGAGTTTTTTATTAGAATATTGAGGTATTTAGGAGATTTGAAATGGATATTATTTTATATAATATAATCATCGGTTTTGTATCATTAATTATTGGATATTTTTTTGGTTCTATTCCAACAGGAATCATTATCGGAAAGGTGTTTTTCCATCGTGATCCACGTTTAGAAGGCTCAAAAAACTCGGGCGGAACGAACGTCGGAAGACTTTTTGGTAAGAAAATTGGCTTATTATGTATCATCCTTGATATGATAAAAACTGTCATCCCTTTAATAATTGTTTGGTCAATTATTAAATTCTCATCATTAAACCAAGTTTTAATCGATAATTTTGGTTCAGGCATCTGGAACAACGGTGTCCTTTATATTTACCTTGCTCCTTTAGGAGCAATGATTGGTCATTGCTATCCTGTGTTTGCGAAGTTTAATGGGGGTAAAGCTGTGGCAACTGTTGCCGGATTTGTTCTTGCGACCTCTTGGTTAATCTCAGTTGTTGGTATTTTAGTCTTCTTTGTCACTCTTAAACTCAAAAAATATGTTTCACTTGGATCAATGATTACTGCACTATCTTGTGTCATCTGCGCTTGGGTTTTTGTCATCATTAAATATTGTGGACCAGTTTCATTTGCGAACTTCGGAATGTATGGTTGGGGCGATTATGTTGTTGCTGGATTTGAATATGCTGGAGTCATGACAGTCGCAGCTTGCTTATTAGTGTTTAGACATCGCGGAAACATCAAACGTTTATCGCACAATGAAGAATCCAAAATTAAGTGGATGAATTAGTATAAGATTAGTAGTAAATTAGTAGATAATTGTATTGTTGATTAAACACCCGTCAATATTGTGGATAGTAAAATTATTCCGAATTGATGGGTGTTTTTCATTGACACTTTTTTATTTCGTCGAACACCACTACCACTACAGCTTCTCAAAATTACATCTGGAAAAATGAGCATGAAAAAAGCGCCCGTTTAAGGCGCTTAATTTTCTTGGATGAGGAATTGTCTTACCCGTTTCTTTTCATGCTGTTCATGACCGCTCTGACTTGAGCTTCAGATGGCTTCCTTCCCATCTGTGTAAACATCGCACGAATCATCTTTTCATTGATTGGAGGATTCTTTTGAAGCTCACGTTTGAAGAACCAACGAGAGAGGAAGAATCCAGCAACAAGACCAAGGATTAAGACACCAATGAATGCTCCAACAAAGGCTCCGATTGAAATATCCATCGTTTCTCCTCCTTAATTAGGCACGTCCATCGTATTCGCCAGTATCTGTGCGAACGAGGATCTTTTCACCATTATTAATAAATAATGGGACTTTTGTTTTAAGACCAGTTTCTAATGTGGCTTGTTTCATTGCTTTGTTGACGGTATCACCACGAACACCCGGTTCGCATTCGGTGATTGTTAAAGCAACTGTTGATGGAAGTGAAATTCCAAGAATTTCATCATCATAGAAAAGAATTTCGATTTCTGAACCAGAAACAAGGAAGTTCTTTTCCCATTCTAAACGGTCTTTATTGATTTCGATTTGTTCATAAGTTTCATTATCCATGAAGACGAAGTTAACTCCATCATCATAAAGGAAACCCATTTTCTTTTTGGAAAGGCTTGCTTTCTCAACATCGTAACCAGAGTTACGAGCTAATTCGATAATTGCGCCTGTACGCATGTTTTTCGCTTTGACTTTCGCCACCATCTTACGCATCGCAGTCTTATTTAAAAGAATGTCGAGAACTTGGTAGAGGTTACCTTCGTCAATAAAATAGTTTCCAGGACGTAATTCTGTAACGTTCATGTTTAGTTCCTCCTAAAACGTCTCAATTATATCTAAAATTAGATATTTCGTAAATATGAGTTATATTTCTTCTCCCGATCGAGCGTGGTTTTAACTCCATGACCAGGATAGATTATGTAGTTCTTTTCTAATTGAACAAGTTTTTTTAAACTTGATGACATCAGTCTTGGGCAAGAACTCGCTAAATCTGTTCGACCAACTGTTGTGTAAAACAACGTATCACCACTAAAGATGAGATTTTCTTCATCAACAACATAACAAGCGGAGCCTCTTGTATGAAATGGAGTTGCTATACACTTAATAGTGTATCCGCAAGCTTCAAAGACTTCTCCATCTTGAAGTTCAATCAAGTTTTTTGGGCGGTAAGTAAGATTCTTTTTACCATATTCAGTCCAATTAGAAAGATTAAATTTTGGATTATCTAAATCCGGACTTTCTTTTTCGTAAATATAAACTTTTGCTTCTGGGAAAACATTAATAATCTCTTCTAAAGCATCAATGTGGTCAAAATGAGCATGTGTCAAAAGAATTGCATCAATCTTTAGACCAAGATTATTAATGTGTTCGATTAAACAATTGTTAATATTGTATCCAGGATCGACTAAAAGAGCATGCTCTTTATCTTTAAATAAAAAGTATGTGTTACAAGCGATTCTTGAACGAAAAAGATCGACCATGAATAAAAAAATAAGGATTAACCTTATTTCTTCTCCTTATGCACTGTGTGCTTTTTGCATCGTGGACAATATTTTTTTGTTTCCATACGGTCTGGATGCTCTTTTTTATTTTTATCAGCGATGTAATTTTCTTCGCCGCAAACTGTGCATTTTAATGTGAAATGATCTCTTGGCATTACTATTTCCTCCGTCAGCAAGTAAGATAATAGCACAGACCTAAAAATATATCTACAAGATATTTTAAGAATGATATAATCAAATCATGCCTATGTTAGCTCGAGAAAAAACTAAACAAATTCAAGTTGGAAAAATTACACTTGGTGGACAAAACAAAGTTTTAATCCAATCAATGTGTAATATTAAAACCTCCAACTTCAAAGAAGTTGCAAATCAAATTAACGCCTGTGCTGCTCTTGGAGCAGACTTGATGCGCGTTAGTGTACTTGATTTTGAAGATGCAAAAGCAATTCAAGAGATTAAAAAATTAATTTCTATTCCTTTAATCGCAGATATTCATTTTGATTATCGTTTAGCCATTGAAGCAATTCATTCTGGAGCAGATGCGATTCGCATTAATCCAGGAAACATCGGTTCTAAAGAAAATGTCAAAAAAGTCGTTGAATTGTGTAAAGAAAAACATCTTCCAATTCGAATTGGAGTTAATTCCGGATCAATTGATAAAGAAGTGAATGATAACACTGCTTTATTAACAGCAAATGAACTTGTTGAATCGGCTTCTAGAATGGTCAAAATCTTAGAAGATTTAAATTTTTATGATATTGTCATTTCTTTGAAATGCTCTCACGTTTTAGAAACAATCGAATCATATCGCCTAGCTAGCAAAAAGTTTCAATATCCATTACATTTAGGAATTACGGAAGCTGGTCCAAAAGATGTTGGTTTAATCCGTTCTACATGTGGACTTGCACCGCTTCTTCTTGAAGGAATTGGCGACACAATTCGTATTTCTTTAAGTGATGATCCAGTTGAAGAAGTTCGTGCTTGTCGAAGATTATTAAAAGATCTTGGAATTCGAAATGATTATCCAAATTTAATTTCTTGTCCAACATGTGGAAGAACACAAGTTAATTTAGTTCCGCTTGCGAATAAAATCGCGACCTTCTTAGAAGAAAACAAAATAAATAAAACAGTTGCTGTAATGGGTTGTATTGTGAATGGTCCAGGCGAAGCTAAACGCGCTGACATTGGTTGCGCTGGCGGAAAAGGCGAATGGGTTATCTTTAAAAAAGATAAAATTATTAAAAAAGTTCCTGATAGTCAAATCTACGAGGAACTTACTAAACTAATCTTAAAATTATAAAATTATCTCCAGTTTACGAACTGGGATTTTTTTAACATTTCAATCTCTTCCTTATAAGGAGGTTTATCGTTGACAAACGGAGTCTCTAACAATTTAGGAAGATCTTTTAGCAAAGGATGATGCACAACTTTATCTAAAGCGTCAAAGCCAATTGTTCCATAGCCAATGTTTTCGTGCCGGTCTTTATGTGAGCCAGATTCATTTTTAGAATCGTTAATATGAAGGCAAAGTAATTTATCTAATCCAATTGTTTCATCAAAATGTTTTAAAACATTATCGATATCTTTGATATCGTATCCATAATCAGAGATGTGACAAGTATCAAGACAAACACCAATTCTTTCTGGATGTTTAACGCGAGAAATAATTGTGGCGAGTTGCTCAAATGTCGAGCCCATTTCACCACCTTTTCCAGCCATTGTTTCTAAGGCAATTTTGACGTCAGTTCGATCTTGATCTAAAACTTCATCAAGAGCTTTAACAATCGAATCTAAACCGTTTTCAACGCCTGTTCCGACGTGACTTCCCGGATGAAGAACCATGATTTTGACACCAAAAGCAGCAGTTCTTTGTAGTTCAATTTGAAGTGCTTTTTTGCCAATATCATAGACGTTAGGATTAAGCTGATTAGCGATGTTGATAATGTAAGGAGCATGAACAACAATCTTATTTTCATCTAGACCATGCTCTTTTAAAAGAGCACGACCTTCATTAATCTTTAATTTTTCTAGTGGCAAACGAAATGTATTTTGTGGAGCACCTGTATAAAACATTAAAGTATTTGCTCCATAGGAAAGTGCTTCTTTCACCGATCCTAAATAATAATCTGGAGCTGACATTGAAACATGTGAGCCAATATAAAGTTCTTCTTTATCCATTTTGACGATTCTCTTTTTTGTATCTTTCTACTCGTTGACGACGAATATCTTTTTTGATAATTTCGCGACGATGCTGTTGTTTTACTTTTTTTACTTCTTCGCGAACTTTCTTTTTATATCCAGGTTTAACTTTTTTATTTTTTCCTTTGGAAAGATTAACCACTTTACGAATTTTTTGATCAAGTTCAGAATCTTTCTTTTTACTGACTGGGTGAGGTTTTGCAATCTCATTACCTTCTTTTAAATGTCCATCACGTAATGAAAGATAAGTAAATTGGACACCTTGTTCTTTTAATAGTAATGGTTTATTGGTGTGTTCATTGTTATAAAATGTATAACATTTTCCTTCTTTTCCAAATCGACCAGTTCTTCCAGCACGATGATAATAGAAGTCTAGATTTTCAGGAAGGTCGACATTAATAATGTCGGTTACATCGTCTAAATCTAAACCTCTAGCGGCCATGTCGGAGCAAACTAAATAATAGATTTCACCATTTTTAATTCGCTTTAAAACGTTCTTTCTTTCGCGAGCGGAAAGATCACCAGTTAATAAACCACATGGTTCACCATTTGATTTTAGGAATGTATAAATCTTATTGACTGTTTCTTTCTTAGAAGCAAAGATTAAAAGCAAATAAGGATGAATTTCTTTTATCATAGATAAAACACATTGATTTACATCTTGATGAGCAATATCCACAAGAATATGTTTCACTGTGCTACTTGTCATAATTTCTTCGTTAATGACAAGTTGATCAGCGCCAATATATTTTTCTAATTCATGCCCTAAATTTGCTTCTAATGTTGCCGAACAAACAAGGAATTGAGGATGTTCGATTTTTAAAACAAATCGATCAATATCTGCGAAAAATCCTTCCTTTAGAAGCATGTCAGCTTCATCTAAAACAATTGTTTTAACAGAAGATAAAGAAATCACGTTTTGATCGAAAATATCCGCTAATCTTCCAGGTGTTCCAACAATAATGTGCGGAGCAATCGAAAGACCTTTAAGCGAATTTTCTCTTTCTGTTCCAGATTTAAATAAGCGAACTTTGAGTTCTGGATAATCTTTACTAAAGGAAACAAAAGTATTAAAAATTTGTTCCGCAAGTTCTCTAGTTGGAGCCACCACAATTGATTGTAAATTTTGATTATCTAAATCAATTCTTTCAAGAATTGGAATAACAAAAGATAAAGTCTTACCCGTTCCAGTTGCTGATTGAATCAACAAATTTTCACCTTTTAATGCTTTTGGAATAACTCTTAATTGAATCTCAGAAGGATCATAAAAATGCTGGCGGTTTAAGCTAGCAATCATTTTTTTAGATAAGTTAATAGCAGTAAATGGCATATTTTTTACCGCGCTTATTATACACGAAAAATCTATTTCGTGTTATGATAAGTCCATGAAAATTGAAATTCTTGAACCATTTGGCTATTGCGCCGGAGTTGAAAGAGCAATCCAAATTGCTTTAAAGGTTAAAAAAGAATACATTAGTCAAAATGTTGTTGTTCTTGGAATGCTTGTTCATAATCAAGATGCTCTAAACGTTTTAAAAGAAGCAGGAATTTCAACGATTTATAATGCAAATCTAACTCTGTTAGATCTTATCGAAAAAGTTCCAAACAACTCTATTGTTATTTTAACTGCACATGGTCACGATAAACGAGTTGAAGATGAATTAAATAAACGTCACATTCATTTTGTTGATGCGACATGCCCGTTTGTCACTTTAACTGAAAATGTCATCAAGAAAGCTGTGCTAGAAAATCGCGATGTCTTGTATTTAGGAAAGAAAAACCATCCAGAGGCTAATGCGGCACTTTCAATTAGCTCTAAAGTTCATTTAATTGAGCCAAAAAACGTTGTTTTAGACGATGTTTATTCACATCCGTTAATTATTAGCCAAACAACATTTTCGGAGCTAGAAATCGCTAATGCGATTGATTTTATTAAAGAAAGATTTCCTAGTGCCGATGTTTCCCCATCAATTTGCCAAGCCTCATCATTAAGACAAAACGCCTTAAGGAATGTTTCTCAGGATGTTGATTTAATCTATGTTGTTGGAGGAAAAAACTCCAATAACACAAAAACTTTGTTTGAAATCGCCAAAACTTCCCATCCAAATGCGAAGGTTTTAATGATCGAAAACAAAAATGATTTAAATAAAAAAGACCTTTTAGGTCTTCGTTATATTGCAATCTCTTCTGGAGCATCTACTCCAAAAGAAGTCACACTTGATATTAAAAAAGAAATTGAATCCTTAATGAATTAGTTCTGGTAGATCCTCGTGGTTGATTTCAATAACATTTAATGTTGGATCAATCGTTAACAGGATCTTTTTCATTTGCGAAACAAAAATCTTTTCGACTTCGTGTGGAATGTCTAAGTAATTATAATGCTGCGATAAAACATCACGGCGAATATGATGAGGTGTATCTCCAGAAAGATAAATATCATAGCCTTCTAAAAGAGCGTTGCGATATTTATACGAACCTCCACCACCTAAAACAGCCACAGTTTCAATGATATCTTTACCGCCATGAGTAAGATGCGAATATTCAAGATTTAGCTTTTTTGTTGCATACAATGCAAAATCATGAATTTCCATTGGTTTTTTGAGTCGACCACCACGCGCCATATAACAAGTTTCAAGAGGCTTAATATCAGTTAGTTCCATTGCTTCAGCTAATGCGTCGTTCATTCCACCGACACCTTTATCAAAATTGGTGTGCATGGAATAAACTGGAATATCTAATGCATCAATTTTCTCACAAAGAATTTTCTTAAATTCATTATGTTTAAAGACACGATATTTTGTTCCATAAATAAATGGATGATGCGTTAAGATTAAATCTGGTTTTTCTTTCATAGAAAGAATCTTATCATAAACAATTTCATCAAAATCAAGACAAAGCAAAATAGTTTTTGTTTCTTCTTTTAATCGTCCAGTCATTAAACCAACATGGTCACCATGATC
Source organism: Caryophanales bacterium UBA3207 (assembly GCA_002363735.1). Classification (GTDB taxonomy): domain Bacteria; phylum Bacillota_I; class Bacilli_A; order RFN20; family CAG-826; genus Fiminaster. The sequence continues at coordinate 27,364 of DEWP01000017.1, read as the reverse complement.
AGCAAGTGATTTTGGGAAGCGTTTTGCTAAATTACGTAACAATTTAATTGTGTTCATAATGATTCTAACCTTTCGATTTTCTCTTTTAATTCTAAAGAATTATTTTGTTGATAAATCTTTTTATAATGTTCTAATAAAGATTGTTTATATTCACTGAATAACGGATCAGATTTAATCTTGTAGCCAAATTCAATGTCGTTTTGTGTTAACCCTTGTCTTCCTTTTATAAAGGAAATAACGTTATAGTAAACTTTTTCATGAACAATTTTTTCTTGTTCGATTTTGTATCCTAATTGGATTAATGTTTTTCGTACTAAATCTTGGTCTCGATGAGCATCAACGATGATTTGCTGAACGTTTTCTAATTTATCTTGATTCTTTTTAAGAATATCACTAACTAAAATCCCACCCATTCCAGCGATAATAACGACATTAACATCAGAAGGAATTTGACTAATACCATCGCTTAATGAAACGGTGATGTTTGGATAATTTTTAGTGTTTTTCTCTAAAATAGATAACGGACCAACTTTATTTTCGACCGCAAAGACTTTTTGAGCGTGACAATTTTCAATTAAATAAATTGATAATAAGCCATGATCGGCGCCAACATCAGCAACAAATGAGTTTTGTTTAACAAAAGAAGCGATTGTTAAAAGTCTTTGGGAAAGTTTCATTAGGAACGATATCCTCGATAATCACCGAGCTTTTTAGCGCGGTTTGGATGACGAAGTTTCTTAATGGCCTTCGCTTCAATTTGACGAATACGTTCACGGGTAACGTTAAATTCTTTGCCAACTTCTTCAAGAGTTCTTGGGTGATTATCTTCTAAACCATAACGTAATTTAAGAACTTTTTGTTCACGTTCAGTTAAATCTGACATCACTTCATAAAGTTCGTCTTTTAGAAGAGATTTTGTTGTGTATTCGTTTGGAGTTTCCACTTCCTTATCTTCTAAGAAATCTCCTAAGTGGGAATCATCTTCTTCTCCAATTGGAGTCTCTAGAGAGACTGGTTCTTGATTAATTCGTTGAATTTCGCGAATACGATCGGCACTTAAAGCGCCCTCTAAACGATCAGAAATTTCTTCTGCTGTTGGTTCACGTCCAAGTTCTTGGACAAGTTGACGTTGAGCACGAGTAATTTTATAAATGGTTTCCACCATATGAACAGGAATACGAATTGTACGAGCTTGGTCAGCAATCGCTCGAGCGATTGCTTGGCGAATCCACCATGTAGCGTATGTTGAGAATTTAAAACCTTTGGTATAGTCAAATTTATCAACAGCTTTAATTAAGCCCATATTTCCTTCTTGGATGAGATCTAAAAATGGCATTCCACGACCAGCATATCGCTTAGCGATAGCGATAACTAAACGTAAGTTAGCTTGGATTAAGTCTTGTTTTGCTTGTTCATCTCCAGCAGCAATACGTTTGGCTAATTCAGTTTCTTGTTGTGCTGTTAATAGTGGGACTTTACCAATTTCACGAAGATAAATTTTAACAGAGTCATTGACTTTGACATCACCAACAATCATTTTGGAAAGATCAGCGGTAATTTCTTCTTCTTGGATGTCATCGTCTCCCATCATATCATCATCACCAAGATCCATGTCACCTTCGTTCATCTTTGATTCATCAAAGTCGATATCTTCGATATCTTCTTCGTTCGAAATGACATTTACTTTGTTTGATGTGAAGTAGGCAATGATTCCTTCATAATCTTCATCGGTTAAATCAAGCATTGAAGTTGCATCATAGATTTCTTCTTGCTCAATTGTGTTATCGTTTTCTTTAGCCTTCTTAAGAAGATCTTTTTTAATATTTTCTAAAACGTGTGATTGATTAACAATTTCTTCACCGTCATCATCGCTTACTTTGAGAACCTTCTTTTCTTTTGTTGGCTTAACTTCTTTGACTGCTTTCGCCTTTTTAGCAGTCTTTTTTACTTCTTTCTTTGCCATATCTCATCCTTCCTTTCAATGTGGCTTATTTTGACTCTTTTAATATTGATTTAAGATATTCATCAGCAAGCCGAGCCTGCTCGTGAATGTCTTTTCCTTCAATTGCTTGACGAAGCCTTGATCGTTCGTAAGCTTTTGCTCTTTCCTCAAGAATAACTTTTTCACAATCTTGTAATGTTTGTGGGGAATATTCGATTGATAAAAGTTGAAATGATAAAGTTGTTAATAAATTAACAATTTCATCTTTTTGTTCGATTCCTGACAAATTCACCATGTCAATTAATGCACTTGGGGAAACTTGTTCACCTTTGTAAGTATGAACATAATCCACGATGAAATTTGAGAGAATACGATAATTTTCGTTATAGAAATATTTAATTTTTTGTTCGAAAAACTCCACCGCACGTTGGTCAACAAGCATTTGCTTAATTAATAAACTTTCTGCATTTTCTAATCGACGTAGTTCGGCAGGAACTTTTTTCGTTTGATGGTTTTCAAAATGATCTGTTTTATTGTTAACAACGACCTCTTTCTGGCCGGATTTGTATTTACTAACTAAATTGCGGATCGCTTGTGCAGTAAATCCAGTAATTTTTTCTAATTTATAAATATAATTATCAGCATCTAGTTCAGAGTGAAGTCGAGCAATCATTGGGACAAAGTGATTAATCACTTTTTTCTTATCTTCAGATGAATTTAATGGAGATGTTGATTCGTAATAATTGATAATGAAATCAAATGGATCAACAAGTGAATTAACATAAGTTTTCAAAGCTTCCGGACCATCTTGTTTTAAGATTTCATCTGGATCACGTAGTTCACCAGTTTTACTCACATATCTTGAACGAAGGTTGGCTTCATTTAATTGTGAAATAATTCGCATCATGGCTTCTTGACCTGGTTTATCGCCGTCTAAGCAAACACGAATCTCGACATTAAGTTTTCTTAATTCATCGATATGTTGTTTTGTCAACTTTGTTGACATTAAAGCAACACAGGAAGTAATTCCGATGCTATCAAGAGCAAAAACATCCATGAAACCTTCGACTAGATAAATGTAGCCATCGTGTTTAATAGTTTGTTTTGCGTTGTTGAAGTTATAAAGAATTACTCCTTTATTAAAGATTTTTGTAACTGGCGAATTAACGTATTTTGGAGTATCATCACCACTTGTCATTTTTCGAGCTGAAAAACCAACAACTTGACCATTCTTGTCTAGAATAGGGAAGATTAATCTTCCGGCGTTATTATCACTCATTCCGCTAGTTTGTAATAAGGCGATGCCTGTATCTTCAATATTTTTAAAAGAAAATCCTTTTTGTTTGAGATATTCAATGGTCATCTTGCCATCTTTTAATGCGTAACCTAAACCAAATTTAAGTTGTTGTTCTGGACTGATTTGTCTTTTTTCTAAGTATTCACGAGCGATTTTACCTTCGTCAGTTGTTAAACAATACTTATAGTATTTATGAACTTCAGTAATACATTGATAGATTGGAACTAAGTTGTTATCAACTGGTTTAACATACTTTTTCTCATGTAGACGAGGATCATCATAGCCAATAATTTCAGCTACTTTTAGTACAGCTTCTTCAAAGGAACATTTTTCATATTGCTGAACAAAGGTAAAAACATCACCGCCAATGTTATCGACAAAGCATCTAAACGTTTGTCTTTCCTTAGAAATTTGCATTGATGGTTTGTGATCATCGTGGAAAGGACAGATACAAACATAGTTACGTCCTTTCTTTTGAACGCTTGGCAAAAAATACGAGATAACATCAACGATATCTGCTCGTTCTTTAATTTCTTTTAATACATCGTAATTAATTGCCATAAACTGCGTTTATAATCTACTAAATAAAAACTAAATATTTACTAATCAATAACCTTACTTTCTAGGAAATCTTTTACTTCACTAACTGGAATTCGAACTTGTTCCATTGTGTCGCGGTCACGAATTGTAACACATCCATCAGTTGCTGTATCGAAGTCAACAGTAATGCAATATGGTGTACCAATCGCATCTTGACGACGATAACGTTTACCGATGCTGGCAGTTTCATCATAAGTAATTGAGAAATATTTATTTAGCTTCGCTAAAACTTCTTTAGCTTGTGGAGCTAATTGTTTGCTTAATGGTAAAACAGCCGCTAAATATGGAGCAACCTTTGGTGAGAAATGCATCACAACACGTGAATCATTTTCAAGTTGTTCAACATCATATGCTTCGCATGCCAGCATTAAGAAGATACGTTCAACACCCATTGATGGTTCAATACAATATGGAACATATTTCTCGTTTGTTTCTGGATCAAGGTATTCAAGTGATTCTCCAGAAGCATCCATATGACGTTTCAAGTCATAATCAGTTCTATCGGCTACGCCGAGAATTTCTCCCCAACCGAATGGGAATTTATATTCGACGTCGCATGTCGCTTTGCTATAGAATGCTAATTCTTCTGGTTCATGGTCACGATATCGAAGGTTTTCTTCTTTAATATTGAATGATTCAAGGAAGTGAAGACAATAGTCTTTCCAATAACTAAACCATTCTAAGTCAGTTCCTGGTTTGCAGAAGAATTCCATTTCCATTTGTTCGAATTCACGAACACGGAAAATAAAGTTTCCCGGAGTGATTTCGTTACGGAATGATTTACCAATATTACAAATACCAAATGGAATTTTACGGCGAGATGTTCTTTGAACATTTTTAAAGTTTACAAACATGCCTTGTGCCGTTTCTGGACGGAGATAGACAAGTGATTCACTAGCTTCAGTAACGCCAATATGAGTGCGGAACATCATATTAAACTGACGAATGTCGGTAAAGTTTGATTTGCCACAAACTGGACATTTCACTTTCTTTTCACGAATAAACTCCATCAGTTGATCATTGTTCATTCCATGAACATCCACTTCTGGATATTGTTCTTCAATTAAATTATCAGCGCGATGACGAGCGTGACATTCTTTACAGTCAATTAATGGATCGGCAAATGTTGCAACGTGTCCAGTTGCTTTCCAAACATTTGGATTCATTAAAATGGCGGCATCAACACCAACATTGGTTGGTGATTCTTGAACAAATTTCTTCCACCATAATTTCTTAATATTGTTTTTTAATTCGACTCCGAGCGGACCAAAATCCCAGGAATTAGATAATCCACCATAGATTTCACTATCCTGATAAACAAAACCGCTCGTAATTAAATGATTTACGATTTCATCAAATTTCTTTTCCATTGTGATACCTCAATAAATTGAATGCGAACATAATGTGCTTGAAAACACTACTTGTCAACCTACTATGAGTGTATTTTAATTATTTTTTGGTTAATTTTGAAGTAATTTTAAAGATTTTATGTTGAATTCCACTGTTCCAACAATGAATTCTTCTAATAAAGATAGAATGAGGAGACATTCCTCTTTCTCAAATGAGATGTGATCATACATTTCTGGTTGCACCATGAAAATATAACGAATTATTTTTAATAAACGTGGAGATAATTTAGCCCCGTTAGAGCCATCAAAACAATTTTGACAGATAAATCCTCCACTTGATGTGTTTAAAGCAACGATGCCGTCTTTTTGACCGCATTTTTGACATGAATGAATATTCCATCCATAACCAGAAGCATTTAAAATCGATGCTAAATAGATAATTGCCAGTGTGTAATGGTCAAATCCAGTCTCTAAAAGTTCAATAATCTTTTTAATTGACGGATAAACTTTTGGAAAATCTTTTTCTACAAGAAACTTCGAAGTAACTTCGCTAAGGAAATCAAACATCAATAGGCCATTATATGAAGAACGAACTTTCTCATGAGCTTTTAAAACAACTCCGGTTTTTAAAGAAAGTCCATCTTTTGTTTTTAACAAATCAAAATGAGATTCGGTGAAAGGTTGGATACTAAATGAATTTTTCGATGTCACTTTACGAACACCGCGGGCTAAAAATGAATAAGATGATTTTTTGTTAATCACCAAAACCATCGCATCATAATCGCGATATGGAGTAACTCGTAGTACGAGACCATCAATTTCCATTAATTATAACCAAGTTCTTTTAATAATCTTTGATTATTCAGCCAATCTTCTTTGACTGAAACAAATAATTCTAAGAAAACTTTCTTTCCATAGAATTCTTCTAAATCAACACGTGATTGCATGCCGATTGCTTTAATGCGTTTACCGTTTTTGCCAATCACAATTCCCTTATGAGAATCTTTATCGACAATGATTGTTGCATCAATAATGCATTTATCTTTTTGGTTTTTAATTTTATCGACACGAACAGCCAAATTGTGAGGAACTTCATCTTTTAAAATCTTTAAAGATTTTTCACGAATAACTTCTGAAACAAAGAATGATGGATCTCGATCGCTAATTGCATCTTTTTCAAAATATCGAGGTCCTTCCTTAATGAGTGGCTTAATTTTTTCAAGTAGAGTGTCAATGCCAAAGTTTTCTATCGCTGACATTTCAATCAATTCAGCATTTGGATAAACTTCATGATATTTGTTTTTAATTTCAATAACTTCAGGAAGTCGAAGTAAATCAATTTTATTGATCACAACAAATAATGGAATGTTTTGATCAATTTTTTCTTGGATTGCTGTGTCTCCAGCATCAAATTTTCTACTTCCATCCACCACAAGAACGATTGCATCAACATCTTTCGCTGAGGCAAAAGCTTGTTGGTTCATATATCGACCTAGAGAGTGATGAGCTAAATGAATACCCGGAGTGTCGATAAATATAATTTGGTATTCATCGTCGTCATAAATTCCTTTAATTGAATTGCGTGTTGTTTGGGCTTTTTCAGTTACAATTGAAAGCTTTCGCTCTAAAAGAGCGTTGATTAATGTTGACTTACCAGCATTTGGTCGGCCAATAATTGCAACAAAGCCACTTTTCATTATTTTAAATCGTCAGCAGAAAAGGCATATGGAAGAAGTTCACGGATGCTTGTTTCTTCGATTTCGCCTTTCAAATTGGACATATAAATTGGAGCGTCGATTGGGAAAAGTTCACTAAGAACTTGACGGCATGCACCACAAGGTGAGCATGGTTCATCTGATCCAGCACAAAGAGCCAATGCGACAAAGTCTTCTTTCTTTTTGCCATGCATTGCCGCGTTATAAAGAGCGTTTCTTTCAGCACACATGCAAAGTGGATAAGCTGAATTTTCAATGTTTGCGCCAAGATAGATTTCTCCATCTTTACAAAGTAAAGCAGCTCCAACGGCAAAGTGTGAATATGGAGAATAAGAGAGCTTTCTTGCATCTTGTGCTTTTTGCACTAATTCTTCTTTTGTCATTTTCGACCTCCAAGGATTTCATCCTGTAATGTAAACATAATCTTCTCATCTTCTTTTGTCATATGGTCATAACCAAGTAAATGGAGTAAACCATGAACGAACAAGAATGACATTTCTCTTTTAAGAGAATGTTCATATTCTTTTGCTTGTTCTTCGGCTTTTTCAAAAGAGATTAAGATCGTTCCCAATGAAATTTGTTTTTGTCCAACAATCATTTTTTCGTCTTCATCATCTAAGAAAGCGAAACTGATAACATCTGTTGGACGATCAACACCACGATATTCTTTGTTGATTTGGTGAATAAATTTATTATCCACCACATTTACGTCAACTAAATAATCGCCATTTAAATGAAGGTGAGCAAAAACTTTTTGGGCTAGATCCGAATAAGTTTCTTCGTAATCATCGTAAGTTTTTGGTCCTTGGTTGATGTAATCTACTTCAATCATTGGGCGCTTATTATATCATGTTTTATAAAAACAGTCTATAAACCACAACGATCGTAAAACTGAGTTAAGTTTTTCTTCTGCTCTTGATAGTTAGTTAATCTGTCAAGTAGTAAAGAGACTCCTTGCCCAATAATGAAATAGATTCCAAAGTGAAATACAGCATAATTTGCTGACATATTCTTCGACAAAATCATCATGAATAATGTTAGTAACATTAATGAAAGCTGAAAGAAGCAGTTTCTAGTCGTCAAAGTTAGAGCATGGCCATTTGCTTTCTGATTAAGATGGATTAGGGAAGGAATAACGTCTTCCTCAACGTTAAACGCGTTAGATTCTTCAAGTGACAATTCATGGATGACTTTTTCATCTTTGAATTGGGTTGAATATTTTTCGAGAGCTTTATAAAGCGCGATGATTGCAATTACAAGCAAATTCCTAAGGTCATTGATGGAAATTAAAACACCCAAAATAATTGCTAAAGAAGTGTAAACAACCATTGATTTTGAGTTAGAGAAAACATTATATTTCACGCCAAGATATTTTTTGTAATCGTTTTGGTTATGATTTTTGCTTTCTCTAAAATAGAGCGGAATATATTTTCTATCGAATTGATCGCTTGTTTTTAGTAAAAACCAGTTTTCAAAAACTTCCACTAAAATTAAAAACATAATCAGCATAAAAATGAATGGAATATTCTCACTTAAATTCATTAAATAAAAATCTAGACCAAGCATTCCGATGATTAATGTAGCAACTCCAAGATGAATAAAGAAGAAAGATTTCGGCATGAGTTCTGGTTTCTTACACCGATATTTTCGATCAAGGTTTTCGTTTTCAATAATTAGACAATGATTAGAATAGATTTTTTCTAAATCCTTCTTTTTCATTTTAATCTTTCCTCTTGATGGATCATTGATGTAATAGATATCTTTTTTAACTTTAATTAAAAGAACTAGATGATTTCCATTAACTTCTAGCATTAATGGAAGCTTTTGGGTACTAATCTTACTAAATTCCATCTCATATCCAGCAAGATTAACTTGGTGCATCGCGGCAATTTCAATTAAATCTAAAAACGAATAACATTCTTTTTGTTCATCTTTTGGTAAATAAAGATAATGCTGATTTTTCGAAATTGACGCAAAAAGCATTTTTAGCGCAGCATAGCCACAATCATGCTCGCTACTTTGGTAACAAAAATTTTTCATAATTACCTCCTCACTTACTTAATGCTTATAAATGAGGAAAAATTGGTCAAAAAAATGAAAAAAAGTGGTCGATTTCAACCACTTTCTATATTATAGAAAACAATTAATAAGATTTACGTCTGGCCATTTCGCTTTTCATTTTGCGTTTGAGGCCTGGTTTTAAGTAGAACTCACGTTTGCGCGCTTCAAGAAGGACGCCCGATTTGTTCACTTGACGTTTGAAACGACGAAGAGCTTCGTCGAGACTTTCGTTTTCACGAACCACTGTCTTTGGCATTTTATCATCTCCTTCCTTTATTTACCTTCAACAATTTTGACGCCACAGGATGCACCAATTCTAGATGCTCCGGCTTCAACCATTGCAAGGGCTTCTTCGCGGCTATGAATTCCACCGCTGGCTTTGACACCAATATTTGGTCCAACAGCTTCACGCATTAATTTAACAGCGTGAGTTGTTGCTCCGCCTGTGGAGAAACCAGTTGATGTTTTAACATAATCTGCGCCACCTTTGACACAGGCTTTACAACATTCTGTGATTTCTTCATCAGTTAATAAACATGTTTCTAAGATGACTTTTAAAAGAATCTTTCCACATGCTTTTTTCACTAATCTAACTTCGTTAGTGATAAATTCGTAGTCATGGGCTTTCGCCATTGAATCATTAAGAACCATATCAACTTCGGTTGCTCCGGCTTTGATGGCTAATTCAGCTTCATAAGCCTTTGATTCTGTAAGTGTTGCACCTAAAGGGAATCCAACAACTGTGCAAACCTTAACATCACTGCCTTTTAATAATTTTGCAGCAAGAGGAACAAATCCTGGGTTTACACACACGGACATAAAGTGATATTCAAGAGCTTCTTTACAAAGTTTTTCAATTGCTTCTGGAGAGGCATCTTGCTTTAGTAAGGTGTGATCAATGAGTTTGTTAAGTTCCATGTTAATTCTCCGAATTATTATTTTTCTTCAACAGCCTTCTTATGTTGTTTAACAACTTCTTTACCGTTATAGTAACCACATTTTGGGCAAACGTTGTGGGACTTAATTGTTGCTCCACAGTTTGGGCATGTGACTAATCCACTAACAGATAATTTGAAGTGTGTACGACGTAATCTTTTTGCTGTCTTTGAAGTTCTTCTAAATGGTACTGCCATATCTAAATCCTCCGACGAGAATTATATATTAATTCAACACCATTTCAATTAAATTTTAGACAATGTTTAATTTTTATATAATTTATTACGAATTTATCGAACTTTTAATTTAACAACTTTTCCTTTATAATCATCTGAGAAATCACCATCTAATTTAATATAATTAGACGTAAATCCAGACATTAATCCGCTTTGTTTATTTCTTTCTTCAAGGATTACTTCCATTTCTTGATCGATAAATCTATCTTTGAATGATTCTTGAAGTTTCTTTGACAAATCTAACAAGATTTGAACTCTTTCTTGTTTGACCTTTGGATCGATTTGACCATCCATTTTAGCTGCATCGGTTCCTGGTCGAGCGCTGAATGGGAAAACATGGGCTTCAGCAAAATTAACTTTTTTAATAAAGTCGACTGTTTCTTGGAATTCTTCTGCACTTTCTTGAGGGAATCCAACAATAACGTCAGTTGTAATCGCGATATCAGGACAAACTTCGCGTAAACGATTAACTTTTGTTAAGAAATCATCAGTTTTATATTTGCGGCGCATTCTTTTTAATACCGAAGAAGAACCGCTTTGAAGTGGCATATGAAGATGATGAGCAAGATTTTTGTATTTGCTAAATAAAGAAATGAGTTTGTCATCAATCTCACTTTCTTCTATAGAAGAAATTCTCAGTCGATATAAACCATCAATATTTAAAATTTCTTCAACTAGTGACGAGAACGAACATTCTTTATTGTCGATTCCATAATGAGCAGTATGAATGCCTGTTAAAACAAATTCTAAATAACCTTTTTGAATTAGTGATTTAATCTCATCAATGATTTCTTGTTTTGGTCTAGAACGAGATACACCTCTGGTGTATGGGATAGTGCAATATGAACAAAAGTTATTACAACCATCTTCAATTTTAATATAAGCTCGTGTTGCGTCAGGCACAGCAAAGCTCTCAAAAGATTCATATTTAAAATGTCTTGTATCAGAATTAATCTCAATAATCTTTTTATTATTATTTAAATAAGAATTAATTAAGGAAGCAATTTTACTTCGATTAGATGTGCCTAAAACAATATCAGCACCACATTCATTTAATACGTATTGAGCATTATTTTGGGAATAACAACCCATTACAACTAAAATTGCATTTGGATTTTTCTTTCTTTCGCGACGAATAATTTGACGAGATTTTTGATCCGCGACTGAAGTAACAGAACACGTATTAATTAAAACAATATCCTTTAAAGGATATAACTTAGTGAGTTCCTCTTTAATCGCACTTGCTTCATAAGAGTTAACTTTACAACCTAAAGAGACAACTTTAACCATTATTTTCTTTCTAAATGTGAGGCTAAAACCGATAAAGCATAAAAGGAAGCAGTTTCTGCTCTTAAAATTCTTCGACCTAAAGAAACAGTTTTGTAACCATAATCTTTTGCTTCACTAACTTCATCAAAACTAAAGCCACCTTCTGGACCAATTAAAATCGCGATTCTTTGACCAGGTTTAATTTCCTTAAGTGCGTTAAGAAAACTAGCTGAACTACCTTGTTCGCCTTCGTAAGCCATTAATTTAATGTCAGCTTCTACTTCTGGAAGTTCATTAAACTTAATCACACGATAAAGAAGTGGTAAACGTGTTCTTTTTGATTGTTCAGCAGCTTCTTTCACGATGCGATTAAAACGTTCTAACTTAAAGTCTCGATCAAGATTACGAATTTTCGCAATGGATCGTTCACTTTGTAGCAAAACAATTTCTTCAGCACCAAGTTCAGTCGCTTTTTGTAAGACTAAATCCATCTTGTCTCCTTTTAATAAGGAGGCAATTAGGACAACATCATTTTTTAATTCATTATTTTCTTTAATTTGGGCGGTCGTAACGATATTTAAAGGTTTGAGTGAAGAAATTGTACATAAAAAGAGTTTTCCTTCGTTAACGACCTCAATTTGATCGCCTTGACGGGCTCTCATGACTTTGACTAGATGATATTGATCACCATCATCTAAAATGGCATGTTTATCGACAATTCTTCCAAAATAACGTTGCATTATTTTAAAAACTCCCCTCGACCATCCTTTAATGTTGAACTAAAGAAAATATATGAACCTTTTAAGATAAAATAGAGTTCTAAAACAAAATAAGGAATTAAATAACCAAATGCATTATGTAAAGCAAACAAGAACAAAATTGTTCCAAGTCCACCAATGAATAACAAAGTTATTATTAGAGTAATCAATGCTCTTTTTGTTCGTGATAAATATAATTCATCAACCCCAAAAATTCCTAAAAAGATACTTAAAATACCCGCAATCTTTTTTGAACGAGGTTTAAGATCTTGCTCTTTCAGTTCAACAGGATTAAAAACTTTCGTAATATCGATTGTTGAATCATCAATTCCTTCAAGTGGTTTTTTACCACCACAAAATGGACAAATTTCTTTGTCTAAACGAGAAATAGATTCATGACAATAACGACATTTTGGCATGTATTAAATTTAATACATAATGTTGGTTATATCAAGTTAATACAATCAAATAAATTAGAATAAAGCGATAAAAAAACACCAAATATCAACTTTTTGGTGTTTTCGATTTTATTTTAATAATTTGTTTTATCTTCAATCGCAGCGTATTCGGCATAGAGTTTTAAACAAGCCTTGCGGTCAAGTTCAATGACCATTTCATCAAGATGTCCTTGCATCTCATAGAAGACTTTATCTCTAAATCCGATACCTTCAGTATCGACAATATTACAACCGTAATAGACTTTTTTAATATTAGCCCAGAGAATAGCAGCCATACACATTGGACATGGTTCACCAGTTGTATAAAGTTCACAACCACTTAAATCAAATGTTCCAAGTTTCTTACAAGCTTTATGGATGGCCATCATTTCACCATGACAAGTTGGATCATTGTTTTTGACCACTTGGTTATGGCCTTTACCAACAACAACTCCATCTTTTACAATTACGGCTCCAAAAGGTCCTCCATGACCAGCACGAATTCCTTTACGAGCTTCGTTAATTGCCATTCTCATGTATTTGTTCATATCGTCATACCTCGTTTGATATTATAGCATAAATCAAACTCGAACTCATTATCCATTTTAATTACTTTGTAATTAGAAATATTAAAAAGATAATGAAAAAAGAGGGATAACCCTCTTAATTAAGCACGGAATGCTTTTTTGAATTTTGTGAAGATCGATTCACTTGGTGATTCTTCTTTTTGGAAATCAGTAAGTAATTCTTTTTGTTTCTTCGTTAATTTAGTTGGTGTCTTCACAATCATGTGAAGGTATTGATCACCAGGTGTTCCTCGACGCATATCTTTAATTCCACGTCCTTTTAAACGAAGAATCTGATTTGGTTGAGTTCCAGCAGGAATATCAACTTCGACATCTCCATAAACGGTTGGAACATCAATTTTCTTGCCAAGCATTGCGTCAACAACTGAAATTGGAACATCAAGATGAATATCGTTTCCATCACGTTTGAAATATTGATGTGGGACAATGACAATCTCTAAATAGAGATCTCCGTTTGGCCCACCATTAATTCCACGGCCACCTTTTTCTCGAATGCGAATTTGTTGGCCTTGGTTAATACCAGCTGGAATGTTAACTTCCATATTGCGTTTAATATGTTGATAACCTTTTCCGCCACAATCTGGACATGGGTTAGTGATAATTTTTCCTGAACCGTGGCAATCTGGACACACTTGTTGCGATTCCATCACACCAAAGATTGATTGTCTTTGGATTTTAACATAACCTTTTCCACCACATTTTGGACATGTTTTGAAATCACTGGAAGATTTTGCACCAGTTCCATGACAAGATGAACATTGTTCATCATATTCAACTGGAATTGTCACTTTGCGACCTAAAATCGCATCCATAAAGTTCACTCTTAGACGAGTTAATGTATCATCTCCTCGTTGAGGTCCAAAGTTTTGTTGTCTTCGTGATGATCCACCTCCAAAGAAAGAACTAAAGATGTCACCTAAGTCAACTCCACCAAAACCTTGTGAAGAGAAGCCAGCTCCACCAAATGTATTACCATAACCACCAGTTGAAGAGCCTTGTTCAAAAGCAGCACTACCAAATTGGTCATATGTTTGTCGCTTTTGATCATCATAAAGAATGTCGTATGCTTCTTGAACTTCTTTAAATTTTTGTTCAGCACCTGGTTCTTTATTTAAATCTGGGTGATATTTCTTGGCGAGTTTTCGATATGCCGATTTAATTTCATCCTTTGTAGCAGTTTTACTAACTCCAAGGGTTGCATAATAATCTTTTGCTGCCATAACATTCCTTTCTAACAAGCAAAGCGCGGAGCAAATTGCTTCCACGCCTTGCTAGTTGATTTTTTAATTAGTGATGAAACTATTGTTTCATTTTGCTATCAGCATCAACAACATCATCGGCTGTTTGATTGCCTTCGCTAGCTTGTTGAGATTGACCATTCATTGGTGTTTGAGCCATCATTTCTGCAGCTTTTTCAAGTTCAGAAATACGGTTACGTAATGTTTCCATATCGTTATTGTCTAACGCGGTCTTAAGTTCATCACGAAGTTTTTGGGTTTGCTCTTTTTGAGCAGCATCAATGCTGTCACCTTTTTCTTGGAGAGTTTGATCAATCGAGTTGATGTATTGTTCAGCTTTGTTACGTAATTCGACTTCTTCTTTACGTTTAGCGTCTGCTTCAGCATTTTCTTCGGCTTCACGCACCATACGGTCGATATCTTCTTTGGATAATCCGTTTGAACCAGAAATGGTGATTTCTTGTTCTTTTTGGGTGTCTAAGTCTTTCGCTTGAACTTTGACGATACCGTTAACGTCAATACTGAATGTGACTTCAATACGTGGTTCACCTCGACGTGCTGGTTTAATACCAGTTAATTGGAAGTGACCAAGTAATTTATTATCACGAGCGATTGGACGTTCACCTTGGTAAACCATGATGTCAACAGCTGGTTGATTATCAGCGGCTGTCGAGAAGATTTGTGACTTCGTGGTTGGAATAGTTGTATTACGGTTAATAAGAGGTGTCATCACACCACCTAAGGTTTCAATACCTAAGGTTAATGGAGTGACGTCAAGAAGGACGACATCTTTGATGTCTCCGGAGACAACACCACCTTGAATTGCGGCACCGATAGAGACTGCTTCATCTGGGTTAACAGAGAGGTTTGGAGTCTTACCAGTAAGTTTCTTAACAAGTTCTTGCACCGCTGGCATACGAATTGATCCACCAATTAAGAGAACTTGGTTCAATTCGCTAGCAGAGATATGTGCATCACTAAGAGCACGACGGACAGGTTCTTCTGTACGAGCAAGTAAGTGTTTGGTCATATCTTGGAATTTAGCTCTTGTTAAGCGAGTTTCAAAGTTGACCGGACCATTCTTTCCCATTGCGATGAATGGAAGAGAGATGATTGTTTCAAGTGAACTTGAAAGTTCGATTTTAGCTTTTTCAGCAGCGTCTAAGAAACGTTGCTCTGCCATCTTATCAGTGATGTCTAAGCCAGTTTCAATCTTGATTTGGGCTTTAATCCAATCAGCGACGACTTTATCCCAGTCATCACCACCAAGTTTGTTATCACCAGCTGTGGAGATAACTTCGAATGTACCATCGCCAATATCAAGGATGGAAACATCGAATGTACCACCACCTAAATCGTAGACAAGAATCTTTTCTGATTTATCTTTATCTAGACCATAAGCAAGAGCAGCTGCGGTTGGTTCGTTAATAATACGAACAACTTCAAGTCCAGCGATTTGTCCAGCATCTTTCGTTGCTTGACGTTGAGCGTCATTAAAGTAGGCTGGAACAGTAATAACTGCTTTTTCGATCTTATGACCAATATTTTCTTCAGCATATTTCTTCATGTAAGCAAGAATTTTTGCTGAGATTTCTTGTGGAGTGTAATCCTTCTTTGTGGCGTTAATGTGAACTTTTTCAGCAGTTCCCATTTTACGTTTAATGGAAGAAACTGTATCTGGGTTTGTCACAGTTTGTCTTTTTGCGGCATTACCAACAATTTCTTCACCATTTGCTTTAAAAGCAACAACAGATGGAGTAGTCATGGTTCCTTCTGGGTTTGGGATGACCTTCACTGAACCATCAGCTTGTAAATAACTCACAACAGAGTTTGTAGTACCTAAGTCGATACCTAAGATAATTTCTTTTGCCATAATTTGTTTCCTCCTTTAGGCGTCTAATTCTTTCGATTCTGGTTGAGAATCGTTATTTTCTTCTTTTTTGTCTTCGTCTTTTTTGTTTGTGGAGACGACCACAATGGATGGGCGGATTAAGTGCTCATGTAGTTTATAACCTTTTAGGTTAACTTGGAGCACTCGGTTTGGTTCACCTTCATCAAATCTTGTTTCAAGAGCTTGCATGTAGGTTGGATCAAATTTATCACCCACTTTTGGAGAAACTTCTTTCACGCCTTCATTTTCTAAGACGCTAACTAAGTTTCGGTAGATAAACTGGAATCCGACAAGGAAGTTTTTCATTTCCTCGGATTTAACCTCGGCATTTAGTGCGAGATGGAATCCATCAAGAACTGGAAGGAGATTATCGATAAATCCTTCTGCCCGATATTTGAGCGCTTCGCGATGGTCTTTTTCGACATTCTTACGAAGGTTTTGCATATCTGCATAGGCCCGATAGTATTCATTCTTCCAATGGTCTAAGTCAGCTTGCAGTTTTTGGATTTCTTCGTGGTGCTTGTTCTTTGTTTGTTCGTTCGGCACCTTGTTTTTCTTTTCTTCCTTCACTATTTTCTTCCTTTCTCTCGTGAGTTTCTTGAGCTTCATTGTTATAAGCTTTTTCTAACTCTTTAACGAGGTATTCCATTGAAGAAACGACTTTGTCGTAGTCCATTCGTTTTGGGCCAACAATCGCAATCGATCCTTCTTTTTGTCCAGGAATCTTCACTTTAGCGGAGATGATGGAGACATCTTCGTCTTCTTTATTTTCTCCACCAATATGAATGGAGATTTCATCATCGCTATCTTCTTCGACTTCACGGAAGATTTCTGGAGATTCGAATAAGTCGAGAAGTTTTTTGATTTTGTTCGCATCATTAGCGAACTCTGGCTGATCGAATAAGACGTCTTTACCATACGCACTCAAACGGTCTTTGGCGAAGCCTAGGAATGCTTCAAGCATCGTTTGATACACCACATCATGATCAATCACGTAATCAGAGAGTAGTGGGCGGATGGATTCCATCTTTGGAACTAGATCACTAATCTTGGTTCCGCGTAGGCGTTCATTTAATAAATTCACGCACGATTCGATATCATTTAGTTTAGTCTTTTCGTTAATAACGAAGGTTTTATTTTCGACATAACCTTGGTCAGTTACGAAGACGCATGTGGCACTTGTTTTAGAAAGTGGAATAATTTGGACAGAAACAAGTTTTTCTTCGTTGACATTTGGTCCAAGCACAATCGAGGCTAAATTCGTCATTTGGGAGAGAATTTCACAACTCTCTTTAATTACATCATCAATTGATTGAACCTTTTGTTCGAGAATTGTTTGCATCTGGTATTTAAATTCATCAGAGACACTTCTTTCTCGAAGGTTTTCGATGTAATAGCGATATCCTTTACTAGAAGGAACACGCCCGCTTGATGTATGAGTCTTTTCAAGCAAACCATCTTGTTCAAGAGCATTCATCTCATTTCGAATTGTGGCGCTAGAATAATCAAGTCCATATTCTTCAATCAATGTTCTTGAGCCAACAGGTTGAGCAGTTTTAATGAAATGTTCAACAATGAGCTTTAAGACTTTATCACGACGATTCATTTTAACCTCCTTTTTGGCACTCTCACTTCTCAAGTGCTAACAACATTATATTTGGTTTTTTGGCACTGTCAACGTTAAAGTGCTAAAAAATTAAAAAATTTATAAATATCTCATTAATGAGATAAATATTTCAAAAATTTAATAAAAATAAAGAAAAGACGGTGCTAGACACACCGCCTAAAGTGGAATAATTGATCAGAATTATTGCTTCATTGCTTCGGCCATAAGGCGAGCTTGTTTAGCCATTTTTGCTTCAGCTGCTTTTTCAATTTGTTCATTGATTAAAACATTTAATTTATTGGCGCCTTTGATTCCGTCGAAAGCGACAATTGAACCAGCTGTTGTGATTGAAATAGTTCCATAACCAAAGATCTTACCAAACAATCCTGAAGAAACTGAAACGCTTTGCACTTTATCAAGAGGACTATTTAATTTCTTAGTTTTAATTAAACCAGTTTTACCTTCGATATGTCCTTCATAGAGCACAATTTTGTTTGAAGCATAACGAAGTAGATCACGGAAAAACCAAAAAAGTCCAACAATAATAACCATTGCTAAAATGTCTCTGATTAAAAGTGGTACAAGAGCAATTCTGGCTGTTTTTACAACTTTATCCATCAATTCATTCTCCTTTCTTTCTCGTCCATTATAGAAGAAGAAGAAGAAGACAAGCACTCTCGTGGGTAGAGTGCTAAATTATAACTTTGTTATAAAAGTTTATAAAAATCTAACAGAATTGCATCCATGATCATCAATCCATCATCGGTTAAATAAAATGATTTTGGAGTAATAATCGCGTATTTATTTTTATTTAAAGAAGAAATTAATTTGGAATATTTTTCATCAAATTTTACGTGAAATAATTCACGATATTCATCTAAAGAAAAGCCGTCTTTAAGACGTAAATGAGTTAAGAGATAATCTTCCTCGAGTAATTGAGGTGTTAGTTCTTCTTTTTCATCAATATATTGACCTTGAAGATATTTCTTTAGACTTTTCGTGTTCGTATAACGCACGTTATTTAAATAACCGGATGCTCCTAAACCAACACCACAATATTCTTGGTTATGCCAATAAACAAGATTATGACGGGATTCATAGCCAGGTTTAGAAAAGTTTGAGATTTCATATCGTTCAAAACCCGCTTCTCTCATTAAAGAAAGAATAGTGTCATAAAATCGACGAGATTCATCACTGTTTTGTTCTTTGATATTCTTATTAAAGAATAAAGTACCTGGGGAAACGATCAAAGAATAAATTGAGACATGTTCTGTATTTAACGCAATGATGTTTTTAACATCAGAGATAACCTCATCTATGTTTTGGTTAGGAAATCCATACATTAAATCAACATTAATGTTTTTAAATCCAATCTCACAAGCTAGTTGAATCACTTCTTGAGCTTTTTTAAAAGAATGAAAACGACCGATTTCAGCAAGTCTTTCATCGTGGGTGGATTGAATACCAATCGATAAGCGATTCACACTATAAGAAGCCATTAAAGATAGTTTTTCTTTAGTTAAATTTTCAACATTTGCTTCACAAGTGAATTCTCCACCAATTTTTAATAATGGAGAAACTTTCTTTAATAATGATTCAAATTCTTCATCACTTAAAGAAGTTGGAGTTCCTCCACCAATATAGATTGTTTCTAAATCAGATAGTTTATAAGAATCTATCTCTTTGAAAAGAGATTCTAAATAAGGTTTTGAGAATTTCGGCAAATAAAAAAGTTTTGTGAAGTCACAATACGGACAAAGGTGTTCACAAAACGGGATATGAATATAAAGCGATTTATTGATGGAATTCGTCATGCTCTTTGGCTTCATCCATTTGTTTTTGGATTTCTTCGTCATCGATTGGCACCAAGATGCGATCAAGTTCTTCTTTCGCGGCTTGCTTTTCATCAATTTCAGGTTTCTTAATTTTTAAGAAATTGATTTTGTTTTTCGCCAGCATCACGCCGAGAACAATTAAACCAAAAAAGCCTAAGAGACCAAGAAGGACCCATAATGGTAATAAATCAGAAGCAAATATGAACATAATTTTTCCCCTACTAGATTTTATCTTATTGCAGCATATCAATCAAATCACGTAATCCATGAGTATGTTCGTGTTTCATTTCGATAGCTTCATTAATATCATAATCAACAACTTTGTTGTTGCGAATACCAACAATTCGACCAGTTTCCACTTGATTTTCAACAAGAAGTTTTACCGCATGAGAAGACAATCTCGCGGCTAAAATACGATCTTCAGCACATGGAGAACCACCTCTTTGTAGTCTTCCAAGAACTTCAGTTCTTGTGGTAAAACCAGTTTCGCATTCAATACGTTTTGCTAGTTCATTAATATCAAGTAAATTTTCTGAAACAATGATGATGGCGTGATCTTTCTTTTGCGCTTTCATCGCGCGAAGTTTCTTAAATAAAACTTCTTCTTTAAGTGGGTGTTCAACGCAAATGACGCCTTCAGCGCCTTCAGCTAAAGCGCTAAACATTGCTAAATCACCACAGTGTCGACCCATAACTTCAATTAAAGAACATCTCTGATGTGAACTAGATGTATCTTTTAATTTATCAACACATTCACAGATTGTATTTAACGCGGTATTAAAACCAATGGTTTGGTCGGTTGAACCAACATCATTATCGATTGTGCCCGGAATTCCAACAACTTTAATTCCTTGTTTAGCTAAAGCAGCTAATCCTTGGTAAGTTCCATCTCCGCCAATGCCAATTAACGCATCAATATCGTAATCTCTTAAGATTTGTGCAGCTCTCTTTTGAACTTCAAGTTCTTTAAATTCTTTTAAACGAGCCGAACGAATAATTGTTCCACCTCGATTAATAATGTCTTGGGTGAAATCTTTGTTGACTTGTTTAATATTTCCTTCTAGTAAACCACGAAATCCGTCATAAATGACGAACATATCTTTATTCGCGTAAAGTCCAGCACGAATAACTGCTCTTAAAGCAGCATTCATTCCTGGGGCATCTCCGCCACTTGTTAAAACAGCAATACGATGAATCATTTTTTACTCCTTAAAGATTGGGGTATAAACAAATTTCTTGTTATTAACCTTTTCTCTTCGATAATAGCCTCTTAGTGCAAGGTGATCCATTGATGTTCGAGCAGTTTCATAAACACAGCCTTCACATTTACGGTATTGTTCAATCGTATAGAAGTGACCTTTTTCACGGTGACGAATATAGAAATGAGCTTGACCTTTCTTTAATGTTGGATCGGTTTCCAAAAGTTCTTGAGTAAGTTTTTGGAGTTCTTTTTCACTAAGTGAACTTTCATTGACTATGTTAAATGAATCAAAATGAACTTTAGGTTGTTCTTCTTGAAGAACTGGTTTTGGTTGAATAACTGGTTGTGGATTAACCTTTGGAGTTTCATTTGAAACTTCATTTTCTTTTTTAACCAATTGGATATCTTGTTCAAATTCTTCACGAACTTGTTGAATGGATTGGTGAACAAAAACATTTGATGCGGCATCAATTGTTTTAGACAAAATATCTAAATGAATGGAGATCACATAAGTTAAATCATGAGTTCGTTGCACTTCCTTTGAAAGTGTTCCGATTTGTAATTGTTGATCAACTAAAAGATGTTCGATTGGAAGATATGCTCCGTATTCGCCAAGTTCGTTAACGATCATGCTTTTACAAAGTAACATACTCATTTCAAAGTTATATTTTTTGAATGGTTTAATGTAGTTAAAGAGATAACAAACTGTGGAAACGCGAGCGAATAAAGGTAAATCTCGACGTTCAATGAAACGCAAAAGTTGATCCATTTGGGATTCAATTAGATTAAGAGGTGCACCAGAATATTCTCGTCCAATTAAAATATTTGATTGTTGAGTAAGATCGCTTGTTCGATAGAATTCTGATAATTCTGGGTTTCCAGTAATTTTTTCGTAAAATTCAGCTAAAAGATCTTCGTTAATTTCCAAGTTCTTTCTTTCAAAAATATCGAATGCATCGACATATCTTTGTAAATAAGCAAATTGAGGATCAATGTTTTGGTTCTTTAAGATGTTACGTAAAGAAACATCATCAAGTTGCTTATTATTGGCTTTAGCAAGACTTTTTAAAATATCACCCATTAAAGAATTCATGACACGTTCAAAATCAAGAGAGTCATTTGGAGTGTTTTCAAAAATTTCTTTAAAGTGGTAGTTTTTTTGGTTTACATCAGCGATTCTCTCCAGGATGAATTTGCTACAACAAATCATGTATGGAGTCTTCGTAAAATCAACGAGATTTGGATTTTGATTAAAACCTTTTCGATACTCTAAAATACTGGCCCAAATTGGGTCAATTAGGTTTGTTCCTAAAGCACGAGCAACATCTTGACGAGTTGCATAACTTTTGTCCGTAAAACGAACTTTTAAGTCTTCATTAGCCATATTGATACCTCTTGATATCAAAATTTTATCATAAGAGAATTCTTATTACAATAAGGATTTACTAAATATTTACCGATTTGCTACTAAAAATTTATTCATCATCAATCGATAAAACGCTCATAAATGCTTCTTGAGGCACTTCCACAGAACCGATTGCTTTCATGCGCTTTTTACCTTCTTTTTGCTTTTCAAGAAGCTTACGTTTTCTGGAGATATCTCCACCATAACATTTTGCCAAGACATCTTTACGAACAGCCTTAATATCCGCACGCGCAATCACCTTTCCGTTAATTGCTGCTTGGACAGGAACTTCAAATTGTTGACGCGGAATAATTTCTTTGAGTTTACGAACAACAACAGAACCTCTTTCATAAGCATTTGTCTTATAGACAATTGTGCTTAGTGCATCAATAGTTTCTCCGTTTAACAAAATATCCATTTTCGCTAAATTAGAAGCGTAATATCCGCTATATTCATAATCAAATGAAGCATAACCTTTTGTGTATGATTTTAATTTATCAAAGAAATTGTAAACAATTTCCGCTAAAGGAAGTTCATAAGTAATAATCATTCTTGTGTCATCAAAATATTGTAAATCGTGATAAATACCACGTCTCTCTTTACATAATTCCATGACCGGTCCAACATACTCCTTAGGAGTCATGATTTCCGCTTTCACAAAAGGTTCTTGGATTTCTTTAATTAAAGTAATGTCTGGAAGCTTTGAAGGGTTATCAAGTTTAATCATATCTCCTTTATGGAGATAAACATGATAAATAACACTTGGAGCGGTTAAAATTAGATCTAAACCATATTCTCGTTCAAGTCTTTCTTGCACGACATCCATGTGTAAAAGACCTAAAAACCCACATCTAAAGCCAAAACCAAGAGCTTGTGATGTCTCAGCCTCATAGACTAAAGAAGCATCGTTTAACGAGAGTTTTTCTAATGCATCTTTTAAGTCGAGATATTTTTTTGAATCAACTGGATATAGACCACAATAAACCATTGGGTTCATCTTCCTGTATCCAGGAAGAGGTTTATCGCATGGTTGATCAGCATGTGTGATTGTGTCGCCTGGAACAACATCACGGATGTCTTTAATTTGTCCAGCAAGATAACCAACTTCACCAGCTGAAAGTGAATCAACTTTGATTTCTTTTGGTGTTCGAATGCCAACTTCGGTGACGACATATTCTTTATTTGCGGCCATTAAGCGAATCTTATCTCCGACTTTAACAGAACCGTTTTTTACACAAATTAAAACAACAACACCGCGATAAGAATCGTAATATGAATCAAAGATTAATGCTTGGAGAGGCTTCTTTTCATCTCCTCTTGGAGATGGAATGTATTTAACAACAGCCTCTAAAACATTAGAAACGCCAACACCGGTCTTCGCTGAGACTTCGCAAGCGTTCTCGCAAGATATGCCAATTCTTTTTTCGATTTCATTTTTAACAACGTCTGGCATTGCGCTAGGTAAATCAATTTTATTGATTACTGGAACAATTTCGAGGTTATTATCGACCGCAAGATAAACATTCGCTAATGTCTGGGCTTCGACTCCTTGCGTCGCATCAACAACTAAAAGACACCCTTCACAAGCAGCTAAAGAACGAGATACTTCGTAAGTAAAGTCAACATGTCCCGGAGTGTCGATTAAATTAAATAAATATGTTTCACCGTTTTTGGCGTGATATTTAATCGTCACAGCATTGAGCTTAATCGTGATTCCTCGTTCTCGTTCAAGATCCATTGAATCAAGATATTGCTCATGCATCTCTCTTTTAGAGATGGATTCAGTTAATTCTAAAATACGATCGGCTAACGTGGATTTACCATGGTCGATGTGGGCAATAATTGAGAAATTACGAATATGGTCACGGTCAAATTTCATATAGTGAGAGTATTATAACAATTTTATTTGTTATTTCTCCAAAAATTTTCGCATTCTTGTTCAAGGTCTTCTAAAGATGTTACCACCGCATAGTTTGACCATTCATTACGAAATAGTTCGCGATATGATTTTGTCATGTAGCGTTCATCAATTAATAAAGCGATTCCGCGGTCAGATTCACTACGGATTACTCTTCCGACTGCTTGCATGACTTTGTTCATGCCAGGATAGACATAACTAAAAAGATAACCTTGTCCGTTTTCCTTATCAAAATAATCTCTAATGAGATTACGTTCATAACAAATTTGTGGAATTCCGACTCCAATAACAACGACTCCGATGAGACGCTCGCTCACTAAATCAATGCCTTCTCCAAAGGCTCCTCCAACAACGGCTAAACCAACTTTGGTGCGTTTTGGTTTATCTTCAAAAGCACTTAAAAAGTTTTCTTTGTCCCCATCACTCATTTCCCGATTCTGGATTAAAACATCATAAGATTCATCCATCACTAATGGAGAAAGTTTATCTAAATATTCATAGCTTGGAACATAAACAAAGTAGTTACCAATCTTTGATTGAACTAGCTTTTTAATGTAAGAAGCAACTTCAGGAAGAGTTTGATCTCGTTTTTGATATTTAACCGAGATTTTTGGTGCGACCATAATCTTTAAGTGAGTTTCGTCAAATGGAGATGGAAGTTGCAAAAATGGATCCTCTTTTGTTCCTCCAACAGATTTAATGTAATACTCACTTGGAGAAAGTGTTGCGGAGAAAATAGTTCGTGATTTGACTTTGTCAAAACTCATCTTTAAATGATTTGATGGGTCAAGACAATATAGATTTAAAGAAAGGTCTTTATCACTTTGTTTTGAAACATATAAAACAAAAGAATCATCGAATAAATCATATAAACGGAAGAATTTATTTAATTCCATTGAGAAATCTTTTAATTCATCTGTGACATATTCGTGATGTAGACGAGAAACATCTTTGGATGCGAGAAGGAATGCTTCCATTCCGTTTAGATGAGTTTGTTCTAAATAAGGAAGTTTAGTCTCTCCGATTTCATATTCTTTTAGTTCGTTAAAGAGTTTTGAAATACGCTTTAAAGCGTTTTTCATTTTCTTATGTTCAAGTCCGCTTAATGAACGTTGGACTTTTTTATAAAGACGATAAGAAAGCGAGACACTATACATCTTTCGAGCGCGGTCAATTAAGTTATGAGCTTCATCAACTAGAACAATTTTATTAGAAGCATCGTCTTCAAAATATCTTTTTAAATAGACGATTGGATCGAAGAAATAATTGTAGTCACAAATAATAATGTCTGAAAATAAAGATAAATCTAACGAAAACTCAAATGGACAAATCGCATAGTGAGAAGCGATTGATTGAATTGTTTGAAAATCAAATGTTTCATAGTGCTTAAGCGAATCAATTAAAACACGTTTAATGTTTGTATAATAATCTTTGGCAAATGGACATTCATCAGGATTACAGGCTTTGCCTGGATTAAAGCAAATCTTTTCTTTTGCCGTGATGACAATTGGCGTTGCTTTTAAACCATTTTCTAGAAGAATCTTAGTTGTTTCAAACGCCATTTCTTTACCAGAATTTTTTGCGGTTAAATAAAAGATTTTTTCATTTTCATCATTGGCAAACGATTTAATTGATGGATAAAGAGTCGAAATTGTTTTACCAATTCCGGTCGGAGCTTCAACAAACAACGTTCCACCGTTTTGAGCAACAGAATAACAATATTTAGACATTTGTCGTTGCCCATCACGAAAATCAACGAAAGGAAATTCGAGATTTTTTGCTGATTCATTTCGCTTTATCGTTCGTTCAATAATGAAAATATAAAAATTGATGTATTCTTTAAATAAAGAATGGACATCTTCTTCAAGCTCATTTACATTGTAACGAAATGTTTGAATTTTCTTTGATCCATCTAATTGATGAAGATAAGTTAGTTGAATATTGATAAATTCGAGATTTCTTTCGTGAGCAAACATTAAGGCATAGCATTTTGCTTGACCTAGATGCCACTCTTTTTGCGAAAGATAATATTCGTCTAAGTTAACAATCGTCGATTTAATTTCATCAATCACATATTCTTCTCCGTTAAAGAAGATTCCGTCAGCTCGACCTTCTAAAACAATATCGAAATCTCCTTCATGAAAACGTTCTTTTAAAGGGTATTCCGACATATAATGTCGACCTTGTTTATTTTGATAAATAGAATGAAGGCGAGATCCTTCGTTCATTGTATCTTGGTTATAAATGCGGTTATCAATATCACCAGTTCGAAGTAAAAAATCGACGAGTTGATGGACAGATAAATTTAATTCGTATTTTGCCACGAATAGATTATATCAAAAAAGGCCTCTATTTGAACTAGTCAACGAAAAGTAGACAGTTCAAAAAAGAGCCTCAATACCCCATGTCAGATTTATACTGATGTGGGGTTTTGTATTTAAGGCAATACATTGGACGTTCATAATTGTAATAGTTGATGTAATTTCTTATCAAAGATAAAACATCATCACACTTCTTCAAATTGAAGTCGATAAATAACTCATCCTTAATCCAACCATTGAGAGATTCATCTATTGGATTGTCTGTCGGAGTTCCTGCTCGAGACATTGAATGAATAATGTTATTATTAGATAGAAGCTTGTTATAGGCTTCAGAAGAATAAACCGAGCCTTGATCTGTATGCAAAGTAGATGAGCCAGTTTGTTCTTTTTCTTTTATAAGGCCTATAACTTGTTCTAACCCTTCAAAATATGGTTTTATATCGCCTTTTCGATCAGTTAATCCAAATCCAACGATTTCTCGATTGAATGTGTCGAAATATAACGTTAATTCATAATAGATTCCTTTGGAATAAAATGTTGTCATATCCGACACTATTATTTCTAATGGCTTAGATGCGTTCCAGTTATTCCATATGAGATTGTCGTAGATATAGCTACTTTCACCAGGCTTCTTCCATTTATAATGCTTTGATTCACATATAACTCCTGCATATTTTCTACATCTATAAACATATTCAGGGGACATAATTACACCATATTTTCTTTGTAGAAACGCCGCTAACCAACGATAACCATGAGCTT
>DEWP01000011.1 GCA_002363735.1 Caryophanales bacterium UBA3207 | reverse complement strand
CCATAGCAGTTCTTAAGATATTTCCGGTATTTTGAGGGATTTCTGGATGATAAAGTATGATGTGAACCATAATAAATATGTTAATATATTAAACGCGAGGAACAAAGATTGAAATGAAGTTTCGTTCTTTAATCGGATTACTCATTCCATTATGTGCTCTATCAGGATGCTCATATAATGGGGAAGCAAAAACACTTCTAGACGGAGATCTTTTACTTCGCGATAAATTTGAGATTCGAGATGACTCATTTGATGTTATCGACCAACACCTAAAAGCTAAAGATAGTTTTTGTTTATATATTTCATTAGAAGGATGTAGTTCTTGTGCGAAATTTTTAGAAGGTTTTCAAGATGTTGTCATGGAAAATAAGATTCTTACATATCATCTAGAAGCTCCATCTAAAAGTGATGAAATCAAAAAACTTTATGTTGCTTACCCAGCATTTGAAACAAATTATTCTCCTTCATTCTTCGTTGTTAACGAAGGAGCAGTTGAATCAATTCCTTATGACCAGATAAATTCAGCAAATAGATTAAGAAACACGTTAAGAAGAAAAGTCACTTTGACGAACCATTATTTGTTTGAAAACGAAAATGTCGATTTTAATTCTGCTTTAACAAAATTAGGAATTAACGAAGCAACACTTGTCGAACTTGACTTCAAAGATCAAGAACAAGTTAGTCAATATCAAAAAATAAAAGGTTCAGTAGAAGAAACGTTATTCATCCATCAAAAGAATGGATTAACTCAACTAGAAACTAGCAAAATTTCAAAATAAAAAACGCTGCAATTCTAAGAAATTAACCAAGAATTGTGGCGTTTTTTTAATTTTAATGTTGAATTGCATTGATTCGAGAAAGAGCTCTATATAACGCTAATTTAGCTCGTTTAATATCAATGCCATCAGCTTTCGATTTTAATCGTTCTTCAGCACGTTGTTTTGCTTTTATAGCGCGGTCTAAATCAATTTGATCTTCTCTTTCAATGGTGCTCACCATAATTGTCACTTTTTCTTCAGTAACACTAATAGCACCACCATGAACTGCATAATAAGTAGTCTTATTGTTTTTAATAATATGCATTGGAGCATAATCTAATGCACCAATTAATGGAGCGTGGTGAGGAAGAATCGTAATGTACCCACTTGTTAATTTAATGTTTAAAGCATCTACTTCATCATCGAAATAGCAACCGTTTGGTGTTACGATAACAAGTTTAAAAGACATTATTTCATTCCTTTAGCTTTTTCTTCCACATCTTTAATTGTGCCAACATAAAGGAAAGCACTTTCTGGATATGAATCATATTTTCCATCAAGAATTGCTCTAAATGAAGCAACCGTGTCCTTAACTGGGACATAAATTCCTTTAAAACCACTAAATCCTTCTGCAACGTGGAA
This sequence comes from Caryophanales bacterium UBA3207, assembly GCA_002363735.1. Taxonomy (GTDB): domain Bacteria; phylum Bacillota_I; class Bacilli_A; order RFN20; family CAG-826; genus Fiminaster. The sequence goes on along the minus strand of DEWP01000011.1, from coordinate 32,549 downwards.
TGGTTGAGATAAGAAGTTACGAATTCTACGAGCGCGGTTTACCACCACTTTATCTTCGTCACTCAGTTCATCCATACCTAAAATAGCAATGATATCTTGAAGTTCTTTATAACGTTGAAGAATCTTTTGAACTTCACGAGCAACATTATAATGTTCTTCTCCAACAATATTTGGATCAAGAATATTTGAAGTTGAATCAAGAGGATCAACTGCTGGATAAATACCTAAAGCAGCAGTATTTCGATCAAGAACTGTTTTCGCATCGAGATGCGAGAACGTTGTTGCAGGAGCTGGGTCAGTTAAGTCATCAGCTGGAACATAAATTGCTTGAACTGATGTAATTGAACCATCTTTTGTCGAAGTTATACGTTCTTGAAGTTGACCCATTTCTGTGGCAAGAGTTGGTTGATAACCAACAGCACTTGGAGTTCTGCCTAAAAGAGCGCTCACTTCACTACCAGCTTGAGTAAATCGGAAAATATTATCGATAAACAATAGAACGTTTTGATGTTGCACATCACGGAAATATTCCGCCATTGTTAATGCAGTTAATCCAACACGCATACGAGCACCTGGTGGTTCATTCATTTGTCCAAAGACAAGAGCGGTTTTACTTAAAACTCCGGAGGCACTCATTTCGTGGTATAAGTCATTACCTTCACGAGAACGTTCACCAACACCAGCAAAGATTGAGATACCTTTTTGTTCGGTCGCAATGTTGTTAATTAATTCTTGAATTAAAACTGTTTTACCAACACCAGCGCCACCAAATAAACCAACCTTACCTCCTTTTAAATATGGACAAAGTAAGTCAATAACTTTAATACCCGTTTCTAACATTTCACTAGAAACATCTTGATCCTTAAAAGCTGGAGCTTTTCGATGGATTGGCATGACTAGTTTAGTTTTAATTGGGCCTTTTTCGTCAATTGGTTCCCCAAGAATATTAAACATTCTGCCAAGTGTTTCAGGTCCTACTGGAACAGAAATTGGAGCTTTTGTATCCACGACAACTAATCCACGTGTAATTCCTTCAGTGGCACCCATTGCGATACATCGAACAATGTCGTCTCCAATATGTTGAGCAACTTCTAAAGTTAATTCTTTGCCATCAGGTAAAGCAACTTTTAAAGCTGTTAATAATTCTGGTAAATGTTCATCTTTAAAACGGACGTCAATTACAGGACCAACAGCTTGAACAACAATTCCATGGTTTTCGTTCATAAGAGTTTTCCTCCTTAAAGTTGACCCGAGACAATTTCACTAATTTCTTGCGTAATTAATGCTTGTCGAGCCTTATTGTATTCGAGTGTGAGTTGATCAATTAATTCATCAGCATTATCCGAGGCGTTTTCCATTGCGGTTCTTCGTGCTGTTTGTTCAGAAACAATTGATTCAACAACTTTTTGGAATAAGATTGCGTTAATGTAAACAGGAACAAGTTCTTCAATTAAGGTCTTAACATCGGTATCAAACAAAGGTGGATATCGATAATTTTCAGGTTGTTTCTCGTTTACAAGTGGGAATAATTTGAGGTCGTAAGGAACAAATTTTAATGAATTTACAAAGTGAGTATAAATCAGGTGAACACTACGATATTTTCCTTCAAGGAATAAAGCATTTAAGCGTCGGCCTAACTTCACAATATCTTCCATAGATAATTGGTCAGCAATATGAAGAAGTTCTTCATTTGTTTGATAACCTTCTTCTTTGTAAATATTTTGACCTTTTGTACCGATAATAAAGAGTTCACTATTCTCTTTTGAAACATTATTTTTAACAAAGTTAAAAAGATTATTGTTGTAACCAGCACATAGACCAAAATTAGAATGGATGACGACGTATAAGTCTTTATCTCCTTTTGTCTCCTTACAATAGGCAATTTCTTCATCAATTTGACGAGCGAAAAGCTGCTGAATGAGTGCAGCAATTTCATTACTGTATCGTTCATTGTTTTCCATTAATCGACGGAATTTTTTTAATTTCACAGTGGAAACAAGTTCCATTGCTTTTGTAATCTTCTTTGTCGAATTAATCGAAGCGATTCGTCGTTTAGTTTTGTGAAGAGATTGCGCCATTATTTACTCGCCTCAAAAAATTTATCACAAACATTTTTAAGTGCTTTTTCATTTGCTTCACTAAGCACTTTTGTTTGTAAGATTTCATCAACAATTTTGTGATGAGAAGAAATGATATGTTGATATAATTTCTCCAGCAATTCATGGATATTTTGAATTTCAACATTTTCAAGATATCCGTGTTTTACCGCGAAAAATTCAACAATCTGACGATCCACTGGATAAGTATCATATTGTTTTTGTTTGAGTACTTCCATTAGGACTCTTCCATGGTTTAAGATTCGTTTTGTATCAGCATCAAGATCCGAACCAAATTGAGAGAAGGCTTGGAGTTCTCGATAGTTCGCTAATTCAATTTTTAAAGATGAAGCAACTTGTTTCATTGCTTTAATTTGAGCAGCACTACCAACACGGGAAACAGATAAACCAGAATCAATGGCTGGTCTTTGACCAGCATTAAATAAATCAGTCATTAAGAAGATTTGACCATCAGTAATTGAAATAACATTCGTTGGAATGTAAGCCGAAATATCTCCAGATTGTGTTTCGATAATTGGTAATGCAGTGATTGAACCACCACCGTGTTTATCATCAAGCTTACAAGCACGTTCAAGTAAACGTGAATGTAAATAGAAAACATCACCAGGATAAGCTTCACGTCCTGATGGGCGTTTTAATAATAATGATAGTGTTCGATACGCTACAGCATGTTTAGATAAGTCATCCAAAACAATCAGTGTGTCTTTGCCTTGATCTAACCATTCTTCAGCCATGGCCATACCTGAATATGGAGCAAGATATTGAAGTGGAGCAAGTTCACTTGCTGTTGATGAAACAACAACTGTGTATTTCATTGCGCCAGCTTTTTTGAGCTTATCAACGATTGAAGCAACGGTTGAATTTTTTTGACCAATCGCCACGTAAATACAATTCACGTTTTGATCCTTTTGGTTGATGATTGTATCAATCGCAATCGCGGTTTTACCAGTTTGACGGTCACCAATGATTAATTCACGTTGGCCACGTCCAATTGGAATCATTGCATCAATTGCTTTAATACCGGTTTGAAGTGGAGTATCAACGCTTTTTCGATACATGACACCAGGAGCAATACGTTCAACTTCACGATACTTATTTGCGTTAATTTCACTTAATCCATCAATTGGTTGACCAAGTGCATTAACGACTCGACCGAGAAGTTCATCACCAACAGGAACTTTAACAACTTCTTTCGTTCTTTTAACCAAATCGCCTTCTTTAATTTCAGTATCATTTCCAAGTAAAACACATCCAACATGTTCTTCTTCTAGATTCATCACCATGCCATAAATGTGGTTTGGAAATTCGACGAGTTCACCAAGCATTGCTTTATCAAGACCATAAACCAAAGCAACACCATCACCAACAGTGATTACAGTACCAACATCATTGGATTCAACTTTAGAAGAAAAGTTTTCGATCTGCTTTTTAATTAAAGCGCTGATTTCAGAGGTTTTAATTTTCATCATGCTCTCCTTTCTTTTAAATTTTGTTTCATTTCATCAAGTTTATAGAGGATCGAACCATCAAAAACATGATCATGGACAACAACTTTAATTCCACCAATTAGACGTTCATCAATAACATTTTTAAGTTCAACCTGAACGCCCATTCTTTTTGATATTGCTTTTGTAACTTGCTCAATTTGTTTTTCGCTTAGTGAGGAAACTGAATAGATAAATCCATCAGCAATTTTAAGTTCCTCATTGAGACCTAAAACAATTTCTTTAGCAATATCGTGAAAGTGGAAAATAAGATGTTTTTTTGCGACTAATTTCATGAAGTTTGCTAGATTTTCACCAGCAAAACCCTTACATAATTCTTCAATTACGCGATATTTTTCCTCGTTTGATACAAAATATGAAGATAAAAATTTTTTCACTTCTAAATTCTCTTTTAAAAGCTCATCAAAAAATTTCACACCTTGTTTGTATTCAAGGAGTTTGTTCTCTTCTTTAGCAATGCTAACAAGAGCGTGAGCATATTTTGTATAAGCGGATTCCATAATTATTCTTTATGTTCGAGATCATCAATAAACTCATTAATGAGTTTTTCGTTATCTTTTTGATTTACTTCCCTCGATAACACTTTCTTTGATGCATCAAAAGCAACATCGACAATTTGGGAATGAATTTCATCTTTACTTTTTTCGATTTCTTGTTTGATTTCTTCTTTTGCGCGGAGGACTTCTTGGTCAGCTTCTTCTTTGGCTTTTTCTTTAATACGTACTCTTTCATTTTCAGCATCTGCTTTGGCTTGTTCGACAATAAGCATTGCTTCTTGATGAGATTTCTTTAAATTAAGTTCAGCTTCCTGAGCTTTATTTTGTGCTTCGACTTCGCTCTTTTCGGCGTTACGAAGTTTATCATCAACATATTGAGCGCGTTTTTGAATCAGTTTTTTTACTGGTTTATAGGCAAAATAGAAAACAACCACTAGTAAAACAACAAAGGCTAAAAAGACAGCTAAAGCATCCCAAGGATTCGGGAAGAGCTTTTCAATAAAACCTTCTTTGGTGATTGCTTCATCATAGATGAGTAGATGTTCCATAAGTGCCTCCTTTCAATCAAAATTAGAAAACGAAAAGTAAAAGAATAGAAATTAATAATGCGTAAATACCACAAGTTTCAACAAGGGCACAACCGATAATCATGGATGAACGTAATTTGCCATACATTTCTGGATTACGTGACATACCTTCGATTGCTTTTGCACAAAGTTGTCCTTCACCAATGGAAGATGCACCAGCGGAAAGAATAGCAATAGCGGCAGCTAACGCAATTAATGGATCTTTCATGCTTGATTCTCCTTTCTAGTAGCTAAAGCTACTTCATTTTCAATGTCATCTGGACGCTCTTGAGCAATAAAAAGCATCGTTAAGAAGACAAAGACCATCGTCTGGATAAATCCAGACACTAGGTCAAAGTAAGCGTGGAAAACAGGTGTAACAATCGGTGAAATAAAGATTGTATTTAATCCTGCTGGAGCAAATGAGAAAATTGCTGCAGATATATTTCCAAGCAAACTATTAATCAAAGAAATTAACACCCAACCAACAATCGCATTACCAAACATACGAAGTGTCATTGAAATTAATGGCGCCCACATCGAAATAAGGTTAATTGGCATAAAGATTGGGATTGGATCAATAAAACGTTTAAAGTATCTCCACTTCGTATATCGAACGGAGGTAACGTGAATCAAAATAAATGTAATTAAGGCTAAACTAAGTGGAACGGCGAGGTTTGACATTGGAGTTGGTAAACCAGTAATTCCGATTGTAAATGAGAGAAATAAGAACGGAATTATTCCCAGCAAAACTCCACCAAAATTCTCAAAACCTGGGCCCATTGTGTCTTTTACAGAAGCATCAAGTTTTTCAACAGCCCATTCCACCAAAAGAAGTAGACCTTTTGGTTTTTTAGTTGGATCAGCTTTACGCGCTAAGATTCCAACAACGATTGCTAAAATAATTAAAACTCCGATCAATAAAAGAGCTGTGATGATTTCACCAGTTGGATTAAAACTTTTAAATGATTCGGAGTTGTAAGGCATTATTTTAATTCACCTATGTTCATCGCATTTTTCTTTTCTTTTGTCATTAAAATGACAATGATAACCACCATTGGAACACATGCGATTAAAAATCCAAAGATAGAATTCTTAAATGCATCGATGTGTTGAGAAAAATCAAGAAATGCTAATAAAACTGCTGCACCAATATAGATGAGCATCCTCGAAAAATAGAAAATCAAAAATAATGAGGCTTTGTACGATTTTAAAGCAATGCTACTTCCTTTAAATAACAAAACAACATTGATGACTGAAACAACCATTCCAATTGCAGCACCAATTAGCCATCCTGGTTGAGAAAAGAATAAACCAATGCAAGATAGAGCGATGAATACTAAGCCAATCAGGCAGCAATAAATCGCCATCTTTGAAAGTTGGCTTAATTTTGAGAAATAATTTTTCATACGCATATAGTAAATGCGTGAACAAAAAAAGTCAATCCAAAGGACTGACTTTTACATTGTTATTTTTTGAATTATTTCACTAAAACTCTTTTTAAAACACAGGATTTAATGATACCGTTTTCCATCTTTACAGGAATTTCACCTTGGATAAGTGGTAAACAATATTCACGGAATGATGGAGCCATTTTTGTATCATCAACCATCATGGATGTTGGAACTTTTTGTTCCACGTTTGCGATTAATGAAATATCAACAGGTTCATAACTTACTTTGTAAGGTTTGTTTGAAACACGTTTAATTGCAATCATGTGACCAGTCATACCTTCAAGAGCTTTTTGAACAGCAAGAGTACCACACATAATCGCTTCATCAGAGTCGACTTTACTTGTTAAGAACGAATAGGCACGTTGTGGTAAAGATAATTCAATGGCACGGATTGGATAGCCAAGCTTATTTTCAACGATTTTAGCAAGGTCTGCTCCAGCACCACCAAGTTGCATGTGACCAAAGGAGTCAACACGAGCATTTGATGTATCTCTTTCAAAGATAATTCCTTCGGAAATACAAACAATTGCGTTTCCTTTCTTTTCATAAAGAGCTTTTACTTTAGCAAGGAAATCTTCCATATTAAATCTGTTTTCTGGAAGGTAAATTAAGTCTGGTCGAGCCTCTTCTGGAAGGAGATCAACAGCTGCTGTTAACCAGCCAGCATTTCTTCCCATAATTTCGATGATGTAGACTTTGCCTTTCTTGTAGCAAACAGCGTCTAAAATAATTTCTTTGACTGTGTTTACAACATATTTTGCCGCACTACCAAAACCAAGAGAATGGTCGGTGACTGCGAGGTCATTATCAACAGTTTTTGGAACGCCCATAACTTTAATGTCTAAGCCTTTCTCTTTGCAAAGCAAAGAAAGTTTGTAGCAAGTATCCATGGAGTCGTTACCACCATTCACGAAAACATAACCAATATTATGCTTTTCACAGGTCTCTAAAATCTTGGCGTATTCTTCATCATGAAAGTCTTTTGGAAGTTTATGACGAGAAGTTCCTAAAATGGAACCTGGAGTTTGTTTTAAGAGTTCGATTTGTTCAGGATCTTCTTTGCCAAAATCAATTAGATTGTCGGTTAAAAGACCTTCAATTCCGTTAAGCGATCCATAAATATGAGAGATTTCTGGATGCTTTTGGGCTTCCTTAATTGCCCCATATAAAGAGGTGTTAATCACGCTGGTTGGACCACCAGATTGAATATAAACCATTGCTTTTGAATTCATCTATTTAATTCTCCTTTAGTATGAATATAACAGTTGCTTATAATTTACTAAAATTATATAAGTCAGTAAAGAAAAATTAATTATGTGTGCGTATGTAAGCGCTTGTATTGATTATCATTTTCATTTAAAATTATTATCACGATATATAAGGAGGAATCCCAATGTCATTTACATTAAAGTATTTTGATAAAGAAAAAACATTTACTTCAAAAGTGAAACTTCTCGATCTTCTTGAAAAAGATGATAAGACCTATATTTGTGCTCGCGTGAACAACAGAGTACGTGAATTAACTTATGAAGTTTATTATGACGCACATATCGAGTTTTTAACTGTGAAAGACCAAGATGCGATTCACACATATGAATCTTCACTTCGCTTTGTCTTAGCAATGGCAATTAATAGAGTTGATCCAACATTAAAAGTTCGTTTCTGCTATAACGTTTCACGTTCAATCTTTGTTCAATTCTTAAATGAAGGTTCATACGCTACACCAGAATTTGTCGAACAAGTTGATGAAGAAATGCAAAAGATTATCAAAGCTGATTACCCACTTGAAAGAGGCGTTTATACAAAAGAAGAAGCTGCTGAAATTTATCGTGAACATCATCTTGATGATAAACTTGCTATTCTCCAATACCGTCCAGAGAAAACTGTTCACTTATATAACTGCAATGGTTATATGAACTACATGTTCTCCAGAATGGTTCCATCAACCGGTTATTTAAAATCTTATAAACTTCGTCATTATGCACCAGGAATGATTGTGCAATATCCACGAAGCGAATGTGGAGGCGAAATTCCACCATTCGAAGATGCTCCAACATTTGGTAAGACTCTAAAAGAGTCTCATACTTGGGGCAAGATTGCTGGAGCAGACTCTGTTGCCGGAATTAATGAACACATCCACCGCGATGGTGTGATTGATTTCATTCAACTTTGTGAAGCTCGTCATAACCGTATGTTAACTACACTTGGCGATATGATTGAAAAAGATATCGATAATATTCGTTTAATCTGTATCGCTGGTCCATCTAGTTCTGGAAAGACCACTTTTGCAAACCGCTTAAGAGTAGAACTCTTATCAAGAGGTTTAAAACCAATTAGAATCTCGATTGATGACTACTACTTAACCAAAGCAGAGGCACCAAAAGATGAAGATGGAAAACCAGATTTAGAATCAATTGAAGCTCTTGATATTCCATTATTTAACCAAAATATGCTTGATTTAATTAATGGAAAAGAAGTTCAATTACCAAAATTTGACTTCAAACTTGGAAAACGTGTTCCAGGAAGAGTCATTAAAGTTGGACCAACTGAACCAATCATTATTGAAGGTATTCATGCGTTAAATGATCGTATGACAACCTTAATTCCAAGACACCAAAAATTCAAAATCTTTATTGCACCACAAGCACAAATTAACCTCGACAATGTTAACCCAGTCTCCATTACAGACTTACGTTTACTTCGCCGATTAGTTCGTGACTATAAGTTCCGTGGAGCTTCTGCTGAAGAAACATTCGGAATGTGGCCAAGTGTCCGTCGTGGTGAATTTAAATGGATTTATGACACACAAGAAGGAGCAGATTATGTTTACAACTCAATGCTCTCTTATGAACTTTGTGTGATGAAGAAATACGCCATGCCGCTTCTTGAAGCAGTCGACCGTGAAGACAAGTACTTCCCAGTTGCCGAAAGATTGATGCGCATGCTTAAATACTTCGACGATATGCCTGATGAATGGGTCCCATGTAACTCCTTAATGAGAGAATTCATTGGTGGCTCTTGCTACGAAGGCGCATAAGAAAAAAATAAAAACATCCAGTCAATTGAATTTCGGAAATATCCAACAATTCCTGGATGTTTTTTATTTTTCTACACGTTTTGCGTATGTTTTTTGAAATCGTGTTTTTTCTTGATCGTAGATATAAAAGAGGATTGAATAATAAGTCTTTTTCATCTGACGATATCTTTCTTGTTCTTCACTAGAAACAACATTTAAATAAACATCAGAAAAGATTTTTTCATATCGGAAGAAACATTCATATAGAGTTAGAACGGTTAATCTCAAATAATATTCATCTCTTGAATAAATTAGAATTGGCGAAGAGTGAGAGATTTCAGAAGCCATTTCATATAATTTTGAATAAGATGATAATCCGGCAAGACGTTCCACTCCATCACGGAAATTAAATTTGAATTGTTTATCTTCATTATAATTTGGAACAGCTGTTAACCATCCATATTCAATATATTTTTTCATATCTTTGCTTTTTAAATCTAAAGCACGCATTTCTTCTTTAAGTTCAGCAAAGATTTTATCGTCTTGTTCTTTATCTTTGATTCCACCACGAAAAGCAACACCGTATTTGAGGTGTTTAACGTATTTATTTTGAATCGGAGATCCATATTCACTTAATAATTTTAAAATACATTCATTTTCATGAAGTGTTCTCCATAAGGAGAAAGCTTCTGTTCCAAATCCATCGATAATTAAATCTAAAATCGATTTCATAATCGAACAACCTTTGTTTAAAACATCAACAAGAAGAGTTTCGTTTGGGTTATTTTTTTGGAAGCGTGAAAGCATTCCAAGCATGAAGTTTAAATATAAATCTAGATTTGAAACAACAGGTGAAAATTTCGATGTTAGTTTAGTGTTTTTATAATTAAGATGTTCATTTGTAAAATATTTATCAACTGCTAAAGAAACAATTTTTGAAAGAACTTCATCGTTGTTTTTTAAGCTTTGACAATCAACACGATGAGAGTCTAAATAGAATCCAAATTCATTAATTAGATAAAGAACTAAAGGAAGTGAGCTAACTGGAATATCTTTTCCAAAAAGATTCGAGTGACTTAATTCAATCGCACCTTCATAGGCAACTTCGTATGCTTCAAAAACAACTTCAGGATCAATTAATGGACTAACTTGAAGTTGGTCATAAAGTTTTAGAAATTGCTCACGAGTTAAAATATTGTTCATCTTTAATTTTTAAATTTTATTGCGGATTTGACGGCAATTTCCCATCCTTTGTAGAGTTTTTTAGCTTCATTTTGATTCATCTTTGGATGGAAATTTTTGGCGATTGTATGCGCGTTACTAATCTCATCAAGACTTGAGAAGAAGCCTGAACCTAGACCCGCCATAAATGCCGCGCCAATTGCTGTTGATTCAAGACAAGTTGGTTTCGAAACCGGAATGTTTAAAATATCACTTTGGAATTGAAGCATGATGTCACTGTTTGTGACACCACCATCAACATAAAGTCGATTAATTTTAATCTTTGATTCTTTTTCCATCACAGAGAAAACATCTTTGCATTGGAAAGCAATTGCTTGAAGAGTTGCTAAAGCAAAATGATCTAATGTTGTTCCAGCACTAATTCCAAAAAATGCGCCACGAACATCATCATCCCAATATGGTGTTCCAAGTCCAACAAATGCTGGAACGAAATAAACTCCACCAGTGTTAGGTACTCTTTGTGCCATGATGTTTACATCATTTGAATGACGAATAATGTGAAGACCATCACGTAACCACTTAATCGCTGATCCACAAACAAAGACGCTACCTTCTAAAGCATAGGAGACTTCTCCGTGTAGATCCCAAGCAATTGTGGTTAATAATCCTTTTTTAGAAAAGACTGGTTTATTGCCAATATTCATTAACATGAAGCAACCAGTTCCATAAGTCGATTTAGACATTCCTGCTTCAAAACAATTCTGCCCAAATAAAGCAGCTTGTTGGTCACCTATAACACCAGTGATTGGAGTGTCTTTATCAAGTAAAGTAATGTTTCCAAAATTAGCGTCACATGGACGAACTTCAGGAAGCATTGATTTTGGAATATTAAATAGTTTTAACAAATCTTCGTCCCATTCTTTGGTGTTAATGTTAAATAACATTGTTCGGGAAGCATTAGTAATATCAGTTGCATGAACTTCACCCTTAGTTAATTTATAAATTAACCAAGAATCAACTGTGCCAAATAAAAGTTCACCCGCTTCAGCTCTTTCTTGGCCTCTTGGCAGATGATCAAGAATATAACGAATTTTGGATGCTGAGAAATAAGGGTTAATAATTAACCCAGTTTTTTCATGAATCATTTCTTCGTGTTTCATCACACGATCACAGATTTCTTGAGATTGACGAGATTGCCAGACAATACCATTCGAAACTGGTAATCCTGTGGTCTTTGACCACACAATTGTGGTTTCTCGTTGATTGGTAATACCAACACAGGCAATAGAATCCCAACCGACTTTTGCTTTATCTAAAGCCATTTCAATGACATCAACAACACCAGCAAACAAGTCATTAGCGTCTACTTCAACGTATCCGCTTTTTGGATATTCAATTTCTAATTCTTTTTGGGCAAAAGCAACGGTTAATCCACCTTTGTTAAAAAGAATTGCTCTTGATGAAGTTGTGCCTTGGTCAATAACGAGAATGTATTTATTCATGTTTTACCCTCAATAATCTTTCGATATCGTTAACTTCTTTAATGACATCTTTAGAAAGAACTTCTCTTCCGGTTTCGGTAACTAAAACATCGTCTTCAATACGAATACCGATGTTATATTCAGCAAAATATAATCCTGGTTCAACCGTTACAACATTGCCTGGCTCAAGAGGACTACTACGATCGTTTCCATCATGCGTGTCTAATCCAAGATGGTGTGAAACGCTATGATAATAAACACGGCTAATATCTTCTTTTGAAGAAATCAAACCTTTTTCATAACATTCTTCAGCAAGGAAGTTTTTTGCAAATTCATTTAATTCAACGAGGCTAATACCTGGACGAATAAAATTAATTGTGGCTTTATTACAATCTAAAACGATTTGATAGATTTTTCTTTGTAGCTCACTAAACACTCCATTAATTGGAAATGTACGAGAAATGTCCGCAGAATAGTGAGATTTAGCAGCACCTAAATCAAATAAAACAAGATCTCCGTCATTTAAAACATCTTTTGCTTCTGGATAATGAAGAATGACTCCGTTTTTACCAGCAGCAACAATTGTCGAAAACGCAAGCGTTGTTCCATATTCTTCAAAGATTGAATATTCAAAAGCGTTACGCAAATTATATTCATATCGACCTGGTTCCATCACTCTTAAAGCGTTACGAATTCCGAGATCAGTTGTTTCGATTGCTTCACGAATACAACCGATTTCTGCTGGTGATTTTATCATTCTTTCTTTTAAAACAAGTGGATTAATATCGACCACGTTAACATGATATTTTTCTTTAATTTGGTCAGCAAAATGAATTGTCGAAACACATTCGTCGATCTTTAATTCTTTTTCTAAATCAAGGTAGACTTGGTCAATTTCTCCAAAGTGCGACATGTTGTTAGCAAAGACGGCATCAATCTTACCTTCAAATGTTGATCGAAGTAAAACAGTTTTAATTCCTGAAATTTCTCTAGCTTCATCAACTGTTAATTTAATTCCGGTCCACTTTTCAATCTTTTCATTTTTTTCATCAATAAAAAGATATTCGTTAAGTTCACCATCGCACTTAACAAGCATTAAAACTGAATTTTCCTGTTCAATGCCTGTCAAATAAAAGAAATTCCGATTGACGTCAAAAGGAAAAGATTCATCACCGCTTTTCTTTCTGGCTTGTCCAGCAAATAAAATTGCAATCGAATTATCTTCTAACAAAGTTAGAATTTTATTTCTTCTTTTTGAATATTCATTAGCATCAATCATTTTTCTTTACCTTCTTATCTTTCATATATCGTCTTTGTTCCCACCACATCTAGATGTGCTTGTGGAAAGTTATTTACAAGTGTTTCGCCAAGTTCTTCTGGGGCTAAAACATCAACCATAATTGTATCCCCATAGGATGTATTTTCAAACGAAAATGAAAACATTTTCGCAAGACGTTTTAAATCATCAAATTGACTATAAGTTAATTCCATGCGGTAAACATAGACTTGTTTGATGTTTAATAATTCGGCGCTTTCAACGACTTGAACACCGGTCTCTAAATAGGTTGACATCAAGCGAGATGCACCAAGTAAAATTCCACCAAAATATCTCACAACTACCAGCAAAACCTCATCCATTTCCTTTTTTTCAAGTAAATTCATTAGTGGTCTTCCAGCAGTTTTTGCAGGTTCACCATCATCACTACATTTCTTCACTCCATGGATAGAATAGGCGTAACAATAATGTTTTGCTTTTGGATATTGTTTTTTGATCTCACTTAAATAGACTTTTACTTCGTTAACATCTTTGACGTGCAAAAGAATCCCAATAAACGATGAGCGATCTCTAATTAATGTGATTTCCCGACGTTCAAGAATTGTTACCATGTGAATAATTATACATTTTAAAGAATAAATTGTATAATCAACTTACGATGTTAAAGAAATGTCCTTATTGTAATAAAGAATATCCAGAAGTAAGTCGTTATTGTCCATATTGTGGTTCTCCAAATCCAACTTACAAAGAAAAAGAAGAGAAAAAATTAGATTTTAAACGTCAACTACTTTTGTTTGGAGTTGGATTTTTAGGTTTTCAAATTATTGGAACTTTAATTCAATTTATCTTTATGCTTGTTGGACAAAGCCGATATGGTAGCGATAAAAATGCTATTGTAAGCTATCTAACAAGTGCTCCAGTTTCGATGTTTGTTAACTCGATTACTTACTGCTTAATTTTTACATTATTGCTATTTATAGCAATGCCGAGTGTAAAAAACTTGTTAAAATCGTTTACAAAATCGAAAGCTTACTTAGGTGCGATCTTCGCGTTTGCCTTCATTTATGCTTTCAACATTTTATACTCAGTAATCCTCGATGTTACTGGTGTAAGTGTTGCCTCAAATAACAACCAATCATCATTGGACTCACTAATTAAAATTTATCCATTGTTTTCGCTTATTGTCTTCGGATTCTTAGGTCCAGTTTGTGAAGAGTTAACTTACCGAGTTGGTTTATTTGATTTCTTAAAAAGAAAAAATCGTATTTTTGCATACGTTCTAACAATTGTTATCTTTACATTAATTCATTTTGATTTTGCCGCAGACAACATCGTCAATGAATTAATCAATATTCCTTATTATGCTTCCGCAGCATTTGCCTTTACTTTTGTTTATGATCATTTTGGTTTTGCTGCAAGCGCAACTGCTCATGTTGTAAACAATTTATTTTCTTGTATTTCATCATTAATTTAGTATGAATCAAAAGTTTTCCTACCACTGTTTAAGCTCGTTTCTAATTAAGGTAATTGCCTTAGTTTTAATGACCTTTGATCACGTTGCAAAATTCATGTATTTTAATGAAATATCACCGCAAATTGCGGATATTTTAGAAATTTTAGGACGTCTAGGATTTCCACTATTTATTCTTCTTTTAGTCGAAGGTGTACGTCATACAAAGAACTTTGGAAAGTATGCCTTAAGACTAGGAATTTTAGCAGGTCTAATTTTAATTGGACAAATTGTTATCCACTACTGCTTTATGGATATTTATGGGTTTTATTCTCCAATTATTGATCTTCTTTTGTGCGGTGTGACTTTATATTTACTAAAACAGAAGAATCGTCTATCGTTCTTGGCAATTTTGCCAATCGCCTACATCATCTTATCTTTTGTTGTGATGAGCATTGAAAATAGTCAAGATATTCAAGTTTTATGGTTCCCGTTCTATCTTCGAAGTGGTTATAACATCTTCGCACTACTTTTGTCACTCGGATTCTTCTATGCCTATCCACTAGCTAAAATCATGATGAAAAACTTTGGTTATGGAGTTGATCAACTTGAAGGAACATCTTATGAAAGACTATTTGTAAACATTTTAATGTGTTTCGTGGTCTTTATTAGTGTCCTAATTATTTATTTATTAAGCTTTATACCAGGTGGAGATGTCTATTATATTGCTCATGAAGCTTACGCAATGTGTGCTGTAATATTTATCTTTTTATATAGCGGAGAACTTGGATATAATAAAGCGTGGTTTAAATATGGCGCTTATGCATATTTCCCACTACATATTGCAATTATCTTTGTGATCTTTTTACTCATTTAGGAGGAGTTAATCATGATTAAATATTTAGAAAAAGAAGCTGAATTTGAATCAGAAATTAAACAAGGAAAAGTTCTTGTTGATTTCTACGCTGATTGGTGTGGACCATGTCAAATGCTTTCACCAGTGATTGAACAACTTGAAAAAGAAACTGGAATTAAAGTGATTAAAATTGATGTTGATTCATTACCAGGATTAGCACGTCAATTCCGTGTTATGTCCATTCCAACAATTCTTCTCTTTGAGAACGGTAAAATGGTTAAAGTGGAAAGAGGTTATATGCCACTTGAACAATTAACTCGTTTTGTTTCTTAAAAATTACTCTTTTCAATACGTAAAAGATGTGATAACATTTATCTCGCACTGAGGACCGTTGGTATATCGGTTTATTATGCCTCCCTGTCACGGAGGCGAGAGGGGTTCGACTCCCCTACGGTCCGCCAGACAGTGCAGATGTAGTTCAGTGGTAGAACATCAGCCTTCCAAGCTGATTATGCGGGTTCGATTCCCGTCATCTGCTCCACTGAGATTGTTATATGGCTTCGAAAATCGAAGCTTTTTTTATAAAATTAGATAACTCTGTTATATAATTGGTTTATTCGAAAAAAGAATAAGAATTATGGAAATAAAATCGAGGATAAAAACGATGTTTGATTTACTAGTTGCAACAAATAATGACCATAAGATTCATGAATATGAAGAGATGTTTTCTCCATATGGAATTAAAGTTCATTCTCCAAAAGAATTAGGGATTCACGTTGATCCAGATGAAAACGGAACAACATTTGAAGCAAATTCATTAATCAAAGCCGAAGCTCTACAAAAATTTACTAAAATGCCGTTAATCGCTGATGATTCTGGATTATGCGTTCACGCTTTAAATGATTTCCCCGGTTTACATACTGCTAGATTTGCTAAAGAAAATGGCGGTAATGCCATTGCTAACCTTAAATTAATTGAGATGCTGAAAGATTATGAAGATAAATCAGCAAACTTTGTTTGTGTCATTACTTTATTAAATGTTGAAGATCATCCAATTGTCTTTAAAGGAATTTGCGAAGGAAGAATCTTAGATAAGCCTCAAGGTGAACATGGTTTTGGATATGATCCAATCTTTTATTCAAATGAAGCAAAGATATGTTTTGGAATTGCTAAAGAAGAAATCAAAAATACATTTTCGCATCGTGCTTTAGCGTTAAAACAGCTCCTAAACTATCTAAAATCAAAACATTTCATTTAATATTAAAATATCTTTGTTATAATACTTAACGTTGGAGCAGTACCCAAGAGGCTCAAGGGGACGGTTTGCTAAACCGTTAGATCGGGTTACCGGTGCATGGGTTCGAACCCCATCTGCTCCGCCAAACAAGTGAAACTTCCCCAAGGATTTTGTCCAAGGGGATTTTTAAATGCCAATCATATAAATCGGACAATACCAGTTGTCTGCATTTATCGGGAATAAATCTTCTCTTGAATCAATCACGATTCCTTTCGAAACTGTCTTCCCATATTTTTTTAAGAAATTGAAATTGAAACTACTGTTAACTGGATTAATGCCTTTTTTAATCTCAATTGGGGATATATGATCCACATAATCAATGATTAAATCAGCTTCTTTTTTATCTTTATCGCGATAATAATAAAAGTTTCTTCTATAATCTACACCAGCATTTATGTAGCTTTTAATAATTTCACTAACAGCATATGTTTCGTAAAAAGCACCATTCATTACACCGTTTTCAAGCATTTCGGCATTTTGCCATTTACATAAGTATGCACACAAGCCAGTATCCATGAAGTAAAACTTAGGGGCTTTGGTTATTCTATCAGACATATTTTTTGCATACGGTTCTAATAAAATAGCAATTCCCGAAGTAACTAAAATAGAAATCCAGTTTTTAACAGTTCTCACATCAATACCTATATTTCTTGAAATATCATCATAATTGATTTGTTGGGCGGTTCTTAAAGCCATATAATCTAAAAATCTTAAGAAGTCACCTTCTTTATCTACATTAATTATCTTTTTGACATCTTTTTCGATATATGTGGCAATATAAGAACTAAAGAAAGTATCTCTATTTAAATCTTTAGCAATATATTCAGGCATTCCACCTTTAAATATTCTTTCAAATATTTCCTTGCGACTGCGATAAAGATTTTTGTCTTTGATTTTGGCATATTTTGCTTTCAAACAATCTAAATCAGGGTTAAATATGTTTCCGTCTATTTCTTCTAACTCATTATTTGCTAGCGATGCCATATTCAATATTGCAGTACGACCTGCCAGTGATTCAGATACCATGTTTTGTAATTCAAACTGATTGGAACCAGTTAAAACATACATGAGTGGAACTGGCGCATTGTTTTTCAAACATTTATTCTTCTCGCTATCCACCACTACTTTGATTGCATCTAGAAGAGGCGAGGCTTTTTGTATTTCGTCAATAATAATCGGCCAAGGATGTGCTTCTAAAAAGAGCTTTGGGTTTTTATTTGCCAGCATTCTATTTTCCAGATCATCCAAAGAAACAATGGCCATTTCTTTTCCGAATACTTTGCCAGCAGTTGTTGTCTTTCCGACTTGTCTAGCACCATAAATAGTGATGACAGCATATTCACTTTTTATCTCATTGAGTTTTCTTTCAATTGTTCTAATATATTCCATATGATTCAACCTCGATCATATAATACAACATATTTTCGACCAAAACAACAGCGCGAGGCTATTTTAGTCGAAGTTGTATGTTCATCGACAATTGGACTTTAGCACCTGTACGTGTATCGACAATTGGAGACACTAAATAATAGGATACTATGTATCTTTTTTTATTTTTTAGTGGCTACGCAATTATAAACACTGTTTAATGCTATATTTATAGGTATCTTCTACTTTTTATTTAATGATGTTTATAGAATAATTTAGATATGATTCAAAATACATTTAATGAAGAATTTATTAAAAAAGATCGCTCTCACAAGCAAAAGATAACTAAATTAACTATTATGTGCATGGTTTATCAAGATGATGGAAGTTTTCTTGTTGAAAACCGAGTTAAAAAAGATTGGCCAGGTCTAACATTTCCGGGAGGACATGTTGAAGACGATGAATATATCATTGACGCTGTTAAACGAGAAATGAAAGAGGAAACTGGTTTAGATGTATCTTCTTTAGAACCAAGAGGTTATATTGAATGGAATAATTTTGGAGATAATGTTCGACATCTTGCAATGTTATTTAAAACAAAAGATTTTCAAGGCAAGATTAAATCTTCAAAAGAGGGAGATATCTTCTTTGTTAAAGAATCGGATTTGGAAAAATATCCTTTATCAAATGATTTCCTAAAAATCTATCAATTAATGAAATAAAAATATTCAAGTTTTGCAAAAAAGAACCGAAATTTGTCGGTTCTTTTGAAGTTTTAGTTAATTAATATGCTCTGGCAAAGAAAACAACTTTTTCTGCCTTTTTACCACAAACAAGACATTTGTGATCGAATGAAACTTGATCAAATGGTAGACAACGAGCTGTAGCTTGATAAAGTTCTTTAATTTTATCTTCACAAGCTTGGTCTCCACACCACATCACTTTTGCATATCCACCGCGGTCAAGGATTTCTCCAAGTTCTTCAATGGAATGTGCTTCGGTAGTGTGTTCAAGAAGATATTTAAATGCTTTTTGATACATTTCTTTATGGATTACTTCCATTAAGCGATTAATTTCTTTTACGACATCTTCTTCTTTTGTAACAAGTTTTTGTCCATCGTTACGTTTTGCTAAAACGCAAACACCATTTGAGATATCTCTTGGACCAACTTCTAAACGAAGTGGAATACCTTTCATTTCATATTCAGCATATTTCCATCCTGGTGAACGATCAGAATCATCAAGTTTAACGCGAATACCAGCCTTCTTTAAAAGTTCATAGTATTCTTTTGCTTTCTTAATAACTTCTGGGTTTTTCATCATCACTGGAATAATGACAACTTGGATTGGAGCGACCTTTGGAGGTAAGACAAGTCCATTATCATCTCCGTGCACCATAATAATTGAACCAAGTAAACGAGTAGAAACACCCCAGGAAGTTTGGAATGGTGCTTGAAGTTTATTTTCTCTATTTGAGAAAGAAATACCAAAAGCTTTAGCAAAACCGTCTCCAAAGTAGTGCGTTGTACCACTTTGAAGTGCTTTTCCATCTGGCATCAAAGCTTCAATCGAATAAGTTTCTTTTGCACCAGCAAATTTTTCTTTATCGGTTTTAATTCCTTTAACAAATGGAACGGCTAATAAATCACGACCCATTTCATCATAGATTTCAAGCATTCTTAAAGCATCTTTACGTGCTTCTTCTTCACTTTCGTACATAGTATGACCTTCTTGCCAGAGGAATTCACTGCCTCTTAAGAAAGGACGTGTTGTTTTTTCCCAACGGACAACGCTGCACCATTGGTTGTATCGTTTTGGAAGATCACGATATGATTCGATAATGTTTTTATAATGTTCACAGAATAAAACTTCACTTGTTGGACGAATAATTAATTCATCATCAAGTTTATTTTTACCACCGATAGTGGCAATTAATGTTTCTGGAGCAAAACCACTAACGTGATCCTTTTCTTTTTGAAATAGTGAGCTAGGAATTACTAAAGGCATGTAAACATTTTCAACACCGACGTTTTTAAATTTTGCATCTAAATAATGTTGAATTTCTTCCCAGATGGCATAGCCATAAGGGCGATAAATAATAAATCCTTTCACCGAACTATAATCCATTAGTTCAGCCTTTTTACACACATCAGTGTACCATTGAGCAAAATCATCTTCTTGACGTGTGATTGCATCATTTTTCATTTGAGCCATATTTGATCTCCTTTTTAATCAACCATTTTGTCGATTTTCATTGCTGTTTTCTTTGAGATTGGTAGAACATTTTCATCACTTGGCGAAATAACATCACTAGAAATGATTTCGATACCTAGACGAATTAGAAGTTCGACTGAATCCCAAGAAGTCATATTTTCAGCAACAAGAATCTTGTTGAATTTAAGTAAACTTTCGATTAAGTTTTGGAACATTGGTAACTTCGTCATACTCTTGTTATTGATGTAAGCATTCGATTCAATGATGAAGTAATCAAATGTTTCATAAATCTTTGGTAAAAGAGTTAAGTTAGACTTATCTCGAATCTTTAAAGCGGCAGCATAACCATTGCTACGAAGATTACGAATCATCGCGACAACTGATTCAGTTGACATGGATGGTAAGTCAATAAAGTCTTCTTCTGAAATACAAATAACGACTTTAATATCTTTAATTCCATTAATGTGACTTAATGTTCGAGCCACATAGACAATTTCGTTATAACTAACATCAAAGAATAATGTTGGAACACGTTCATCTTTTTGTTGAATAAATCTTGAGATAGCATTTCTTGCTAATGTCGAGAATAATTCACGGTCATCATTTGTTTTATAAGCATAGCTTTTTAGCTCTTCAATTGAACCAAAGAATGAATCTAAAGGTTTAATAATTGATTGATAAGCAATTGTTTTTTGTCTTCCGGCATCGTAGATTGGACGATATAAATATTGGAAACGTTTATCATCGATAATACGTTCAACTTCAGTACGATAATTTTGTGTACTTACATGGGTAGCAGCATCTCCATTTTCTTCATAGAAGAGATATTCTGCTCCTTCTTCTTGAGCCATATTAGCGAGTTTTTCGCCTTCTTCAATAATTTTTTCTAATGATGAATTAACTAATTTATTTTCAATAATTCCGATTGTATAACCAATGTATTCAATTGAGGCATTAACTGATAATCGACGTCTTGTTTCAACTTCTATCGTATGTAATGTTTGAACAACTTGACCACGAATTGTTGATTTAAAATCAGAGATAAATAATTCGTCATCTCCATATTCAATCATCATTCGATCTTTACTAATGAATGGAACAAAGGCGTTTTTAATTGTGGCAAAATCAAGACGAGAAATTTTCTCGGTTGTATTTTTTCTAAAGAATTTAACGCAGCATGTAAAGCCTCGATTCATCTTGGCTTTTAAAGCTTCTGATAAAGCTGCTTCAGTTGAAAATTTATAGAATCCTTCGTTATTTCTTCTAGAACGAGATACGTTCATGAAACGAAGTAGATGTGATTCAAGGTGAATGATTTGCATATCATAATCAATCTTGGTAACTTGCAGTAAAGTAAAATATTTCTTTCGATTACGATGAACAATAACAGAGATTTCTAGTGTTTGTGGGACATCACTATTTTTATCAAGTAAAGCGCCAATCCATTCAATTAAACGTTCACGCTCATTTGATGGGAACATGTTATAGAAGTTCGTTAATGTTGAAGTACGACGACGTCTAATTGATGCGGCATTATAGTAATCTGTTCGATCATTTTTAATATCAAGTCTAAAAACACGGATTGAATTAGATGAATCTTGTATTTTACCTGCAAAGATTTGATCTTTGCGTTTGCTAACGATGAAACTAATCACGATCAAAAGCAAAAGAACAAGCAAAAATAAAATACCTGCTATAAGAGCATATTTATTTAAACGAGCACCTTCAATCACGAACATAACAAATATTATACACGTGATTATTTTATATACAACAAATGTTGTAAGAATAACCTAAACTAATCAAAGATTAACCGTCCTTATGTCCTAAACACATTCTTATACAATCTATCAATGAATATGCTATAATTATCGCCAACTGGAGAAATACCCAAGCGGCTGAAGGGGCTGGTTTCGAAAACCGGTAGGAGGTGCAAGCTTCGCGGGGGTTCAAATCCCTCTTTCTCCGCCGAAAATGATCCCGAAATTTTTAATAAAAAAATGGGATCTTTTTTTATCCCAAATTTTAATTTTTATCCAAGAATTGCTGGTTATTTTATTGCAAAACTGCAGTTTTTTTCTTCTTCAGTTCACAAATAAATAAACATAAGAAAATAATCAATGCTCCAAGTAAATATCCGCCTGAATCAATCAGAATATCAATACCGGAAAAAGCTCGTCCACTTGTCGTTAACTGAGCGAGTTCAGAAAGCACCGCAATCACAGCTCCAAACAAGAAAGAAAAACATAAAACAAAATATGATTTTCCTAACTTTGGATGCTTGATGAAATTATGAAAGGCAAATGTGGAGGTTAATCCACTTGCTGTAAATAAAAGGAAATGCCCAAAAAGTTTTCTATTGAATCCAGCAAATTTTGGAAAGTTTTCTTTCGTAATAGTATCTTCTGAAATTGAGTTAATTACATCAGCAGCAGCTTTTGAAAAACCATCTGATTCTTTCGTGGACACGTCTCCGTTTAAGAATCCATTAACCAAAATAAAAATATTAATTGCAATTGCTAATGCAAAAATAATCCAGTTAAAAATAATTCTTTTTTTACTCATTAACGAACTTTTTGTGAGAAGAATCGTCCATAAACTTGGATGAGAGATTTCACTGTCACGAAGCTTGTTGGATCAACTTCTTTCACTAATTTTATTGCACTTTTCACTTCTAGTGAAGAGACAACAACATAAATTAAAATTCGATCTTGACCAGAATATCCGCCTTTAGCCTTCACCACCGTTAAACCATGTGGGATGCGAGCAAGTAACATTCTTGGTAAATCTGAATTAACAGTATTAATTTCAATTTGAACTTTTTTGTTTCTCACGTTGATTGCATCAACAACAAGCATCACGGTAAACAAATAAACCACCGAGAAGAAGACACACGCAATCGCTGTGGCCCATGTAGAAAATCCAGCAAAACCTGAACCATTTTCACCACCAAAGCCATAAATTAAATAGAACATCGTGATGATAATGGCATTAATAATCACGCTATATTTTCCAGCAGTTGTTGATTTTCTAAGCGAGACATAATAGCTCACGATATCAAAGCCACCAGCACTTGTTTCAAATTTATATGCAATCGCGCTTGATAGACCTGTACACATACCAGCAAATAGCGCACGAGACAAGAAACCACCATGATTGTTAATCAATGTAGCAATCTCTTGGAAAAATTGACCTTTAAAAATGTTTGAAAATACGAAAACAAACAAAACATTAATTAATGTAAATGAAGCAAATCTAACGCCAATACCTTTAAAAGCAAGCACAATTAAAGGAGCGTTAACGACTAAATAAGCAATCGAGAAAAATAATGTATTACCTGCTTCAATTTGAACTCCAAAGACACGAAGTAATGACGCAATCACCTGGGCTAAACCAGATGAACCACCAGAAACAAGTTCGAGAGTTGTTTGTCCGTCAGTCAGTGTTGGGTTCATGAAACATACGATACCGAAAGCGAAGATTGCCGCAGAAACAACAGAAGCTAAAAATGCTGTCCCGTAATCAACAGTGAATTTTAACCATAAATGGTTATATAAATAAGATTGATATCTATCGTGTAAACTTTGTTTGTGTTTCATTTCAAATACCGACAATATTGTATGCTGAATTAGACAAAAAGCATAGGAAAATCAGTAAAATCGAGACATAAATGTCTTTGACAAAAAAGCATGTTGCAACTATATTTATATAGTGTTAAAATACACTCACCGCGTTTAGGGGGATAAGCAAAATGATCGTATTAAGAGCAATTGGAGCATTCTTCGCCAAGATCTGGCGTTGGATTCGCGAAACAGCATGGGTTCAACCATTATTAATCGTTGGATTAATTTTTGGTGTGATGTTCTCCATTAAACCAATTTATAACGCGATCAAAGATGCTCAAGCAAAAGCCTCCTCAGCTGAAACATATTACCGTCAATTCCAAGTTTCTTTAGTTGGCGGAGAAGATAGTCAAGCTAGTAAGCTTACCAACCAAATCTATGAATCGATTGAAACTCAAACAAACAAAATTGATTCCAGTTTTGGATTAGGCGATAAATTCTTCTTAATGTATGTTGCTGAAGATTGCGATAAATGCAACTCTGCTAAAGGTGGTTTTGAATACTTCGAAGAAAACTTCTCCACAATCTATTCCAAAGGAAATAGTGAACCATTCCACATCGTGACCATCTTCACCGATGAAATTATGTCTGATGGTTCTGACTCAGAAAAAACTGCCTTTATTTCTTATTTAGAAAGACACGTTTCATTCTTTGAAAATGTTGGTGGAAATATTTGGGGTAGCCCATACCACATCAATAAAGGTCTTAGCGATGAAGATATCGAAGCAATTCAAGAAGCTGATCCAGATAACTTCCGTACTCCAACAGTGTTCTTAGTGGACT
Organism: Caryophanales bacterium UBA3207; assembly: GCA_002363735.1. Classification (GTDB taxonomy): domain Bacteria; phylum Bacillota_I; class Bacilli_A; order RFN20; family CAG-826; genus Fiminaster. The sequence continues at coordinate 7,864 of DEWP01000011.1, read as the reverse complement.
TCTCCAGTAGCTGTCCAGATGCTACTAAAGGTGTCACCGATGCCTTCGTTGGTGTTGAAGAAGTTGGAACCAGTGGAAACTCTGATGCTAATAAAGCTGAATTTATCTATGATGCTTGGACACATCAAGGTAAATTCGAAAGAAGTTAATTATTTATAATTAAGAAAAAAAGTAAGTCGTTCGACTTACTTTTTTTGTTGATACATTTTAATCACGGATTTAGGGACAAGGTTTGAGATATCAACTCCACTACTATATAAAGAATTAATATAACTCGAGGAGATGAAGTTATGTCCGATTGTCGACATAAAGTAGACGGTATCAATGTCGTGATCAATGTATTCATTAGCGGCATTTAAAGTGAATTCATATTCGAAATCACTCACCGCTCTTAGACCACGAATCAGGAATTTTGCTCCGTGCTCTTTGGCATATTTCACAGTCAATCCTCTTGTCGAATCAACTGTCACATTTTTCATCTCTTTTACAGCATCTTGAATCATCTCTAGTCGTTCTTGAACGGTGAACCGAGATGATTTTTCTACATTATCTGCGACAAGAACGATAATCTCATCGAAAGCTCTTGAAGCTCTTTTTAAGATATCTAAATGTCCGTTTGTAATTGGATCAAATGATCCTGGATAAATCGCAATTCTTTTCATATCTATTTCCTTAATAAATACACGTGAGCAAGACCATAACGATAATGACGTTGGTCTTTGCATTTTTCATTAAATGTGATTTCTTGTTCACTTTCAACAATTATCGCACCATTTTGATTTAAAAGATCTCTTTCATCAATGAGTTTTAACGTGTCTTTAATGATGTCTAATTTATATGGAGGATCCATAAAAATAAGATCATATTTCTTCTCTGTTTCATTTAAAAATGAAAGGACATCATTAAAATGAAACTCATATGATGAAATTCCAAGCGTGAGAGCGTTTTGTTTTATTGCCTCTTTACTAAATTTTGTTTGATCTACAAAATCAACGGAAATTGCTCCTCTTGAAAGAGCTTCAAAGCCATATGAACCTGAGCCAGAAAATAAATCCAAAACTTTTAATCCACTTAAATCATTACCAAGCGCATTAAAAACACCAAGACGAACTTTATCCATTGTTGGTTTAGTTAGACTTGTTTCTGGAGTTACTAATTTCCTAGAACGAAATTTTCCACCAGTGATGCGAATCATTTTTCTTCCTCATTCAACTTAAAATCTTGAAAAAGTTTTTCGTTAATTTGATTGTCCATTTCACGGACTTTTTTTAAAGCCAAATAATATTCTTTAACAAGAGGATGATTATCGAGATTTAGTTTACATTTAGCCAAGTTTTGCTGGGCTTTTTGAAGTTCTACACTATTTTTCCCAAAATGATTTAATGCGTCTTCATAAGAGACAATAGCCATTTCTTTTTGATAAGACAATCGCATTACTTCTTCATCCTGGTTAAGTTTCTCGTCAAGTTTTTGAAGTGCTAAAAAACGTTCGTCATTTTTGATTAACTTCTTCAATTGATAAACTTCACGATATAACTCTGAATCCATGTTATTTATCATATCATTCTTGTATCAATAGTGATACAATAATCGCATGAGTAAACAACTGAAAATTGTTAAAGACAAGGTTCCTTCATTAAGAGAAAGATGTAAAGAGGTCACTAATCCAAACGATCCAGCGATTTTGGATTTAATCAACCAAATGCATGATTATTTAGTGCTTTCTCAAGATGAAGAATATGCGAAAAAACATAATATCCGTGAAGGTGTTGGTTTAGCGGCCCCACAAATCGGACATAATTTAAGAATGCTTGTGGTTTACTATAAAGATTACATTAATGATCAAGAAGTAGAGGTTGACCACCGCTTAATCAATCCAAAAATCGTATCCGAATCAGTCAAAAAAATTGCTCTATCAGGTGGAGAAGGATGTTTATCCGTTGATGATGCTCATCCAGGTTATGTCTACCGTTCAAATAAAATCATTGTGAAAGCATTTGATGCAAAACAATTAAAAGAAGTTTTTATCACTGCTCGTGGTTATGAAGCAATTGTTCTACAACACGAACTTGATCACTTAGATGGTATTCTTTTCTATGATCATATTTCTAAAAAAGACCCATTTGAAAGAATTGAAAATTCTGAATTAATTTAACTTGCTTATTTCTACTTGTATTTATTTATAAAAATACATTAAAATAAAATAATCAAATTCCAACGAAGATAATTCGTCTATTATTGTCCAATTATATTTAAATTTGAAAGGAGGTTTAAATGGATACAACAACAGGCCCAATATCTATTTATGCTTTAGGTGGTCTTTGTGAAGTCGGTAAAAACACATACTGTATTGAATCGGATGATTCTTTAATTGTGATTGATGCCGGCGTCATGTTTCCAGATGAAAACCATCCCGGAGTATCATTTGTTATTCCAGATTATCAAAAGATTCGTTCTGCTCGTCAAAAGCTAAAAGCTTTAATTATCACGCATGGTCACGAAGACCATATTGGAGCAATTCCATTTTTAGTCCAAAATGTCCATGTTCCAGTAATTTATGCTCCAAAATTAGCAGCCGCTTTAATTCGACATAAATTACAGGATCATCGTATTCGAGAAGAAATTAACATCGTAGAATACGATGAAAATAGCGTATTCCAAATTGGAGAATTTAAAGTCTCCTTCTTTTATGTCACTCACTCCATTCCAGATTCTTATGGAGTAGTTGTCGATACTCCACACGGAAGAATCGTTCATACAGGAGATTTTAAAATCGATTTATCACCAATCGGAAAACAATTTGAACTTGATAAAGTTTCTCGAATTGGTTCAGAGGGAGTTGACCTTCTTTTAAGTGACTCCACCAATGCTGAGATTGAAGGATATACACCAAGTGAATCAAACGTTTTAAAATCAATTAATGAAATTTTTGATGTTGCACATGGGCGAGTGATTGTTTCAACTTTCTCGTCAAATATCTCACGAATTCAACAAATTTGCCAAGTTGCTGTTGAGCACGGAAGAAGAATTTTAATTCTCGGTCGATCAATGGAATTTGCGGTTCAAGTTGCTCGTGATTATGGTTATATCAAAGTAAAAGATTCTTCATTTATCACACCGCAAGATTTAAACGAATATAAGAAAAATGAAATTTGTATTCTTTGTACAGGGTCTCAAGGTGAAGATATGGCAGCTCTTTCTAGAATTGCCAACGGAACACATAAAGATGTCACTATTTATCCAGGCGATACAGTTGTTTTCTCATCAAGTGCAATTCCAGGAAACGGTGTCTTTATCGACCAAGTCGTCAACATCTTAGTCCGTAAAGGAGCGAATGTTTTAAAGAACTCTGTTCTTTATGCTGTTCACTCTTCTGGTCACCCATCCAAACAAGAATTACGTTTAATGCTACGTTTAGTTAGACCAACATACTTTATGCCAATTCATGGAGATTATCGTATGCTTAAGATCCATGCTGATTTAGCAACAACTGTTGGTGTTAAAAAAGAAAATACATTTGTTCTAGAAAATGGTGATTGCTTACTTTTAAGCAAGCACAAAGTTACAAGAGGCCCACATTTCCCGGCCGAACCAATCTATATTGATGGTCGAGATATAAGTGGCTTAAATGAAGCTGTTATTAAAGACCGTGAAATTTTACAAGAAGACGGATTAGTTGCTGTTGTTGTCGCAATTAACTCCGGCAAATCCTTATTAGTTGGTCGACCAGAAATTATTACTCGAGGTTTTGTTAGTAACGACGAAATTAATCAAAATATCCAGGAAATCGTGGAGATTTCACTCCAAAAGAAGCTTGCTGAAAAGGTCACTTTTGCAGATATTAAAAACGAAATTCGTCGTAGTGTTGCTAACTATGTTTACTTTAAAAGTGAAAGGAAACCACTCGTTATCCCAGTGGTTATGGATATGAAATAATGCTCATCTTAGCTAGCGAATCACCACGTAGACGTGAACTAATTAAAAAGATTGTTAAAGAATTTACTGTTATTCCAGCGAATGTTGATGAAAGTTCACTTCACATTCCTGCTCATGATCTTCCTGGAGAATTAAGTAAGCTAAAAGCTTATGATGTTTATTCTAAATATCCAAATGATGAAGTTTTAGCCTGCGATACAGTCGTTATTCTTCATGGAGAAGTGATGGGTAAACCAAAATCAAAAGAAGACGCTAGAAGAATGCTTCATGAATTAAGCGGCCAAAAACATGTTGTTATTTCTGGTTATACTTATGTTTCAAAAGAAAAAGAAGTCACACGTACAGTTCGTACTTATGTCTACTTTAATAAATTGAGTGATGAATTAATTGAAGCCTATATTGAAAGTGGATCTCCAATGGATAAGGCGGGTTCTTATGGAATCCAAGATGAAAAATTCGATTTAGTTCATCATATCGAAGGTAGTTTTGATAACGTTATTGGTCTACCAGTCGAAGATATTAAAACACACGTTTTTAATAAATAATTAAAATAAGCTTTTATAAAAACTAGAAGCATCACCCTTGATTACGAGGGTGATTTTATTTGTCATTTTAACAACAGAAGAAACACCTAATTCTTTTAATGCGTTAACATTGACAACATCATAATTATTTAAGACGAGAATAATTCTAGAACCATTCAAAGAATGGTCAAGAATATTGTCTTCTCCACCTAAAGCAACTAAAACAGCTTCATTTTTAATAACTTTTGTTGGAGCTTTTGTGGTCATTGGACCTTGTTTCTTTCCTTTAATATACGTGTAAAGGAACAAACCAAGAACTGTTAAAAAAACCACTCCAGCCAAAGCAAATGAAATATATAATCCGTACGTTCCAAGCCACTCATTAAATGAGTTTTTTGAAGCATCGCCGTAAATAATTAAGTTTTCCATGTAAATAATGTTATCATATTTATACAAAAATGAGTAAAAACATTGAAATTGAAGCGAAGGGTAAATTAACAAGAGAAGAATACGAAAAAATTGTTTCTTCTTTTGCTCATCCTCGTTTTCAATATCAAACAAATTTTTATATTGATACTCCATCATTTGATTTATCGAACGAAAAACTTGGTTTAAGAATTCGCCAAGAAAAGGATTTTGTTGAACTCACAATGAAGGTTCCTAGTGATGAAGGACGACTTGAAATTAACCAAAAATTAAGCCCAAAAGAATTTGAAAATTTTCTCTTTAATAACGAGTTTCCTGGTGGCGAAATAAATAGGTATTTACACAAATTTTATCCAAAAATTGCTGGTGATTTTTCAATTTTTGGTACTCTTCATAATCAACGTTTAACAATCGAAATTGATGATGGAGAAATCGCTCTTGATCACTTCACATATTTCGATAAAGAAGAGTATGAAATTGAGTGTGAATCTTCTTCCATGAAAAACGCTGAAAAAATATTAAAGGAATTCCTTAGTAAATACGGAATTAAATATCAAAAAAACACGTCCACTAAATTGGAACGTGTTATCAATATACTTCGTTAGATTAGTTTGATTTCTTTAACGTCTCACAAACTTCATCGGAGCAATTAACTTCGATGAATTTTTTTGCTCTTGGAATAAAGGTGGTCATTTCATCAGCATCATAGCCAACTTGAATATGACGATCATCCACCACAATCGGTCGTCTTAAAACAGAAGGATTTTGACGGATAAATGCAATCATTTGGGAAATAGTCATATTATCTAAATCAACTTTTTGTTCCTTCATGATTTTGCTTTTAGTAGCGATGATATCATCAGTACCGTTTTCGCTTTTTTCTAAAATTTCTTTAAGTTCAGAATCTTTTAAGGTCGATTTAAAAATATCTTTTTCTTCAAAAGGAATGTGTTGTTCGTTAAACCATTGTTTAACTTTTCGACACGATGAACAAGTTGGAGAAACATAGACCTTAATCATGCTATTTATTGTATATTTTAATGCTCAAAAGTCAATTATATAAAATTGACAAGTAGCATTAGGCTCATTATAATTTAGCCATTATTTGGAGGAATCTCTTATGGATCGTATTCTTAGTGGAATTAAACCAACTGGTCAATTAACCTTAGGTAACTATATTGGAGCAATTAAAAACTTTGCCAAAGTCCAAGAAGAAGGCGAGGCGTTTCTTTTTGTCGCTGACCTTCATGCTTTAACTTTACCAATTGATCCAGAATATTTACGAAACAATTCTCGTGATTTAGTTGCTTATTATTTAGCCGCTGGTCTTGATCCAAAGAAAACAACAATTTTCCTTCAAAGCGATGTTCCAGCTCACTCTGAGCTTGCTATTATTCTCCAAAATTATCTTTATATGGGCGAACTTTCTAGAATGACCCAATTTAAAGATAAATCATCTAAGATGAAATCCGAAGCTATCGGATTAGGATTATTTGCTTACCCTGTTTTAATGGCGGCTGATATTGTCATTTATGATGCAAAAAGAATTCCTGTTGGAGAAGACCAAGTTCAACATGTTGAACTGGCTCGTGATTTAGTCCACCGCTTCAACAATCGCTATGGTGAAACATTAGTCATGCCAAAAGCTGAAATGGTTAAAGTTGGAAGTCGTATTATGTCTCTATCCGATCCAAGCAAAAAGATGTCTAAATCTGATCCAAAAGGTGATATTTATCTAAACGATTCACTTGAAGTGATGCGTAAAAAGATTATGTCTGCTGTGACTGATATGGAAGCAAAAGTCCATTATGATCCAGAAAAACAGCCTGGAATCTCTAACTTAATGACTATTATGTCTTCATTAACCGGTAAATCATTCGAAGAAATTGAAAATGAATTTGCAGGAAAAGGTTACGGAGATTTTAAACGTGCTGTTGCTGATGTTGTTTGCAAAGAAATGGAACCTTATAAAGCACGTTATAATGAAATTGTTCAATCAGGATTAGTTGACGAAGTTTTAAAAGATGGCGCAAAACGCGCATCAATTGTCGCAAACGAAACATTAAAGAGAGTCCAAAAAGTTATTGGACTTTACCATAAATAATGGAGAAAACTAACACACCATTTTTAATTGCTTTTGACATGGATGGAACGCTCCTAAACGAGCGTAAAACCATCTCTTTTAAAACAAAACATTATTTAAAAAAACTCACAAAGCAAGGACACAAAATTGTTTTAGCCTCTGGTCGTCCATCAAGAGCACTTTACAAATATTATTATCAATTAAAAATTGATACTCCGATGATTTGTTATAACGGAGCTTATTATTTTTCTCCATTTGATAAGAACTTTAAACCTGTTGCTTTTGAATTTCCAAGAAAAACAATTATTGAAATTATTGAAGCAATTAAACCATACGTTTTTAATGTTATGTGTGAAACAGATAATGAAATCTGGGTTGATAAACCTGATTCATATCTAGATAAATTTTTCTGGTATAAAAACATGACAATTCATTATGGCGATTTAAAGGAAACATTAGACAAGGATCCAATGACTTGTATCGTCCAAACCCCATATGAATATAGAGAGACTAAAGAAATCGAGAAGATTTTAGAAAAATATCCTCACATCGCTGCTAGATTTTGGACTGGTTCACCATATTTCGAACTACATTATCTTTCTACTTCAAAAGCATCTGCTCTAAAAGCGATTGGAGATTACTATCACATTCCAAAAGAAAGAACTATTGCCTTTGGAGATTCAACCAACGATATTGAAATGTTTGAGTATGCTGGTATTGCAGTTGCAATGAAAAATGCTAAAGGTGGAATCGAGAAAAAAGCTAATTATATTTCATTAAAAGATAATGACCATAACGGTATTTATCATACATTAAAGAAAATTCTAAAATAACCAGCAATTCTTGGTTAAAATTAAAAATATCACCGACAAATGAACTGAACCCTATTTAGTTC
>DEWP01000010.1 GCA_002363735.1 Caryophanales bacterium UBA3207 | reverse complement strand
GTCCATTTCGGGGTTCACTTCATTTATATGTTATTCTTTCTTGCGCCACAAAAGTGCCACATGTTAAAACGGAAGTACAATTCTTAAATTGAACTTGTAAAAACAAAGTGCGACAATGCTAGACATGAACAAGAAAAAAATTGTTTTCATTTCTTTATTAGTTGCTCTTCCAGCAACAACTGGATTAGGAACCTACTTTATTACGCATGCTATCGAGCGAAAAAAGGCTGACCAAGAAAAGCAAGATTTAGCGATTCGCTTGTTTGAGACCCATTATAACGACCGATGCAATCTTTTTAATGAAGAAAACAAACATCTAACAAACATTGATGTTGTCTTCCTTGGAGATTCATTAACAGAAGGTTATAACTTAAAAGATTTTTATCCATATTGGACTGTTGCTAATCGAGGTATCTCAGGTGACACCACCATCGGTTTAGAGAAGAGATTACAAGTCTCTGCCTATGATGCGTTATTTCGATGCTCATTGGTGCAAATAACTTTGATACGATGTTAACTAACTATGAAACAATTGTGTCAAAAATCAAACAAAATCTACCGCAAACCTCGGTTATTTTATGTTCATTAACATCAATGACGGGGGATTGGGCGAAGAACAACGAAAAAGCCCGACAAAACAACGTTGAAATTGAAAAAATCGCCGCAAAATACGGTTATGTTTACGCTGATTTATTTAATCCACTTCTTGATCCAACTACCAACGAATTAAAACAAGAATATTCTGTTGATGGGGGTCACCTAACACAAGAAGGTTACACCGTGATAACTGATGTCTTAAAACCAATCATCTCTAACTTTTTAAATTAAAGCAGCATTCGTTTTTATAAAGTAAATAAAGACCTCCTAATGCAATTTTACACTAGGAGGTTTTTACATTTTGTTTAATCTATTTTGTTACTTTAGAGCTTCTTCTTTTGTGTTGAACACTTCTTCGTCAAAACGATACATCACTTTGAGTGATTTGGTTAAGAGTCGTGCTTTTCCGTGCTTATGACCACACACGAAGACTTTAATAGCTTTGTTATCTTGTTTAATCCACTTGTGGAAAACATAGAACATTAACACATAAAGAAGAACGAAGAAGACCACTAAACAAGCAACTGCGATGAAATTTTTAAATAAGGAAATCGAATGCAAGACAATATAAAAACAAAAAACCGATAGATATTTATCTATTCGGTTACTGTCAAATGTCTTTTCACACATTGAATAATGGTTTTTTGGCAATAAATATTTAACTATTTTTCATCAAAGATAATCTTCAATAGGCTTCCAAACACTTTGGTCAAACAGATCTTCTGTCCATTTTGTATTCGATAGATACAAATTGTTTCCAACGGCTCTCACAAAACCCCATTTAATCTCTGGATGTCTGTCTGCATATTCTTTGGTGGCCTCGAATTTGTTCTTAGCATAACTATCAATATTTCTGGATTCGCCATCGGCAGAAGTGCCGCCTTTTGCTTCTATAATCCAAGTCTCACCATTTTTAGTTCTAACAATATAATCTGGATAGAAATTGGCTCGCTTAAAGGCCATGTGATAAACAAGACTAAAGAATTGCATACCTTTATCACCATTTTTGTAAACCCACTCAATTGTGTTGTTGTTTTGTTCACAATAAGCTTCGAAAAGTCTTTCAGAATAGCTTCTATTTGGTTCAATTAGAATGTTGTCACGATATTCTTTGAAGATATTGACGTTCATAACTCTTCTACCGGCAAGACGTTTATGCATTTTGTAATACTGCTCTTTTGGCGCATCCCATTTAATCCTCAAAATTTCAGTTTGCTCAATATCAGCAATTTCTCCGGCGCTGATTTCACTAAATATTTCAATCAACTTTTCTTTGTTGTTAATCAAGAACGCGTTGAATTCTCTTAAGTTCATTTCGTTGATAAGTTTATATTTTGCTTCAAACGCGATTTCTTCTTCGGAATACACGTTGAAAAATTTGTCATAAGGTCCAAACAAAATTCTAAGGGCATTATTAGAAATATTTTCATCGATTCCCATGGCTGCAGCTATTCTTCTCTTTGCATCACGAATAATAAAGCCATCATCGTGGTTATTAATTTGATGCTCACCACCAAAAATAGCATTTAGATTTCTTATATCCCTTGTTGTTCTAGCAACACCTTCAAAAGCTGTTGTTTTCAATTTCGTATCAAAAATATAACCAAAATCTGCTCTCATTTCAGGAATAGTCAATTTTCCATCGTGATTCGTATCATATTTCTCCAGGAATTTATCGTGTACTACTTTGACCACTGCCTCAGGATTAACTGCATATCTATCTGTGCCATCAAGGCATTCTTTAATCAGACCAAACGTAGGAGCGTCTTCTTTCTTTTTATAAAGATAACTATAGAAAGTATCACTTATAGCGTCAGTAAGACCAGTCTTAAATTTTTGATCCAAAGTATAGACGTAACATCTATCAATTAAATCATCGTCATAATGATGACGTTCAGGCATTCTACGAATACGCCCAATAGTTTGAATATTAAACGCTTCAGTTCCACCTTCGCGTAATTTTACAAGAATTTTGGCTCTTGGGCAGTCCCATCCAGTCGCTATTGCCTGTTTAAATAAAATAAACGCATATTTGCCATCAAGTTTTTTAATTTCGTCTACATCATCAGGATGATCGCCACTAAACCAGGATGTTACAAGTCCAGAATTGTCACCATAGCCCATATCAGAAAGTCTTTGTTTTACTCTTTCAATCCAATCAGGATTTCCATTAGGAAATTGAATTAGAACCAATGGTCTAATACTTAAGTTTCTATTTTGATATTCTGCTAGAATTTCTTTTCTTTTTCTATCTGCAAGTTCAATCAAAAGCAAATCATCATCTAGATTATTGTTTTCTTCTAGCGCATTAGAAACTCCTTCATTTATCGAAATGCTTGAGGCAATCAAGCCAGCTCCAATAACTTCATCATCAGTAATTACTTCTGTATAAGAGTTTCTTGTTAATGGTGTGGCCGAAATTCTTAATACATGTTTAGGACTCATTTCATTGATGAATCTTTCAGCAGCATCGTGAAATCGTTGTTCCTCATCAACCAGCATAAATATTTCAACACCATTTCTATGACAATCAGCAACTCGTTCCATTAAGTTCTTGTGCTCTCCTTCTTTAAGAACTGTGTTAGAAGTTCGATTGATTTTGTCCCAGTTTATGAAATACACATGGCCAGAACAATCAGATTCATTGATAAAATCATAGACATCGCCATCTGGTATTTCTGCAGTTGATTCTTCGAAACTTTCCTGTGATTGTTTTTCCAAACCGCCAGCACCCGGACACAGCCATAAAAATACTGTATTTGGATTTTCATCGAGATAATCATTAATAAATTTCGATGCAAGAATTGTCTTCCCTGACCCAGTGGGAGCAGAAAGAATCATTTGTGCATTATCAGCACATTTTTCTAACAAGCTTTCTTCATGGATTCTTTGAAATTCGTAAAGGTCTTTTGTAAACATATTATTCGCCTGCCTCTTTTAATTCCTCTCCAAAAAATTCTTTTGGAATATATGTAAAATTCTTCGCTTTAAGAAGTCTGAGTTCTGTGGAATTTAGTATGAGGTTCTGATTAACCCATACCCTTCTTACATTTTTGTAATTCTCTTCGCTTAGAATGTATTTTTTTATGTCTTCACGATTCAAAATTAATACATCGGTTTTATTATCAATATCTATACCATTTTGTATTTCAATCATTTCCTTGATGTGGATGGATAATGCGTTGCTAAGAAGATATTCTTCGGGGCGTTTTGGTGTAAATTCGCAGCGAAAATATTTTATATTTCCTTTAGGCATTCCTGGCTTTAAGGCTTTCTTTATTCCAGCAACTAAAACTTTATCCCCTTCAAAAGACACTTTGACTTCATCAAAATTATCTTTTTCTTTCCTTACAATCTCATCAATTTCTCTTGAAACACTTTTGAACGAATTAAGAACGCTTAGTGATAATTTCTTTTCAAAGAGTATAGTTTTGCTATCTAGTAAATATTTAAACTCTTCAAAATAATCACTTCCATCCTCACGTTTTCCTGTGACAACAGTTTTAACGCGTGGATATGTTACTTCTTCGCAAATTTTATTTTCGTTATTCGTACACAAAATGAATCTTCTATTTCCACCATCTTCTCTATTTAAATTCATTACCGCATGTCCGGTTGTTCCAGAGCCGGCAAAGAAATCGAGCACGATTGAATTTGATTTTGATGTTAGTTTTAAAATATCCTCCATTAAGTAAATAGACTTAGGATAATCAAAAATATTTTTACCTAAGATATTTTTTAAAACATTAGTTCCATTAAATTCCGAATAGTATTTACTGCTAAGCCATACATTTTTGTAAACCTGTTGTTCATATAATTTACGATATATAACAATTTTCCCGCCTTCATTTTTAGCAACAAACCACCCAATTTTGTTTTTTTCGTCAAAAGTTTCTGGAAGATTGATCCATGTTGCTTCCTTTCCATTCGCAGCAATTGGGAAGACCTCATGAAATCCATCAATCTTTTCTCTAGTAATGGTTTTCAAATCGCTACTAACATATAGCGGATACCAAAAATTAGGTTTGTTTTCTCTTAAGGTTTCAGTTCTTGAACGCATGAACGGTTCGAGCCTATATCTTCTTCCGTTAGATTCATCAAAAAGATTAAATGATGCTTTTATTTCTTCGTCTAACGCAACGTCATTAAATGATGCTTTAGAAGCATCTTTTGCATAAACAAGCATATACTCGCTATTAGCAGAGAACCACTTTGTAAAATTTCTGCCTTTTGGGTTATGTAAAACTGTAACTAATCCAAGTCTATTATCTTCGTAAAAGATGTCGTCTAACATTAATCCAATTGTAAAAAGTTCGTTAGCATCAATTGCACATATGAAAAAGCCAGTTGGAGAAAGCAATGTTTTTGCTATTTTAATTCTTTCGTACATTTTTGAAAGCCATAAACTATGTTTATATGTATCATCTTTGGAAACGTAATTATTATTATATCTCCAGTTTTCAGCTCCTGTATTGTAAGGAGGATCAATGTAAATAACATCAATCTTGCCTCTATGTGTTTTCTCTAATATCTTTAAAGAATGAAGATTGTCTCCCTCAATAACAAAATTAAAAGGAAGAGATGGATCAATAACTACTTTTCTTTCTGCGACTTCTGTTAGTACTGGTATATTTTCTATTAATTGGTCATCAACATCTTCGGTGTGAGATTCCCAAATCAAGCCAAATTTTTTCTGTTTTAAATGATTTTCGATTTCATTTAAGGCTAAAATTGATTCGTCGTCAGAATGAACATTCTTTAATTTATTAAGAAATTCAATCATGCGATCTCTTTTAATTTTGGATATATTCGCCATACTTCCATCACCATTTAGATAGCCACTTGAAAACTATCTACTTCCCAAATGTATATTAATTATATTTCAGGTGGGTTTTATGTGCAACGCAGATGTATATTACAATGCACACATGAACGTATTAGAAAAAGTTAAGAAATTGCAGGAGGAAAGAGGCTGGTCTACATATAAATTGGCTTATGAAGCCGGTTTAACTCAGTCAACTTTATCAAATATGTTTGCTAGAGGAACCTGTCCTACAGTAGATACGCTTGAAAAAATATGTGAAGCGTTTGGTATTTCTCTTTCCGAATTCTTTGAAAGTGATGAAAAGAAGGCGCATGTTTCTAAAGAAGAACTAGAATTTCTCAATAAATACAGAGCATTAACTGATAAAGAAAAAGATGCTGTCAAATCAATGATCAACGCCTTATTTCAAAAATAATTATTTACCGTATCTGTGTTTATTTGCATATGCTTTTGAACAGAGTCTCGACCTGGTGTCTGTTTTTATGCCTGTTTTGAGCTTGCAAATGAAGGACTTAAACACTTTCAAATCCCAACTTTTCTAAGTTTCTTCGAACATAAAAAGCCTATAGAGGAGCTGAAAACCAAAAATGGCCTTATTCAAAAAGAGGTCTTTTTTACAGAAAAATAAAAAACACGTACCCATTTGATACGTGCATTTTAGACATTTGGTTGCGGAGGCAGGATTTGAACGCTGCGACTTCCAAGTTATGGGCCTGGTGAGCTACCGGACTGCTCTACTCCGCGATAACGTTTATTATTATAACTAAGAAAAAATGAAGTGCAACAACAATTACCAGCGATTATCAACTTTTTCAGCAAATCCAGGAATATTTTCAAAATATTCTTCTTTTCCGTTGACAATGATATAACCACTAAATAAGCCAAAGACTTGGTTTTGTAAGCTTTTTAATAAAAGTAGATTCATATTTGCATGGCGATGTAATATTGGATCAAAAGTAAGAGCGATATCACCGCTTTTTGAACGGAACTTCCATTGTTTAAGATATTCGTGCTTTCCATTTTTTTGTGTTGGAATATCAAAACGAACATCATCGAGTTTATAGCTTTCACCATTTAAATAGAAAATATTTTCAGTGGCTTTAGAGGTGTCTCCAAATCCATAACCGAGATTAAGACCGATTCGTTTTCCTGAGTATTCTCCATTGATACTCGCCCAGTACCAAGTGTTATGATAAGTCCAGACACCACGACCCCAGTCTAAAGTGCCACTACTTGTTTCATCAAAATAATAAAACTCATCATTTACTTTGACGTATCCATTGACACTTAAGTTATTAATTTTCTGGTTATAATAGAAATGCTTTTTCTTTTTAAAAGGCGTGGAAATCACCAGCGAATCCTGGTTATTTTCTTGTAAAACAACTTCTAAACGAAGATCTTTATGATTAAAGAAGTTTTTAAAGAAACAAGAAAGGATTCGCTGGTCATTTTTATGTTCAAAAGACATTGATAAACCTTTCCATTTAATCGATGTAGTTCCTTCGTTAGAAGTATTTGGTAAATGAAGTTTTCCAAAACTAAATAGTTTAATTTTTGATTTGGTAATTTGCTCATTTGTTTTGAAATTCAAAAATGAGATTGATGCGAGCGCCATATAAGAGTTATCAGCAATCGTTAGGGCAACACCAAAATCTTTGTTACCTAAATAATAATAGTCCCATTCTTTAATTCTTGTTTTTAATCCTTTGATTTGACTTCGATCATACTTTCGAATTAAAGAAGATGAAAAACCGGCTTCATTTAGTTCGCCGTTTTCATTTAGTAGAGGACCACTACTTAATTGATTTTGTTGAATGAGATTTTCGTTGAGCATAAGTTTCTTGATTGATCTTTCGAACATGTCTTAAAACACAATAAGAAATGAAATATAAAATTGAAACAATAATGAAGATACTGTTACTGACTAATAGTGAGACAACATCTCGACCATTAAACCAACCAAAGAGGTAGGCAAAAGTTAAAGAACCAACAATTAGAATATCAGCGATTAGATATAAATATGCCGAAATTGCGACGAATTTTTGTAATGGTCCTTTATCTCGAAAGAGGGAAATCGCTCCGATTCCACCACCAATGGAAACAACACCTTCAATTAATGCAACAAAGATAAATGAGATGATTGATACAGCGTCATAAGAACCAACTAGAATAAATAGTTGGGTGGAATTAATAATGTTCATCACACCGGTTGCTAAAGAGAAAGCACCGACAATAATTAAGAATCTTTTTGAAAGACGTTCAGCTTTGGTGATTTGGACCCAGTGACTTTGAATTTCATCTTGACTAACACACATTAATAATTGATCGTTCTTTAGTAGAGAAATTGCATGAAGACGAGTCAAAATCTTAAAGCTAATTTCACGGAGTTCATTTGGAGTTAAAAATAACACCGTCACGGCTTGCCATAGGAATACCCAGGCGGTAATATCAAGCATTTCAGAAAGAAGATATTCTTCAGTAATTAATGAAGTTGCTAAAGCAAATTGACGGAAGAAAAGAATCGCGACACTCACTAAAGTGAGAATAACCGCGGTTAATAATCTTCCTGATTTTTCGCGATGCATTGAGTAATGAAACATTTCTAATGCATCTTTAAAAGAATTTAAGATCATTTCTGGTTGATATTCACCGTAATCATTAATTTTAAGTTTTAAATCAATATCAAATTCAAGTGGGAAAGAATCCATAATTTCGGAAACTCTTTTTAAGATTTGTGAATTAAATTTTGGAATCTTTGTAGAAACTAAACTATCTTCAAATAGTTCACTAACATGGTCATAATTGAGCTCTAATGTAATGATGCGATTTTCCAAATCGATATCATAATATTTTTGTAAGATTTCAATTTGACGTTGGATTTTTGTTGATAATACGCTTTTCTTTTTATCTTTCATCATATTCACCTAATTCATTATAAATATTTATCTGCTTTTTGTTGATGATTTTATCGATTTTTTTATATATTTACGGATATTTTTTAAATTAATCCTGCGACTAGATTTAAAACCATACCAGAGAAGATTAAACTAATTGCGATTAATAATTGGACTTTATTATGTGCTTTATAAAAAAGAACTGTCGCAAAAGAAACGATAATAAAGTCTAAACCTATGATGACGTTGACAATTGCTGGAATACAGTTTGTATAAGAAAATGCTTGATATCGGAAGATATTAAGTAACGAATTAAAAACTGCTCCAATAAAGATGTAGATATGGTCAATCGGACGAATCATTTTTAATTCTTTTATGTTTTTTGTGATGAGAGAGGAAACCGCCATCACAACAAAACAAATTAATATTTGATGAAAAGAAATGACATCAGATTCAATGTGGGATAATTTAACTTTTACTATAAGTAATAAGAAAGCAAAAGCTAAACAAGAGATGACTGCATATATCACCCATAATCGTTTTGCTTCTGGATTAATCTTCTTATTTAAAACAACAAAAATCAGTGCCACTAATAAAAGAATTAAACCAATCACATAAAGAGTGACATTGAGAGGTTTACCTCCATTAGTAACACCCATAAAGATAAAAATCATAAATAAAGTGTTAGATAAAAATAAAACACCTGCCGAAACAAAATTAGAGAATGTTTCTAAATTCGTCTTTTTAATCGCTAAAAAGTAAAATATCCAGTCAATCGCGGTTAAAATGCCTACCACCATCAACCAAATATAATCGACTAAACTAAGCGAATATAACCTTGGTAAATGACCTAAACCAAGGCAAATAAAAAAGCATGCAATCACAATAAAAAATGATTTGACAGTCGCATTTGTTAATGCAGATGCATGGTTAGAACCAAGGCGATTAAAGATCGTATTTCCAACAGAGGCAAGTAAGGCTAAGAAACTAAAAACAACGTATTCCATAAATTTATTTAACCCTAATATTCTAGATGGATTTAAGAATTTTGCTATAAACAATTTAAAAATTGTGTTATATTACTATGCGACACGAAACGGACCCATAGCTCAAAGGAAGAGCATTCGGCTCATAACCGACTGGTTGTAGTGTCGGGATCTACTGGGTCCACCATAACGGAGAGATGGCTGAGCGGTCGAAAGCGGCAGTCTTGAAAACTGTTGAGGCACTTTGTACCTCCTGGGGTTCGAATCCCCATCTCTCCGCCATTCATTAAGTTGGCAGTAATCAAGACTGCCTCTTTTTTATTAAAAAAATAGACCATTTGGTCTATTTATGAGCTCTTAAGATTAATTCAGGTTTAGTGTTTTTCACCGTTGTATGAGGTGGAATATCATCCCGTATATATGTGTTTGATCCAACAACGACATCTTCACCAATGGCGATATCTCCAAGGATTGTTGCATTCGCATAGATTGTGACGTTGTCTTTAATTGTTGGATGTCGTTTAATTCCTTTAATTGATGGAGCGTTACTAACAGAGATTGCTCCTAATGTAACACCTTGATATAAAACAACTCGTTTTCCAATGATGGAAGTTTCTCCAATCACAATACCAGTTCCATGGTCAATAAAGAAAGGTACTCCAATGTTGGCGGCTGGATGAATATCAATCCCGGTTTTACTATGCGCTTCTTCACTAATAATTCGGGCGCATAGTTTATAGCCCATCGTATAAAGTAGATGGGCAATGCGATAGTAGACTATCGCTTTAAAACCTGGATAAGCGTAAATTACTTCTTCTTCACTATCCACTGCTGGATCTGATTCCATGAAGAAATGGAGATCTTCGTCTAAATCTTTTTTTATTTTGTTTAAACCAAGTAAATATTTTTCTTGGTCTTCACAACCAATGGCGGATAAAGATGAACAAATACAATCTTCTTTTTCACAATCTTTGATAAAAAGATGACGGATACTTCCGTCAATCAGTTTTAAGATTTGTTCATAATTACGGATTTCTACCATTGATAACGATCTCCTTTATCTGGTAAGATTACCACAATTTTTTGATTTTCTAAATGATGAATTTTACTGTAGTTAATTGCAGCAGATAAAGCTGCACCAGCACTAACACCAACAAAGAATCCTTGTTTATGGAGAATTTCATCACCTTTTAAAGCTTCTTCATAGGAGACTGTTATAACATCGCTTAAATGTTCTTTAGAAAAAATTGATGGAATAAAGTTTGCGCCAATTCCTTCAATCCGATGAGGATTAGCCACTCCTTTTGTGATTAATGGAGATTCAGTTGGTTCAATTCCGATAATTTTAACCGGGTTTTGACGGTCAAAAAAGTAATTTGCGACTCCAGTAACTGTGCCGCCAGTACCGATGCCAGCAAAGATATAATCAGGATTTGGTAAGGCTTTTTCAATTTGAGGTCCAGTGATGACAATGTGAGATTCCACATTTAATGGTTGATTAAACTGGTTAAATTCAAAAGAATTTGAAATTTCATCCAGTAATTGCTGGACTTTTTGCTTACAACCTTTCATTCCGCCTTCACTGACTTCAATTAAAGTTGCACCGTAGGAACGAATGAGATCTTTTCTTCCTTGGCTAGCTTTAATTGGTAGAACAATGATTGCTTTATAACCAAATTCTTTTTGGAAATAAGCTAAAGCAATACCAGTGTTTCCGCTTGTTGCTTCAATCACAACACTATTGGAATGTAATTTACCTTCTTTTTTAAGTGAAGAAAGAATGTAATAAACAGGAAGGTCTTTAATTGAACCACTTGGGTTAATTGATTCATCTTTGGCATAAAAATGATTTGAATTACCTTCGATAAAAACCTCTTTTAAATTTGGATTTCCGAGTTTCATGGCGATATTTTGACATAGTGAGAAAACACTCGCAACTTAAACGATAATCTTTTTATTAATCTATTATTGAGATTTATCTCTTTGAGTGATAAGATAGTCGCGCTGGTTCCATAGCCAAGTGGTAAGGCAATTGACTGCAACTCAATGAGCGTCAGTTCAACTCTGACTGGAACCTCCATCTAAGTACCTAATCCTTGATACAATTCGTATTGAGGATTTTTTCTATTTTCATTGAATGACGATCATAGCCATGTTAAAATGGCATAGTAAAAAACATCAATGGCATAGTAAATCTTGGAGGTATTTTTATGAATCTTGGAAAAGAAAACGAAACAACTGAATTTAAAGAAACGACATCTGAATTAAGGCAGGCTCTAATGGATATGTCTGCTATTTTAAATAAACACGGAAAAGGACTCCTTTATTTCGGTGTAAAAGATTGGGGTGATGTGTGTGGAATGCAAGTTGGAAAAGATACAAGAAAAACCATCACTCAAGAAATTAGAGCGCATATAAAACCTTTGTGCATGTTTGAAATAAAAGAATTAGTAACTGATGATAAAACGTTTATAGAAGTCACTTTTAGTGGCAATAATCCTCCATATAGTGCATATGATCGTTATTATTTAAGATTCGACGAACAATCTCCAATCATGGAAAGAGAACAGTTAAATGCTTATTTTATGTCTCTCAATAATGATTATTCTAAATGGGAAGACGATGATTCTTTCGAATCAATTGATGTTGTGGACAACACTTTTATTGAAAATTACGTAAAAAGAGGTAATGCAATTAATAGAATCCCATTTAAATATACGACCAAGGAAAACGCATTAGTTCAGATGCATCTTATACATAAAAGTGGGAACCTCAACAATGCTGGCAATGTTTTATTTTCATCTAAAAAACCAGTGACTGTTAAATTTGCTGTTTTTGCAGGAACAAACAGAAATACATTCATTGATATGAAAGTCTTCCATGGAAATATTTTTGAGTGTATCGAAGAATCTATGCTCTATATAAAATCACATATGAATTATGGGGTGAAATTTGACGGCTCAATTAGAAGAACAGATGTTCCAGAAATACCACTAACTGCAATTAGAGAAATAGTGGTTAATGCTTTTGCTCACGGGCTATATAAATCCAATACTGATTTTGAGATTTGCTTTTTTAGCAATAGACTAACCATTTATTCTCCTGGTCATTTTCCAAAACCGTTTAAACCAGAAGAATTCGCAGATGGTTCACTTGAATCAATCCCCTTCAATCCTAAAATAGTTGACGTACTATTTGGCGATGAAACTATTGAAAAATACGCAACTGGCTTCAGCAGGACTTTTGATTCTCTTAAAGAGAATGATGTCGCCTATGATTATACAGATACAGGCAACGGTTTTAGATTCACCTTTTATCGCGGTAGTGGCAGTGTAAATGGCGGTGTAAATTTGACTATCGGAGAACAAAAAGTACTTGAATTATTAAAAAAGAATCCTAACGCCACAATAAAAATTCTTTCTCGTGATTTGAATATTAGTATTAGAACGATTCAAAGAATACTGGCTTCTTTAAAAGAGAAGGACGTTATTATTCGTAAAGGGTCTGACAAAACTGGTTATTGGGAGGTCATTAATGGCTAGTTCTAAAGATTATCTAGAATATTATTAACAGAAGTAGAAAAAATCACCTATAAAAAGATGATGGGTGAATATATGCTTTATAAAGATGATATTCTTTTTGGTGGTGTTTACGATAATAGATTTCTTACAAAGAAAACTAAATCATTAGAAAATAGTGGCCTAAAAGAACAAATCCCATATCCATCTGCAAAATCAATGTTACTTATTGATAGTTGAGATCCTGATGAGATAAAAAAATGGTGCTACTTGCTATAAATGGCTTAAAATAACGAGTGGTTCCGACTTTCAAAAATCGGTTCAACTTAAAGAAAAACGCTTCCTTCTATCATTCTCGTAGTAGTTAGACATCTAGGTACTTAGTCCTTGATACAATTCGTATTGAGTATTTTTTTATGGAGCTTTTCATCTTTTTGATTTTCTATTTAAATAGAACCGGCTTAATAAAACAAAATAGATTTTTGATAATAACGATTTTTTTGCCACTTCTTTAACACTTTAATGATAATATAAAAATAAGTGAGGAAAACGATATGACAGAAGATCAAGCGATTGAACGAGCTTTTAAGATTGTACTTGATAGTTATAAAATAGCTGAATTAGCCAAAAGAAAAGACAAAGATATTTTTGATATTCTTTATAACTGGATTGACACAATATCATTAAATGATCAATCTATGATAAAAGAGATTAAAGATTTTTGCATAGAAAGCAAAAGAAAAATACTTGATCCTAAAGTTGTTCAACTTGCGAAAGATCTCGCTTTTGGTAATGTTAGTTGCTATGTAACAGACGCTGTTAATAAGGCAGTACCTGACCTACTTGAAAAAGAACTTCGCCTATCTTCATACGATGCGAGAAAACTTTGGCTTAAAATTGACAAAGAAGTTATGGATAGAACAGGATTTACATATTAAAGGAGAGTAAATATGTACACATATTATTGTATTAAATTAGTTTTAGTAAATGGGATTGAAGGCTACGCTGAATATGGCGGCCTAACCTCGAACATTAATAATGCAATGTTTTTTGACACTTTTAGTGAAGCAAAAGATTGGTATGTCAGAAATATTAAAAACACGACATACAACGGGATAGCAATTGATCATAGTAGATGCACAATCGTGTCCGTTAATTCTAATGAAGAAATATAGTTATTGGGTAATATCAATCAAGAACCAAACTAGCATTATAGATATGCATTGCCTTAGTTAAGAAATTCAAAGAATTTTTTAATTTTTGATATTGTAAAACTTTTTTATATTTTTGTAGTCTTAGAAAGAGACTCTTTTTTTGTCTTACAGACTAGCTATTTTCTTTATACTTAGAGTTAAATTTTTAAGAAATCCTAATTTTCTAAATGATAAGATAAATGATAAGATAAATGATAAGATAAATGTTTTGGATAAAACGATACTAGCTGAAATTAGAAAAAACAAATATATTACTATTCCAGAATTATCTAAAAGAATAGGCAAATCAGAACCTACTATTTATAGCCACATAGAAGGTTTGATGAAAAAAGATATATTAAAAAGAATGGAATCAAGAAAAACAGGGTATTGGGAGATTATTCAATAATGGGAATGAGAGAAATATGTAGTTATAACTCTTACTGGAGAGGTCTAGAATACTTCGAAAACAATAAAGTTAAATCAATAAACAAAATAAATGAATATGAGTATGATGCCGAAGTAGAAGGAACAGAAAATTATCATGTTCATTTAAATATAAACCACCCTAGAAAATCCACTTGTACTTGTCCTCATGCCGCTGGCAAATCAACAATTTGTAAACATAAGATGGCGGTCTATTTTTCTATATTTCCAGATGAAGCTCAAGAAGCAATAGATGAAAGAAATCATTATTATGAACATTTGGAAGAAAGAGAAAGAGAATACGATAAAAGAGTCGAAGAAATAAGTAAAAAATATAAGGAATTAGTTGATGAACTGCCTGAAAAAGAGGTCAGAAGAAGACTTGTCAATTATATGGTTTATGATTATATGGAGAATGAAGATAATCCACATGATGAAGACGACCGTTACTAAATAGATGTTCCTTCGATTCAAAAGCGGTTCTACCAAAGCCAAATCGGTTTCTTATGTATAAATTAATAGCATTTTTAAATATCAATAAAAATTTATTGTTAATTACAATTAAAAATGTATAATATTTATTCGCTGGGTCTGTAGCTCACCTGGGAGAGCGCCTGATTTGCATTCAGGAGGTAGAGAGTTCGATCCTCTTCAGATCCACCACAATATGGCTGAGTAGCTCAGTTGGCTAGAGCAGGAAGTTCATACCTTCAAGGTCGGCGGTTCAAATCCGTCCTCAGCTACCAATCGACTGCTTGAATATTAGTTGATCATTGATTAAGATATTTAAGCCTAATGCGCCTGTAGCTCAATTGGATAGAGTACCAGACTACGAATCTGGGGGTTGCACGTTCGATCCGTGTCAGGCGCGCCAAAAAAAGATATCGGGATGTAGCGTAGCTTGGTATCGCGCTTCATTTGGGATGAAGAGGCCGCAGGTTCAAATCCTGTCATCCCGACCACAACTGAAAATAAGACGACCTATCATGGTCGTTTTTATTATAAATAATAAACATCGGCATTTTTGACCCGAATTGGTATTATTGAGGTCATCTGTCACGGTATCAAAAACGGCTAAAAAGTACAGCCATATCAGTCCAAAAAGCCAGAGGATGATAGATTGAATTTTGTTACGCCTCGTACAAGACTCAATTCCTACCACCCCTGGTTTGGGATGACTAGATAAATAAAAACTATTATTGCATCTATAAATAGATGAGATTAGGAAGAAAAATCGACATCGATTTAATTATACAAAGTTTCAAGCGAAGCGAAAGAAAATAGCTAAAAGGTGCAATTATTGAGCTAAATAAACTTGCAAAAAGGTGCAATTAATGATATAATTCAGACATGGAAAGAAAATATATTAAAAATTTAATTAATTGGATTTCTGATCCAAAACGAAAGCCCTTAATGATATGGGGTGCTAGACAGGTAGGCAAAAGCTATCTCATAGAAGAGCTTTTTGCTAAGGTGTATTTCAAAGACCGTTACTTAAGAATCGATTGTTCGGATGATAATGATTTTGTTGATTTTGTTGAAAAAAACAATAACTTAGCTAAAGTTCTAGAATATATCGAGTTAAATTACAATTTCAAACCAGATAAAGATCACTTACTAATTTTTGATGAAGCTCAAGAATGCTTACCTATCGTGAAAATGATGAAGCATTTTTGCGAGCAAAGAAGAGATATACCTCTAATAGTCACCGGATCTTTGGTGAGAATAAAGATTTTTAGAAGCGCTCATAAAAGAGGCGGTTATGCTAAAAATAGCAATTTTCTATTTCCGGTTGGCAAGATTAACCAGCTTTATATGTTTCCACTTACTTTTGACGAATTTTTATTCAATTGTAACAAGCAGGCTTATGACTATATTAAAGAGCATTTTGAAAAGCATATTCCTATAGATGCAACATTTCATAAACAGTTTTTGGATTTAGTGAACGACTTTTTATTCATTGGAGGTATGCCTGAGGCCGTTGATACTTTTTTAGAATATAAAGAAGATAAAATAACTGCATTTAGCAAGGTCAGTGAAAAATTGAAAGAAATATATGATGATTATTTAGCGGACATGGACTTATATCAAGCATCACCGGAATCAGTTGTCAGGAGCAGACTTATCTATAAAGATATTTATAGACAGTTGAACAAAGAAAATAAAAATTTTAAGTTTTCGTTAACTGAAGAAGGTGCGAAAACCCGCGACATGATTAATCCGATTGGGTGGTTAATAACTGCTAAAGTGGTTAATCAGTGCTGTTTGCTTAAGGAAAAAGTAACCATCCCATTAATAAAAGGTGATGATTCGTTGATGAGATTATATTTAGCAGATATGGGTTTATTTACTTATCAAAGCGGTCTAAATGCAAGAACATTTTTATCGAAACACGACAATGTACTTTCTGGTATTTATTATGAAAATTTCTTATCAACAGAATTGGCCGCAAGGAACATTGAGTTATTTTATTGGAAAGGGAAACGCAATAGCGAACTAGAATTCATAATAAATGTAGATTCGCATGTGATTCCATTTGATGTTAAAAAAGGAAAAAGCAGCCTCAATTCGTTGAATGAATTTAGGTGTCATAACGTAAAAGACTTAGCTATAAAAGTATCTTCTAATCAATACGGATATGACAGCGAGCAAAAATTACTAACATTGCCATTTTATTATATTTCGTTTTATTTAGACATGTTGCAAAAAGGTGCAATTATTGATGACTAAAAACTTGCAAAAAGGTGCAATTATTGATTTAATATGGTTTTATTTTAGTGAAAAAGAGTAATTTCTTTCGTCGGAAGAGGTATTGTTTTAATGAAAGAAAGACAAATTAAATAATTCCCTATTGAAAAATAGGGTTTTATTTTTATTTTATTTAGATTTGATCAAATAATCTTTTCGCGTTTTTCTTTAGATATAAAACCGCGATTGCTAAAATCGCGATGATTAATGTCTCCACGATGACATAACCAAGATAGAAATATTCTGGTAAAAGAATTGGGAAAAGAATCACCGCAACTGAAAATAATATTACTAATCCCATGTGAACAAGCATTCCATAAACAACACTCGCAGCACTTTTTACTGCTTCGTTTTCATTACTCCAATCCAATTTTGGATGTTTTAAAGCAAAAATTAATCCAAGTAGACAGTTCATGAAAGAATAAGATAAAGGAATCACAAATAAGAAAATCACTGAAATGAGATTTGAGTGAAAGAAAATCACCGAGAAAATTTGGGCAATTAAGACGGCAGGAAGCGTTAACACAAGAGCAAACTTAATCTTTGTTTTTAAGTATGTTTTTAGATCAATTGGAAGAGATTTAACTAACCAAAAGTTTTTTCCTTCAATATTAATTGAAACAGTAGATGGATTTACTAAACCAACCACCGCCATCATGATGGCGATAATAATTGGCAAAGATAAAAAATTCATTCCTGCTTGGGCTTCGAGTGGAGATTTATTCATCGCATTCACAAAAGTTAATGTAAAAATGATTGTTCCAACCATCGTCATAATTGAGCCCATTAAAACATTAACTAAATAGATTTTAGAATTACCTAAACGTTTAAACTCCAGATTAAAAAGCGTTCTTTTTACACTTTTTAGTTTCAAATCTTTTCGAACATATTTTTCTTTCATGGAGACTGAAGAGACAATCTCATGAAGTCGGTCAAAACCTAAGGATAAGAATAAGATGGTGATTAAAGCACTAATTAAAGCAATTCCGACATAAATAAGAAGATAAAGTCGATTATCATAAAACGAAAGCTCAACAAAATAATATGAAGGATTGACCCATTTCATGATTCCTCCGATTGCGGAGAATGTATTTGCCGTCTGCTGAGGATCAGAGTTTCTCATATTGATAAATGTTGTTAAAACAACAATTCCGATGATGACTAAAGCATATAAGGTAGTAAAAACATAGTTTGCATATTTAAAACGGGCTGTTAATAACGTGATTAACATTGTTAAAAAGATGGAGATGATAAGAGGAACAATTGGCAAAGTAATTGTTAATAATAAGCAAATCAAGAATGCTTCGATGTTGTGCGCTAAAATGATTTGCATGACACCATGAGGAATCATGATGAGAGTGCTAAAGACAAGCTCAATACAAAATAAAGAAAGAATCTTTGAAGCAACAATATCTTTCTTTCGAATTGGCATCGAAGAAAGCATGTTATAGTCTTCACCAATATAGATGCTTCGAGCTTGGTTCATTGTGGAAATAAAAGCTAGCATGGAAACAATTCCAGCGAAAAAGCTAATTGCACCTTTTGAATCTAAGCCATATTGAGTGAATGGTTGAATGATTAAAAAAGAATATAAAGCAGCAATAGCAATCGTAAAAAGTCCAACCAAAAGTCCAACATAAATAATGGAGTTTTGATGGAGTTTTTTTCCTTTTGTGCGGAAATTGCATAGGAATTTTTGTAACTCAATTTTAAATAAGATGAGTAAATTATTTTTCATCAAATAACTCCAAGAATTTTTCTTCAAGTGATTCGTTGCCTTTCACTTCTTCAGTTTTTCCTTGAGCAACAATTTTTCCATCTTTAATAATGGCAATCTTGTTACAGAATTTTTCAACAACTTCTAAAACGTGAGAAGAGAAAAGAATCATTGTGCCTTGCTTACATAAATCTTTCATGACTTCTTTTAAATCAAATGAGGCTTTTGGATCTAGACCAACAAAAGGTTCATCAAGCACCATCAATTTTGGTTGATGAATGATAGCAGCAATGATTTGAATTTTTTGCTTCATTCCATGGGAATATGTTTTGATTGGATTAGCTAAATCTTGTTCAATGCCAAACATGGAAGCGTATTTATGGATGAGTTCGTTCTTTTCTTCACCAACTTGGAAGATATTGGCAATGAAATCTAAATAAGCAATCCCGCTCATGAAATCATAGACATCTGGATTATCTGGCACATAAGCGAGACGAGATTTAAATAAATTTGGATTATCTTTAAGATTTAAATCATTAAAAATGATTTCACCTTGGTCATAATCATGGATTCCAACGATACATTTAATCGTGGTTGATTTACCAGCGCCATTTGGTCCAATAAAACCATAGATGTCTCCATCTTCAATTTCTAAATTAACATCATCGATCGCTTTTTTTGAACTATTACGATATGTTTTTGTTAAATGTTTAACACTCAGCATAACTTTTCCTCGTTTTCATTATAGCATTCTTATTGTTCTATTAAAGAAAAACTCACAATAAAGTGAGTTTCTTTGGTTTTATTTTTGCTTTGAGATAACGCGTTTTGCTTTAATTTTATTAAAGCGACGACGTTCAATCACTAAATAAAGAACGACGGCAAGAACACCAAGTGCTTGGACAACCAGAACAATAATCGCCCACAAAGGAAGTGGATTTGTACGAACTTGTTGCCACATTTCAATGACAGCTTGGTTATCTTTTCCATAGTCATCCATCATGCAAAGCATGTGGAGCTGACTTTCTTTTGGGAATTGGGCTTCAATCATTCGCCCATACACCGCATAAGGAATTTCTTTATCATCTTCCATATATGAGGCATCTGTAGTTGTTGTCCAAACGTGAAGAAGCGCATCATCTAAGCAATATGCTTCAGGATCTGCTGGTGTTTCTTCAATACTTCCTTCAAAGAAATAAGTGATGTCATATTCTTGATATGCTTCACTAGCGTATTCATCACCAGCTTCACGAACATCGTACATTTCACGGATATATTGAAGAATTCCTTCTGTAGAAGTTGAAGTTGTATAACCAACATAATCCATGTTCGAAATGGCTTGTTCTTCTTGCGCCATAAAGTCAATGAAGTCTAAAGCGTATTGATGATGTTTAGAAACTTTTGGAATAGCCCAAGAGTCAGTAAAGATATTGCTTCCTTCATCTGGTAAAGAGAAGTAGATTTCAGCATCATTTTCGGTTTGCGCTTCATAAATTGCCCAAGTGGCATCACCACTCCAAGCAAGGTTAGCACCAATCTTTTCTCCACCGACCATGTCG
Source organism: Caryophanales bacterium UBA3207 (assembly GCA_002363735.1). Classification (GTDB taxonomy): domain Bacteria; phylum Bacillota_I; class Bacilli_A; order RFN20; family CAG-826; genus Fiminaster. The sequence continues at coordinate 15,164 of DEWP01000010.1, read as the reverse complement.
GTTTTTCCTGAGTCAACTTCAAAGCCAAAAGAGTTTACTTTTAGCGCGTTCATATCCACACTAATTTTCTTTAAAGTTTCTGGATCACAACGGTTAAAAATCACCGTCATTTCTCGGTTAAATGCTTGCAAATCCTCATTATTTTCACCAACATGATATTTTGCTTTTAAAGCTTCGATTTCATCTTGGAAAACATGAATTACGGAGACTGCATAAACATCTCGAACTGAGTCTTTAATCGAGAAACTTCCTTTTAAAGAAGTATCATAAAGAGCTTCCCAGGAAGTGAATTTTTCTTGCAGTTCCTCAAGAGTGAAGTTTTGATAACCTTTATAAGCTGGGTTATACATTACTCCAACTGTTCCCCACATGTAAGGAACAGCGTAATCTGCTAAAACACCTTTATCATAATCATAAGGATTATCACCATCTTTATAATCAAGTTTCTTTGGATAAATCTTGTTATAAATGGAGTTTTCTTCTCCCCAAAGATAATCACTTAAATTACTACGTAAATTTTCTTTAATATTAGCGTCATGTTCGTTATCTTTTTCAAATAATGGATGAAGTAAATCATTTGTAATCATCTTTTGAATCATGTAATCTGAAACATTGACGATGTCATAATTTGATTTACCAGTCATCATTTCGTTATAACATGTTTCTGGAGTATCAAACGTGTCATAGACATAATCAAATTTAAGACCTTCATCTTCATAAAGATCATCCATATAGCGAACAAATTGTTCCATCATGTCGCAGTCATAATAGACTTCAGTGTTTCCACATTCGTTACAAATGTAGGTTTCTTCTCCAGTTTCTTCATCAACTTCAACATGATATTCGTCTTTTGATAGATATTTTCCGCATTCTTCGCAGTAATATCCTTCTTCATCCGCTTCATAAATATAATCAGCAGAATTTAATACACGAATGATGATTTTTTCTTTATCGTTGTTCGTTGAGCAACCAGCACAAGAAAGGGCTCCTAATAGGAGAGCGGAAAATAATGAAAAACGTTTAGTCTGCATTTTTTTGTTCTCCTCTCTTTTCTTTACGGTATCTATGGATTGATAAAATCGCGACAAATCCTAACACAACAATAAAGATAAATAATGTTAATGGACGTAGTTCAGCAGGAACAGCGTGTTTCTTTAAACTTGTTTGAATAAACGTTGATAAAGTTTCAATCGCTGCTTCTCCACTAAGTAAACCAGCACCACGAGTAAACTCGGTGACGATATAATCGTCAAGAGATAAGGTCATTGCTAAAAGGAAACCACTAAACATTCCGCTAGCAATTTGTGGAAGCACTGCTTTAATGAGTGCTTTATTTGGAGTTGCGCCTAAATCTAAAGCAGCTTCATAAATATGTGGATCCATCTGGGTTAATTTTGGTTTAACGTTGAGATAAACAAATGGGATTGATAAGACAACGTGGCCAATTAAAAGAGTCCAGAAACTAAATAGTTTTGTTTTAAAAATGTATGTTCCTAAGAAAACAAACATGACTGTTAAACTTAGTGCAATAACAATTTCCGCATTGGCGATTGGAATTTGTGTGGCAAATTCAACAGCTTTTTTCTTTCTTTTCGAAAGATAGAATGTTCCAATTGCTCCTAATGTACCTAAAACTAAGGAGATTAAACTAGAGACCACCGCGATGATAACAGTATTACCCATCGCCGTCCAAATTTGTCGAGCAACTTTTGTATTGGAGAATAAATTCTTAAATAAATCGAAGGAAAAATTAAAGTTTCCACTAAAGGAAATAACATCATTGCTACTAAATGCGAAGGCAATTAGAACAAGGATTGGTAAATACATAATTAATAAAATTAAGTATAAATATGAGCGAGCGAGAATTTTCTTTACCATAATCCACCTCGCGTTTCTTCTTTTTCGTTTCGATTTGCAAACATCGAAATACCAACAAGAATTAATAAAACAAAGGCCATAAATGAACCATTGTTCCATTGATTATTGGCAAAATTGAGATAAATAAAGTTACCAACTAAAGCGATATTTCCTTCACTTAAGGCATCTGAAATAACATAAGATGACATGACTGGAACAAAGGTCATTGTCACCGCGGAAATAATGCCTGGAAGAGACTGTGGCAAAATTGATTTAAAGAAGACTTGCACAGGATTTGCGCCTAAATCTGCACAAGCTTCAATTTGACTCTTGTCGAGTTTTAGCATTGTTGTATAAAGTGGTAAGATGACAAATGGTAAATAGTTATAAACCATACCAATGAGCGTTGCTAAATAAGGATAATTACCACCATTAATACCAATGGCAAATAAGATGTCACGTGTGGCTGTTGTTCTAAGAACAAAGTTAATCCACATCGGCATAATAAATAACATCACTAAGACAGCGTTCTTGTTGTAGTTTTTATTGGCTAAGAAATACGCAATTGGAAAACCAATTAATAAGCATAATAATGTTGCTTGTAAGGCAATAAAAAGTGAGACAAGAAGAACATCCCAGTTTCCTTTATTAGAAAAGAAATTAGCTGCTGCGTTAAAGGAGAGATGTCCATTCGCATCAGTAAATGCATAAAAGATGATTAATCCAATTGGAATAATCACAAATAGCGACAAGAAGATCGCATAAGGAATTGATAGATATTTCCTTTTAAATTTCATAGTCGTCAATTGATCCTTTTAAACGAACTTTGATATCTTCTTTGTTAATCTTGATACCAACTTCTTCACCTTCATTAAAGGTGTATTCGGTTTCGACGATAAAATCTTCGTCTTCGGCGCATCGAACAACGATTTGATAATGGTCACCATGATAAATCGAAGAAATAACTTTACCAACTAAAGTTCCAGCTTCTGTATCATCAGTAAGTTCCACTTTATCAAGTGGGATTTCAATCGAAACTTTTGCTCCAGTAAAATCGAATTTCTTTCCTGATTTAGTTTCAACATAACCATCTTCATCTAAGAATGAATCTTTGATTAATTTTGTTAAATCTAATTCAAGATATCCATCAGAAAGGTCGACTGAATCGTCTTTATTTACTTCTAAGTTTGTAAAGATATTCGAGAGGTTAGCTTTCTTCATGACGTGAATACCGTCTGGCTTAATGTCGATTGAAACTGGTCCTTCATCAAAGGAGACAGTTGATTTCGCGATGACTTCATTTTTACCAACCATGATGACGTATTCATAATGAACACCTTTAAAGACTTTTTGGGTGATGACTCCGTCAACTTTACCTTTACCAGGCTTGCCGAGAATAATGTCTTCTGGACGAATCACAACATCATAACGTTCATTCACTGGATAATCATCTAAACATTTAAATTCTTGACCTAAGAACTTAATTAATTTCTTTGATGTCATTAACGCATTATAAATATTGGATTCTCCAATAAAGTCGGCGACAAAAGCGTTCACCGGCTCGTTATAAATTTGTTCAGGTGTTCCAACTTGTTGGATGACTCCATCGTTCATGACGACAATGACATCAGACATTGTTAAAGCTTCTTCTTGGTCATGAGTAACATAAATAAATGTCATTCCAAGTCTTTGGTGCATCGCTTTTAATTCAATCTGCATTTCTTTACGCATCTTTAAGTCCAGCGCACCTAAAGGTTCATCAAGAAGGAGAATTTCTGGTTTATTGACAATACAACGCGCGATTGCGACACGTTGTTGTTGTCCACCAGAAAGAGTTGAAATATCTCGGTCTTCTAGCTCTTCTAAATCAACGATTTCAAGAGCCTTAAAAACAAGATCATCAATTTCTTGGTTTGTAAGATGTCTTAGTTTAATGACTTCTTCACCTTTTTTGTTAACTTTTTTATACTCAATTTTCTTGAGTTTAAGACCAAAAGCAATGTTGTTATAAACGTTTAAATGTGGAAAGAGCGCATAACGTTGAAAGACTGTATTAATTGGTCTTTTATAGGGAGGTAGTAACGTAATGTCTTGATTATTCAAGAGAATCGTTCCTGAACTTGGTAGTTCAAAACCTCCAATCATTCTTAAAGTGGTTGTTTTTCCACAACCCGAAGGACCAAGAATGGTCACAAATTGTCCTTTTTTAATGTCTAACGTAAAATTATCGACTGCTTTAAAATCGTCGAATTGTTTTACGACATTATTTAAGGAAATAATTACTTCTTCGGATGCCATAAGTACCCTCCATAACCATCAGCAATAAATAACGGAATTAAACTTAATTTTTTAAGTCAAAAAAACTATATCAATAATTAGATAAAAAACAAACATTTTTTTGAGATATTTTTTTATCGACCTCTTTTATTAAAAGATTTGATTATTTTTGATGTCTATTTATAATGTAAGAAATGAAAAAGATTTCTATATTATTTTTAACTCCTTTATTGATGTTATCTTCATTATCACTTTCTTCATGCGGAAAAAATGATAATAAAGTTAAATTAACTTATGGAGAAGTAACTCATCAAAAATATCATGAGATTTCTTACGCACGATTAAATAAGATGATTGATAATAAAGAATCATTTTTGTTAGTCGTTGATCCAAAAGGTTGTTCATGCTTTTCATATTTTATGAAAGCCAGTGAACAATACATTCAAGATAATCATCTTCTTCTTTATTATATGAAGGTGTCTGACTTTAACGGAAATGACACGAAAGGAATTAAAGTTGTTGAAGGAAGTACTTCTTTCTCCATTTTTAATGAAGGTGTTATTCAACAATCAATCGCGTCTAATTCATCCACTGAAATCATGGAGAAGAAAGAAAAATTTGAAGAATACATTTCTCAATACATTTCTAAACCAAATATGTATTTAGTGAATGAAGATGATTTAGATCAAATGTATCACAACAGCAATAAATCATTGATTTATTTCGCTCGTAATAAATGTGAAGATTGTTCATATATTAACGGTAATTTCTTATACGAATATATGAAAAATAGAGACGAAATTCTTTATGTTGTTGATGGAGATGACGGAATTAGAGAATATGACGAAAGCGGAAACCTCATTAACGAATCTGAATGGATTGCATTTAAACAAAAATACGGATTAACAGCCGATAATAATCCAGTTTATGGTTATGGAAATGGGGTTGTACCAACTTTCCTTCTTGTTAGTGGAGACAACGAATCCACCACATATCATTCTGGAGCGGTTGCCTTTAACGACACTGTAACAAAAGTTAATGATAAATATTTATTAACAAATACTTATTATTCGAACGAAAGACAAGAACATCTATCTTATTTAAATGGATTATCTTCTTTAGAAAATAAAGAGATTAACCATGATGACGTCTTCTTCTATGATCCAGCTGAAACAATCGGAACTTGGACAAAAAGTGCCGCAAAAACCTCATATTTTGAAAGAGTAGAGAGATTCTTAAATACTTATTTACCTCAAGTAACTTATACGTTCTAAATAAAAAAGGCTCGTCGGAGCCTTTTTAATTCATAAGAATTACTTACCGAGTAGTTCTTTTCTTTTTTGTTCAAGTTCTTCTTTTGTTATATAACCTTGATTATAAAGGTTTTCATATTGTTGGAAGAGTTTATTTTCGCGACTATTCTCTTCATTAAACGCTTGAACCGGTGTCGCATCAATTGTTTCAGTGAATTGTTGTTCAGTTTGACTTTCATTTTGTCCGATCATCATTAAGAAACGAACTTTACTTGTAAAAAACACACTTCTTAGAATAATGAATGTGAAACCAAGCGACATACAAAGTCCAGCTCCATAACCATATGGATACCAGCCTTCCGAATCTTTTGAACCAACAATGATTGAGACAATAACAAGAGCGATTGATAGGGCAAATAAAGACATTGAGATAATAAAGAAAACTAAAGCTCCAGTCTTGGCTTGCTTTAATTCTTTTTGAAATTGTTGTTCGTCTTTTATCATATGTTTTTACCTAATCTATCAGTGATTCGCTGGGCATTTTCGTAAATTTCTTGAATTGGTTGATCAACATAGAACTTGTGATCATAGTAAAGAATTTTGCCATTAATCATCGTCATTTTGACAATGTCTTTGCTTCCAGCATAGACAATGTTTTTCTTAATGTTGTTGATTGGCTGCATCGCTGGGTTTTGCAAATCAATCATAATGATGTCAGCGTATTTATTCACATCAAGAACATCACAATCTTTTAAACCCATACAATGGGCCGAGCCAACAGTTGCCATCTTTAAAACATCAAATCCATCCATTGCAGCAGCATCTTTTAAAGATACTTTTTGTAAAACGGATGCAAGATACATTTCCTTAAACATATCGAGGGAGTTATTTGAGGCTGCTCCATCTGTACCAATTGCTAATTTAACACCAGCTTTTTGGTATTTTACAAGTGGAGCGATTCCGCTAGCAAGTTTTACGTTTGAACCAGGATTTGTGACAACATAAATTCCAAGTTTTTTACATAATTCAATTTCTTCATCGGTAAAATAATTACAATGGAATCCTCCACCACCATTTGCAAAAAATCCTTGGGAAACTAAATAAGATAATGGAGTTTTGCCGTATCTTTTAATACATCCATTAACTTCGTCTAATGTTTCTCCAACGTGAGTGTATGTTTGGGTATGGAGTTCTTTTGCTAAATCAGCAACTGCTTTAATTCGTTCTGGTTTAGTTGTGTATTCGGCGTGAATTCCAAGTCGATATGAAACTAATGAATTTTCTTTATTTAATGTGAGAAATCTTTCTCTTAGTAAAGAGATTGGTTCACTATCGCTTGTTGCTAAAATCACACTACGAAATCCCATTTCTTCACTAGCACGAACGATTTCTGGGACATGAAAATACATATCAAAAGCTGCAGTAATTCCAGAAGTGAGGTATTCTAGAATTCCTAGCTTCGTTAAATGATAAATATCGTTTGATTCAAAACGAGCTTCCATTGGAAAAATCGTATCATAAAGCCAATCATGTAAAGATAAGTCATCTGCTTTACTACGAGCAAAAACCATCGCTGTATGAGCGTGAGCATCTTTAAATCCAGGCATTAATAAATTACCTTCACAATCAATGATTCGGTCAGGAGTTTGACCATCATAATGTTCCCCAATGAATGAAATTCTTTGGTCAGTGACAGCTAATTCACCTTGGATAATCTGATCGTCTTTAAAAGTTAAAATTCGGGCGTTTTTAAATAGAGTAATCATTATTTCTTTAAATCGTTTTCTTCATCATCGCGGTCACGTTGCAAAACGAGCATTTCGCGAGGTGCTCCACAAAGTGGACAAGTTCCTGCTGGTGTTGGTCGAATCATTTGACCACAGACTTTGCATAAATACTTTTGTTCTTTCATGTTGATTTCCTCCTAATTCAACTGTTTAAGATCGACCTTACCGACTTCGGTATGAGGAAGAGCTTTTATAAAAACAATTTCTTTTGGGTTAGCGTATTCACTAACCGATTTCTTAATTTCTTCTCGAATAACTTTTTCGGCTTCTTCTTTAGTTCCATTATAATGCTTATTTAAAACAATATAAAGTTTTAACGCCGAACCAAATCGGCTATCGTTGACGCCGATTGCGGCTGCTTCATAAACAATATCTAATGTTGATGCACAGTATTCAACCTCATGAGGGAATACTGGAACACCACTGACTTTGATGATTCTTTTAATACGTTGGTTGAAATAAATATAACCTTCATTATCGACGTGAACGTTATCTCCGGTGAGAACATATTTTTTTCCATCAACTTCAATAAATGGATTATCATGTTCTAAATAACCGTTCATTAAAGTGTCTCCACCACAAATAAGTTCTCCTTTTTCTCCAATCGGAACTTCTTTATGGTTTTCATCAACAACTTTGGCGTAAACATTTGGCATTGGTTTTCCAACGCTACCATTTCGATATTCGTTTTTAGTATTCACTCCAAATAATGAAACTGTTTCGGTTAAACCATAACCTTCATATAATCGACAAGAGCTACCAGCTTCTTTCATCCGCTGATTAAATTTCTCATTTAGTTTAGGTAAAGCAAAATCTCCACCAACAAAAGCGAAATCTAATTGACGTAATTTTTTACCAGCAAAACCCTTACATCTCAGCATTTTTTCATAAAATATTGGGATTCCTAAAAGAATGGAGTATTGCTTATGTTTTAACATTTTTACCGCAGATTTACGGTTAAATTTCGGCATTAATGCAGCGTGATAACCAAGCGATAAAGAGAGATGGATTCCAACAGCTAAACCGAAACCATGGAAGATTGGCATCACACATAAAATGCCGGAGTTATCTTTGACTTCTCCAACTAGATATGGAGCGTTAACACAAAGCGAATTAATGGCAAATGAAGAGAGGCGAACAATCTTTGGAACTCCACTTGTTCCGCCGCTATTTAGATAGACAGCGTCTTCTTTGTCCATGTGAACAAATTCAATTAATGGATCTTCATTGTAATAAGGACATTCATGATGACATTTCTCTTGCTTAGCAAAGAGCTGTTTGATCTTTGGAAGTTCATGAGCTGGAGAAATGTCATAAATTTTAAGATTTTCATCTTTAAATTCGTTATATCTAATTTGTAAGCAAAATAAATATTTTGATTTTGTTTTACTAATTGTTCTTAAGGCTTCGGCTTTTGGAAGAAGTGGATGGAGTGGGTTTAAGATCGCTCCAATTTGACTAACGGCATACATTAAGTAAATTGCTTCAGGAATGTTTGGAAGTAAAACAGTGACAACATCACCTGGTTTTACTCCGTCTTTTTTTAATCCACTAGCAAATTGATTGACGCGATAGATAAATCTATCCCATCTAATTTTTTCATTAAAGTAGTATAAAGCGACATTCTTTTGAGCAACTTTAAATGCTCGTAGAAGGGCTTCATATAAACTTTCTTGAGGAACAATTTTAACCATGAATTAAACTCCTAATGGGATGCCCATTATTAATCCAGCAACAAAGAGCATTAAGACAATGTAAACAACTTGATGTAAGACATAAATCAATAATGTATGATGACCAAAGAATAAGAATCCTTTGGTGGATCGATTAAATCTTTCATTTAATGTCATTTGAGCTTCTTTATCAAAATAGTGGAGGATTGATTTTCCACTTCGATAAAGAGTGTGACCAATAAATGAACCAAGGAAAAGATAACCAAGCGTTGGCATAAAACATAGCCAGTCATCACCTGAATATTTAATTCCAATAATCATGTCGAAAACGTCTTTAAATGACGAACCTTCTTTAATGCTGACATTTGGAATAGAACCAGCATAACCATTATAAATAAACCAGAAATTGTCGTACTTTTCACTAACATAACTTCGTAAATTAGTGTAGCGAATAAATCCCCATGAAACTAAAATAACCACCGCAATTCCTAAACATATCCATGGCCAAGCTTGATTAAATCGTTTCTTGAAAAGGGCTTCAAGTCCGCTATAAATCAGCAGCGCTAATCCATAGGTGACAAGAATATTCATATAAGCGTGACCAGTTATTTTTAAAGCTTGTCCAATCGCAAATACACCGCTCATTAAAAGACCACAACCAAAAAGAATTAATCCTCTTTTAAGGTTGTTTTTCGAGAAACGTGTATTAATCCCGATTAGGATTGCTAAAACAAATAATCCAATTAATCGAAAAGCTATTCGAGCTGGATGAGCCCAGTAATCACAAGAAAAGTTATACATCGTTTTGAAAAATGGTACGGATAAATAAGCATTTCGATCAAATAACGTTGGGAACATTTCAGCAAAATCAAAAAGTAAATGTTCAATGAGCATAGCGAAAATAACAATTGCTCTTAATAAATCAATTTCCCAAACACGGTTCTTTTGAGCGTAGTCTTGTTTTTTGGCTTTGTTTAAGAACTTAGCTTCTTCCTTGGCAAATTTTTCTTTCTTATCTTCTAATAGAAGATTAGCTTCGATGTCACCTTCTTGATGAAGCTGGTATTCATAAGCTTGTAAGTAGGAGCGATGATAAAGTCGCTTTTGGGCGAGTTTCTCTTCTTTTCTTTCCATAAAACAAGTTTTAGGCATAGCAAAATAATAACAAACAGCGCGTAAAGAATAAAGCAACATTTGAAACCAAAGAGAAAAACATCTTAAAATATCTTTATGATTTTGAAATTAAATCCAACCGAGTTAGAAAAAGCAAAAGAATTTCTTGCCGTAAAAGAGATGAATCTTTCTAGCGCAGAAATTTATATTGAATACCTCACTTTTCATAGTCGCGATATTAAGAAATTTGATATTGAAAAATTAAGTAAAAAATATAGTGAAAATGAAGCATTTTTTAAAGCGTTTTTACACACTTTAAGAGTTGATGAAAAAGATGCTGAATTTAGTTCAATTAATGAAGTTTGTAATATCAAAGATATTAAAGAATTAAATCCAGAGACTTATAAACAAGATAAATTCTATCAAAAATTTAATCCGATTATGGTGCAAAAAAATGACTGGTATTTTACAAAGTTAAATTATGCTCCATATGAAGGCTTTGTTTATGATGAATTAGATGTTGATGAACAAACTTATGCGGAACACACTCCACTAGGTTATTTTAAAGAAGAATTTCCTTATTTTGCAGTTGTTCAAAAAGATGACATCTGGATGAGTGTCATTCCTCATGAAATCAACACAATGAAGGATGCGATTAACAATGCACATGGAGATGTTATTGTCTTAGGCTTAGGTCTTGGTTATTACTTATATCACATACATCTAAAAGATGATGTGAAATCAATTAGAGTTATTGAAAAAGACCCTGTAGTTATCTCATTATTTAAAGAATATTTACTTCCTCATTTTGAGCACAAAAAGAAAATTGAAATTATTGAAGACGATGCGATTTCTTATCTTGATATCGACCGAAAAGCAGATTTTGTCTTTGCTGATTTATGGCATAACGTTGGAGATGGAGAAAAACTTTATCTTCTTTTAAAAGCAAAAGAAAAACATCAGCCAAACACCGCATTTATGTATTGGATTGAAAGATCAATTCTATGTATGTTACGAAGACAATTATTAACGATTTTTGAAGAACAACTTGAAGGATTTACCGAAAAAGACTACGTGGAAGCAAGAAATGAGAATGATGAAATTATTAATCGTTTATATTCCTTAACAAAAGATGTTGTCATCGATTCAAAAGAAAAGCTTCACGAACTTTTAAGTGAAGCTTCGATTAAAAAATTAGCGGCAAAAATCTATTAAATCTTAAATAATTCTACGCAAATCTTAACCATTTGTTCCATTTCTTCAAGGACAGCAAATTCATATCGACCATGATGGTTATATGAACCGGTTCCTAAATTTGGACATGGGCAACCTTTAAAAGAGAATGTTGCTCCATCTGTTCCTCCGCGGATTGGTTCATATTCAAGAGGAAGGTCAAGACGTTTATATGTTTCTTCGAGATGTAATTTACATTCAGGATTTTGTTCGATAATTTCGAACATATTTTTATAAGATTCTTTAACTTCGACATCGATTTTTGCAAGTGGGAATTTCTTTTCAGTTTTGTATTTTGCAATCGCGATATCATCCACCAAACGTTCTAATTTTGCTTTATCGTGTTCACGAATAATTAAGTGCGCATTAGCTTCTTCAACACTTCCAGAAAGTTCAGTAATATGAATAAATCCTTGGCGATTCTCGGTTTTTTCTGGAACTTTCTTGTCTGGAAGATAACTTAAAAATGTGGTTAAAACTCGACTGGCGTTGACCATTAAATTCTTCGCACTTCCTGGATGAATTGATTTTCCAATGATGTGAACTGAGCAACTCTTTGCATTAAAGTTTTCAATGCTTGCTTTCTTTGGAGTATCTCCATCAATCGTGTAAGCAAATTTAGCGCTATATTTTTCTTTATCAAAATGCTCAGCACCTCGACCGATTTCTTCATCTGGAGTAAATAAGACAGATAAAGGATAACGTTTTTCAACTGGGAGCTTTTTATATTCCGCAATTGTTTCCATAATAATGGAAACACCTGCTTTATCGTCGGCACCTAATAAAGTTGTTCCATCAGTAACAATTAATGTTTTATGTAAACATTCTTCAAGATGCTTAAATTCGGTTGGTCTAAGATATAAACCGCTTTTACCGAGTTCAATATCTCCACCGTTATATTGTTCAATGACTGTTGGGTTAACGTTCGCACCACTTGCTTCACTAGCGGTATCAACATGTGAACATAATCCAATCCTTGGATAATTATCGTTTCCTTCTAACCATCCATAAAGACGACCATATTCATCTAGTTCATTCTTAACTCCCATTTCAGTGAGTTCTTTTTGAAGAAGTTTCAATAAGTCGTATTGCTTCTTTGTTGATGGAGTTAAATCTGATTTTTCATCACTTTGTGTGTCAATTTTGACATATTTTAAGAATCGATTAAGTAGCATAACTATTCTCCTTTTGGAAGATGTCTTGCTTCTAAATAAGCAAAGATCACCATTAGCATATAACAAATTGTCTTTGGTAGCATTAACATTCCAACCCAACTATTTGCACTAGCAAAGAAAACAACTGGCAAATAGAAAAGGAATGATAATGAAATTAATAACCATAATTTACTCAGATATTTATGATTTTTTAGTTTTTCTAAAGAAATGATAATCACAATAATTCCTAAAGCGACAAATGGAATATTTCTTAAGAAAGCCCATGTGAAATCATATGAATTAGTTGCCCATCCGTTTTGTGGGAAAGCACAGAAGAAAATTCTTAACAAAAATAAAGCAACCACCGCTACATCAATTAAGTGATTTCGTTTCTTTCCTGTTAAAGCGTAGATAAACCAATAGAGTAAAACGTAAAAAATCGCCATTGTGACAGAGGTAACAAGTTTTCCTGTACCTAAATCATAAGCAAGATCTTTTGATGGATGATCAAGCGTTTTGGTAAATAAACCAATTGCGCGTGGTAAAAGATGGAAGAAATCTCCACCAACTAAGAAAATAAAAGCAATTCCAAGAATTAAAAATGCTTTATGTTTTTTACTAGAAAGAATAAGTAGAACTGCAAAAACGATGGTTGTAGCAAGATAAATTAGATAGAATCCAGTTTCCATGTAAGCTCTCATTTTTATTCTTCCTTAACTATGTTAAAAGAATAATCATCTATCTAGATAAAGTCAAACAAGAAAAGCTAGATTAAACTAATCTTTATTGTTTAATTTGTCAAAAGAAATAACTTTGTTATAATTTTGTCATTATGAAAACGAAAAAGATTATTACAATGCAAGATATTTCTTGTTATGGACAATGCTCCATTACAGTCGCTTTACCGATTTTAAGTGCGTATGGATTTGAAACGGCAATTCTACCAAGTGCGATTCTTTCCACACATACTGCCGGATTTAAAGATTTCTTTGTTCATGATTTAAGTGAAGATTTACCAAAGATTATTGACCACTGGAAAAAAGAAGGCATTAAATATGATCTCCTTTATTCTGGTTATCTAGGTGATAATAAACATTTCCAATATCTTCTTGATATTAAAAAGAATCTTTTAAACAAAGGTTCGTTAGTTGTTGTTGATCCAGTCATGGGAGATCATGGAAAACTTTATCCAGCTTTTGGAGAAGAATATGTTTCAAACATGAAAAAGCTTCTAAAAGAAGCTGATATTATTCTTCCAAATTTAACTGAAGCATGTTTCCTTACTGAAAAAGAATATAAAGAAGAATATAACGAAAAATACATCAAAGACATTATTAAATCACTTAAGCAACTTGGGGTAAAAACAGTTGTTTTAACTGGTGTTTCTTATGAAAAAGGAAAGACTGGTGTGGTTGTTGATGATGGAAAATATCAGTATTATTGTCACGATAAGATTGAAACTTCTTATCACGGAACTGGAGATATTTATTCTTCATCATTTATTGGAATGTATTTAAAGACAAAAGATTTATTTTATTCCGCAAAATGTGCAGCTGACTTTGTTGTCGAATGTATTAAGAAAACCATTAAAGATAAATCCCATCCATATGGCGTAAAATTTGAATCAATATTAGCTGATTTTGTTAGTAAACATTAATCAAAATTTAGATGAAAAATCCGCTCAATCAACGAGTGGATTTTTTTATTAAATATTGAAGTTTTGCGGTAATTTTACCAGCAATTCTTGGTTAATTAGGCAGTTCTTTCTTTATTAAAACGACGAAGTGGAATGTATTTATAAACTTGTTTCATGTAATCTTGATAAAGAGGGTATTTTCCTGATGAAATCTTCTCCGCTAAAGTTGAAGAACCAGAGAAAAGAAGAATTAAGAATAATGGTCCAATAATCGACCAATGGAAGATACCGTTTGTAGCAACGCCAGCACCAATCGTCATGATATATAAAGAAATCCAAATACCTTGTTCTCCAAGATAATTAGGATGTCTCATTCTGCCCCATAAACCAACGGTATTAAAACCAAGATTATATGGATCTTCAAGTTCATTTAAAGTTTTACCTTCTTTTAGAAGTGCTTTCTTTGTTTCATGGAATTTCCATTGTTCTTCATCAGCAATTGTCTCAATTAAAACAAAGCCAAGGGCAAGAACTGTTGCAACAATATCCCAAACGCCAAATGCGGCTGGTGAATCCATCACCGCTAACGCTGGAAATGTAATCGCTAGAACAATAGCGTTTTGATAAATTGAGATAAAGAATAGGTTAAACATTGACCAGGCAATATTCTTTTTAAAGAACTTTGAACCGTGGACAATTTTCCAACGATAATCTTCTTCTCCTTGCCAGAATTTCCAAGTGTAAGCACCTTTACGACCAAAATTAATTGTTAAACGAATACCCCAGATTGTGGCGATCAAAGCATAAGTAATTAAACGTAAATCAAATCCACCTTTAGCACAAATCACCCACGAATAAGCAATTGGAAGAAGACTCCATAACTTATCCATTTGAGAATAGTTATGTGTAATTTCACCAACAACGAAACAATAGAGCATACTTGCACCGCAAATAATTAATAAAATTAACATTGTTTCTTGTTGGTTCTTCGATAAGCTTAAGTCACTAAAAACTAGTGAAAGAATTGACAACGTTAAAATAACGAGCACAGATAAAACTGTTGGTAAAATTTTTCTCATAATAAAACACCTTTCGAAAACATTTTAATATAAATTAATATTTAGAAAAAGATATTTTAAATTCCTAGATAATCATCAATTGTTAGCTTTCAGATGATATGA
>DEWP01000008.1 GCA_002363735.1 Caryophanales bacterium UBA3207 | reverse complement strand
CATCATTTGATATTAAACATTTTAATCGATTTATTTTCTCGATGTTCCTTAATCTGGTTCACTAAAGTAACGATTTCATGGACAATTAATGGAAGTAGAGATAATCCAACTACGATAAGCCATTCATAAATGTCTAATGAATGAGTATCGAAGACCTTCGAAATAAATGGAACTTCGATGACCATCACTTGTAAGAGGAATCCAGCAATGAAAGCAAATAACATCAGCCAGTTCTTCTTCATAAAGACAACATGGAAATGATGCTTATCTGCACTCATTCCGACCATGTGAATGAGTTCAGCGATGGCGAGCGTTGCAAACGCCATCGAACGAGCTTTATGAAGCAAGTCGGCATCATTTTCATATAATGCTTTAATGTCTCCATAGGAGACAGCACCATTCATCCAACCAACTGAGAAGTAGGCTAGAATGACTCCTAAAGTAATAATTGCACTATATAAAATCAGTGTTTTTGCACCACCATGAGCAAAGAAGTTTTCTTTTGGATCACGTGGCTTTTCATTCATATTATTTGGGTCTTTTGGATCGACACCAAGAGCGACAGCTGGTAGCGAGTCAGTAATTAAATTCACCCACAGCAAATGAATCGCGATAAACGGAGATGGAAGCCCAATGCAAATTAGAATAAACATTCCTAAAACTTCTGCGATATTACTACTAAGTAAGAAAAGTACTGTTTTCTTAATGTTGGCATAAATGCCACGACCTTCTTCAACAGCTTTTTCAATGGAGGCAAAGTTATCATCGGTTAAGACCATATCCGCCGCACCTTTAGCAACGTCGGTTCCGGTAATGCCCATTGCAATACCAATGTCGGCCGCTTTCAGTGATGGAGCGTCATTAACACCATCACCGGTCATCGCCGCAATATTACCGTTTGCTTTAAACGCTTTCACAATCGAAACTTTGTTTTCTGGAGAAACACGAGCAAAAACACGAACTTTCTGACATTGTTCTTGAAGTTCTTCAAAGCTTAATTGGTCAACATCATGACCAGTTAAAACCTGTTCTTTACTTTCAGCGATGCCAAGTTCTTTTGCAATTGCAAAAGCAGTATCTTTGTGGTCGCCAGTAATCATAACGGTTGTAATACCAGCTTGTTTAAATTTCTCAACCGCTGGCCCAGCTTCTTCTCGACATGGGTCAATCATCGCGACAAGACCAACAAAAACAAGTTTATTTTCTTCGACACCTTTACGATTTAAATCGTAAGCAAGTGCTAAAACACGAAGCGCTCGATCAGAAAATTCGGCGTTTGCACGATTAATATTTTGAATATCTTGTTCAGTGATTTTGCGAATCTTACCGTTTTCTAAGATGCGGTCGCAGCATTTTAAAATGCTGTCTAAGGCACCTTTTGTGTATTGGATGCCATCTTTGTGAAGTGTCGACATCATTTTACGTACCGAATCAAATGGAAGTTCATCAATACGTGGAGTGTCATTTTCTAAATCACCTTTATGGTGACCAAGTTTATTCGAGAAATCAACTAATGCAATTTCAGTTGGATCACCATATAAGCCTTCATCAACAGTCGCGTTTGAACATAACGACATTCCTTTACCTAATAAGACAAGTTCGTTTAAATCTTGTTTTTCATTAAAATCAGCACCTTTATAGAAGCTATTATTAACATAAGCTTCCATCACGGTCATCTTGTTTTGGGTTAATGTTCCAGTTTTATCTGAACAAACAACAGAAACTGCGCCAAGTGTCTCAACACTTGGTAATTTTCTAACAATCGTGTTTGCTTTAACCATTCTTTGAACACCAAGAGATAAAACAATTGTCACAACAGCGGCTAAACCTTCTGGAATAGCAGCAACAGCTAACGCAATCGATGCTAAAACAGCTTCAATCCAAGCTTCAATATCGCTTCCTTGTCCGTGAACAAAAATCCAAACAATATCAACGACTAAAACTAAGACAACAATTAACAAAGTTAATAAACCTAACAATTTAGATAATTTAGCTAGAACTTTTTGAAGTGGAGTTTCTTCGTCTTCTTCTTCATCAAGTGATTTCGCAATCTTACCAATCTCGGTTTTCATGCCGGTAGCAACAACAACGCCTTGTCCACGTCCATAAACAACTGGAGTTGACATGTAGGCACAGTTAACGCGGTCACCAATTGCCACAGCATCAGTAAAGACAACATTAGAATCTTTTTCGATTGAAACTGATTCACCAGTTAATGAAGATTCGTTTGTTTTTAAGTTAATCGCTTCGATTAATCTTAGGTCAGCACCAATTGTGTCGCCTTCTTCTAAGACAACAACATCACCAACAACAAGTTCTGATGAACGAATTTTCATTCTTTGTCCATCACGAATAACCGTTGATTCTGGTGATGCAAGCTTCTTTAAAGCATCTAAAGATGACTGCGCTTTGACTTCTTGGACAGTTCCAATAATTCCGTTTAAGATAATGACAGCTAAAATAATAATGACATCTGGCCAGTCACCAACATTAAAGAAGTCAAAACCAACTTTAATTGTTTCGTAAACTGAAACACCGATTGTAATTGCAATCGCCGCAAACAAAACAAAAATCATTGGGTTATTGAGTTGTTCTAAGAAAATACGGAAGACAGATTTTTTCTTCTTTTCTTCCAGTTTATTTTCTCCGTCTCTTAAGAGACGTTCTTTGGCCTCGCTTGTTGATAAACCAGATTTAAAAGAGGTCTTTAGTTCTTGTTCTAGATCTGGTAAATTCTCGTTCTCTAACATAACCTAATTCCTATTTTTTGGTTTATAAAATGAAGCATTATCAAGCATCCAAAGACGTGGAGTCCATTCCCCATCTTTGACTGGTTCATAAGCTTTATCTAAGATCATCATTTTTGAATCCATTAAGTCAATCATACTTAAAAGAAGCGCTTCTCTTGTGCAAGGTAAGACTGGAGAGCCAAATTCTAACTTTCCATGATGAGATAAAATCATGTGTTCTAATAGAACAGGTACTTCACTTTCAATATGTAATTCATCAACAATCTTTCTAAATTCAGCATACATTATCGAAATGTGACCAATTAATTTACCTTCCACTGTTTGAGCAGGCATTAATGGATTTTCATATTCGATTGTTTTTCCAATATCGTGCATTAATGCTCCGGCAACTAATAAATCACGATCAACTTGTGGATAGATTTTGCTAACTTGTTCAGCAACATCCGCCATGGTTAAAGAGTGATGTAAAATTCCACTACCGAATTCATGATGAATTTTTACCGCAGCTGGATAAGTCACATATTTATCATAAAAATGAGAAATAACTGCTTTAGTAATCTTTTCAACATCTTTGTCCTTAAAGGAATTTAAATAGACATCAAGTCTCTTTTTCATTTCATCAAGTGGAATTGGCGAAACTTTTTGAAAACGATTTAAATCAATTTCACCTAAATCTGGTACTTTACTGATTCCCATCACTTTAACTTGTGGTTGGTTTTTGTAAAGGTTAACAATTCCTTCAACATAAACCACTGCTCCTGGAACAACAATTTCTAAGTCTTCATCAGTAACATCCCATTTTTTCGCTTCAATGTTTCCTGATTTATCTTGGAATGAGATGTTTAAATAACTTAAACCTTTATCGGTTGTTCCTTTTGTTGCACCAACAACAAGGAGTGGACCATAGACATGATCACCATCAACTAATTCATTAATCCATTTCATTTTTTTACTCTCCTTTATTCATCGTCTTCCCCAATGTTAATTCGCTTCCATTGGATCTTCTTTTCTTTTTGTTTTTTCGGTGGTTTTTCTTTCACCTTTTTAACTGGTTTTTCTTCTTTTTTCACCAGCAATTCTTGGTTAACTTCCTCTTTTAAAGGCGGTTTTGTCCGAGATTTTGGTTTCATCATTTGTTTGAAGTTATCACCAAGCTTTTTAAATGTAAAAACTGATTGAACACCAAGACTTGGATCGACTTGACGCTCATTAAATGTCGCATATTGAAGGGTGACATAATTCTTTCTGTTGGCTTGATGGAATTGATCTTTTGGAGATGCTCGATATGTTGCTGTAACAATACCAGAAACAACAATAATAAAAATAAATGTTGTAAATCTCCAAACGATTTGGGCAGCAACAATCATTGCCTCTGAAACATAATAATTTTTAAAGAATGATGTGAAGAAATATTCCGAAATACCAGCACCACCTGGAATTGGAATAATACTTGTTAATAACTGGGTAAAACTACTTAAGAAAATACCTTGCATACATGATTCAAACGAAGTTGTTCCAACTGTTTTAGCGACCAGTTGACCACCTTCAATAGTTTGAATCATTAATGATCCATCTCCGTTTAATCTAAATCCAAATCCATCTAAAGCAAGTCCGGTTAGATAAGGAATTGAAAAACGCAGCATTAAGACAAGTGAAAACACAATAATCATTAATAAAAAGATTGGAACGTTTGATAAAAGACGTCTTAGTTCAATCTTAAAGTTTTCAACTTGAATTCGTAGACTTTCTCTTTTTTCTTCTGGGTTTTTAAGGAGTTTAATCTTGGCTAAAAAATCGATCCCGTGATTCAAAATTAAATTATGGAATCTTCTTGAATAAGACATCGTGATTAGACCACTAATAAGAAGGAAATGAACCGAGAACCCAATCAGAATTAATGGAACAGAAGAGACTTTCCATCCAAAGATATCTAAGTCACCAACATCTATCAAAATAATTTTGTTTACGAATAATCCAATTGCGGAAAGAATAACGATACTTAACTCATAAACAATAAACGACATCACCATGATTGATGCGGCATTCGATGTTGCAACACCTTGCTTATTCATCGTGTAGACTTCCATAACTTGTCCAGCAGACTTACTTGGAGAAACCGAAGTATAGAATGCACCGATATAAGAAGTTGCGATTCCTTGATGAAGCTTATATTTATGAGTATAAAGTCGAGAGAATAAAAAGATGGCAAAGCCATCTAAAACATAACTAAATAAGACAATTCCAAGCATTAAGAAAAGATAACAAACATTAACTTTTCCAATTGTTTTAACAACTGATTCGTAATTATCTTTTAAAGATAGAAACAACGCTAGACCAGTTAAAACAACAATGACTGATGAATAAATAAGAAACTTAGTTAAACTTCTTTTCTTTTTTTCTGGTTCTTGTTCAACTGGGGCTTCATAGTTAGAAAACTCCGAGAGATCCTCTCGAAGTAAGTTTTCATCTGTTTTTGTCTCTATATCCGCCATTAACTTGTTATTTTAGCATATCTTGAATAAACATGCATCACGCGGATATAAAAAAGTGGAAATCATTGATTCCCACTTACTCTTTAGAGAATTTTCTATTCTTTCCGACGTAGAAGATGGCGAGTGCTTTTGGACCGATATGAGCACCGGTGATTAAATCATAATCACGGATCTCGATATTGTTAATGCCCTTCGCTCTTAACATATCGGCAAGTTTATTTGCATCTTCTAGACAGTTACAATGTGAAATCCAAACAGTTTGTTTTTTGTCATCGATAAAATCGATACATTGTTGAGCAAGTCGTTGGATTGATTTAATTCGGCCAAGTACTCTTGAGGAGACTTGAATTGTTGAATCGTAACTTCCATAAAGCATGATTTTTAAGGAAATTAATTTGACAATTTTTGCTAAAATCGCATTGACTCGACCAGTTTTTAATAAATATTTAACTGTATCAACAGTAAATTCACTTCGAACTTTCCACTTAAAGTCCTCCATGAAATCAATAATTTCTTTTAATGATTTACCTTCTTGTGCAAGTTCATAAGCTTTAATTGCTTGTAAACCTTCACCAAATCCAGCAGTTGCGGTATCAAAAACATAGACAGCATCTTTACCAAATTCTTCGTTAATCATGTCTTTTGCAACACAGGCAGCATTATAGGTTCCCGAAATGCCTTTCGCCATCGTTAAACAAAAGACTTCATGACCTTCGCTAACATCTTTTTTGAAGGCTTCATAATATTCACCAGAACTAACTAAACTTGTCTGAACTTTTTTACCTTCTTCTAGGTCAACATAGAACTGTTTTGAGAACGGTTCAAAATCAATACTATCATCATAACAAACATATTCTTTATCATCGATGCGAAGAATCATGTTCATTAAGTGAATATCAAGGTTCTTTTCTTTTAATAATTTTGGATATAAATTTGATCCAACATCTGCGTAAATTTTAATACTCATTTTTTACTCCTTTCGGATTAAATAATTTCAAAAAATCACCAGCAATTTATGGTTAAAACCTCGTTTTTGCAGAGATTTTTATTTATTTAGGATTTCGCAAAATCCGACTATTTTTTTAAATAATTTGAAAAGGATTTCGTTAATAATTTATCATCCCATTCAACTCACCTTATTATATATCTAATTTAATAATAGTAAAGAAAAAGAAACCCACTAAAAATCTAACCCAAAATTAATGAAATTTTTCTACTTAATAAATATATTTATTTGAAAAAGTAAGCGTAAACAAACTTTTTGTTTGAATAATGAAGGAAAAAATCATATATTTATTGCTAGATAAAGATTAAAATCTTTTTATTATCGTTAACAAATGAAATTGAAAAAGACAAAAATCTAGATGGTAAAACATAGTTTTATGTCTTTTTCTTTTTTTGTTTCTTAACAGAAAGGGAAATCATGAAAAGATTATCAAAAAAACAAATGTGGATCTTCGCTCTAGGTCAACTAGGATGGTCGACATTAGGTGGTATTATCAACGCTTGGCTTGTTACTTTTTACCTACCAACCCAAACTGATATCACCACAAATGGAGCAACTCAATTTATTGTTCCAGGTTTAGTTATCGGTGGATTTTTAACAGTCCTCGGATTAATAACCGCTTTATCACGTGTCTTTGACGCTGTCACAGACCCACTTATTGCTTCGATGTCAGACCGAAGCAAAAACAAACGAGGCCGTCGTATTCCATTTATGCAATACTCCGCCATTCCATTTGCCGTTGTTACAGTCTTACTCTTCTGTGCTCCAGTAAATGAAGTTTCTGGTTGGAACATTGTCTGGATTAGTGTCTTCATTGTCTTATTCTATTTATTCATGACAATGTATTGCACTCCTTATAACGCCTTAATTTCCGAATTTGGAAAAACACAAGAAGATCGTATGTATATTTCTACTGCAATCTCCTTAACTTATTTTGCAGGTACATTAATTGCCTACACCCCATTCGTCTTTGCTGGCTTCCTTCGTGGAGCAATCGGAAACTCCTGGGCTTATCGCGCATGCTTTATTGTCCTAGCAGTTATCGCATGTGTTTGCATGCTTCTTCCAACATTCCTTCTTAAGGAAAAAGACTTCGTTGATTCTAAACCAAGCAACGAAAATGTCTTTAAATCATTAACCTCAACATTTAAAAACAAAGATTTTAGAACATTCTCTTTAAGTGACATTATGTACTGGGTTGGATTAACTTTATTCCAAACCGGTCTTCCATTCTTTGTGAAAGTCTCCATGGGCTTTGATGAATCAATGGTTCTTGTCTTTATGGGTGGTATGACTGTATTAAGCGCAGTCTTCTATCCATTTGTCACCAAAATGGTTATGAAATTTGGTAAAAAGAAACTGGTTATCGCTGGTTTCTTAGGATTAGCGATTTGTTACTCCATCACCGCTATTTCATCCATTCCAGGATTACTTCCTGACCAAGGTCATGCTTCCGCTTTAAGTTATGTCTTTGGTGTTGTTGTGATGCTTATTTCTGCTCAACCAATGGCTTTACTTGGCATTATTCCACAAAGTATTGTTGCTGACGTGGCTGAAGCCGAAGCAAAAACCACTGGTGAAAACCGTGAAGGTATGTTCTTTGCTGCTCGTACATTCGCAATGAAGTTTGGTCAATCTATCGCCATGCTTCTTTTCACTTCTTTAGCCATTATCGGTGCTGCTCAAAACGTTGAAAGTAACGACATCACCGCAACCAAATTAGGTATGTTAATCGTCGCGATCGTTGCTGTTGCTTTCTGTGTCCTTGGTGCAGTTATCTTAATGTTCTACCGTGAAAAGAAAGTCATGGAAGTTATCGCGAAAAAAGAAGACGAAGCTTTCATGAAAGCAATCGAAGAAGAAAAGAAATAAGAAATCTATGGAAATTATCTATTCCAAAAACGGTCATACTTTTTCGACGAAGAAATATAATCGTGATTTAGAAGTATTTATTTTACAAGTTGGTCATCGTACCACAGTTAAAGTTCGTGCATTAAAGAAGGTTTCTTTGCTTGAAGCAAAAGAAGTCATTCCGTTTAATGTTAATTTTAAAGATACTTATTTCTTAAATGGTTATCAGTCTTGGACTGATACCAAAGAATTCCATTTAAGAGAAAGACTTCGAAATATTAAGAAGTCTCCTCATATTATCTCTAAGATGTTTGCGATGGAAAAATATGGTGACGCAACATTTTATAAATATTCCATCCGTAAATCTCATGGATATGATGTTTTCTATAGTCGAGGAAAAGATGAGTGTTTCCTTTATAACTTAAATTATCGAAACACATATCTTTTAATCGAATTAATTAAAGATAGTAAAAACCTTCACCTTAGTAGTGATTTAAGTGGAATCACTCTTGATGAAGGTCAAGAATTTACTGTTTTCAATTATTGTTTCTATCTTGATTCAATGGAAGGATTTAATGCATTTGCATTAGATTATCCAAAACTCAATACTCCAAAACTATTTGGTTATAGTAGTTGGTACAACTACTACCAAAACATCAACGAAGAAATCATTCTTCGCGATTTAGAAGCTTTAGATTCTCGTTTTGAAGTATTCCAAATCGATGACGGATATGAAACATTTGTCGGAGACTGGTTAGATGTTGATGAAAAGAAGTTTCCAAATGGATTAAAACCAATCGTTGATAAAATCCATTCAAAAGGATTTAAAGCTGGATTATGGCTTGCTCCATTTGTTGCTGAAACTAAATCAAAACTTTTTAGAGAACATCCTGAATATTTTAAAAAAGACGGAAAGAAGCCTCTTAAAGCTGGTGGCAACTGGTCTGGATTCTATGCTTTAGATTTATCTAAAGATGAAGTCAAAGATTACATCAAAAAGTCTTTAGTTCATTACATGGACATGGGCTTTGACTTCTTTAAATTAGATTTCCTTTATGCCGCTGGACTTGGAGAATTTGAAGGTCAAACAAGAGCCCAAGCTCAGTTTGAAGCCTATGCCTTCTTAAGAGAAGTCTTAAAAGATAAGATCATTTTAGGTTGTGGAGCAAATATTCTTTCTAGCTACACAAACTTTGATTATCTTCGTGTTGGACCAGATGTCTCACTCATCTTTGATGATGTTGCTTATATGAGACTATTCCACCGCGAAAGAATTTCCACAAAAGTGACATTACAAAATACGATTTATCGTTATTTTATGAATGATCATCTTTTTGGAAATGATCCGGATGTATTTTTACTAAGAGACGAAAATATTAAACTTAGTTTTGAACAACGTCGTGCCTTAACAACAATTAATGCTTTGTTTGGATCACTTCTAATGACAAGTGATGATATTGCTACATATCACGAGAAACAAAAGAAGATTCTTGATGAGGCATTACATTTATTTAAGCACGCCAAAGTCAAATACTTTAAACGAATCCACCACGGCATCGAAGTTACTTACGAAGTTGATGGAGAAAAGCATTCGTTTATCTATAACACATATAAAGGAGAATTAAGCCATGAACGATAAATCATCAGTCATTTTTGGCAATCAAATGTCCAAAAAGACCATCAAAGGTGCGAATAAATCAAAGAAGAAATTTATTAAACAATTTGGTGATGATTCTAATAAGGATTATAAGATTGCTTTTGAAGATATTAAAACACTTGATTTCCTTGGTGCAAAAAATATAGTTTTTAGCGAAAATAACCAGCAATTTACGGGTAAACCAGTGATTGTTGGTAATATTCGTATGGGCTTTGGACATTACCGAATTTCCATCGCTATGGCCTCAGCTGCTCGTGCTTTAGGTTACACTCCTTACTGGCTAGATTTAGCTTCTTTTGATGCAACTGGAACTAAGATGATAAGAAAACAAAATGATATGTATTCATTAGCTTCAAGAATCTCCCAAAAATCAAAACTTTTTAATAAGTTAGTTTGGGAACCTCTTAATTCGGAAGGATTTAAGAAAATCTCTTACAATGCGAAAGACCAAAAGAACTCTGAATTATTAGTGCCAATCTTCTCTCACATTGATAAAGATATTCCTTATATCGCTACTCACGTTTGGCCAAGCCAAGCCGCGATTCATAGCGGTCTAACTCACGTTGTGAATGCGATTCCAGATAACTGGCCAATGGGATTACACCTTTCTGAAGGTGCAATTCATACAGTTCAAACTCCATTTGCCTATTTTGGATATAAAACATTACGAGGTTTTGATAAAAAACCACTTCATGGAATTCCAGAAAGTGATTTAAAAATGGTTGGTTGTTATATTGACCATGAACTTTTAGTTCATCTAGAAGAAGATAACAAACTCAGAAAACAACGTATTAAAGAAGGTAAACCACTTCGTATTTTAATGACTGTTGGTGGCGCTGGAGCAGGTTTTGATATGTATCTAGCAATGGTGAAGCATCTTCTTCCTTTAGTGAAAGAAAAGAAAGTTGCTTTAATCATTAACTTTGGAGATCACTTAACTGTCTATGGTAAATTAGTGAAAAAACTAAAAGGTATTGAATCAAAGAACTTCTTCAATCAATATGATGAATTAGTAAAATTCAAAGAAGAAATTCGTCATGGAGATTTAGAAGGTATTTATTGTATTTATAACAAAAATATCTTCGAAGCGGTTTATTCAACAAACCTCTTAATGCCGGAAAGTGATTTATTAATCACTAAACCAAGTGAACTCGCATATTATCCAATTCCAAAACTCTTTATGCGCCACATTGGTGGACATGAAGTTTATGGCGCCATTAATGGACAAGAATATGGCGATGCTACACCTGAATGTCCAACCAAGAAAGAAGTTTGTGAAATGCTCGACCGAGTCATTTCGGATAAAGAACTTCTTCCACATTTATGTGACCAAATTGATTATCTAAAGAAAATTGGTCACTATGATGGCGCATACGAATGCGTGAAACTTGCTGTTAAAGGAAAATAATGAATCTACAAGAATCATTTCAAAAATATTTTGGGGTAAAGTGCGAAGCGCTATATCAAGCGCCAGCACGCATTAATCTCATTGGAGAACACCTTGATTATAATGGAGGCCTTGTTTTACCTTGCGCGATTTCTTTATATATTAAAGCGGCAGTCTCTTTAAGAAATGATTCTTTGATTAACGTTTATTCTTTAAACACCAAAACTGGACAAAAAGAAGATTTATTTAGAATCAAAAAAGACTCCAACTATGGATGGGCAAACTACATCTATGGAGTCTTTTTTGTTCTAAAAGAAAATGGATATCAGATTCCTAAAGGAATGAACATTATGATTGATAGTGAAATTCCTTTAGGAAGCGGATTATCTTCTAGCGCAGCGCTTCTTGATTTAATCCTTTATTTAACAAGCGATATGTTTTCTCTGAACTTAAGTTTAGAGACAATTACAAAACTTGCTCAAAAGGTCGAAAACGAATATCTAGGATTAAAATCCGGAATTATGGATGAAGCTGCGATTGCGTTAGGCAAGAAAGACCACTGCCTACTTCTTGATTGCCATCAATTTAAATACGAACAAATTCCTTTATCTTTAGGTGACTACACCTTCGTTGTTTTGAAAACGAATGTTCCGCGTTCCCTAGTTTCATCAAAATACAACGAACGTGTTGATGAATGCCAAAAAGGATTAAAAATCTTACAAAGTAAATACCAGATTAATAATTTATGTGAAATGAGTGTTGATTCTTTAAGTGATGTTAAAGAACTCATTTCAGATGAAATTATTTATCGTCGTGTTCGACACGTTATTAGTGAACAAAGACGTGTCTATGACTTTGTTGATGCTTTAAAAAAGAAAGATATTCCTTCACTAGGTAAGTTATTAAATGAATCTCATCAATCTTTAAAAGATGATTATGAAGTTAGTGGATCTTATTTAGATACGATTGTTTTAGCAAGCATCCACGCTGGAGCGATTGGTTCAAGAATGACCGGAGCTGGTTTTGGAGGCTGTGCAATCGCCTTAATTAAGAAAGACGCTTTTATTAACTTTAGAGAAAAAGTCTTAGATGAATATCACAAGAAAACAGGACTTCATGGAGAGGTCTTAATGGTCGATATTGTTGATGGTCCATCAAGAATTAAATAACAAAAATAACCAGCAATTCTTGGTTAAATAACAAAATATTGCATAAATAATACTGTTCTTAAAAAAGAGGTCAACACGTCTTAGTTGACCTCTTTTACTAAATTTTTAAACAACTAATTATTGATGTTTTCTTTTACGAATGACTAAGGTTAATCCTAATAGAGTCATGCTAGAAACAGCAACAATCACAACGATTCCAATTGTGTTAGATGAACTAACACTTGATTCATAGTCATGAATAAAACTAAATGTTGGAACAACGCGTGTTCCAATAAAGGAATCTAAAGAATATTTTGCTGTGATTAAATCGTAGCGATACATCGCCACTTCAAGAACATCTTCACTATCTTCTTTAGCGTCAGCTTGTTCAAGAAGAAGGATATCTTCATCACTTAGTTTTCCATAATAAGAATCACCGGAAAGAGTTTCCCAAAGAGTAGCAAATTTATCTTTAGAAGTTTCGTAATCATATGAATCAGTTCCATACTCTGAACATTGTTCATTAGTTAAATTAATTAAATCTTGAGCAAAATTGGTTGCATCATATGGAACAACTGGTTCAACGACTTGTCCGTAAAGTTGAATGGCTGTTTGACCATTTTTATAAGCTGCAAATCGTGGACTATTGTGGTTCCACATAATTTGACGACCTGCATCACCATCTAAAGCGACACATTGAATAGTTGCATCACCGATGTCGTTGAATGAAATTGTCCATGAGGCTTTTTCATTAACTTCATCAACAAGGGCAACTTTAGCATCACTACTCCAAGCTAAATATTTGTTATCGCCTGTCTTGAATGCGTATGAATTATCGGCTGATCCAGCTTCTAAAACAAAATCAAAGACTGATGCTGGTTTACTATTGTAGAAAACATATGTTCCAATGTTGGAATCAATACCACCAATTTGTGTGCCATCTGCTTCACAAACTAATGTCACAATATCGCCAATAGCAACAGACATTTTCTTTATATAATCACCACTAACTACACTGATAACTTCGATTTCGTTACCAACAACAGTGTATTCTTGACCTGTGCTATCGGTTGCATTAAGTGTTAATTTGGCTTTACCAGCTCCAACAGCTTGATAAGTATCACCATCAACAGCAATAACTTCAGGATTGCTACTTGTCCAAGTGTGTGAGGAAATAACAACATCAGTTGCTTCTTCATTTGGAGTCCATTGATATGTTAGATCTCCACTTGCATCAGCACGCATTGTTTTATCTACTGGACCAGTAATTTCAATAGAACCGCGGAGAGGAACTTCTTCTAATTTTGCAATTGATAAATGTTCATAACTGGAACCAAAGCTACTATAAGTGGCAAATCTTGCAGCTACTGTTGAGCTTCCTGGGTTATAAAAGATTGAACGAGCATAATCTTGTGAATTAATTACTTCGTAATAATCTCCAAAATTAACAATATACCATGATGCACTTTCATCAACATTAGCTTGTGTGTTTAAGCTATTTCCACTTTTCCAGAATAAATATGATCCATTATTTTCAAATGAATAAGAACTATTAACTGCACCTTCTCCAAGGGTTAATGCAAATGCACCTACTGCAGAACCACTAAAGGCTGTAACAGCTCCATACTTTGTTGAACCAC
Organism: Caryophanales bacterium UBA3207; assembly: GCA_002363735.1. Lineage (GTDB taxonomy): Bacteria > Bacillota_I > Bacilli_A > RFN20 > CAG-826 > Fiminaster. The sequence goes on along the minus strand of DEWP01000008.1, from coordinate 47,108 downwards.
CTTCAATACCAGATAATTCAACTGAAGCATTTGCAGCATAGAATGCAAGATTGTCACCAACAACAAAATCAATTGGTTCGCTAATGAATACATCAAGATATGTTGAATAATCAACACCTAAAGTATCGGTAGCAGTTAAAGCCAATCGAGTACGACCAGCTTTTAATGTTGATAAAGTATCTCCACTAACACTAGCAACTTCAGTGTCGCTACTTGTCCATTCATGTGAAGCAAGAGATGTTGCTCCGCCACTTGCCGGAGTAAATGTATATCCAAGTGAGACTGGCGTTTCAGATTTTTCAATAACTGCTTTGTTTGGATTAGAAATGCTAAGTTCGCCAATTGGTGTACTCACCTCTCTATAGAATTCAGCTTTTGAAAACTGAATATATTTATTACTAGTTCCAGTAACTGTAACAGTAAAAATAAACTTGTAAAAAGCATTTTCCCAAGTCTTACCACTTCCTGGAGTATATGTTGTTTTTGCATTAATAGTTGGCTTGGTTATGATAGTCTCAATCACACTAGAAAAAGCAGCATCAGAAGCAATGATTAGACTAAAGGAATCCAACGTAATACCGCTACCTGTTCCGAGCGTTAAATCAATTTTAGTGATTGTTTCATTCATTGCAGTAGTTGAATAAATTGGTCTTTCAACACCATTTAATGAGTTACCACCAATTCTCCAAGGACTGATTGTTGTATTACCAGTTGCTTTCCAATTTAATGAGCCTTGAGTAATATCACTTTCACTTGCGTATCCAGAACTACCACCAGTGATTGTGCCATCTAAAGTGTAATAAAGTTGTTCGGCAGCTTTCGCTTCGCTAACACCCTTACTAGATAAAGAGACTCCACCAGCAACAATTAAAGATGCCCCTAATAAAAGAGATCCTAATTTCGAAAAGAGTTTATTCATCTTTTATCCTTTCTATTTATTGTTTAAAACAATAAATTAATCATGAAAAAAGATATTCTTAATGTAGATCAGACGTCTTACAGTAAATAAATCTTTTTCATTGATATAATTATTTTATTCTATTATGAAATAGAATTCTATTTCAAATATATTAAAAAGACCTAGATGCGCGTCTAGGTCAGTTTTAATATTCAAAGAATATTATTTATAGATGTTTTCTTTTACGAATCACTAGGGTTAAACCTAAGAGAGTCATACTAGAAACAGCAACAATGACAATGATTCCAATGGAATTTGAAGAATTAACATTATTCTCAAATTCAGGAATATAACTATATGTTGGAATAACACGTTCGTTAATGAAGTTATCTAATGCATATTTAGAAGTAATTAAATCATAACGATACATTGCGACTTCAACTGGATTTGAACTAGTTTCAACGCCATGCGCTTTAACAAGTTCTTGAACATCGCTTGGTTCAAGTGCACCGAATGAAGAAGCGCCAGAAAGAGTTGTCCAAACACTAGCGAATTGAGTCTTTGAATTATCGTAGTTATAGTTATCTGTTCCATAACTTGAACACACTTCATCTGTTGATGAAATTAATTCAAAAGCAAATGAGACGTATGAATAACGGCTTGAAACTTTTTCTGGAGAAGTAATTTCATAAGTTCCGTTATAGTTTTGAACATGACCTTTAACCTTGATGTAATCACCAAGTTTTAATCCTTCAATGAAAGCAGCATATGGATTTACGTTTGTGTAAATCATAATCTTGTTTCCACTAAGATCCATAATATCAAAGGCTCTTGGAGAAGTGTCTTTCATGCTTGTTCCAAATTCTTTCACAAATCCTTCGACATAAATGTAGTAGGATGTTGTTGCTCCACTTGGAAGAGCAGCTGCAATCTCGTTAGCTTCAGAAACTGAAATTGTATCTTTAGCGTTAACTGTAATATCGGCAAATGCATAGCCTTCTTTATCACCAGCTGTTGCTGTAACAGTAACACGCGCAACACCTAAAGATTTCGCTTCAAATGCACCTGTTGTAGCATCAACTGATAAAACATCAGCTTTGTCTACAGACCAGGTAAATGTTACTCCAGCAGTTTCAGATGTAGCAGAGAATGTTCCAGTTGCACCAATTTCATAACTTGTTGTTGGTTCAAATGTCACATCAACATCACCAGTTTCAGGTGCTGTAATTGAAAGCATATAGTTGTTTGCACAATATTCACAACCATACGAACCGGTTAAATTTCCTGTAATTACAACAGTTGCTCCGGCAACAAGTTCAAGAGCTGTTTCTTCAGTAAATTTAGCATTATTTACATAAAAACCACGATAAACCTGAAGTTCGTTTGTTTGTGTTCCATCATCAGAAATGTAATATGTTGCATTCCAGTAAGTTGCCTTAGGAGCTTCTACTACACGAGTTATAATTCCTCTAGTAACCCAAGGACCTTGTCCAGTTTTACCAACGGCACCGATTTCGTTAGCTTTAGCGAGAGCTTCAACAACGGTAAATGGATCATCTGCAGTACCAGAATGTGCTTCTGTAACAGAAACGGTTTGAGCATTACTAGTTGCAGATTTCTCACCGAATGTTGCTGTTGCAGTAACAGAAGTAGTTGAAACTGTTGGTTCTTCTGGAGAATATGTCCAGGTAGCACTGTTTGTGACATCTTTTGTTGATTCATCATCGTAATGTGCTGTGACAGTAAATCCTGCTGGACTCCAGCTTTCAGATGTTGTGTATGAAGTTTTTGTCATTGAACCTGAAAGCGAAATACTTTCTAGTGTTGCAGTTGATGCGCTTCCATAAACAACATCGATTTTTGAATGTTTTAAAACTCTAGCACTTCCAATAACAACTTTAAAGAACGAATAGCCTGAACCAAATTCAATGGTTTGATTTGATGCAGTACTGCTTAAGCCGGTAACATCTTCAATTTTTGTGTCTATTGCAGTAGAACTAGTACCACCATAAACACTAAAACTACCATCAGTTTTTGTTGATGTTGTAGCACAATCATAAATAGTTACAGATTTAATTTCTCCGGCAACTTCAGAGCTTACAATTGTTGCATTCTTTGCGTTTTGAACAAATGCAGCATCAACTGCTGAGATACTGGAAAAAGTTAATGTAAGTCCAGAAACAGTAATTGTTTTATTCGTTCCGGTTGCGGTAATTTCTGCATTTGTGGTTGTAAAACTAATTGTGTCATCAGCTTTTGCTTCACCAACGCGTTTTGAACTAGATGCAATTCCAACGCCGACAACCATCGCTGCACCAAGGGCTAGAGATGTTATCTTTGTTAAAAATTTGTTCATATCTTTTCTTTTTTCCTTTCTTCTCGATTAATAGAGATATTAAAACGTAAAGTGTTTCATCTCTATATCAAGAAAAGGAAATATTTTGCGCATGAATATTTGAATCTTTGATATAGATTCGAAACTATTTACGTTTTAATTATATCACCTTATATAACTTTGTTAAATAAGACTAATTATTATCTTCTAAAATAAAAAGCGGGCAAACCCGCAAGCGGTATGATTCTCCGCCTATCTAACATAATAAAATCACAAGCAATTTCTGGTTAAGTTCCTCTTTGTATTCTATAAGTAAGAAAGAAGGAAGTACTCTCTATGAGAGTACTAAATATATATAAAAAATTTATATCCAAGTTGTTTTATTTATACTTGTTTAAGGTTATAAAAGGAAAAGACCCATTCTGGTCAAGAATAGGTCTTCCTTTATCTACTAAGTATATATGTTAATTGAGTTAGATTACTTTACGTTTACGTAAGAAGAAGAATCCACCTAAGGCAGAGACTCCAATTACGGAGATAATGATAATGAATATAATACATTTATTATCATTAATTGGTAATAACGAATTGACAATTGATTGTTGAATCGTTGAACCAACAAATGGTTTTGAATCTCCACAAGCTTTTGCCCATTTTAAGTATCTTGCCAAAGCATCAGCATATTTACTTTCACTTTGGAATGACGCTTTAGAACCAGAATGTTCAGTTTCAAGGGCATTTAAAGCGGCTTTAGCATTAACGTAATAGTTACTGTCTCTACAAGCTCCATTACCATCGCCATCAAAGTCAGGATTATTCATTTGCATATAGAGATCAATCCAAGTTTGGACATGATCTTCTTCTGGCGTGTGAATAGTAATGTTGTCAGCACTCATTACAGAAAGATATGCAACACCTTTTCCAGGACCACCGATGGATGTAAAGTCAGTTGTATTAACAGCCTTAACACCTTGGAAAAGATCAAAGGTATCTTCTGTTGTAATGCTATTGATTTTGCTAACAATCGCCGAACCTGTTTCTTGTGTTAAATATTTGGAAACATATAACCAAATTGATGTTCCATGACTATCTTTAACTTGTGCAATACCATGAGCACCACTACTACCTTGGGACCATGCTTGGGTCCATGTAATAGATGTTCCTGTATCAGATCTTGAAAGACCGTTAAATGTAATTCTGGTACTTTGATTTGCGGCATTAAAATCGGCAACAGTCGAAACAATAGGGGCGGTTGGTAATGTACCATCACCTAAAATTCGACATGTTTTTCCATCAACATTTGTAATGTTGGTTGCTTCATAAACATAACCTTGATAATTAACAATCTTTGAAGTTACAGCAACCAAATCACCAACCTTCATGCCGGAAGGATAAGTAGAGGTACCACCATAAATCATCATTCCATAATTACCATCTTGAATGTAATAAGTATTACCTTCGATAGCAATTACAGTTCCTCGATAAGTATATGAGCTGGCTGTTGCTGTTGTAGAAACAGTAATTGTTCCGTCATAGAAACTACTGATTGGCGTCATATCATCTGTAACAGTAGCTGTGAACGTTGTATCTTGATAATAATCAGTGTCTTTAAATGTTACCTTAAAATGAACTGGATAATCTCCAATTGAAGAATATGAAGTTGGAACAGATTCTGTTACGACATAGGTTGGATCAACAGTATGCCAGGTAGATTCACCTTCATATTGAACCTCAAAGACAAAACCACTTACAGTCCAGTTGTTTGCACCGACAGAAGCAGTTATTGAGCCATTAGTTGTTGTTAATTTTGTATCAACAACCTTTTTATCTGGAAGAACAACACCATACAATTGAACGGCTTTTTGTGTTCCTGTATAGCAAGCGAATCTTGGTGAACTAGAATTATATTGAATGTATCGGCCTGAAACATTATTCGATTCAATTGATGCATCACCATTAGAAATGGAAATGGACCAATAGCAAGAGTCAGCTAATTCACTAACGGTATAAATCTTGTTAGAACTTCCAGAATAAGATAAAAATCCTTCGTCAGTACTTAGTGTCCAGTTATCTGTTTCACCTCCAAGAGTAACTACTTTAACAGCGCTAGAAGGTCCTGTAATTTTGCTATCAGCAATGCTAACTGACTCATGTGTTCTCAAATCACTACCTTGAGCACCCATTGCAACACTGCCAGTTTCATAAACAATAAGCAGTTTACTTCCACTAGAGAGTTTTGAAGCATCGGTAATCTTTTCATAAACAACTACATCAGCAATTGTTACAGGTACAGTAAGTACTTTTGATCTGTCAGAACCGTTTGAAACAGTAATATATAGTTCCTCTTCACCCTCACTAACAGGGGTTACAGTAACCGTTGACAAATCTTGACTAACGCTTGTTGTAAAAACAGCAGTATTCGAAGATTCGACAGCGACAGTATATCCAGAAGCGAAGTTTTCAACAGTTAAAGCAAAACTTGTTGCTCCAGCAGTTGGCAGAAGACTAATTGGGTTTGTAGACAAAGAAACACTCATCGCTTTAATTGTTACTGTAACATCGTGTGTCTCTGTTCTTCCTCCACCGGTTGCAGATACTGTAACAGTAACAGGAGTATCAGTATCAACTTCACCTGCTTGAAGAGCTACATAAGTTTTATTGTTTTTTGTGATAATATCTGTAAGCAATAAAGAATCATCGCTTGATGAGGCTGTAATTGTTGGATTGTCTCCTTCAAAATTTGAAGCAGTAACAAGAAGTGCTGTTTCTTTATATTCGTTAACAAGAATTGATGTTGATGTTGACGGAGTTGTTGTGACAGATGGACCAACAACAACACTTAATGAAAATGTAGCTGATTTTCCTCCGTATGCAGCAGTAAGTGTTATTGGAGAAGAAGTTTGAGTTCTTCCAGTTATCAATCCTTCATTTACCGTTGCATAAGATTGGTCAGCACTCGCTATTGTCCATACGGCATCCGTTGTAACATTTTTGGCTCCAGCAGTTGCCCAATTTGCCGTCAAATAAAGCTGTAACGTTTTTCCTATTTCAACAGAGCCACTGGTAGCTTGTTGAGTTGAACCAGAGGATGTAGCAATATTGACGCTATTTAAAGTATCGGTACTACCTGCCTTCTTATAAATTCCAATTGCGGCTTGTCCAGTAGCATAATTTAAAAATCGTGGCGATTGTGTATTATACTTAATGGTCCCATAACTTGATGTTGTCGACGTTATTGTAGCAACACCAGTAGAAGAAATTGCTATTGTCCATGTCGAGACAGAAGAAGAAGTTGTGCTTATGCACATCTTTTTAGCAGCAGTTGTTGCAACTTTAGTTGTACCATAAGTAAATGTCCAGTTGTTTCCGCTTTTTCCTAATGTCAATGGCTTAACATTAGTACCTGTATATGTAAGAACTTCATTCGAAATTGTTGCATCTTCAGCTTTCAAATAAGAACTTGTATTAGCGTTTAGAGCACCACTTGCTTTATGTACTGTTCCATTTGTATATCCAAAAAGAACTTCGTCACCCGCTGCCAAATCACTTATGCTTTTTACTAAAACATAGTTATCTCCAGCAGAAGCATCTGCCGAATTAGATTTCTTGTTTCCAACTGACACACCTACTCCGATCATCATCGCTGCGCCTAAAGCTAGAGATGTGATCTTTGTAAATAATTTGTTCATATTTAATTTTTCTCCTTTCTTTATCCTCCAGTCTTGTGACTGTGAGATATGAACAAGATTCAAATGTTTTGATTGTTTGATTTTTGTTCACTAGATTGAACGAAAAAGGCAATCAACATTTGAATAGTTGTCAATCTTGTTGATGTTCGTCTTTGCCTATTACAAATCTGAAAGCAAGATTGACTGATTAAGGAGAAACTCATGAAAGAGTAATGTGCACTTTTATTCTTTTTTAAGATTTCCTTAATCATATTCAACAAGTGATATTGTTTGATTTCCTTTTTTCTAAATTGACCGGAATAGAAAAATTTTCCAAAAAACAATAATTTTCTTGTTGAATATGACTTAAGTATATTTACTTAAATGTTTAGTTGCAAGTGCTTACATATCTATAGTGCATTTTATAAATATAATATATTTATATTATGAGAAAATTATTTTTACATTCTTAAAAACGGTATTAAAAATTAAATATATGAATCAAAATTTCAATTTCACTATTTGAGATGGGAAAAATTATTGTTAATCTCGATTAAAAATATCACGAGTATACAATTTATCTTCAATTTCTTTTAATTCTGGTTCATAACGATTCGCAACAATTATTGTTGCTTTTCTTTTAAAGGAATCAAAATCACTAATTATTTGATAGTCTTTATATCTTTCAGCCTTAATTAATGGTTCATACACAATTATAGAAGCACCTTTTTTTGACAGTAGTTCCATGACATCTTGGATGGATGATGATCTAAAATTGTCTGAACCTGTTTTCATCGTTAAACGGTATATACCAATAACAATCTTCTTTGTGTCATTGGCAATCTTTTCTGCTTCGTAAATAATATCGCTAGCAATAAATTCTTTTCTTGTTTCATTTGCTTCTATAATCGAAGAAATCAAATTGTTGGGAACGTTTTCAAAGTTTGCTTTTAGTTCTTTTGTATCTTTAGGTAAACAATAACCACCGTATCCAAAAGAAGGGTTATTATAAAAATCACCGATACGAAAATCATCACAAACCCCTTTTATAATATCGAAAGAATTAAGTTCTTTTGATTTTGCAAATGTATCTAGTTCGTTAAAATAGGCGACACGTAAAGCTAAATATGTGTTGGCGAAAAGTTTGACTGATTCTGCTTCACTAGACCCCATAATCCGAATCACAACATCTTGCTTAATGGCTCCATCAAGTAGGAGACTAGCAAATTCCTTTGCTTTCGAAATATATCTTTTTTCTCGAGTTGGAACACCGACGATAATCCTTGATGGATAAAGATTATCAAAAAGAGCTTTTCCTTCTCTTAAAAATTCAGGAACAAATAAGATATTTTTGAATTGATGTGATTTAACATATTTTTTTGTAAATCCAACACCAACAGTTGACTTAATAATCACCCAACAATTTTGGTTAATTTTTGAAACATTTTCTATTACTTCTTCGACACTTGTTGTATCAAACATTTTGGTTTCTGGATCATAATTTGTCGGAGTTGCAATTATAACAAAATCAGATGATTTCACCATCAATTCTTGGTTAAAATCAGTTTTTAAATTCAATTTTTTATTTTTTAAGAAGTTTTGAATATCCTTGTCAATTAGTGGTGATTTATTGTCTTGGATTAACTTTATTCTTGTTGAATTTGTATCATAAACATAAACAATATTTTTTTGAGCTAGCAAAACAGCATTTGATAATCCAACGTACCCTAGTCCAAAGATTGAGATTACTCTTCGATTTAAATTTGAACTTTTACATGCGTCAAAATTTTTTAAAAGATTAGTTGCTTGAATGTATTTCAACGTTCCAATGTAACGAGGTTCATTTTCAAGCCTCTTATAAGTTCTTAAGGAAACATTTACCAAATATGAGGCTTCCGATTGTGTAATTTTTTTAGATTGACGAATTTCTTTTAATGTCATAATTTAATTATAATAAAAAAGTGCCAATTTGGCACTATTATTTTTACAAGACTATTTTTATTTATAATTCTTAATTGTATATTATCTAATTCTTCCGAAAACAATAAGACAAGCGATTTTTGTCAACAAATAGCGCCTCTTTAATACATTTAAAATAATAATTCTTTTCAATCTTGAAAGACTCTTAAAATATGGATTATTTTTAAGATCCTTCGCATTCAGGGAATAAAGTGAAATTGTTTTCTTCCATTGACTTCTTTTTTCAATCAATGAATACATGACGCCAGAGGTATAATAAAACTCAATTGCAATCAAATAATTAATCACGTGTTTTGAAATATCGTGATTGATATTTTTAAGAATATAATCAAGAGATTTTATAGAATTTATAGGATCAATATATTTTTTGTTATGAGCTAAAGACTTCTTATCATATTTATAACAATAAAGTGGTTCTTTAAGGTAAACATAATCTTTACAAAATGATACAGCAACTTTAGTAAATGGCGTATCTTCATGGCGTTTTATATCAAGAAATTCAATGTTGTGGTCAACAAGAAGAGACTTTTTATAAATTTTCCCCCAAGGTGCTCCGCGTACAAAAGCAACCAAATCATTGATGCATGAATCATTGTCGAGTTTAGGATTAAAAATTGAACAAATTGTTTTCTTTTTTCCATTAATTGAATAATAGTCAAAAACAATCAAATCATGCACATCATTTAATGATTTATAAATTATGTCAAAAAAGTTGCTTACAAAGCAATCATCGGAATCTAAAAATGTTATGTAATCTCCACTGCTATTTTTTAATCCAATGTTTCTACTGGAGCCAGGACCAACGTTTGTAATATTGTTAATTATTTTAGTGTTTAACCGAGAATTGCTGGAATATTTAGTAAGTATCTCACGTGAATTATCTGTTGAACAATCATCAATAATAATAAATTCAACCCATGATAAATTTTTATCTTCTAAAGTAGAAAAATACCTAATCAAATCGGCTCCATGGTTATGGTTTGGTGTGATAATAGATAATTTAATTTTTTCCATTATGATTCTTTAATATATTTCCTTAAAATCTCTCGAGATTCAGATCTTTTCTTTTCAATAATTTGATTAACCTTAGAATAATCAATCTTTCCAAGTTTGTCGAATTCACACTTTGAAAAATCATCAACCTTACGATCTAAAAGATTGTATTGGTTAAGAAGATCGACTAGTTTGTTTTGGTTATTATTAATTTTACAAACGAAATCACGATTGGTTACTAGTGATAAGACAGTACCATGGAAAGTATCAGTAAAAACTATTTCTGCACAGCTAAACCACTTAAATAAATCAAGAGGGTCAACATTGATATTTGATGAACACCATCGATGGTAATATCCGACACTAATAATCGATAATTTATGTTGTTTAGCGTAATTTTTTATGGCTCTTACAGTTTCTTTGTCATTCAAATGATCATCGTAAGAATAAATTAAGCAATATTTATTTACAGTATTATCTTTGTTTTCTTCAATGTCTTTTTCGTCAATATACTTTTTATAGTCAAATAGAATTACTGGATCACAAACAATTGGAACGTCTTTATTGATCAATTTATTGACGATTTGCTGTGAATTTTCATCGCGCACCGAAATATTATTTAAATTATTTAACCCAGATTTGATAAATCCTAATACATTATGATTTTCAATATCGCAATATGTGGTCGGTCCAAAACTTGCAGCATATGAAAATTGATGCTGACATTGGACTCCGATGCCAAAATACCAAGGATTTATTCCTGCTTCAATACTAAATATTTCGTCACTTCCAACCACAACTAGATCAAGATCTTTAGCTTGTGAATAATACTCGCCATTCAAAGAATACTTTTCTCTAAAATGATTAAGCATTTTTCTTTTTCTAATGTTAAAAATAGTTCTAAATATTCCTTTTTTGAAAGAATATTTCACAAAATATGGAATTGACTTAATCGAAAATGTGTATTTTTTATCAGCTTCAGCTCGATTCATAAAATCATAATTCTTTTTAAATTGCAGGGCTTTTGCCTCAATTCCTTCTTCTAATAAAACTCTACTCAGAGCATAAAGTTGAAGTTGAGCTCCATGATTATGAACATTGTAATGCGTAATTATTCCAGCTTTTTTCATCTTTTCATCTCCTCCGTTTTTATTAAATTCGTGACGATTTTTATAAACAAAAACAATTCTAATAATTAACATTGTCGCTTCTGAAATACATCTTGTTATAGCAATAGCAAGAAGATTCATCTGACCAATAATTAATAAGAATAAGAATGATGCTAATTGGACAGCCGCGCCTATGATAGTGCTAATACTCAACTGTTTCGGTTTATTGATTGCGCCAAAAACCGGCCAACCTAGAATAGATACAGGGAATGAGAGCAATAACACTGGAGCTAATGCTTTAAACACATATGCCCCTTCAATATATTCTGCCCCAGATACAAGTCCAATAATTAAGTCAGAATAGAAGAAACAGAATAAAGATCCTAGCGTAACAATCGGTAAAACAATCAAAAGAATAATCTTAATTATCTTGAGATTTTTCCTTCTAATCATGTATGGATATATGCCATCACTGATTGGAGTATAAAAGGCCTGAACAGCCCCAACAAGTTGCATACTTACTGCCCAGTAAGATATTTCTGTTCCGTTTGGTATAAAAATACCTATGAGTAATGTCAGCATAATTCCAAATGCTGTTGATGCAATAACATTTACAAAGTAGGTTGAAGAAACTTTTAGAGCTTTAAATGATTCACTAAATGAAGGTTTTTTGAAGGAATATCCATTTTTGATCATTGCAAATACAGAAATAGCAACCGCTATTAATGAACCGGCTATGTCAAATAATGGAATAAGAACGATATCAGAATCATTTTTCACAAACAAAAACACTAGAAGTGTTGATAGAAGTTTAATCACAACAAATGATATTGTTGTAAAATGCATCTTTTCGATTCCTTTAAAAAGGAAATCAAACAAGAAAATCGATAATAAAGGCGTTCCAAAAGAAAGAACTACAAATAACATGTTACCTTTTAAAATTGGCAAAGTAAGCGCAAGAATTAAAACAACAACAAATGAACAAACTGCTAAAAATAATTTGGCAAAAACTGTGTTTGAAATAATTCGATCGGTTTCTTCTTTATTGCCGTTTATCTTCACGATATCTTTTACTGCAGAATAAATGAAACCAAAATCAATTATTAATTGAACATAGCTCATTAATGCCTTGACATATGAAACTGTACCGTAAACATCTTTTGAAAGTACCCTGGTTAAATATGGCAACGTAATAAGAGGGAAAACTAATTTTGCAATCGTGTGAAGATAAAGCATTGTCGTGTTATTAGAAGCTTTTTTAATATCCCTTGATTCTTCATTAAGTTGTTTATCTTTCTTTAGAGTCTTAGGAATTGGCGGAAACTTGTGTTCTGTTTCTAAGCGGATTCGAATTAATAAAATAATGACAGTCCAAAACACGAAGTGAGAATAAGAAAGCCCTGATTCGACAACCGAGCGATACATCCATGAAGCAACGAAAATTGAGGAAATAGTATAAAGCAGGTTTTTTCCTTTATCTTTTCGAATGGCAATAAATAAAATAAAGACAAAAATTAATAAACCAAAGATTCCTTGGGTTAATACCAAATAAAGATAACCGTTGTGTGGGTCATTGTATTTGAATCCTTCTCGGATTAATACATCATTATCAAAACCATGTCCAAAAACTAATTCATCTTTCACTAAATCAAATGTTTTAAACCATAATGTACTTCGACCGGTCAATGTTGATGATTTATTTACCAATTCATAAAACCAGTCTAAAAATTTCATGTTCTTGCTATAAAGAGCTAGAACGAATATGAGTATCGAAAGAAGTAAAACGATATAAAAGTTTGTAAAATAATAGGACCATTTTTTTAAAATAATCAATATCGTTGCAACTGCAAAGATGATAATCGCGGTAATACTATAGGTCAATATTGTTGAAACAAGAGGTATTATTGCAACGCAACAATAACAAATACGATTTACCCATGACTTACTTTTTAAAGCAAAATACAATAAAAATACAAAAGGAAAGAGCGACAATTCAATATAAGAGTTTCGGTTTGACGCTACTCCTTTAAAGCGAAAAACATGAGCTCGCTCAGTATAAATAACATTAGGATTTTTTAAAATATACAAAACTAAACTAGATATAATCAAAAATAGCGTGGTTATAATTAACGAAAAAATTAAATCATCTTTGTCATCGAAACAATTAATTACATAAACATAATAAATAAAAAAGCAACCAAGACTTAATACACGACTAAACTCAAGAGAGTTTGTTAAAAGAGAACCAACAAGCCATCCAAACCCAATTAAGATAAAAGTTAAACCTAATCCAAAAAGTAGAAAAATCTTTGTCTTATCTTTTTTAAAGAAAATAAAAGAAAATACTGTAATAAACGCCGTAATTCCAGTAAAAACATAGTTAATAATAGTTCCTATTTTTTCTGAGTTATATAAAGTTAAAAAACTTTTATCATAAGGTAAAATGCCTAAAAATAAAATTGAAGATAAAATGATTAAAAACCACTTGTAAAATCTTTGTTTTGTTTTTTTGAAAGTAAAAAAAGAATTTCTTAATCGGCTAATAATATTCATTTTCTTAATAAAGTTTTATAAAAAAACCTTTTTAACCAAATTGGGCTTAAAATAAAAAGTCGAGCCTCAAATGTGTATAAAAAATACTCAAATCGATTCAATAGTTTATTTTTCAGGAGATATTTACCGATTTTTTTGCGGTTGATCAAGATCTCTTTATTACTTCGTCTTTTTAAAAATCCATCACCGACTCGAACATAAACAAGAGGCTCATTGATATTTGCCAGTTTACACCCATTAGCAACCATTCTTGCCCAAAGATAATAATCTTCAACATAAGGTAAAGATAAATATCCACCAACCTTAAAAAGAGAATCTTTTTTTATACAAGCAGAAACATGATTCATTGGGCTTCTCTTTTTAAGCATCTTTTTGATACCTTTTAGAGAGGAAGGGCATGCCCGAACTTTTTTGTTTTCTTCATCTGGTGAGATAAAAAATTCGGCAATATCTGATCCAAAAGCATCTAATTCAGGATTATTCTCAGCAAACTTCATCAATTTTTCGAAACGATCCAGGGTGCTAATATCATCTGAATCCATTCGAACGATATATTCGTTGCGGCATAAATTAGACCCTTCTTTCAAAGCTAAACCAAGACCATTATTTTTTTCGAGTCTTAAGATACAAACAATATCTTTTTTATCTGCTTCAAAATTATTTAAAACATTATTAAGATCGTTTGTGATTGGGCCATCAACAACGATAACGATTTGATCTGGCTTTAAAGTTTGCTTTTCATAGATACTTTCTAAAGCATCATAAAAAAACTTTGGGCTATCCTTTTCATATACAGACATCAGCACCGAAAATTTTTTCATTCTTAAATTATGGACTATTTGTTTATTAAATAGCAAATTAATTTAATTCACTATTTAAATTTGTTAACTATTTATTAATGATATTTTTGATAAAGCGCGGTGTAATACTCTTTAAATATCCAAAAAATCTTTGCTTTTTAAAGTGTTTTTTATAATAAAAATCAATATTAGAATAATCGTCATGATAAATATCAATTAATTTTAGGCGATCTCCACTAGGTTTTGATGGGCAATTAAGTTGTTCATTATTTTTAATAGCGATGTTGATATCTTCTTTAATTAAACCATCTTTAATCATCGATGCTAAATATTCACCTTTTGTTGTGTTAACCATCACCAATGAGCAACCATAATCTTGATCATTTACTTTGTTCTTCCTTCTAATACCCCAAAAATCACCTAATGTAATATCACCAATTCTTTCTTTTCTAGCGAATTTGCATTGGTAACAAGCGTCCATAAATAAACATTTATTTAAGAAGAGGGAATAAAACGATGATTTATAATACGGTCTAACAAACGATGAACCATCATCAAATTTTATAGTTTCATTAAAACGACATTTATTGTAGATTTTTAAAGAATTCTTATTTCTAAATTGTATCTCGGATATTTTTCTTTTAAATTTTAATTCAAGATTCTGAACATATTTTGTAAAAATCTCTTGTGATGGAACGCCATGACAAACAATATCGATCGTAAATAAATTATCGTACTCTTTCTTTAGATATAACTTTAATGCAAAAACTTGACATGGTGTCCCAGAAAACAAAACTTTTTTCCTGTCTTTTAGGTCATCTTCGACTTCTACTGATGTTTTTTCAAAATCACTTTGAACATATTTTGAGCCTTGAAGTAATTTTAAATCTGTTAGTGAATCAACTCGGATATGCTTTACATGACAATTTATCATTGCGCACCCATAAACTACGCCTTTATTTTTAATAAAATATGATGAAATTTCGTAAAAAGCACCACCTGAGGAAGAATAATTAAGAGAATTAGGTTTATCCGAAACAAACGAATAAACCTCTTTTGGATGATTAAACTCTACTTTTTTATCAATTTGGCATGACAAAACACAGCATCCACAATTAACACATTTATTTGAGTCAATTTTCGGAAAAGCAAAACCAAGTTTTTCATTCACAAAAGATATCGCCTTTTGTCTACAAACATTTTCACAATTACGACAATTAACACATTTTGATGAATCAAGATCTTTAATATTCATTTTTATTATTATAACTATTCAATAAAATGTTTTAACACAAACATTAGATTTTTTGCTGAATAATTTAACAATATCTTTTTTATTTAAATATTAAAAATGATGACTTTTGCATAATAAAAGAGCCCGTGAATTTTCACGAGCCCTTATCTCATTAACTTTAGTTAATGTGTGAAGGTAAGAATGGAATAATTGACCAGTTACCAGCTTTGCGAATTGTATAATCGTTTCCACTAGCAATTGTACGATCGTTTATCCAACGAACTGTACCGGCAACTTTAATTGAAGCACCAGCAGTGATTCCTTTAAGGAAGGTATCAACTGCAGCACTAAATTCGGTTGGATTACCTTTTCCATCCTTGCTACAGTAAGCATGATAGTCGGTGGCATAACGAAACACGTGAGACCCAACACGAATATCAAATTCGTAACGGTTTGTATCAGTTCTGATGGTGTCTTTTTTGGTAACTACTTCTTCTGTTGTACTAGATCCGCTAGAAGCATTCTTGATATAGTAAATCTTACCATCAACAACGGTTGCGTTCGAAATTGAACCAATGACGTTGAAGATTGGGTTTGTCCACCAATTGAGGTTACTCACATCAGCTTCAGTAAGTGATTTTTCACTACCCGCAGTGACTGGGTGAGCACTGTCTCCTTCCTTAATTGGAAGAATTGATTTGACATAAGAGAGTTGGATGTTTCCATAAGCTGGAGACACACTAGCTTTGAGCCAAATATTATGACCAACTAATGTTTGTTTAATAATATCCCAGATTGGACACATAGATAATTGATAAATTTGAATAAATTTATCTCCATCTTGGAGAATACCCCAGTTTCCATCTTCTGTCGCATAAACAAGTTTACCTTGTGTTTCGACGTTGTAGAATTCTTCATCAGGACAATCGGCCTTGTATGTGTCAGTTCCTGTTTGTTTTAAACAAGCTAGGCAATCAAGGGTTGGATGTTTAGCATAGATTTCAGCTAAACTCATTTTCTTAAATTCATATAATGCTGGGTTAAGAACCATTGTATAGTTCTTGCTTTGCTCCCAACCATTACATTTAGCAGTTGTTTCAACTTTGAAGCGTGGCCATGTTGCTTGCTCTGTTTCACTAGCTGGCCAATTCTTGAATTGAACAGCAGTAACAGAAAGAGCCTCAGAGTAGGTTTCGGCTTCGATATAATCATTAACATCCTTATCCTCGCCATTCACGGTAACAGAATATTTGTAAGTATATTCGAAGGCGTAATCGTCAGTTTCGCCCATTGGTCGAACACTAGCAGATTTAGCTAATGTGATAAATGGAGTTGGAACCTTCTCTTCTGGTTTAACATCGTTATCAACTTCGCTACTAGCGACGTTAGAACCAACGTGGACAGCGTTATTAAATGCATATGTCCAAGCAGATTCTGAAGGTTCAGGACCTTTTTTTGATTTCTTTTTGTTACCACCAGCATTACATCCAGTTAATACAAGACCAGCTGTGAGTAATGAAAGTAATGCTAAAGATGATTTTTTCATTATTTAGTCCTCACTTGTTGTGAAAGTTTGTTCCACACGGTATCAATGTAGTTTTTAACATCATCACGTGTATTAACACCATCACGAGCGCAAACGTTTTGAATAATATTTGTACATTCAGTACGAATCGCGCTTGATCCTAAGAAACCATGATCAACAAATTTTACCCATTTGTTTGTTTCTTCTTTATCATATGTTCCTTTATTTAATGTAGCAGCTTGTTGATACATTGCACGAAGTGCAGTTGGATTCTTATCTTCAAGAAGAGCTTTATATGAAGTAGAGTTCATTGCACTTTCAGAACTTGGGAAGTAACCAGTAGCGCTAACCCAAGAACCTTGTAATTCACCAGTACAAATAGCAACCATGGCATCGAAAGCAGCTTGACGTTGTTCTTCAGCTTTGTCTTTAGATGTGAATTGGTTGAATAAACCTAATGATGTACCTTGGGAAATAACAGCTTTACGAACTGTTGTGCCATCATCATAGTATGGAATATGTTTAATTTCGATACGGTTATTACTATCAACGGAGTTAGAGAGACCACCGGATGAACCAATAGTAAATAAGCATTTACCAGCCTTGAATGGTTTGGTGCAGTATTGGGATTCACCAAATGCTTGTGGTAAGCCAAAAAGCTTTTGGTTATAAAGATTTTTCACAAACATCATTACATCAAGTGTTTTTTCTTGTTGGTTAATACCGTTATAATCTGTTCTCCAGAATGTTGCACGTCCATATTCTTGTGGAGCGGCAAAGTAGATGTCTCTAGAGAAGTCAGTATAAGTGACACCCCATTGACGGAGAAGAGTTGTAAAGGCGTTACCACCATCATCATAACCTAAGACACGGAAGTCATTCGATGAAGTAACTTGGGAGAAGTCTTGAATTAAGACTTTTCCTGCTGGAGCAGCATTTGCTGTTGTGAATTCAAAGTCAGAAGCAACATTTGTTGTCGCATCAACAACACCCCAGAGGTAGTTGTTGGTAGTGTTCATCACGGCAGACATCGCTGTAACAATGTTTGGTCCAACTTCAGCAAGTTCTTGCCAAGTTTCTGGGACATCTCCAATTGATGGATCAACTGATTTAACATAATCCCAAACGTGACCATTAACGATCATGACTTCAGTGGATTTGTTGAATGGTAAACCCATAATGATTTTTTCATTTGTTGACTTATCGAAATAGATGTTTTCGTTTTCAGTTTCGTAAGCATCATAGAAGTCATCCATGAGGTCTTTACCGTTCTTTGTGTTCCAAGCCTTAATATATTTATTAAGTGGAACCATGATACCAGCGTGAACGTATTCTGCAAAGTGGTCTGGATAACCGTTAGCAATATTTGGATAAGAGTTATCGCCTAAAGAGTTCACAATTGCTGTTTCAAGCTTTGTATAAGCACCTTTTGTGGTGAGGTTAAGTTTATACGAATCAACTGTACCGTTATACTCCTCAATAACACGAGTGATTTCACCAGTATAGTCGTTACCAAATCCGACCCACATTTCAAGCTTATTACCGCTTTTGCCGGATTTGCCACAAGCAGCTGCAACAACAGCGACACCGAGGACGCTAGCAGCAGCCATTAATTGAGAAACTTTTTTCATAAGTATCCTTTCTTATACCTTTTATCCTTTAATACCACTACGAGAAACGCCTCTCATAATGTATTTACGGAAGATTAAGAAGAAGACGAACAATGGGAAGGTAACAACCATTGAACCCGCAATCTTAATCGCGTCTTGTCCGTCAGCAATTTCTGATGTAAATAAGGACATCAAGCCGTTAGAGACAAGTTGCATGGAGTAGCTCTTGTTATATTTCCATCCACCGTTAGCAACAAGAAGTGGCCAAACGTAGGAGTTCCAAGCACCCATGAGCGACAAGATAATGATGGTGACAATTGTTGGCATTGCAATCGGAATCATGACCTTCACAAGATAACCAACATCACCAACACCATCAACCTTCGCTGCTAAATAAAGTTCGTTCGGAATTTGTTGGAATGTTTGTCTTAAATAGAAGATATAGAAGACAGAGACACCGTGAACGAAGATTAATGCCGAGAATGTGTATTCCCAGTCAAGTGTTTTAGTGGTCTTATAGTTTGTAAGAACCATTAATTCACCTGGGATCATCATTGTGGCAAGTAGGAAGGTGAATAATAAGTTTTTACCTTTGAACTCAAGACGAGCAAAGGCGAATGCGGCCAACACGGCTGTGACAACAGTCACAGTTGTGGAACCAACAGCTGAGATCAATGTATTCAAATAATATTGAGCAAAGCTTGGTCGCGGAATTGGTTTTCCAGTAATTTTGTTAAAGATTTGTGTTGAGAAGATTTGTTCAAAGTTCGTGAAATTCCATTTATCAAATCCGATATATTTGAAATCTGCAGTTGTTTTGAACATTTCAAAGCTTTCGGCATCGGTCAGGGAACCGACAAGCATGAACACAAATGGAAGAAGCATAAATAATGCGAAAAGTGTAATGAAGATATAAAGAATTGTACGCGAGGCAATACGTTTTGCTTTGTATCGTCTTAATGCGCCTTCATCAGCAAAATATAAATCAGCCATTACTTAACCTCCTTCCTTAATAGTGGACGCGCTTTTTGCTTACAGCAAATTGCACGACCGTAATTACCATGATGATTGCTAAAAGGACAAGCGAACCTGCCGCAGCAATACCTGGTTTAGATAAGTTACCTGAAGTTGGGTCCATTTGCTTATAAATCCAACCAACAACTGGCATCCAGTCTGTTCCATCTGGACCACCAAAGTAGAAACCACCAGAGGCGAGTTTCGAGTTGGTGTAGACTGACATAACGCCAGTATACATTTTGAATGCACCGATGAACGATGTAATCGTAATGTAAAGAATTTGTGGAGACAGAAGTGGTAACGTAATTCTTCTCCAAATTGTAAATCCGCTTGATCCATCAATCTTTGCAGCATCAGAGTACTGCTTATCAATTGTGGCCAAGCCTGCCATAAAGACAAGAATCTTAAAGGCAATACCGTTCCAAACAGCTGAAGTAACAATAACAATGGCTTGATGGAATTTACTTGCTGGTGCATATTGCACAATTTCTTTTCCATCAACAATGTATTTATAGTCAGCGAACGGATATAAGAAGTTAACTGGTTTTCCGCCCAATTTGGTGATGATGATGTTAATAATTCCGCCAGGAGTATGGCTGAATAACATGTTAAACACTAAGCCAAGAGCAATAGCGTTTGTCACGTATGGGAGGAAGAAGATTGTTTGGTATAAACCACGTAATGCTTTGATGTTGTTTAAGAAGGAAGCGATAACTAAAGCTACGAGAATAGTTAATGGAACTTCCACAACAACAAGAATTAATGTGTTCAAGATGGTTGTTGGGAAAACTGAACCAGGTTGGAACAAATAAGCAAAGTTGTTAAAACCAAACGATGGCATAGCTCTCCATGTGTTACAGACAGTGTCATCAAATACAGACCAGTTAATACATGGTGTGCTTAATGCTTTAAAGAAACTACCAAGTGCGAATGATCCAGCGCCTTCAACGAACTCGAAGTCGTTAATAAAGGCCATGAAAAATGCGTTGATAATTGGATAGAACATAAACAGCAAAATAAAGAATAATGCTGGAATAAGCACAATCCAAGCAACAGCCCATTGTGGTAGAGAGACACGACGGCGTTTACCAATGATGGTTTTGCCTTTAATGTCATCATAAGTCACTTGAGGTTTTTTCATTGCTTGTGCTGTCATCAATTTTCTCCTTTCTTTCGATTTAGTGAAATAAACATAAATTATTTGATTCTGGTTCCGTCTTCTTCGAAAACGTAAATACGTTTTGGATCAAATTTAAGTTTGTCCTTACCAAGAATCTTATCCCTGAGTTCACTTGGGATAATAATCTTCATGTGGTTTTCTGGTTGATCCTCAACATGTCCAACGACGTTAATATCACGTCCAATTTGTTCGACTTGTTTGACATCAACTGGAATAGAACCACCTTTTCCACTAAAGGAGAATGATTCTGGACGAACAGCAATTTTGACCTTGCGGTCTAATTTGCCATAGGCTTTGTCTGTATCAATGGCTTTACCATTAAGTAAGAGTTTGCCACCTTTAATTTCTCCATCAAAAACATTGATTGCTGGAGAACCAAGGAATTTTGCAACGAATAAGTTTGCTGGTTCTTCGTAAACTCTTTGTGGTTCGTCAATTTGTTGCACAACACCAAGTTTCATGACAACAATGACGTCTGAAATTGACATTGCTTCTTCTTGGTCGTGTGTTACGAACACAGTTGTAATACCAGTTTCACGTTGAATACGTTTAATTTCTTCACGAGTTTGAAGTCTTAAACGAGCATCAAGGTTTGAAAGTGGCTCATCAAGTAAGAGAACTCTTGGAGTCTTTGCTAAAGCACGAGCAATAGCAACACGTTGTTGTTGTCCACCAGAGAGTTCTTTTGGTTTACGATCGAGATATTGATCAATATCAACGATTTTCGCCATTTCTAGAGCAATGGCATCCTTATCAGCTTTAGAAAGTTTAGTTTTACCTTTTTCTTTCGCAGCTTCTGGATCTCTTTGCTTTAGTTCAGCAAATGCTACCTTAGCTTTAGCAAGATCTTCATTACATTTAGCAAGCTTTGCTTCAGCTTCAACTAAATGTTTTTCAAGAGTTGGAATGCGTTCTTCAGCAGCTTTCTTGACTGCTTCAGAGTGCTTAATTGCATCTTCACATTCTTCAACGCCAACAGCGTCTTCAGCTTTTTCAGCTTTTTCTTTTCTTGCTTTTGCTTTTGCAATTGCGGCTTCGGCTTGTTTAATCGCCTTATTGCTTTCATCGATATCGTGTTTGGTTGTTTTAATGTCGTGTTTTGCGTCAATCACGGCATTTTCTTCCTCACCAAATGCGCCAGCAAAACGCACATTGTCGAGTGGGAATTGGATGTTTTGTCTCACAGAAAGATGTGGATAAAGAGCATAGTTTTGGAAGACTAAGCCAATACCACGGTTTTCTGGAGGTAAGTTTGTGACATCCTCATCACCGAACCAAATATGACCATCTGTTGGTTTGTGTAAACCAGCGATCATATAAAGCGTTGTTGATTTACCACAACCAGATGGACCTAAAAGCCCGACGAGTTTTCCGTCAGGTATCGTAAAGTTCATATGATTTACAGCAGTTGTCTCAACACCTTTCCGACCGATGAAGGTTTTCGTTAGATTTTCAATTCTAACTTCCATATACTACCTCCTATGGTATTAATCGTAGCTGTAACTACACGTAAATAATAACATAGTTATTCAAGAGAGTAAAAAAGATAATAATTTTGAAGATATTTTTAAAGTAAAAAATATTGGGGATTTGCAAAAAAACAACCAGCAATTGCTGGCTATTTTTGTTTTTTATCTTGTTGTTGTTTTTTCTCAATTTCTTCTTTTAAATTCTCATCAACAATCATTGATCCAACTTGGATAATATTCGGATTTTCTGGTTCATATGAATGAAGTCGATCGAGGTTTTCTTGCATTCGTTTTTGCTGTCGATCTTCTTCACTAGCATTATCAAAGAAGACAGAATTTTTAGTGTCGATGACTAAAGATAAAGCGGCAAAATCATGTGGAGCTTTATGTTCTTTGTTTGATAGAATAACAATTAAGATAATGACTCCGCCGATACCTAAAGTAGCAATTGAAGTTAGACCAACTCCAACAATAAATAAAGAGAATGTTGCTTCAACAACTAGGACTAATTGACGGAATAAAATTTGACGTTTCTTGGCTTTATATCCATTTGAACCAATAACACATAATCCAAGTGTGGCTTTGGCTAAAGTCATACCGTTTTTAAGAAGCATTGGAATTAAAACATAGAAGATTCCAACTACAAAAACGTATGTCGGGATGTAAGTCCAAAGTTGAATGTGACGAACATTCGCTTGTAAAGAAGAGATGTAATCACTGTAATAAAATTCTTTCGTTGCATTATAAAGAAGTTCATTTACTTTCTTCATTGCGTCAGCTTCATTAGCACCTTCTTTTAAAACGGGCAATCCTTCGTAATCAGTGACTGATTCCACCACAGGATAGGCAAAATATGGAGATTGATTTTCTTCTCCTTCTGGTGTTAAGCCCATGATTTTTGTATTAAAGTAAATTTTTGTATAGATTTCACTAGGTAATTTACCATCAATTTTTTTATCGTAATTTGGTGAAACAAATTTATCTTGAATCGCATCATAAGTTTTTGTTTCAGTGTTTGTTGGTAATTCAACTCGAGAAACATCACCAGTTAGATAAACAGTATAATAATACTGAAGATGAGCAATCTTATCATTCAATGAATAAGTATCAACATTACGAACTTCTTCTACTTTTTGGAGATATTCATCATTTAATTTTTCTGTAAAATCTTTTACTTCAATTGGGTTATAACGAGAAGTATCGTCTTGTTGCTCCCAGACAAAAAGATGAGAGGCAACATCATATTGATAAATATCAGTTACATAACCATCATAATTTGACGTTTTTCGCGCGATTGGAGTAGAAACATAAGTGACTAAAATAAAGTAGACAAAAAATGCTAAAATGACATCCATAAAGGCGGCCATAATACGTCGAAATAAAGGAGCTGTTTCAATCTTCTTCATTCTTTACTGTTGATCCTCAGCATCAATAAATTCTTGTTCATCGATTTCATCATTAAAGATGATACTTCCATTAGCATCAATCACCATTGTTCGACCACAATAATCATGTAATGCAGCATGTTTTGGACTAGCGGCTGCTAGACCAATTGAGATCATCAATATTACTGCACCAATTGCAAAACAAATGTAGTAACTTGGAACAGGTAAAAGGAAGATTAAAACAAGTGTCAAAAGAAGCGGAATAATTCGGAAAATGAGTTGCCATTTTTGCATCTTATAACCATCAAGAGCACATAATCCAAGCTTCTGGAATTTCTTGCCTAAAGTAGCATAGTTTTTCATAAATAATGGAATGATTAAATAAATCACAATTGAAGCAAAAAGTGCCGGAATTAACCAGGAAATCGCGGTTAAAAGTGTAATTTCATTATAGTAAGGAGCGTAATAATCTTGGTTCATTAAATTACCAAAATATGCTGCCTTATATTTTTCAAAAAGTACCGCTGCAGTTTCGCCTTCACTAACCTCAACTTCAGCGTTAACTTTAGTGGACCAATGTTTCGTTCTTCTTACACCGATTTTTGTTTTATCAATCACTCCATCAGTGCGGTCATATTCAAAATAAGAAACAGTTGATTCAGTTGGTTCATCAACCTTAATTTCTAGGATATTTTCATTAAACCAGGCAACAGTATAATAATCTTTTGGAAGTGTTTCAGTTCCTTTAACATAACGTTGATAATTTGGTGCTTTATAGAATTCTTCGTCATATCGAGAATCTTCAGGAACTTCAACGTTTTCTCCAGTTAAATAATGTAAATAATAATAAGAAAGAGTATCTAAATATAATTTGTAATTTCCTTCTTCTTTATATTGTTTTCTAGTTTGAGTCGAAGCATCGTAATAAAAAAGATGCGAATTAAAATCTTCTTTGAAGAGTTTGTCATAATTACGATTAATTGAGTTCGCAAAAATGAATTGTGACGCACTAAAATAAAGCACTATTGTTAGCGCTAATAGCATCGCTACATCAATAATAAAAGCAATGATTCTTTTACCTAGAGGTGCTAAAAGAGTGTGACGAGGTAAACTTTGTTGACGAGCTCTTCTTTCATTATTCATTGTAATAATTATTTATTAAATAAAAAATAAACACAACATAAAGGATTTAAAGATTTTTGCTAATTCTTTTGGTTTTTTAAATTGATCTTAATTTGAACGTTTTCATTATTTTAAAGAAGATTATTAATAAATATCCTTACGAAAATAGCATAGAAATATTTTTGAAAATTTTCAGACTTTTAATAATTTAAAATTAATCTAAAATAACATCTTTAGCAAAATCGACTGTTAATGTATGCAAAAAATGATTTTTAACATCATCAAAAATATCCGTAATTGGTCTTTTAATCTTATTGATTAATTTACTATAAAATAAATTTGAAAATGAAATTGCATCATCGTCAAAAATCGTATTTTTGTTGCTTATCGTGTTAAGAAATAATTTTGGAAACAATAAATCTTTTTTCATGTGTTCAACATATTTATTTGAATAGCAAGAATTTAAATATATTAGAGAAATTTTTGCTTTCGGATGAAAAGATACATATTCACTACTAAAATATTTTAAAAAAGTTGAATATCCAAGAAATTTGGTTTGTCCTCCATACCCAACTAAAGCCAAGTCACCATTTCCTTCACCGTGTCCTGCAAAATGTATAAAACTTGCTTCATAATTGTTACACTCTCTCTTGAACATTTTTACATTCGTACCGAACCTGATTATCGGGAATATTTCATCCAATGAATGATTCAAACAAATATTTTTTATCATTAAAGCTTCTTCTCTTGTTTTTAGTTGTTTAGAACTGGCAGGGCATGCTTCAAAAACAAGCATGTACTTCTTTGGTTTAATATGATCCAAATATTGTTTTTCAACAAGTTCGCATATTGCATTATTAATTGTACTTAAGAAAAGAACTAAAGCCCGTTTAAATGGATCAATGTCGCATGAGACTCCATCTCGAGCTTTTCTATATTCGCTATCCATAAGTCCAGAATAATATATGAGCGAATTATAAAAATATGATTTGCCCAAAAATGTCGCTTTAATATAAGCAGAATTTTCATTTTTAATCTTTTCTTTTATGTGAGAAAGAATATCCTCATTTTGATATTTATAATTTGTCTCAGCGCCATTTAAAAAATCAAGAAGTTCTTCATAAGGTAAAAAGCGTTTGCAAACCTCATCAAAATCAATCTTAAATTTTTCAAAAACATTTCCTTTTTCTTTCTGAGTATATAAACGTTCCATTTAATTATTCTAATTTAATAACAAAATATTATAAAGAATGACATTTAATTATTCCGATCAAATAACCGTCCCAGATATGTGAAAGTTACACTCTGGACAATAAATATTTATAGGTATATTAAAATATCCAACTTGTTATCTAAATCTTAATAAAGAATTACAATAATCACATTTGTATATCGTGTTTTTCACCATTTTTGTACCTACTTTAAATAATGCATGTATTTGTTAATATCGCTCTGTCCATAAGTATGGGTTTAAAAACACGCTATTTCAATATAAAGCTATTTATTTTTAGAATCAAAAAAATGGGATTCATCAGCAAAATACTTCATGAAATCAACAAGTTTATCAGCTGAATTATCAATTAATTGTTCATACATAAAAGAATTAACATGAACATAAGGATTGCAAATTATAGATGCGAATTCGCAATGAGCTATTTGTTCTGGCGATAGTCTTCCGCTTTTTTCTAATTCGCTATAAAGACGATCTACTTTTTCATTCGCTTTTTCATCTAACAAAATTTTATCATTTTTTGTTTTCGAAATTATAAATTCTTCATAGAAAATTCTTAACAAAACAGCACATGCCATTTTGCTGCTAAGTTTTAGATCATCTATCGAAGAATTTGTCAGTTTTTCATAGCATATTTTAATTAATTCGTCATACGAAACCGAATAATACACTGGATCTAAATTTTTGCTGATTTTTTGATCAAAAATATCCTTAAATTTTGTTAAGGTCAAACAATGTATATCTCTTCTCCTATGCAATAACTCGCATAATAATTTATAGTTTTCACCGTTGATAGACTCTTCAATTTCGCACTCATTTCTAATAATTGGCAACATCGAAAAGAACGTTGTGATATTTTCAAAATGTGAATTATTTGAACCGCCTAAACGCCCTCTCCAATTACTAGAGAAAGATAGACTTAAATACTCTTTAGAAATTCCGTTTATTAATTTGATACTATTCCTGTGTTTTTGAGCAAAACATCCTGATATTTTAAGTTTTGAAAGAAAATATGAACAACAACGATAGAAATCAAAATTATGCGTTAGCGTAATAACATGAAAGGAAGGATCCTCATATAACTCCTGAATATATTTGCTAATAGCATATTTGTTCTGATAATCAAATGAATCGGCGACATCATCAAGAATAAGTAAAATACCATCATGCCATTCTAATTTCTTTGATTCAATTTCAAACAATAGATTCAATATATAAAGAGCCCTCTTTTTGCCGTCAGAAAGCCTATTAATTTGTGCTTCACCAAGATCCTTACCGGTGCTTTTATCTATTTGAATAATTTTTGGAACAGGATATCCATCTTCAAAGACATAAGCCAGCTTAAGATCAACGCGATTTAAAGAAAATCTGAAATTAAAAATATCTTTAACCTTTTTCCATGTTGATTGTTCTTCGCTAGCTCTAGCTAATATTGATGTTAAATTTGAATTCAATTTTATTTTTCGTTGCTTTAAATTAATTAATTCGTCTTCTAGCCCAATTAGTTTTGATCTTACAAGAAATTTTTGTTTACTAATTATATCGTTGTCATGTACTAAAAGATCATAATGAGGAATTAATAGTTTAGCAAAATTTCTTGTATTGGCGTTCGAATTAAGCATCTCTGTCACTTCAGAATAGGCTTCTATCACTTCGTCCGAAGAAAAAATAAGATCTTTCTGTTTTTCAATAAATTGGTCGAGTTGGTTTAATGTTTCAATCATTTGGTTTCCAATAACCATTTTATGAGAAGCATCAAAATAATTTGTTTTTTTAACAGTATCTCTAACTTCAATTAATCCAGCAAATGTAAACCCAGAATTAAAAATTTCTTCATTTACTTTCTTTTCAACGACATCTCTGTACAATGAAAGCTTATTTAAAAAGTTCGGATTGCTGTATAGAGATGTAACTTTATCGTTGCATAAAGCATTAAATGACAATACTCCAAAATCTTTGCTTTGCTCAGCATCAATTGACAATAAATTATCTATAAATTCTTCTATGTTTTCTCCGCCAAAAATCGATCTTATAGATAACCACGAATCATTCGATTTCTTTTTCCCATTTTTAACATTAATTGAACATATTCTGTCAAGTTCATCTCTAATAGACTCAAGTTCGTTTCGCTCTTTCAAATACGACTCTTTTAAAGATGCACTCATCGCCATACTCGCAATTGCAGGATCATTAAATATATCGCTCTTTAAATACTTTCCAGAATAAACTATACATTGAAATTCTCCATCATTATCAGTAGGTGAGTATATTTTTGAATTTTGTTCTATTTCAAAATCAGCTAATTCTTTTCCAAATGCATCAATAATTGGTTGGTTATTTGAAATGTTATATAAACCGTCCGCAAAAGAGGTTTTCATCACTCCATTAGGAGCATAAATTATTGTATCTTTTGAGATTCGATCAAGATTTTTTAATTCTTTGATTCCATAAACATTTTTAAACTTTAGGAATTTCGTATATGTTTTATTCATAAAATACTCTCCTGCTTTTTATTAAAGTATTCGATTAAATAATTAGATTATTTCTTATGAAAGTTTTCTACTTTAAACGTTAAAACATCTTCTCTAGGCGATAATCTAATTGAATAAGTTTGATTACAATAAGGGCAACAATAAAAAGAATCATGAGCCGATTCGGTATTACACGGAAAATACAGCATTCTCTTCACAAATTCCTTACCACATCTTGAACAAACAACAATTTCATCTTTATAATCTCTCATTTGAGAACTCCTCCTAGTTAGATATTTATAATTTCTATTTTTTAAATGAAATTGAATTAAAATCATTTACATATTTTTTGATATTCAATTCATTGATCAACCTATCAATAAAAATTTCCTTTTAATAATAAACTGTATAAATTTTTTAGATTTTCTTCCAAGTTGTTTTATGATTTCTTCTTTAATATTAATAGTCAAATTGGCAAGTTCGTGATAATCCTCTGCTGCGCA
Organism: Caryophanales bacterium UBA3207; assembly: GCA_002363735.1. GTDB lineage: Bacteria > Bacillota_I > Bacilli_A > RFN20 > CAG-826 > Fiminaster. The sequence continues at coordinate 18,025 of DEWP01000008.1, read as the reverse complement.
CACAAAACATATTATGATTATTAATAATATTAATTGTACAACAGTTTATTACACCAACAAAGATTTAGCAGCTGTCATATATGATTGTACCTTTCTTTGTATTGTCATATTGACATATGATTTATTTTCAAATGTAACAATCATTGTACCATTGACAGAAAATATCATATTAAGAAGGATTAGAATATGTTATTTTACATTCCTATATTTCTTCTTGCCATAAAACGCCCATCTAATCACATAGAACCAACTCTTAAGCCAGTTGATTCCCTGCGTTTTATGATAAACATGATACATATATTTAATTAATTTAAGCTTATTTCTAGATTTACTATTCTTCAATATATTATAGGTTGCTAAAATACTTGGATTGCCATAAGCAATAATTCTTCTTTTTAAGATGGTTAACCAAAATACATAGTCTTCACATTTAAGTAGATTTTCCGGAAAGTAAACTTCACCAATTACTTCCCGATCATACATTGTTGTTAAGCAAGATAATGGATTGCCTTTTAAAGCTAATTTATAATCGACTTTATCAGGAACAAAAAAATCAGTATATGTATGCTCAGCTTTTCTTCTATAAGCAGCCGAAATAAGAGGTCCATGCTCTTTAATAAACTCTAATTGACATTCTAAATAATTTGGGTCAAGAAGATCATCGGAATCTAAGAAAGTAATATATCTACCACTGGCGTGCTTTAGTCCTATATTTCTAGCAACAGCTGTTCCACCATTTTTGGGAGTTTTTAAAACTATTACTCTAGGATCATCTTTTGTTAGTTCTTTTAAATAAAAAAAGGAGTCATCTTGTGAACAATCGTCCACCACTATCCATTCCCAATCAGCAAATGTTTGAGAAAGAACACTATCAAATGTTTCTTTAATAGTGTTTCTACATTTATATGCTGGTGTAATGATACTAACTAATGCCATAAATAGTAACTTCTTTTGTTCTTATGATACTTTATTTAACTGGTGATGTCTATTTTTGAATAGACGCAATTTATCCAATAATACTTAATCCTTTCATTTGATTGGTTTATAGATATATAAGGAAAAAATAGATTTACAAGGGATAAAATTATTCCATACCAATGTACTTTCAATCACTTTTCGTTTGACACAACGAGTCAATTATTACGTGAATCTATTGCTACTTAAAAATTTCTAATAAGAAAAGACGAAAGCAAATACGATTGAAAAATAATTCGAATTAATTTATTCAAAAAAAAATGATATATACTATTCTACATGAGAATAAGCGTGTTCACATCCACATATAATAGAGCATACATAATAGAACGCCTTTTTATATCTCTAAAATCCCAAACATACAAAGATTTTGAATGGATTATTGTTAATGATGGATCTACAGACAACACTGATGCTCTTATCAAAAGGTGGATTCAAAGTGCTCCTTTTGAAATTAAATTGATCAACACAGCAAATGGCGGAAAGCATAGAGCAATTAATAAAGGCATTGAAGTTGCAGAAGGAGACCTGTTTTATATAGTTGACTCCGATGATATCTTGCCAATAGATGCATTGGAAACTATTGATAAAATTGAAAGAACGATTCCAAACAATAAAAGGACTATTTTTGCCGGGATATGTGGCCTTAAGGGGCTAATATCAACCAATCTATCTGTTGGAAGTACTTTTTCAAATCAAGAGTTTCTCGATATTACCATGCTTCAAAGAGATAAAAATAATATAGTTGGTGATAAAGCTGAGGTGTTTTATACCAATATATTAAAGAAATATAGGTTTCCAGAATTTGAGAACGAGAATTTTTTAACAGAATGTGTTGTCTGGGATAAAATTGCTCACAATGGTTTTAAGATGAGATTTTTTAACAAGATAATATATCTATGTGAATATCTAAGCGATGGCTTAACCGCAAACTCGAATGAACTTTTTAAAAACAACCCAAAAGGATATGGTTTATATATTCGGCAATCAATAAAATATAAGAAAATAAAAGGCTATACTAAATGGTCAATAATAAGTAGTTATGTAAAAAACAATTCAAAAAATTTTTCAAGAGGAGAGATATCAAAAATGCTTGCTACATCACGGTTACATATATTTGTTGATGTTTCTCTTTTTAAAGTCTTATATTTTATGAAAAAGGCATTTAAGGGTACAAAAAAATGATTCCAAAAATTATACATTATTGTTGGTTTGGTGGTAATAAACTTGATAAGGGCGCAAAAAAATGCATTAAATCATGGAAAAAATATTGTCCGTCTTTTCAAATTGTTCAATGGGACGAATTAAATTTTGACATTTCGACAACTCCAAAATATGTAAGAGATGCATACGCAGCGAAAAAATGGGCTTTTGTAACCGATTATGTTCGCCTTTTTGTCATCAATAGACAAGGAGGTATATATTTAGACACAGATGTAGAGCTTATCAAATCACTAGATTTCCTACTAAAATATGATGCTTTTTTTGGTTTTGAAGATTATTCAGAAAATGGCTTATTTTTTGTATCAACAGGACAAGGATTTGGGTCAAAAGCGGGCAATGCATTAGTTCAATCAATGATGCGAGATTACGAAACACTTTCTTTCATAAAAGATGATGGAACATATAATTACACAGCATGTCCACATACAAATACTCACGTTTTTGCCGAATATGGTTTTAATTTAAATGACAGAACTCAAACAATAAACAATGTGATTTTAATGGATCATAGTTACATGTGCCCAAAGAAATGGCAAACTGGAGCAATGAAAATAACTGAAAACACAATTTCAATTCACCACTTTGGAGGGTCTTGGACAAATAAAAAGAGAACATTATCTTTTACAATAAAATCAATTTTTCGAAAAATTATTGGAGAGCGTTTATATTTAGCACTTAAAGAAAAACATAAAAAAGAAAATAAATAGTTTTTATTTTCTTTTATGGTGTAAATATTTAAAATATTGTTTTAAACCAAATGGCAGGTTGTTAGATATTTTTTTGAAAAACCTTTTTATTCTGGCTTTTAAACAAAGGTTTTTAACATATTCCTTATAAATAGTCTCAAATTCTGATTCACTTAAAAGATAGTTGATGAATTGTCTATTCTTATCAGTAAAGGATTTAGATGAGTAAATAGACTGGAATCTACCAATTTCTTTCTCTGATATAGTTTTCTCATAGATAATTTCATCAAAACACTGATCCACCAACTCTTTTCCTTTTTTTGTATTGCATGCAACAACAGAAACTCCAGTTTTGTTTCTATCATGCGTTGGTCCCCAGGCATCCCCGAGTCTGATGTCGGAGTTTGAAAAATCATTTTTAACTTTGCAGTCGAAGCATGAAGGGTTTGTAAACAATCCACTAAAATACAGCTCATAATACTTATCATTAACAGAGGAATAACAACCTTTATCACCAAATAAAACATTAGAGAATGTGTGCCAACCATATTTCTTAGAACGGAACTCTACGCGTTTTATTGTTCCAGTTCTTTTTTCAATATAATTGTTATATTTTTTCCAAAGCAAATCGCTTGGTACTCCGTGGCAAAACAAATCAACAAAAATCACTTCATCAAGTTTAAATCCGCTGAGTAACGTTTTTATTCCAGCAATAATGCATGGTGTTCCAAAAAATGCCATTTTTGTATTTGAACATTCAGAAATTATAGTTTTAAACAGTTTTTCATTATAGACATTAGCTTGAAAGTATTTAGAACCAAGAAAAACACCAAGTTCATCTAGTGTTTCAGCTTTAAACATTTTGCATTCTTTAGATGATATCTCGTATCCAAATCCAAAAACAACATATCCGTTTTCAATCAGTTTTTTCATTAGAGTAAAAGACATCCCACCCGATGAAGACTTTTTTATTAATTCACCATTTTTTGATTTCAAACAATAGATTGTGCTGTTTGCTGGTAAGCTTTTATCGATAAAACGATAACATCGTTTTTTGCACAAACCGCATTTTATACACTTTGCTTCATCGATGTGAGCCGAATAAAAAGCGTTTTGTTGCTTTATACTTATGCAATTACGCGGGCAAGAATAAACGCAGACACTACACCCTGAACACAATGTTTCAGCCTGATCTAAAATATTATTCATTTTTTATAGCCTCTACAGAAGAAAGCAAAAATGTTTTAGAAGATAAAATATATTCTTCGATTAATTCATTGGAATTTTCTTTCTTAATCAACTCAAAATCATTTGCGTGAACGATGGAAAAAGTTTTTAAAAGACTTAATATTCTCACATCTTGTGATTCTCCTGAAATATAATTTCTAGGAAACCAATATACATTCTTTTCGCCAACAATCGAGAAAGCAATCCCGTGAAATGAATCGGTTAGAACAACAGTGCTGCTAAACACCATTTCAGGAAAAGAAAATGCACTAACATCAACAAATTTATAAGCAAAATTAAAAAAGCTAGAAAACTTTTGCATTGCATTGCCAAGAAACAAAACAGATTTGTTTAAACCCCTAAGCAATAAAACGATTTGCATAGCAACATCCTCATTAGGGGTGTCTAAAAAATAGCACAACACATAATCGTTTGCTTCTTTTATAGCAGAATCGAGCAATTGCTGCCACTCTATTTTTGATAACAAAAACACAGGATCGCAAACGCTTTGAACCCTTCGCCCAAAAGAAAGCTTTGACAGCAACGAGCAATTATATTCTTCTCGAGTTGATAAGAACCTTATGTTTTTAATGTAGTTCATAATCTTTTTCTCATTAAATTTAGGTACATAATTTCTACCTAATGAAGGAGCGTATGCAATATTTTTGTCAAAAGGAGAAAAAGATAAAAAATAAAACGGATTAATATATAACGCCTCTGTATTCCATATTTGATCAGACCCACAAACACAACACAGAGAATCAGCAGAATATTTCTTTGCTTCCGAAAAACTCAAAGTTTTAATATTTAATCTCAATATATCATTTTCAAATAATTGATGCTGCGTTGATGAAATGTTGTGACCGGTTTGACGACTTGCTTTAAAAATCTTTTTTAAAAGATTTAGATGAAACAAACCTCTAACTAATGTAATAAGTTTTTTCTTGTGTTTGTTCTTTTCATCAACCACGGCAACTTCATAATCGTTGTTTTCTAAAAACTTTTTTAATGCAAAACATTGTAAAATGGAGCCAAAATTGTGGCCTTTACAATAAGAAGAAAGAATTATTCTATTATTTTTATTTGTTCTCATACCTACTTTTTTTGTTGTCATTATAACCTTTTTTCATAAAATCATAGGCTTTAAAAAAACCTATGTCGTTTGTTCTACCGCGGTGTTTAATTAGATAAAATAATATGTAGAGTTTCGTTGCATAAGGAAACAACTCATAAAATATATAACCAATATTATAAAAGTAATTTGCATTAAAACCAGAAAACCACGTGGAAGAACTATCATCTATTTTTGCAATATAAATAGGTGAAGACATGCACCTCCCATGTTTTTTTAAAAATTCATTCAGAAAAATCGAATCCTCTCCACTTCCCATCGGAGTTCCAGCACCAAAAGATTCGTTAAAAGTAATGTTGTGCTTGAAAACAAATTCTCGTTTAAAAGCGATCCTTGCAGATCCATATCTAAATATGTTAAATTTGCTTAGTTTTTTTCTTTTCTTATTCAAATAGCGCTTTCTTTTGTTATCTATAGATTTGATATTAAATGCGATAAGGTGAGTTTTTTTATTGTGATTAAATTCATCTAAAATCAATTTATGATAATCATTTTCAAAAATTTCATCATTGTCTGCCAAAAGCAAAATGTCAGACTTTGAATATGAAAGTGCAAGATTTCTACTTTTTGAAAGGCCGCGTTCTTTGGAATTTATCCATATCACTTGATGCCCTTTGTGATTTTGTATTGAAACCCCATCTTTATTACATTGATTCACAATGATGCAATTTGTATCAATATTCATTTTATCTAGTAAAGAAAAATCATCGTTCATAGTTGAAACTAAAACTTCAAACGTCATAACAAACATCCTCCAGAAATGAAACAAATATTTTTGAATTAGCAGATGCGTCATGATTGAGCTCGCCTATTCTACTACCCAGTTTACCTTTCTCTTCGAGCAACTCCTTATTAAAAAGAATGTTTTCAAGAATTTTTTTGGCTTCAACTAGATTATCAGATAAAAAGCAAGATTTGTTGTTATCAAAATATGAATAAACGTAACTAGACCTTGGAGCAAGCACAAATAAAGGAATACCTAATCTCAATGAATCTGCAATTTTTGTCGAAAAAGCATTTTTGGTATCTAATAAGTAATATTCTTCAAAACTTTCAATATGTAGAAGTAATTTTGCTCGTTTTAATATTTCAACATTATCTGCATATGACAAAGAACCGCGAAAATCAAAATATGGACAATCTGAAGCTATTTTAGTCGTTCTTTCGTCAATTGTGTTGGAACAAACAACTACACGTTTGCCAGATAATTCGAAAATAATTTTAGATAATTTTACTAATGTATCTAGTCTACCTACACCTAAATTCCCAGAATATACAACATCACCATCACTAAAATAATGAGTAACAGCACACAATGTTGAAGAATTGTATAGAACAATCGATCGATGCCCTGGGTATTTGATTAAATACTCTTTTTGCAATCCCGAAGTAAGATAAATGTGCCCAGAAGCAACTTTATAGAGATCGTTATATGCTTTAATTAGTCTGTTCATAAACACTTTAAAAACCACAGACTTACGCTGTTTTCTTAATAAATAGTCCCATTTTTTAAAAATGTAATCTTCGGAATTGAAACTAATCAGCGGTTTGCTCAGCACTTTCGATAAGAAGTTTGCTATTTTAATTAAAAAATCTGAATCGCCACACTGAATCAAAATCGCATCTGGTGAAAAAGATTTTGCTACCATAAGTATTTCTTTATATAATGACTTGTTTTCCCAAACCAAAGATCTAACAAGACATTTTAATGGGGTCTTTTTGACTCGTTTGGCTGAGCTAATAACTATTTCTGGTGCATTTTTAACCTGAGACAAGTACGGTTTTTTACGCTTCAACAAATTCTTTTCTTTTACCCTGTAATATTTTCTTTTGCCTATATCTCCTAGTTGACCATTAACAAAGATGTTACAGATGTCTTCTTCTTTAAAGTTCAAAAGTAAGTTTAAAATAGTTCTTCCGTTAGAAGAACGTTCACTAATGGGGTTGTTTGAAAGCACTAATAATTTCATACTAATCAAATATCTACCTCGTAATACACTAGGGTTTGTAACAATTCAAAATATGCTTGATTCATTTTTAAATTAGAATACTTTTCTCTAGCAATAGATGAAATAACTGTTTTATTAGATGGTAAACTTAAAAAATGATTTATTTCCTTTTTAATATTGTCTAAATCACCATACTCAACAAATGTCGAATACTCTTTTATAGATATTTCTTCAGGTCCACCGCTTTTAAATCCAACTACTCTTGTACCACAGCAAAGCGATTCTGCCACAGGCATGCAATATGTTTCTGATTTGCTGAGTACTAGGGTTAAATCACAAAATGAATAAATATTTGCTAAGTCTAAATCATTATAATAGGGACCAAAGAAAAACATATTGTTTGGCCGTGCATTAGGCTTTTCTTCGTCAATAGATACACAAATAAAATTTAAATTAGGCATACTTTTCGCAAGTTCAACAAAGTGATTAAATCCTTTGTTTGGATTACTAATTTTAGGAATAACTAGTAAAATGTTTTTTCTGTTAGTTAATCCTTTAATAATAAAATTGCTTTTGTACGTAAAACTGTCGGTGACAGAATCGTGAATAGTAATTATTTTTTTGTTCATAAAGTATGGTGACATTGCAAATTGCTTACCCAAGAATTCAGAAACGGTTGTTATAATTAAGTTATCAAAGTCTTTAAAGACTGAGTTTGTTTGTAACCATAGTTTCTGGGATACTTTATTTTTTCTTATTGGGCAATCAACACAGCCAGGATTTCTTTTCCATTTTGTACACTCAAATGAATTCCCACCACAATTGGCAAATAACAAATTACCAGCATGTGCGGTAATAACTGTCTTAATTCCTTCTTTTTTAAGAAACCTCAAAAGTAAATATGGATTAATATAATAGTCATTAATAGAATGAATATTAACAACCTTTGGTTTCTCTTTTTTAATAAACCTTATTAAATTATATGTAGCAAACAAATTATAAGAATATAATTTTCGAGTAAAATGTGAAATTGCCTTTGATACGCACGCTTCAAATTCAGTGCAAAATTTGTATGCATTTATTTTATTGGAACCATTATTATTCCCTCTTCCAAAAAGAACAACGGTATTACACCCTTTTTTAATCGCATATTCCGAAATTGATTGAACCAGTTTTCCTATACTGCCAATGGAATAAACATTCGAAATGATTATAGAATCACATCTGTGCTTATTATTAATTCTAAATAACTCATGAACTGGCTCAAATTCACAGTTCATTAACGGTAAAAATACGAGCGCAATAACATAAGTGCCCAATGAAGCTTGAAGAATTGTTGTCTCTGTGGTCATAGTAAGAACTGAAGAAATTAAGCATAAAAGAGTAAGACGCTTGGTAAAACCTATTTTTTTTCTAAACACAAACAAACACATAAACGCAATAACAAAAACTATAAGCAAGAATACAAAAACTCCATAAGTTGCCCAAGCATCCACGAGAGAATTATGGTAATGACCTGTGTAAGATTCTAAATAATTACCACCAAATGGATTCTGCAAGACAAACTTTAGACCAAGCAGCCAAATTGTTATTCGAGAACTTAGAGCTTTTCCAAAAGTAACACCAGCATAACTATATATTTGTAAATCAATTGATGTGGCTTTTTGAATCATATTACAAATAAATAAATAAGTAAAAGCGAAAAGGATTGGAAAAAGAGCAACAAAAAATGACAACGTTTTTTTGTTTTTTGTTCGTGAATTTATAAGCGTAACAACAATCCCAATAACAAACGCAAGTAATACGGTTCTGCACGAAGTAAAGTATAATAAAAACGATCCAAGTGCTAAGCAAATGAAAAATAGCGTTTTTAAAAACTTACTGTTGTATGCCGAAATAGAGATTAGCAACATTAGTATTTGATAAAACAGAATTAAACCAGCTAAATTTGGGTTAGAAAAATTAAGTGTCAGGTTATTCCACGACGAATAGCCATACCATTTTCTAGCCGGACCTAGCAAGAACAAAGAAAACGAAAATATAATAAATACAGCTGACAAAAATGAAGCGAAATGAAAAACGACTTTATTGAATTTTGAATTAACACAACAATATATAAAGTTTATGGCAGATAGATACAAAATTGCCTTCTTAAGAAACTCAAATTGAAACATGTTATACCGATTGATGGCGCAAAAAACAAGTATTCTTAAAAATAAAGCAAAATAAAGCAAAATAACTGAAATCGTGAATAGAGTTTTTCTTTTTTCTAGTGATTTATTCTTGATAGACAGCCAGATAAAACACGCTAATTTAAATATAAACCAAATTAAAGAAATAATAATTACAGCTTTAAAAAGAACTGATGATACGCGGCCCAACTTAGCAACTGATAAAATTAGTGCAAAGTTAACAAAAAAGAGCAACAAAAAAATGAAGCCATCGTCGATGGTTAATTCTAGTTTAGTCATTATTTTTCTAACTTTAGACAACAAAATTAATCACCCCGTCTTGAATATTCCATATGTTGGAATCCCATCCAAGCATATTTAAATTTAACACTTTCGAATCGATTTCAATTAACTTTAGATATTCTTCACTAGCAGCTGGAAAAAAAGATGCTGTTTCCACCCGATAACTGTTTTTAGAAGAAAAACGTATTTCTGAATCAAATATGCCAGCATCACCAATAAGATTGCCACCATCCGAATAAATATTTATTCTCCCGTTTACGACAACATTTTTTATTGCGGCATTTCCATCTGCGCACCCAAACAAAAAACCAGCTTTTGTTGATGGAGAATTTCTGACTGCTATTGTAACATTGGAATAAGAATTGACTATACTGCATTCTCCACTAATTTTTCCGACAAAGCCACCCAAAACAAATGTTGAATTCGCATCTTCGTTCAAACCAACATTGTCATCATATCCGTTATATACACAGCAATTTTCAAATCTGCTTTTCTCTGACTCACCACACAGGCAGCCAATTGTGGTGAGATTGCATTCAAGATTATTTGTTAATATCCATCCTTTTCTAGAGCATTTATCAAAGAATCCTCCATTGCTCTTACCAGAAAGTCCGCCTGCAGTGATAAGCTTTGCTTTCCCACTTATATTGATATTTTGTGGCATGGTACATAGTCTCATTTCACCACAGTTTATCCCAGCAATTGAACCAAAAATAAATTCATCACAATCAACAGTTAGAGGGATATTGTATCCAGAAATAAAACATCTAGTAATCTTACCATCATTTCTTCCACAAATAGAACCACAAATAATTTCTTTATATTTTTCAGAAGAATTATTATCAAAATTAGTGAATTTCACGCCACCAAAATTAACATCCATGATAATGCCTTCATTGAATGGAAAAAGTCCTGTGTAAAGTTTTCCATCAAGAACATGACTATCGTCATAAGCATTTAAATCTATTTCCATTCCATTAATACTAAACCCAGCTCCGCTAATCATGCCTTTGAACGGATGATTTTTATCTCCAATAGGTTTGATCGGCTTTGAAAAAGTGAATTGTTGTTTGATAACAAAATAGCCAGACAAATCCGCATTTATGCGATCATAAAATTCTTCTTCATTGTTGATTGCAATGGGAATATTCATTTCTTTGGCAGATATTAGACCAACAGTAGTTAAAAATACAGTAAAAACAATCAAAATAACAGATGGTATTTTTATGAAGCTCAATATGTTTTTAAAATTAACTTTCTTCATTATTGATTATTATAATATACTATAATAAACTCATTTAGTTAAAAATATTTAATTATGGATAAAATTGTCAGTGAAGCTAAAGTCGAAACAGCCCCAGTGTTATTAATTTTCTTTAATCGTCCAAAAACATTATCGAAGATATTCGAACAAGTCAAAAAAGCAAAGCCGAAAATATTACTTCTTTATCAAGATGGCCCACGAGAAGGAAAAAATGAAAAAGACAAAATCAAGGAATGTAGAGAAATAGTTAACAATGTTGATTGGGAATGTACAGTTTATAAGTACTATCAAGAAAAGAATTTTGGCTGTGATCCATCTGAGTATATAGCTCAAAAATGGGCTTTCTCAATTGTTGATAAATGTATCATTTTAGAAGATGATGATTTACCATCGCTGTCTTTTTTTACTTATTGTACCTTACTACTAGATAAATACGAATTTTCCAAAGAAATAAGTATTATTTCAGGAATGAATCATGAAGAGCAAACTAAAATATCTGAAGATTATCTTTTCACTAAGAATTGTTCAATATGGGGTTGGGCAACCTGGAAAAGAGTTGTTGATAATTGGGATACAAATTACACAGAATTTCTTAAACTTGGAAGAAAGAAATTCTCTAAAAAATATAGCAAGTGCTTCCCGATGAAAGTTCTATGTGATGCAATCGAAAATCACATCAAAAGCAAGAAAGAACATTATGAATCTATTCTGATTTATAATTCACTAGTAAATAATCAGCTCACAATTGTTCCAAGGCTCAATTTAATAGTAAATATTGGTAATAATCCCGAAGGAGGAACACATTCTTCTACTTCTATAGATTATTTGCCAAAAAGAATTCAAAAGCTTTTCCTAATGAATAATTACGAATTGGAAATTTTAAACCACCCATCAGCAATTAGAGAAAATAAAAAATATAGTAGAAAAGTTTTTAGTATTATGGGTTGGAATTGTTCAATACAAAAATATAGTAGAAAAATAGAGGCATTTCTAAGAAAAACATGGAAGAAACTGTTTTGTCGATAATTATTCCACTTTACAACGTTGAGAAATACATCGCTAAGTGTCTAGATAGTTTTATTAACCAATCGCTAGAAAATTGTGAAATCATCGTGATTGATGACGGATCAACCGATAATTCGTCAAAAATTGTAGATGAATATGTCTTACATTACCCAAATAGTATTAAAAAAATTAAAAAAAATAATGGCGGGTTAAGTTCAGCCAGAAATTTTGGACTTAAATATGCTTCAGGAAAGTACATCGCTTTTGTAGATTCAGATGATTATGTATCTTCAAACTTTATTTCCAATATTAAAAAAGAAATAGTCCACCAGCCAGATTTGATAAGATTCAATTTAACCTCTGTTAACGATGGCGTAGAAAAGAACGAACAAGAACCTAAATTTGATAATATAGATGAAATACAATTCCATATTCTGACGGATGAAATAGGAAATCAAGCCTGTAAAAATGTGTATAAAGTTGAAATTATTTCAAACGTACCATTTAAAGAAAATGTTGTTTTCGAAGATTTGTATTGGACATACAAAATTTTTTATAAATCAAAAAGCATTAGATTCATTGATTCCACTATGTATTACTATTTGATGAGAAAAGACAGCATTACACATTCAACAAAGAAAAAACAAATAGCTAGCGATACGTTTTATGCTTTCTTGGAAAGATTGGAATATGCGAAAAATAATAATATTGATAAAGCGATTGAACCTTTATCAAAAAAAGCATGTTATCATGCTTTTAGCAATCTAAAATATTCAAATAAAAACACAAACGTTTATAAAGAAAGTAAGGATTTTATAAAGCTGAACAAACAATATGTTAAATGGACATTCAAAAACATACTGACATATTATTTTAACTTTATAACAAAATTGTTTTTGTAGAATCTAACGCTCCCAATTAATATTTGTTTTTATTATACGGCCATTCCCAACAAAAACAGAGCCCAAAGGAATGGTTTTGTTTTTTAAAAATGACCCAGCGCCACCAACGCTGTTTTCATTAATAACCGCACCACAAAGAACCGTGACATTTGAAGCAAGCCAAACATGATTGCATATCAATATATTTCCAGCTTGATTTATTTTCTCACCGTTTATATTGATGATTGAATGGGCATCGTATGTCATTATTGTCGTTCCAAATCCAATCAAACAATCGTCGCCTATTTTCAACGATTTGTTATAATCGCCACAATATAGTCTCGAATTATGGATTGAGCATTTTTTTCCAATTTCAATCAAACAATTATTCCCCACAATCACAATTTCAGAATCAGTAATCTCGTTATTTTCGCAAATTCTTATAATGTTATTGTTGCCTTTTATGCAGATAGAGACATTGTGTAAAGTTGAATGTTCTCCGATAATAATCTTATTATGTAACGATCCAAACACATTGCAGTGTTTCAATGAAACAAATTTTCCAATCTCAAAAGCTTTTTTAACTCCATTACTTATTTTATTGTGCGAAAATAGATTAGAAATGAAGTATGTAAAATTATGCTTTTGTAGATGCTTCTTTAAACTCATTGTTTTTTGTCCTTATTCATTTTTATTTTTTTTAAAAAATTGCTAAATGCACTTTTTTCAGATTCATTCATGCCAAGAAAATATAAAGATATGACATACATTATTGTATAAATAATTAGTCCAACTATAAACATCGAAAGTGTTTTTGGAAGTAACCTATTTAATCCAATACCTAATACAACAGGAAAGATTAAACAAGTAAACATTTTTAAAATAGAGATCCAAAATTTAACCATATCTATTTTGACCTTTTTATGATAATAAATAGTCATTACTATATCGTTAATTAAAACAAATGAAATAGATGTCCCAAGAGCTGCACCAATAATACCAAGTGCTTTTACTAACAAAATTGATATTCCAACATTAACTATAGCCATCCCAAGATATAAAAAACTTCTAAATTTATGAAGGTTTTTTGCTTTTTGAACTTCTATTCCTAAAGTCATCAGCAAATCAGGCAATAATGGTACCATTAATAAAATTGCAACGAAGTAACTAAGATCAAAATCGCTTCCAACCCAAAGTCTTATAAAGGTTTGCCCGAATATAATAAACCCACTAAGAACTAGTCCTAAAACCATAAATTGCAATCTACCAACTTTAATCATCAACTCAGTAAGTTTTGCATTTATTACTTTTTCATCAAAATCTGATTGAACAATAGCGTTAACACCCGGAACAAAGACCGATGAAACAGATGTACCAAACATCATAAAATAATTATTGAATGTAGCACCAATAGCATAAATAGAAACAGCCACGCTTGAGATCATTTTTCCTAGCAAAACCTTGTCAGTTTGCCAATTGATTTGGTCAACGAGTTGATTAATTGCTATAAAAATTGAGAATACAAAGATTGGTTTTACTAACGACAAATCCATCTTCTTGAATGAAAACGGCATTTTAAGAACCTTAAAACAGTAAAAAATATTTATTATGTCAGCAACAATAGAAATGGCTGTAGAAATAAAAACAAGTCCAATAGAACCATAACCAAGCAAAAGAGCAACTATGGAAATAGCTGGAGAAAGAACTGTTTTTACTATATTAATAAGTTTTAGAAAAATGAATTTTTCTTGACTCATAACATATCCAACAAAAACATTCATTGGAAGTGATATGGCTAAATTTATTGTAAGAAAAATCATCAATACTGACGCTATTCTTTTATCTGAACTAGAATACGTTTCATTAAAAAATAAAGAGACATTTTGAGACAAAACAAATCCAGCAATAAGAGCAATGATTCCAATAATAGAAAACATTAAGAAATATAATCCATTTAAACTCTTAACCTTTTCTGGATTATTTTTTCTTTGCATAAAATAAAATCTCAAATAGCTAGAACCAAGTCCTAATGAGATTAGAGATAAATACGAAATTATAGAAGATGATAAGTTGTATAATCCATACTCAGATTGCCCCAGTATCTTAATCATATACGGTGTGTACAAAAGAGAAACAACAATACTGAGGGAGAGTTGTATATATTGTAAAACTATTCCTATGCTAATTTGTTTTTTCATTCCGGGCCTCTAGGGTTTCCATTGAGCGTTTTTTAATGAATACTTTTTTTGAAATGAGATTGAATAAAATTGAAAATGGGATAGTCAACAGCAAAGAAACAAAAAAACAAGTAACATAAAAAGCAGAATGATTAGGTATTAATTCTCTAAACAAAAGAATTGGGAGCATATGTAATAAATATAGCGGCCAAGAATTAATACCGAAATACTGCAGGATAGATGCTTTTGCAGTAAACAATCTTGAGAATGAAACTAAACCGATGACAAAAAATACATTTCTCAAAAAATAATCAATATGATCTGGCATTAAACCTTTCCAATCCAAGTAAGTAGATAAAGAATATAAAATAATTGATATGGCTAAAGTAGCTATTGCAACTGGCGCTTTCCTCAATAAAAGAATAATTTTATTTTTGAAAATAGAAACAATTGCTCCAAGCGGAAAAGCAATGATTGTGTTGTAAAAGTATGATTCTAATCCTAATATAACGCAAACTATAATGTAGCCAATACACCCAGCTGTTATTAAAACAAGTTTTATGAATATATTATTTTTGATAAATAAGCCAATAAAAAATGTAAGTAAATATACAAATAATATGGCGAAAATGAACCAATGTTCATTACCTAAAGAGGTTATTCCAAATGGACATAATAAATAATGATAAAAAGGTTTTGGCCCATACACAACTAAGTCATAAATCAAATAAGGCACCAAACATATTGTTGTGAATAATAGGATTTTTAAAAAATGATTAAAAAATATTTCTTTATTATAGTCATTGCCTTTTCTCTTATAAGCTTCAAAAATGCCAAATCCAGAAATAAAGAAAAACGGTGTGACGATGATTTGACCCATGAAATTCCTAAAAAGATATAATTCATTCGACAAAACACCTTCATATTTTGAAATATAAAAACCGACAATATGTGACAAGATAATAAAAAAAATGAAAAGAGTTCTAATAGAATTAGAAAAATTCTTGTCAAGAAAAGTATTTTCCTTTTTGTTTGGGCGAAGTGTAAGCCCAAAGCAAACAATAGACAATAAATACAAACCAAAGATCGCCATTATATGTCTCTTTTATCTTCCTTTAACTGCACCAAACAATTTCAAAATTGTATAAAAGAAAATGCCGGCATCAAACACAAAAGACATTCTTCTAGCATATTCGTGATCCCATTTTGCTTTAAATTCAGGATCGTGTTCTCTTTTCATTTTGATTTGAGCATATCCACTAATACCAGGTTTAACATCATACGCATTCGGAGTGTATTTTAATCTACATTCTCTTAAAAATTCTTCGTTATGCGCACTACCAGGTCTAGGACCAATAAAAGCCATTTGACCAATAAAAATATTTAATAATTGAGGCGTTTCATCAATGGAGGTCTTTCTTAAAAATTTACCAAAGCCAGTATCCATAGACTTTTGTTTAGTTTCATCCATATCGCTTGGTGCTAAATTAGGATCAGCATCTAACTTCATTGATCTAAACTTGATCATCTTAAAAACTTTTTGTTTCTTCCCGTATCTTTCTTGCACAAAAAAAGGATGTCCTTTAGTAACAATTGCATTAACAGGAATAACCCACCACCAAAGCAAAACAAAACAGACAATGATTCCAACTAAGGAACCAAAGATACCAATTAGTCTTTTAAATGGAAGATAAATCTTCTGATGTGTCTTCATAGGTGCGTGTGTATATTATACGTGAATACATGTATTTTACGTAAACAAAAATTATTTAGACCAATTTTTTTCAAAAAATAAAATATTAGAGTTTTGCATATGTTGTTTGACAAAATCACCAGCAATTCCTAAATATTTTATTTTTGAAACAATTTTGAATATTCTTTCACTAATTCTTCTAAAGATGTCTTCGCATTCGCTGGAGAAGTAGATGGAAGATAATATACCACTACACCACCACAATCCTTCTCTAAGTGCTTCTTAAATAAAGAAGATGCTTTCTTTCCATTCACTCCGATTGATTTAATATTTGGGTATTCATTTAAGATCTTTTTTAAATCAATCGGAGTGACATTTCTAATCGAGGAATCCTGACTTCCTTCAATATCACATTCTTCAATCACATCATATAAAGCAATGTGATATTTCTTTAAGAATTTTTTCTTATCTTTAACTTCATTATGGACATCCTCATGAAAGATCTTTCCTAAGACTTTAAAGAATCTATTTTGCGGATGTCCATAATAGAAGTTTTGTTCTCTTGATTTCACCGAAGGAAAAGATCCAAGGAATAAGACCTTGGAGTCTTTATTTATATAAATAGGAAATGTATGCGCGAGGTGCATATATCTAAATTATATATAAAGATAAAGGAAGTCACATGGAGAATTAGTTCAAGTGACTTCCTTTATCTTAATGTAGTGCTTTAGTTAATATTTCTTTTAGTTGGTAGATATCCACTGTTACAACTTCGTAGACAGTTGAATAATCGGTTGATCCATAATCATGGACAATCCTGTTTCGAAATCCAATGATGTTGTTCCAAGGAATCTCTCTATGAGAATCAAAGAATGCTGATGGGAGATTTTTAATTTGTTCAATCACTTGAACTAATCGAAAGCAAATCCCATCAGCATTTATTTGATTAGAAAACATCTCTTTATATGTTTTGCCTTTGGTATACTCAATAACTAGGTCAATATTTAGTAAAGCTTTTTCGATGTAATCTTGTCATATATCTTGACTCCTGTTTTCATGATTTCATTAGCTAAGGAAACATTGTTCAGAAGTTCACTTGGGCGAATGACATCAATCTTCTTATGGAGTCTTTGACGAAGCGATTCGATTAAACCGACGAGGTTTAGGCCAGTTAATGAACTATTGATATACAAATCAATATCACTACTAGGAGTAGCTGTACCTTTGGCATAGCTACCAAAAAGGAAACAAAAATCAATTTGATTTGGGTAAGAGACATCGAATAGTTCATTGACTGCTTCTTTAATCTCATCAATCGTCAATAGACCCTTTTCTTCC
>DEWP01000015.1 GCA_002363735.1 Caryophanales bacterium UBA3207 | reverse complement strand
GAGCCAGGATCAAACTCTCAAAAAGTTTTATCTTAGTTCAAAATTATAATCTGGTTATTGTATATAAAAAATTGACGTTAATGTTTCTTGTACATCTGTTTAGTTTTCAAAGATCAGTGACGCACTATATACTTTCGTATATCTCTAGTTCCCTGGGAACGTGCGCTTTTCTATATTACATTTTAGAAATACATTAGTCAAATACTTTTTTAAAAATTTTTCAAAAAAAGTTAGAGACTTTGGTTAGTAGCCTCTAACTTTTTAGTAAAATCTTTGATTTTATTTTATTCAACGGATTTCTTCCATAAGCCATGGAGATTGCAATATGCGTAGGCCGAGAAGATAATTTCGTTCTCTTTCAGAGCAAATTCTGCGACTGGAAGGTCACTTGGATGAAGGTGTTTCACCTTATAACCTTGGTCAGTATGGAGAACGATAAATTCAATATAATGTTCATTTGTCATTGGATGAATGACTTCACCAACGGAGACTTGAACAAGATTATCATGCTCTTTGACAACTGGAACATGCTTTTCAAAGGCAGCATCAGTTGTGTTTGGAGTTAATAATTTCATCTCTTCACCACAACAGATTGTTGGAATACCTTTATCCTCTAAAGCGAAGAGGACTTTTCCACAGTGATTACATTTATAAAAATACATTGTTCTTTTCCTTTATATAAATACGTGCGCGTTAGTTCTTACTTCTTGCGTAAATACGCACAACAATTGAAAGAATGCGAATAAAGATGTAAATGAAGTCCACATAGAGATTAAAAGCACAAAGAATTGCTGTCTTATCACTTTGTTCTCCGCGGTCACTTGCTTTCTTCACGCGGTTAATGTCAAAAATGGTAATTAATAACATGGCCGCAAACATTCCATAAGAAATGACCCAATAAATTGTTTCAAATCCTGGGAAGAATAGCATCCAAAGAACGTTGAATAAAGAAATAAATAAGATTCCGATGAACATTCCCATCGCAATCATTCCTAAAATGGATAAGTCTCTTTTAGAGAACCAACCAATTAAGAACATAATTCCAAATGTTAAACAAGTTAAACCAAAACTAATCGCGATTAAGTGGAATGGGACAAACATTGTAAATCCCGAAATAAAGACACCCATCACGATGGAATAAAGAATAAATGGAATCATTGGACGAGATTTTTCTCTAAATACAGAGAATTGAATCCATAGGATTAATGGAATATAAAGAATAAACGATGCGATAAATAGACCAATGTAGGCTTTCGCTGCATCAAGATTAACTTCATTTCCATAAACAATTGGGAAAGCATAAGTAAAAATTAACCCAATAATTGTGGCCACAACAGCGGTAATTCCAATCGCCATGAACATGTAAAGAAAGACTTTTGATGCCCATTTTGTTGTGGAATAGGTTTTCGTGTTTGATTGTTTAATTGTTTCGGCAATCATAACGCACCTCCTTATTTTGCAATATTTGCAATTAATTGATGGAAGGAATCTACTTTCAGTGAAGCTCCACCAACTAAAGCGCCATCAACGTTAGCTTGCATTAAATAATCATGCACGTTTTCTGGCTTAACTGAACCTCCGTATAAAATACGAATTTCTTCACTGACCGCTCCAAAGTTTTTCTTGATAAGTTCACGGCAATATCCGCAAATATCTTCAGCAATTTCTTTAGAAGCGCTTTTTCCTGTGCCAATCGCCCAGACAGGTTCATAGGCAATGACAACTTTTTTAAGTTGTTCAACTGATAAACCTTTTAAACCTTCTTCGACTTGTTTAGCGATAACTTTCTTGGTTAATCCTTTTTCAAATTCATCAAGAGTTTCACCAACACAGTAGATCACTTTCATATCGTTTGAAGTTAAAGCGTGTAATTTTTTATTACAAGCTTCATTAGTTTCACCAAAATAGGTTCTTCTTTCAGAGTGGCCAATAATCACCCAGTCGATATGAAGTTCTTTGAGCATTGGGATGGATATTTCTCCAGTGAATGCTCCATGATCTTCAAAGTGGCAGTTTTGGGCAGCCACATTGAGTTCAGGATTTTCTTCTTTAACTGCTGCTAAAGAAAGATAGGTTGGAGCAACACCAATTTCGACATTAATTGAGTCAGCAAATTTCTTTAATTCGTGACTTTCTTTAGCAAAAGCACGAGCTTCCTCAATGCTTTTGTTCATTTTCCAGTTACCAAATAATAATTTGCGTCTCATATTATTTTAAAATGTCGACACCTGGTAAGTGTCCATCGTTTTCAATCATTTCTAGGGAAGCACCACCACCAGTTGAAACATGGCTAAATGATTCCTTATAACCAAATTCTTTGATTGCTGCAGCAGAGTCTCCACCACCACAAACAGAGAAACAATTCTTTAATGAAGCAACAGCTTTACAAATGGAAATTGTTCCACTAGCAAAGTCTTTTTGTTCAAAAACACCCATTGGTCCATTCCAGAAAACCATTTTTGCTTTAGCGATTTCGCTAGCAAATAATTTTTCAGTTTCTGGACCAATGTCCATACCTTGATAGTTCGCTGGAACGTTGTCTTTGACAACTTCTTTCTTGGTCCAACCTTCGAAAGCATCTGTGACAACTGAATCAACTGGAAGAACAATCTTTCCATTGGCTTCTTTTAAGCAGTTACGAGCATAATCGAGTTGGTCATCTTCAACTGGAGAAGTTCCAGTTTCAAATCCAAGAGCTTTTTTGAAGGTGTAAGCCATCGCACCACCGATAAGAATCTTATCGCACTTCTTTAGAAGTGAATCAATAACTTTAATCTTATCAGAAACTTTTAATCCGCCAAGAATAGCGACATATGGACGGTCTTCAGCTTTGACATCAACACAGCGCATTAAGTTCGCGATTTCTTTTTCAACAAGATAACCACAAGCGACTGGTTTGCCTTCGGCTTTTAATAATTCTGGAATGCCATAAGTTGAGGCATGTGCTCTATGAGCACTACCAAAGGCATCCATGACATAAGCATCAGCAACTTTTGCCCAGGCTTTTGAAAGTTCTGGATCATTCTTTTCTTCGCCCTTTTCATAACGTGTATTTTGGACTAAGAGAACTTCACCATCTTTTAAAGCTTTGACAGCTGCTTCAAATTTTTCTCCACGAGTTTCTTTTGAGAAAGCAACTTCTTTTCCAAGTAATGAAGCAAGAGTTGGAACAACAATTTCCATGTTGTTTTTAGCTTTTTGAGCTTCAACTACTTCTGGAGCTTCTTTATGTTTAACTTTACCCAAGTGGGAAAGTAAGACAACACGAGCGCCTTCTGAAAGGAGTTTTTGAATTGTTGGTAAAGCAGCACGGACACGGTTATCATCACGAACTTTGCCATCTTTTAGTGGAACGTTAAAGTCAACACGAACGATGACAACTTTACCTTTGAGATTTTTTAATTGATCAACAGTCAACATAATTTTTCTCCTTATTTTGAGACAAAGAGGCGCAACATAAGTTGCGTCTCAATCGTCATTTAATATTAATTAGCACTTTTCTGCAAAGTACTTAATGGTGCGAACCATTTGTGAAGTATATGAGTTTTCATTGTCGTACCAAGAGACAACTTGAACTTCGTATAAACCTTCACCGATTTTAGCAACCATTGTTTGTGTGGCATCGAAGAGTGAACCAAATTTCATTCCGATAACATCGCTAGAAACGATTGGGTCTTCGTTGTAACCATAAGAAGCACTTGCGCTAGCTTTCATCTTGGCGTTAATGACTTCTGGGGTTAATTCGCCATCATATTTCACAACAGCTGTTAAGATGGTTGTTGAACCAGTAGGAACTGGAACACGTTGTGCACTACCAATGAGTTTTCCGTTTAATTCTGGAATAACTAAGCCGATTGCTTTAGCAGCACCAGTGCTGTTTGGAACGATGTTGGCGGCACCAGCACGAGCACGGCGGAGATCGCCTTTGCGGTGTGGACCATCAAGAATCATTTGGTCACCAGTGTAAGCGTGAATTGTGCTCATAATACCAGATTGAATTGGTGCGAGTTCATGAAGAGCTTTCGCCATTGGAGCTAAGCAGTTGGTTGTACAACTTGCTGCAGAAATGACGTTATCTTCTTTGGTTAAACTCTTTTCGTTAACACCAAAGACAATTGTTGGAAGGTCTTTTCCTGCTGGAGCAGAAATGACAACCTTACGAGCACCGGCATTGATGTGGGCCATGGATTTTTCCTTAGAGCAGTAGAAACCTGTACATTCTAAGACAACATCAACCTTTAATTCTTTCCATGGAAGATCGGCTGCGTTTGGTTTGGCATAAATGGTGATTTCTTTGCCATCAACAGTGATTGAACCTGGCTTAACAACGGTCTTTCCGTCTTCAGCTAATTCTGGTTCTTTGCTGCTCACAGTGTGAAGATTTTCACCAATATGACCGGCATAGCCACCTTGAGCTGTGTCATATTTTAATAAATTAGCTAACATTTTTGGGCTGGTTAAATCGTTAATTGCGACGATTTCATAACCTTCAGCACCGAACATTTGGCGGAATGCTAAACGTCCGATACGTCCAAATCCGTTAATTGCAACTTTAACTGACATAAAATGTCCTCCTTTTTAAATTGCCGCGGTTATTATACTTTACTTTTATATAAATAAAAAAGAACCAACTTAATGTAAGTGGTTACAAACAATTTTAGTTATACAAAATTGAGTGTTATAGTCCTTCGATTGTTTCGATTCCACGAAACAATTCTGAGAGAGTAATCAAGAAAGCATCAGCGATTCTTTCAAGAATTTCTAAAGAAGGGTTACGTCTTCCATTTTCTAAATCGCAGATGTAATTACGGTTCACTCCTGATTCAAGTGCCAAATCTTCTTGTGACCATTTTCTTAAGGAACGTAAGTAACGAATTCTCATTCCAAGTTGGATGACAGCTTTCATTTGGCAGCTCCTTTATATTTTTCAGCATTTTTATGAATCGCACGGAAAAGATGATTGATATTTGATCTAGAAATTGGTTCATTTAATTCTTCACTAAGAAGTTCAGCAAGTTCGGATAAAGAACAATCATCATGCTCTAAACGAATTCTCATTAATGCTTGTTGTTTTTTGTTTTGAACATATTCGATACCTAAGACTTTATCAATAATCTTAATATCATGAATTTGTTTTTTGCTTGAAGATGTCGTTTTGTTGTAGTTTGCATAGTCAAGATTTTGTAATCGATTTCCGATTGCTGAAAAATCTCTATCAATACGAATCGATTCAAATTCTAATGTTGTATTTGTTGCACCCATTAACGATAAAAGATCCACAATTTGCTGGGATTTTTTTAAATAAACTACGTGTTTTCCACGTCTTTCAACAACTTTTGGAGAAAACTCCGTCAATTTACAGCGGATTAATAATTTAGCGAACCATTTAGCAAAGTTTTCATCTCGTAAACAGAACTCTAAATGATAGTTAGAATTCTTTGGAGAATTGCATGAACCAGATGCTAAAAAAGCACCAGAAATATAGCCTGATAACATGTCATCAGTGTAAACAATATTTTTTGAAATCTTTCCTTCTAAAAATGAGATTTCTAAGTCGTCTAAAAGGTATTCGCCTTCATCAATAATAACATTATATGTTAATCGTTTACGAAAGTTCATGGTCTTCATATATGAAAAACGGCACGTTAATCCATAAACTCTTTCAACCGATGAATAAATAAATTTTGCGGTTTTCGCCGATTCTGTTTTAACAACAATCTGAGGTCTTTTGTTATTCAGTTTTAAAGAACCATTAATCCGAATAAATGCTGATAATAAAGCTCGTAAATGTTCATCAGAAAAAGTAAGAGAACAAATCTCTTCTTTCACTTTTTGAGTAAACGAGACTTTAGCTTGCATCGTTATAATTCCTTATGAATTACGCGGGTATTAAAGCGTTTTGAATAATATTTTGCTAAATGTTCAGCAATGACAACTGAGCGATGTTGTCCACCGCTACAAGCAATACCAATAGTAGCGTGAGTTCTTTCGCTTTCTTTTAATTTTGGAAGATAGTAATCAAGATAATCATAAACATGTTTTAAAAATTCTTGTGTGACTTCATTATCTAAAACGTAGTGAATAACAGGTTCATCTAAACCAGTCATATCTTTTAATTCAGGAACCCAAAATGGATTTGGAAGTAAACGAACATCAAAAACTGTTTCAACATCTTGTGGGACACATTTCTTATAACCAAAGGAGACAAATGTCACAGTAAAATCGTTTTTATGTGATCCTAGAGCAACGAACATTAGTTGTTTACGGAAATCGTTTTTGGATAGTTTTGATGTATCAATAAAATGAGTGAATGTTAAACGCATATCATTGATTTGTTTGATTTCTAAATCGAGTGCCTGTTCAAGAGGCATTCCACTTGCTTCTTTTGGGTGTTTTCTACGTGATAAGCGATAGCGTGATAATAATTCACTTTTATCGCAGTATAAACCAATGAAGTTTGTATTAAAATCACCGCAATTCTTGGCTAATTCATAAGTTTTAGCAGCAATATCGAGAGAAACTGAAAGAGCGACTTTATGATATTTTTTTGGATCTTTTCGATATGTTTCAAATAGTTTTTCAACAACATCAAATGGAACGTTATCTGTGACAAAAAATCCATTCTCTTCAAAGGTGTATAAAGCAGAACTTTTTCCTGCTCCACCAATTCCAGTAATAATGTCTAACTCAATCATGATGCTCCTCCTTAATGAACGTATTTATTTGCTTCAGTTGCTGCGATTGCTCCATCGTTAGCAGCTGTAACTAATTGCTTTAATTTTTTAGATACAATGTCTCCAGCGAAATATAAGCCAGCAATGTTACTCATCATATCTTCATTTACTTTGATACCAAATTGATCAGATTCAGGTCTTAAATTAGATAAGAATTCTTCTGATGATTTAGCTCCAACAAACGGAAAGACTCCAATAACAGGAATTTGTTTTCCGTTTACAACAATCGCGGTTACACCAAAATCATCTCCAACAATTTCTTCAACTGGTGAAGATAACATTACGTGAATATTTTCTTTTTCTTTAACTTTATTTAGTAAGGCTGGAGTTCCTTCTAATTCTTCATTAGGAACGCAAAGATATAAATCTTTAACAATGTTAGCTAAATATAGACTTTCTTCTAACACGATATCATTATTTCCAATAACAGCAACATCACTACCTTTAAAGAAATTGCCATCACATGTTGCGCAATATGAGACTCCTCGACCAGCAAATTCTTTCTCGCCCTTAATTGTCACACCTTGAACCTTTTTTCCTGTGGCAACAATAACAGCTTTCGCATCATAACTATCTTTATCAGTTACAACTTCAAAGCCATCTTCTTCTTTCAGGATTGTTTGGACACTACCATAGTTAATTTCAATACCAAGCTGTCTGACTTGTTCCATTAATGAAATCAAAATATCTGAACCTGATGTTGCAGGCATTCCTGGATAGTTCTCAATCTTGTGAAGCTTATTCAGTAATCCACCTGGTAAAGAATTTTCTAAAACAACAAATTCTGCATTAGCTCGCTTTAAATAAATTGCTGCTGTAAGGCCAGCAATGCCGGCACCAATAATCACAATATTTGTCT
>DEWP01000014.1:47270-51844 GCA_002363735.1 Caryophanales bacterium UBA3207 | reverse complement strand
AACGTTCAGTTAAATGATCAATAAATGCATTCATGAACGGGAAGATTGACATGTTGTAAGTTGTTGTTGCTAAAACAATCTTTGGATAACGGAAGGCATCTTCAACAGCTTCCGCCATATCTTCACGAGCAAGGTCGGTAATTGCAACTTTTGGACAGCCTTTTTCTTGAAGTTTTTTAGCTAATAATTCAGCAGCTTCTTTAGTGTGTCCATAAACTGATGTATAGAAGATTGCGACACCATCAGTTTCGCTCTTATATGATGACCAAATATCATAAAGATTAATGTAGTATCCGAGGTCTTTATCAAGAACTGGTCCATGAAGCGGACAAATCATCTCTAAATCCAATTTAGAGGCTTTTTGCAGGAGATTTTGAACTTGAAAACCATATTTTCCAACGATTCCAATGTAGTAACGACGAGCTTCACAAGCCCAATCTTCCTCGACATCAAGAGCACCGAATTTTCCAAATCCATCAGCAGAGAAAAGTGTCTTTGCGTGTGCATCATAAGTGACCATAACTTCTGGCCAGTGAACCATTGGCGCAAAGATGAATGTTAACGTATGTTTTCCAAGATTTAATGTATCGCCATCATTCACCACTAATTTGTGTTTGATTTCTGGATGGTAGAATTGCTCCATCATCGTAAAAGTTTTTGTGTTTCCAACAACAAAAGTGTCTGGATAAACCTTGAGAAATTCAACAATGTTTGCTGAATGATCAGGTTCCATATGTTGAACAATTAAATAAGTTGGTTTTTGATCACCTAAAACTTCTTTTAAATTTGCCAGCCATTCCTTGGTAAATTTAACATCAACTGTATCGAAAATTGCGATTAATTCATCTTTGATGACATATGAATTGTACGCCATTCCATTTGGAACAATGTATTGACCTTCAAAAAGATCAATTTTGTGGTCGTTTACACCAACATAATAAATATCATCACGTAATAATTTCATTATTTTGCTACCCATTTAGCAATTACTTCGTCAGATTTTTCTGCATCATATCCGCGAATTGCTAATCCTTCTTTAAGAATTGCGCCTTTAACAGCACCACGAAGTTCAAGCTCCATAAATCCAAATGAACCTTCTTCGTTTGTGCAGAATGGCTTCACGACTTTGCCAACAAATGAATATTGTTTGATAAAGCTTGCAATAATTCTTGGATATGAACGATACCAAAGTGGAAATCCGATATAAATGGTGTCGTATGCATCAATTGATGCTGGAAGGTTTGCAATTGCTGGAAGAATGTTTTCTTCATATTCTTTTCTAGCACGTTTGTTGCATTCTTCATATCCGAAAGGATATTCTTCGACTGGTTTTAAGCCAATAAGAGCTCCGCCAGTAATTTTTTGAATTTTTTCGGCAACAATTTCGGTAAAACCTTTGTGAATAATTCCACGATTGCCGTCAACAATGTTCTCTCCAGTGTGAGAGAAGTAAACAATTAAAGATGCCATAATAAAAACTCCTTAAACATAGTTTAACAAATCTATAATTCATTCTCCACTATTTAATAGAGATTAAGCTTCAATTGATTTATTTTGATTAAAGGACAATGTTTTCCCTTTAAAAACATCCTTAATTAAGAAGATTAAGGCAACCAGGATACATGTCGCGCCAATAATCAAATTTAGGTTTTCATTTCCTAAATAATACGTATTAAACAAATAGTTATTGTACCCTTGGAAAGTTCCTGCCACAGCAAGGAAGGAAATGTACCACTTCTTCGGATTAACTGCGACATAAAGAATGGCCATGATTTCAGCAATATAGAAATATCTTTCGTGCATTGCAGGTAAGACAAATGGAGCGAATAAAGAAATTAAGAATGAAATCTTAACAATATCCTCTAAAGTGATCTCTTTGTAAGCAACAAAAAGGAGCACGCAAAGGATAAAAATCAATGCAAAACCAAAGTATTTTGCTGCAGGAACTAGATGTTCAACAACTGATTGATTGGTAACAATTGATCGATACATGTAGATGTAAACACTAGGTGCATTCATTGTTAAGTAAGGATATTCTTCCGTTTGATCAAAATAAACAAACACACACGACATAAAGTTTCGTCCGCATGCCATTGCTGGAATCATTAAAACGATATAAATTACAGGAACTAAAAGAAGGAAATAAAGTTTACATTTGTGTTTAAACCATAACAAAATTAGGACTGGTAAGAAGAAGATGCTTTGTAGTTTAAACGCGAAAGAAAACGCAAATGCAACCGAAGCCCATAAAGACTTCTCTTTTAAAACAAAGAATAATGATAAAACGATAAAGAATGTGTATATTGCATCACATTGACCCCAGAAGGCACTGTTTAAAAACACTTGCGGAAGGAATAAAGCTAAGAAGACTCCAAGTAATGTAATTACATCATTCTTTTTTAATATGGTTTTTAATATGAAGAAAATTAGAATTGCGGTTCCAAGTTCAAAAACCATACTAATTGATTTCACTAAATAAAGAAGAGTTAGACTTTCAACATCGACCTTAAATAAAGAAATTAGAGTCAATAAATACATGTAAGTAGGCGTGTAATCTGCTTCGTCACTAGCTAAAAATGCTTTTGGATCTTCGACGATTGCCGCATACCATGGCTTAATAAAGTTATAATAATCACCACTTAGTTTTGTCATTAATGGAATTCGGATAAGTACGGCTAAAACAAAAACAAGTGCAAGAGAAATCCAAAACCAATATTTTTGGATGAATCCTATTACAGCAGAACTAACTTTTGTGAAAAACGTACTAATTTTTTCCATTATTTATCCTCGGTGGTTTTTTCAATAAAGTAATGAGGTCTCTTTTTAACTTCAATGTTCACTTTTCCAAGGTACAAACCTAAAATTCCAAGGCCGATTAATACA
The DNA here is from genome assembly GCA_002363735.1 of Caryophanales bacterium UBA3207. Taxonomy (GTDB): domain Bacteria; phylum Bacillota_I; class Bacilli_A; order RFN20; family CAG-826; genus Fiminaster. The sequence goes on along the minus strand of DEWP01000014.1, from coordinate 48,961 downwards.
AGTCCAGTGTTAAATGCAATAAATGCAAACAGGTAATAGAAAATTGAAAAAGCATAGACATTGCATAGATGAAGTATTCCAATTACAAGAGCAAATAAAACAGAAATTGATGTAATAAAAACCCCGCATTTTCCCAAAAATGTTAGAGGTTTGCTGGAGAAACTGGTCATTCCATCAGTTGCTAACGAAATCATTTTTGTTAGTTTGTAATGTGTCTCTCCTTGTTGACGAGCTAAACGATCATATTCAACTTTTGCAGATGGATAACCAAGTTGTGGAACGATACCACGAAGGAACAAATTTGACTCTTCGTATGAGAGTAGTGCTCCAACAGCTCGATATGATAAAAGTCGGAAGTCAGCTGAATCTTCAACAATTTCAACTCCCAGTTTTTTCATAAATTTGTAATATGATTGAGCGGTTGTTCTTTTAAAGAACGAATCGGTTTTTCTTTTCTTTCTGACTCCGTAGACAACATCGTTTCCTTCGAGATATTTTTGAATCATCTCACCAGTAACAGAAATGTCATCTTGTAGATCAACATCCATTGTAATTGTAAAATCTGCTTTCTTTTCGTAAGCATATTCTAATCCAGCTTCAACGGCATATTGATGGCCTTTGTTTCTAGAAAGTTTAACTCCGACAACATATTTGGATTTCTTCCCTAATTCTTCAATAATTTGCCATGTTTTATCTTTCGAACCATCATCAACAAAAACAACTTTTGAGTCTTTGTCAATCAATCCGTCACTTAGTAATTTTTCATAAGAGGCAAAAATCTTTTCAGAAGATGGGTTTAAACATTCTTCTTCATTGTAACAAGGGAAAATCCAATAAAGTGTCTTCATTTTATAACTCCAATATGCGTGTATTTATAATAAATCACGTTACGCATATAAATCAAACAAAAGCCACCTCATTCAGAAAGTTATGAGTTTCTATATCACGGCAATGTGATCCGCCCCTTAAACACCAAAAATATTTAGTCTTTCATTTTACTATTTTAATTCAAGTAAAAAAGTAAAGAAAAACCACATAAATGCCGTTTCGTTAATATGTATAGTTGTCTGTCTTGGAAATTAATAATCGACTTTCCGAGAAAAAAGACTTTAACTTTTGCCATTTAAATAGAAAAGACCGGTTTCCCGATCTTCTCTAATTATCTCCGTAATGTGACCACATTGAATGAATAACAACAGTATCGATATCTTCGTGAACTTTGTAAACGAGCCTATGTTGAAGATTAATTCTTCTCGAATAATAGCCTTGTAAATCACCAACAAGTTTTTCATAACTTGGTGGATTTTGATAAGGGTTTTTAGCGATAAGGTTTAATAATTTCTTTACTTTATCTTCTAATCCAGCACTTTTAAGTAGTTTTTTATCTTTCTCAGCATTTTTAGTGAATTTAATAATCCACATAACTACCACTCTTCATTTGGATTATAAGTAGACATTTTAGAAATATCTTCCTTTTCGCCTTCTTTAATCTTCCCAACAAGACCTTTCTGAGAAACTAAATAAATAGTTTCCAACATAGCGTTGTATTCAGCTTCAGAGATAATAACTGCATTACCATTTTTGGTGCTCACAGTGATAGAGTCATTGTACTCAATGACGTTATCAATTGAACCAAAGAGATTCTTTCTCAAAACAGAAATATTAGTAACTGCCATAAGTATTTCCTCCTG
>DEWP01000014.1:37448-47115 GCA_002363735.1 Caryophanales bacterium UBA3207 | reverse complement strand
CTTAATTCAGCCTAAATGCATCTTGTTTATGGTTTTTTATAAGAGATCGTCGGTAGTCCATATTCCCCATATTCGCAACCAACATTATAGACATTAATGTCATCGATAAGTTTGTCTTTATGAAATAGTTGAATCCGCCCTACACCATTACCACCATTAAATAAACGGTTATGTAATTTCTTTCCGTTTGGAGCTTCATAATTAACAAGAAGCATGTCCTCTTTTAAACAAGTTATATCGGTAATCATTTTATTATTCCAAGTCTTCTGTTCGACATGCCACACTACGTGTGTATCTGTTTCATAACAATCAAATTTTGTTCTAGTATTTGTCCAAAATTTAGAGAAATTAAATTCATAGCATTTGCCTTTATAGTAGAAAGCGCTTAGTAATTTGCCTTTTAAAGCAATAAATCCAACTTTAGGACGGCCACCACCGATATCAAAGACACTGTTTTCTAGTTTTTTATTAGTGATATTACTGACCATATTGTTGCTCGATAACCAAACCCAAGGAGATGTAAAATCTTTGCCCCAGTTCTTATCGGAATAGCCAAAGCTGTCTTCTTTTCTAACAATGTATTCTTCACCGTCCGCGATTATTGTTCCTGAGAATCTAGATTTCATTCCTTCAGCGTGCCAAAACATTTCAAAAAGTTGAAGATGTCTAAACAACCATCCCGCTCCATAACCAACATTAAAAGCGATATCTTTTTCTATTTTTAAATCCCATGAAATGGAACCATAATCGCACATATATTCAGGATGCTTCTGCGATTCTTCTTTAGAAATAGAGACATTTCCTCTACTTTGATACTCGTCTAAATAACAATCATCCGCACTTATTGAAAATGGTGCTTTATAATTAACTTTTATCTTTTTCCAGCCAAAGAAACGATGAAGTTGCTTAGCACCTTTTCCCCAGTAGCCGACTTTGATCATAAGGTATGATGGTTTGATACCAGCTTCTTGATTTTCTTTTAATTGGCCAAATACTGGTTCTTCTCCACCTCTTTTTGGATTGATTAAAAAGAATTCTAAAAAGAATGGGCGTGGTTCACCTGTTTTTGCGTTATAGGCTGTAAAAGAATGCCACCACCAATCATAGCCTTTCTTTGCTTGCCCAGCATATAATTGGCATCTATTTCTTTGTTGTGATTTTTTGTTAAACATCGATTTATCCCCAATTCATTATAACAAAATTATTTGTTATAGATGACATAAAATCATATTCATAGAATAATCACATCCTTTCTTCCCTTCAGCTTACGTAACTATTATGAAGTATACGTGAATTTATTTAGTCTCTCGTAAGGCGACATTAAAAACAACAAAAAAGACCTACCTTTCGATAGATCTCTTTGTGTCTAATATGAATTAATTAGTCTTGAACGTATGGAAGTAAAGCCATATATCTTGCGTTTTTAATTGCTTTAGCAAGTTCGCGTTGATATTTGGCACATGTTCCTGTCGAATGACGGGAAGCAATTTTTCCAGTTGGAGTAATAAATTTACTAAGTAATTCGGCGTCCTTATAATCAATGTATTTCACTTTATTTTTAGTAAAGTAACACACTTTCTTATGAGGTCTAATCTTTTTGAATCCCATAATTTTATCCTTTCTTATTAGAATGGTAAATCGTCATCAGTGACTTCAATGGAATCTAAATTTTTAGATTCATCGACTGGTTCATCATCACGAACTTCATCAAGTGGAATTTCTTCGTTTGGAATTTCGCGATTCTTATTTGGTTCCAGGAATGTGACATAATCTGCCACAACTTCAATAACTGAGCCTTTTGTACCATCACGGCGTTCAAATGTACGTTGGCGGATGCGTCCGTCTACGCCAGTTAAAGAGCCTTTGCGAAGGAATTTCGCACAATTATCGGCTTGATTGTTGAACACAGTTACACCAATAAATGTTGTTGTTTTGTTTCCGTTCGCATCTTTGACGCGGTCATCGACCGCAAGTGTGAATGAGCAAACTGCAATTTCGTTATTTGTGCGTCTTAGCTCAGGATCACGAGTTAGTCTACCGACTAAGCAAATTCGATTTAACATAATAAATCTCCTCCTTTATTAGTCTTTGTCAACTGTGATTAAGTGACGTACAACGTTTTGATTGATTTTTGTCAATCTGGTGAATTCGTCAAGTGCAGCTTTATCTGCTGTTACTTTGATAACAACATAATAGCCTTTGACCATATCATCGATTGGATAAGCAAAGTTTCTCAATCCCCATTCATTTACTTTTGTGACTTTTGCACCGTTGCTAGTAAGAATGGCGTGAAGTTTCTCGATTTCAGCCTTGCGACTTTCATCATCGAGACCATCTTTCACGATGTACATGATTTCGTACTTTTTCATACAGGCACCTCCCTTTGGTCTATCTGGTTTGTATTCACTACAAACAGAGAGTAATAGCGATTTCTCGCTTCATTATTATAAATGAAGTCTCTTTTCGTGTATAGAAAAAAGATGAAAAACGTAAAAATTGAGTAAAGAAAAAGGGTAGCAAGCTACCCAATTACTTTAAGTTATTTTGAGCTATCTCTCATACATGGGAAGAGAATTACTTCACGAATTGATTGTTGATTTGTCATTAACATGACAAGACGGTCAATTCCGATTCCGATTCCACCACATGGAGGCATTCCGTATTCAAGAGCCTCAAGGAAGTCTTCATCCATTTCGGAAGCTTCTTCATCACCAAGTTTTTTCGCTTCAAGTTGTTTTTCGAAACGTTCTTTTTGGTCAATTGGATCATTTAATTCAGTATATGCGTTTCCGTATTCGCAACCACCAATGAATAATTCAAAACGGTCAGTGAACATTGGGTTATCTTCACATTTTTTAGTAAGTGGAGAAACCTCAATTGGATAACGATAAACGAATGTTGGTTCTTGTAATAATTCATCGCATTTTTGATCAAAGAATGCATTAATGATGTGGCCAACTGTATTGAAGTGTTTTTCAAGTTTAACACCGTGTTCTTTGGCTAACTTAACCGCTTCTTCATAAGTGACTTCTTTATCAAAGTCGACACCAGTTGCTTCTTTAACAACTTCAGTCATTGTTTTCCATCCGAATGGTTTACCTAAATCAAGGGTTTTGTCACCATAAGGAATTGTTGTTGATCCAACAACTTTTAGAGCAACATTTCTAAACAAATTCTCCGCAAATTCCCGCATATCTTGGAGATTTCCGTATGCTTGATAAAGTTCAATTGTGGTAAATTCTGGGTTATGTTTTGTGTCCATTCCTTCGTTGCGGAATAAACGTCCAATTTCATAGACCTTTTCCATACCTCCAACAATACATTTTTTTAGATTAATTTCTGTGGCAATTCTCAAATAAAAATCTTTATTTAAGGTGTTGTGATGAGTGATAAATGGACGAGCAGAAGCACCACCTAAAATTGGTGATAAAATGCTTGTTTCAACCTCGGTAAATCCAAGGCTATCACAGTAAGATTGGATCGCACGAATTACTTTTGGTCGAGCAAGGGCAATCTTCATTGATTCATCATTCATAATCAAATCAACATAACGATGACGATATCTTTCTTCAACGTCTGTTAATCCATGGAATTTTTCAGGTAATGGACGAAGTGCTTTAGTTAAGTGAGTGTATTTTTCAACTCGAACCGTTAATTCTCCGGTTCTTGTAAGCATTACTCTTCCGTAAACACCGACGATGTCGCCAATATCAGCAAGTTTAAAAACGGTATATGCTTCTTCACCAACAACATCAATACCAACATAGCATTGAATATTACCAGTAACATCTTTAATGTTCATAAAAGAAGCCTTACCCATTTTACGTAAAGCCATAATTCTTCCTGCTAAAGTAACATAAACAGGATTTGCTTCTAATTGTTCATTATCTTTTCCCGCGCATTTTTCACGAACTCCACGAATCGAATCGCTACGAACAAATTTCTTGCCATAAGGGTCAATTCCAAGTTCTTTATAACGGGCTAATTTATCACGTCTAGCACGTTCTTGATCAGTTAATTTTTCTTCCATTTTCAAAAACCTCGTTAAGAATATACCATAAAAGGACCATTGGAACAATGTGTTATTTATCAGATTCGCTCAAAATGCGCGTCAATGATGCTCGCGTTGTTAGTGTCTGAGCAAGTGCATTTTTGATACGTTTTGTATTTGGAAATCCATCAAAAAACTTCGGAGCAATTCCTCTTAAAAGCATCATCGCTTTATATTCTCCTTTTTCCTCAATCAGCATATCAGTAAACTTCATCAAATAAGAAATGTTCTCTTCTAGGCTCGCATCAGGTAACTTTTCACCGGTTTGAAAGTAGTGATTAAGTTGTTCAATAAGGCGTGGATTTCCTACACCACCACGAGCTACCATCACCGCGGTAGCTTTTGAAATATCAAGGAATTGCAGTGTTTCATCAAGAGTATAAATATCACCGGAAATTATTAAAGGAACGGTCATTTTATCCTGCAAATCTCGGATAATTTCATAATTTGCTTTTCCAGAATATCCTTGTTTTGCAGTTCGAGCATGAAGGCCGATCGCTTTCACTCCAGCTTTTTCTAAAACTTCAATATTTTCCATGAAATTTATTGTTTTATCGTCCCACCCTAAACGTATCTTTGCCGTCACTGGAATTGGAGAATAATCACAAATCTTTTTCATGTATTCATAAAGCTTTTTTGGGTCTTTTAATAATGCTGAACCAGCCCCTGTTTTTGTCACCTTAGGAACTGGACAACCAAGATTTATATCAATGATGTCGACAGAAGGATTTTCTTTTAAAACGATATCAATTGCCTTACAGATGTTATCAGCGTCTCCGCCAAATAACTGGATGGCAACAGGTCGTTCTTCGTTTGTGGTTTTAAGATATTCAATCGTTTTTTCGTTTCCATAAATCAACCCGCAATCAGAAACCATTTCCGTGACAGTTAAACCGACCCCGAATTGTTTCATGAAGTTACGGTATGCTAAAGAAGTTATGCCAGCCATTGGAGCTAACACAACCCTTGATTTAATTTCAACGTTGCCGATCTTCCACATAATGAAAAGGGAGACAATGCTCCCTATTATTTTTGTTCTTTATTTGCTTCTTCGCTAACTTCACGTTTAGCTTCTTCTACAACTTCCTTTTTTGGTTCTTCTTTGTCTTCAGGTTTCTTTTCAACCTTAGCCTTTTTCGAACCTCCTTGTTTTAGAAGCGAATCGATTTCTTCAGCAGTAATTGTTTCTTGTTCAAGAAGTGTTTCAGCAATTAAGATAACTTCATTTTTGTATTTTTCGATGATCTCTAATGCTTTCTTGTGAGCAGAATCAATAATCTTACGAACTTCTGTATCAATTTCATAAGCAACTTGAGTCGAGAAATTCTTTTGTGTTGAAGTGTAATCTCTTCCAAGGAAGACAGAACCAGTATCATGTTCATATTGGATTGGTCCAAGTGAACTCATTCCGTATTCAGTAACCATTAGACGTGCAATTCTTGTGGCGACTTCAATATCATTTGAAGCACCCGTGGAAACATCTTTAAAGAAGATTTCTTCTGATGAACGTCCGCCAAGATAGCCAATAATACGAGCTTCTAATTCAGCCTTACTAAGTAAGAATCTATCATCTTCTGGCGTCATTAAAACATGTCCACCAGTACGTCCGCGAGGAATAATTGTGATCTTTTGGACTTTATCAGAATCTTTTAGTTTAAGACCGATAATCGCGTGTCCAGCCTCATGGTAAGCAATTTGCTTACGTTCTTTTTCGTTAAGGCCTTTTGATGACTTAGCAGGACCAGCAATTCGACGGTCAATTGCTTCATCAATTTCCTTAATACCAATTATTGGTTTATTTCCACGAACCGCTAAAATAGCGGCTTCATTCATAATGTTTTCAATGTCGGCACCACTAAATCCGACAGTACGTTTAGCAAGGGCTTCAAAATCAATTTTTGGATCAATAAGTTTGTTACGTGAGTGAACTTTGAAGATTGCTTCACGGCCTTTTTTATCTGGTAAGTTAACAGTAATTGTTCTATCGAAACGTCCGGCACGAAGTAAGGCTGGGTCTAAAACGTCATCACGGTTTGTGGCTGCGATTACAATAATTCCAGAATTATCTTCGAAACCATCCATTTCAACCAAAAGTTGGTTTAATGTTTGTTCACGTTCATCGTTTCCTCCACCTAAACCAGCGCCACGTTGACGACCAACAGCATCAATTTCATCAATGAAAACAAGACATGGGGCACATGCTTTTGCTTTTCTAAACATGTCACGAACACGGCCAGCACCAACACCAACGAACATTTCGACAAAGTCGGAACCAGAGATCGAGAAGAAAGGAACACCGGCTTCTCCAGCAACTGCTTTTGCAAGGAGAGTTTTACCTGTACCTGGATTACCAACTAACAAAATACCTTTTGGTAATTTTGCACCATATTTTGTGAATTTTTGTGGCTCCTTAAGATATTCGACGATTTCTTGCATTTCAGCTTTTTCTTCGTCGCAACCAGCAACGTCACTAAAACGAACTTTTGAATTTTCGACTTTACGTGCTCTTGATCTTCCAAAATCCATGGCTTTGTTATTTGCGCCATTAACAGAAGATGAAAGACGTGAGAATAAAAATACCGCAATAAGAATAGTGAACACTAAAGTGATAATAGTTGGACCCCAAGCATCCCAGAATGAAACATTAAACGCGTATTCATCATGGAAATAAGCTTTATCTTTCTCAGCCGGGAATCTTGTTTTGAAATCTTCAACTTTTTCTTCTAAAAGACCACGAATTGTATAGGTTTCGATAACGTGTGTATCTGGGTCTTCAACCTCAAATTCAGAGTTAAATGTGGCAACATCACATGTAAATGTGAACATGACAGAATTATTTTCGCTGTCTAATCCTTTACCACTAACCTCATACATTGTTTCTTTGTTATAAACTTCGACAGTTTGAATGTGGGTTTGGTTAATTTTTTCATACAAATACTTTTGTGATGAATCCCATCGGGTAGCTTTTTGTCCAGTTAAAGCAATAATCATCCAGACAAATGCGCCAATGGCGAAAAGAATTAAAATGTATGGAATAAAACTTCCTAAACCTCGTCTTGTACGTTTCTCTTGGTCCATAAGTTCACCTCTTTCTTGATTGAATAAATTCAAGTATCAGTACCAAAATAGTACCAAAACTATTTGTTTTGTAAATAATATTTTAAAATTGCGGAACCTTAATCACTAATTTTGAGACATGATTATCGCTATATTTTTCCCTATAGCGAGGAATATATACTAGAAGTCCATCCTTATTATAGATGCCTGGCCACCAGTCTCTTAAAAACACAGGCATTTTCCAGTCAATAAATAACCTTCTAACAGAAGTTTCATAATCTTTTACGATATACGTTTTACTGTTTTTCGCAGGTTTGATTGTTAGTGGAAAATCATTTTTAGAAATATTTCGATCAACATCGTTAATTCCAAATGAAAATTCAATAAATTCAAAATTGTAGTTTCCCGGTTTGTCCAAAACATACTCATAATTTCTAAAAAGCGAAAAATCAATAAGGTAAACATTTGAATATGACTTAACCAAACTAATTTTTCCTGTCATTTTGTGAATGATGTTTGGACTAGAACTTGCAAATGCTTTTTTAATAGTTTCAATATTCTTTTGAGTGATTTTTTTAAAAATGTGTTTTTGAGATAATTCATGTGAAATTTGCATAATTATTTCTTCATTTTTAAAGTTTAAAAACTCCGTCAATTCCCAAATATTCTTAGTCAAATCCTGATTATTTTTAAATGAATTAATCTCGTTTAATCTATTGATTTCTTTTCGAATATTTTTTCGTTCTTCATCTGTCATTTTTTCAACAATTTCATGACGGATTTTATTTCTTGTGTATGTGTTTGTAAGATTTGTCCAATCGATCGAATAAGGGACATTGTTTTCTTTGTCATATTCTTCTAAAAACCTTTTTGAGACATTAAGAAGGGGTCTGATTACTTTTACACCAAATAATTCTGTTTCTTTTTCAATTCCATAATACGAAACAAAAGATTTTTTGTTTTTCTGCATTAAATATGTCTCAATTAAATCATCTTCTTGATGGGCGATCACAACGAAATCACATTGGATTTCATCACAAACGTGTTTAAAAAATTCATAACGAACTTTTCTTGCCCAATCTTGGAAATTACCTTCTATTTCCATCTTTGACGTATCAAGAACAAAACATTTAATCTTTTTTGTTTTGCAGTACTTTCTTAAAGAATCTTCTTCAAAATCTGATTCTTTTCTTTTGTGATAATTAACGTGAGCAACAACTAAATCGTAACCATCTTTTAACATCATGTCTAAAAGAGCCATGGAATCTGGTCCAAAGGAACAAGCAACAACATATTTTTTTGATTTATCTAAAGATAATTTCATCCATTTGCCCTCTTTGAATATTTTCGATATAAAGTTCTAATCACAACAGCAATTGCTTCTAAATCTCTGATCCAATTTCCCTCTTTCTTAAGCCTAATTTTAAGAACTTTTTGTAAGTAGGTTACACTGATTTTTTCTAAATAAGGCTGGAGGGATTCGAATAGCGCATTTCCAATGCCGGTTAACTCAGAGAATTTCCTAGATAGAACAAGTTCTATACAATCATCATATTCATTAGTTTTTTCAAATTCTTCTTCACATAAATAGATGTCGATTTTTCTTTTATCAATCAAATTTTCAACTTCTTTTGGAAGACGTCCATAAACATCGCGAACATGTCTCTTAATCGCTAATAAGTCTGATTCATTTTTAGCATTTTCGATTTCTTGATATAGTTGAATTCTATCTTCATTCGTTGCGTATTCTTGTGGAATATATGCATCGATTTTAAACAACGTGACTGGTTTTGGTGGAGTTGGAGGAACCCCAGTCTTTTTCTCTTCAATAACTTCTTTAAGAAGTTTCAAATAGAGATCCAAACCAACAGAGTCAATAAATCCTGCTTGTTCTGGTCCTAAAATATCTCCTGCTCCTCGAATCATAAGGTCTCGTTGAGCAATCTTATATCCGCTTCCTAATTCAGCAAAATCCTGAATTGCTTTTAAGCGTTTCTCAGCGTTTTTATTAATTTGCTTATATTCATTATAGAAAAGATATGCGTAAGCGAGTGTATTGCCTCTTCCGACACGCCCTTTAATTTGATAAAGCTGAGACAATCCAAAGTGGTCTGCATCTTCGACAATAATTAAATTTGCATTAGGAACATCTATACCGTTTTCGATAATTGACGTCGCGACAAGAACATCAATATCTCCGTTATAAAAACGAATCATAACATCTTCGATATCTTCTTTATCCATTTGCCCATGAACTACTCCAACACGAGCATATGGAATCGCTTTTTGAATACTATTTGCCGTCTGATAAATGGAATAAACAGTATTATGAATATAGAAAACTTGTCCTTTTCTAGAAATTTCTCTTTCGATAAGTTCTTTTGCGACTCCTTTATTGAATGGAGCAACATAAGTTTGAATGGCGCTTCTATTAACAGGTGGTGTTGTAATTTGAGAAACTGGTCTAACACCAATCAATGATAATTGAAGAGTTCTCGGAATTGGCGTTGCACTCAAACTTAAAACATCGACATTACTTTTAAGTTCTTTAATACGTTC
>DEWP01000014.1:29968-37364 GCA_002363735.1 Caryophanales bacterium UBA3207 | reverse complement strand
TCTTTGAATGAAAAATCTTTACTAAGAAGTCGATGAGTTCCAATCACTAAATGGACTTCACCGCTAGCGATTTGTTTCATATAAATTTTCTGTTGTTTTTCAGAAATTAATCGAGAAATGATGGCGATTTTGACTCCAAAATTAGCAAATCTGCTAAGAGCTAATTCATAATGCTGCCTTGCCAAAAGTGTAGTTGGACAAAGAATCGCTGCTTGCTTTCCGGATGAAATTGCTTTGAAAATTGCTCTAAACGCGACTTCAGTTTTTCCGAATCCAACATCGCCGCAAAGTAAACGATCCATGACTCGGTCAGATTCCATATCTTGTTTAATTTCATCAATAGCAGTTTGTTGGTCTTTAGTTAACTCATATGGAAATTCGTTTTCAAAATCGGTTTGTAATTGATCATCTGGTTGGAATTGAAAACCTTTTATTGTGGCACGTTCGCTATAAAGTTGATAAAGACGATCAGCAAGTTCGTTTACTCTTTCTTTGATACGTTTTTTAGTTTTTTCCCAATCTTTAGAGCTTAAATGAGACAAACGAGGTTGCGCCCCTTCTCTTCCAGAATACTTTCTAACTAACCTAAATTGAGTTAAAGGAACATACAATTTATCAGTCCCAGCATATTGAATTTGAAGAAAATCACGATGAATACCGTCGACTTCAATTGTTTCAATCGCAAGAAATTTACCAATTCCATATTGTTCATGAACAACATAATCACCAGGTTGTAAATCATCAAAATTTTTAAGAATCGAACCCTCTTTAAATTTTGAACTATATCTTGATGAATGACTTTGGAAACCGAACAATTCTTTAGATGAGGCAAAGAAGATTTTTTCATCAGGAAATTCAAAACCTTCATCAAGAGAAAACAGTGCAATTCCAACATTTTGTTCAGGAATTGATAATGTTTTTAACTTTTCATAACCAATCTTTTTATCATCTAAAAATTCTTTAACAATATTGTATTGTTGTGAATTAGAAACACAGAAAACAATCTTTTTGGCTAGCGGTAAATACGAATCAATTATTAGTTGAATTGATGGAACGTTTGCCTTGCTAAAAATAAGAGGCCTGATGTCAAATTCAATGTCATCAACTCTTTCTCTAAATAATGAACTATGTAAAATATTCTTTTGAAATCTTATCGCATGAGAGAAGTCATCATACATCTCAAGATGAGAAGGTAGATTGCCGTGTTCAAACATTTCTCTTAGATAATTTTTTTCTTCTTTTAATGAAAAATCTAAGGCGATTTCAAATTGCTTTTTGTTATTAATGAAGACAATATCGGAATCAAAATAATCGAGGATTGAACAGTAATTTTTCTTTATACTTCTGAAATATTTATATGTTCTTGGATTATAAATTTTCCCAGCAATTCTTTCATAATCACGGTTAAAATTATCGACTAACTTCTCACCAAACTCTTCACCAAGTTCGATTTTATCTTTGATTAATTGAGCTTCCATTTTCGCTTTAAACTCTTCAAGTTCTAGGTCTGAAAATAAGCAATCTGTAGCTGGTAAAATATCAAATTCTTTGATTTCTTCTAATGAAGACTGTGTACCAATATCAAAGAAATGGATTGATTCAACTTCATCATCAAAAAATTCAATTCGAATCGGGCGATCATAATTGATTGAGAAGATATCAAAAATATCTCCTCTATTAGCAAATTGTAATGATTGATCAATTTTATTAACTTGGCTATAGCCAGATTCAATTGCAAATCTCTTTAATTCTGAAATATCAAATTTTTCTCCGACTCTTATTTTTTTAGTGTGCCGATTAAATTCGACATTGCTTGGAATAGGAGAAATCACAGCTGTAGCATGTGTCACCAATACAAAACTTTTTTGTTTTTGTACTTGGTTCATTACAAATAATCTTTGCGCAAGAAATTCCTTTGAAGAAGTAATGAGATCACTTCTTAATAAATCATCACCAGGATAGAGCAAAACATTGTCATTCCCAATTAATGAAGAAATAAAATCTGCGACCTTTTGAGCGTTATATAAATTTGAACAAATTATTGAGTATTTGCCAGGACTTTTGCTAAAAATTGCTGAAAATAACAGGGAAATTCCTGTTGTATCTCCAACCACAAAATTCCCTTTTTTCTCAAGAAGGGAGGTAGCGGCTTTTGATTTTAAAACATAATCTAATAATTTGTTAGTCAGCAGATTTACCTCCGTTATATTTACACATTGCTGCGTTAAAATCTTTCAACAAATATTCACGTATTGAAAGCGCAGCGTTTTTTATTCCCTTATCAATTAATTCTTGTTCTTCTTTGGTAGGCTTTCCTAAAACAAAATTAATTGGATCATAAGTTGGTTCACCAATACCAATACGAATTCGTTTAATGTCTTGAGTCCCTAAACAATTAATGATGTTTTGAATGCCATTATGACCGCCACTTGAACCTGACAATCTTAAACGAATTTCACCAGGTTTAATCGCCATGTCATCATAGATAACAACGATGTCTTGAATTGGGATTTTGAAAAACGATACAATTTGTTGGACAGCTTCGCCTGATAGATTCATATAAGTTAGTGGTTCAAAAAGAATGATGTCCTCATCATCCAATTTAAATTTACAATAACGACCTTTGAAATCTTCGCGATTAAAATCTACCTGTGCCATATCGGCATAGGCTTCAATTGCTTTAAACCCACAATTGTGACGAGTATTCTCGTACTCTTTCCCTGGGTTTCCTAAACCAACAATTAATTTCATAACGATGTGATTATATCACAAATAATTTACAAGTATGCTACAATTACAAACATGAAACAAAAAATTAAAGATACTTTAAAAGACGGTGCAGTCGGCGCAGGAATAGGTTGTGCTGTTATTGTTCCTGGCATATCGGGCGGTACAATCGCATTAGTTACAGGTGCATTTAAAAAAATTGTCTCTGCTGTAGATAAACTTTTATCAAAATATTTCTGGAAATCACTAGCAATTCTCATTCCTTTTGGAGTTGGTGCTGTCTTAGCAATCGCTGCATTATATTTTCCAATCACATTAGCTTTTGAACATTGCATGCTCGCAATTATTTGTTTGTTTGCAGGATTCATGATGGGGTCCATTCCAAGTATTACAGACAAAGTAAAAGATCAAAAAATGAATTGGAAAGATTACGTTCTTCTAATTGTTGGTTTTGTAGTTGTTGTTGCATTTGGTGTTCTTTCTTTAATCTTCAATCTAAATTCAACCGTTCTAGCAATGTTTAATAATAATTGGTATTTATATCCAATCTTACTTCTTGTCGGAATTATTTCTTCAACCGGATTAATTGTTCCTGGATTTTCAGGATCAATGCTTTTAATGGTAATTGGTTTTTATGACAAAATTTTAAATTTAGTTAAACAAATTAAAGACAATCCTCTTTTATCAATTTTGAGATTATTAACATTTGCGGTTGGCGTTTTGATTGGATTCATTATCTTTAGCAAAACGATGAAAAAATTGTTTGAAAGACATCCTCGAGAAACTAATTTTGTTGTCCTTGGTTTCTTGATTGGTTCAATCATCGCAATATTTGTTAATGATCAAATGTTTACTTACCTAGAAACAAATCTTAATCTTTTAGATTATATTCTCTCTCCAATCTTCTTATTAATTGGCTTATCAATCTCGTATCTTATTGTTCTTTATGTCCGTAATCATCCAGAAGGTTCATTAGAAAATGCCGAGAACAAATGAGACAAATCGTTTAATTAAAGATGAGCGTAAAAACTCAATCCTTTTAGCTGCACTGCCTTTATTTGCTTTGTATCAAGATAAAGTTTCAGTTGATATGATTTGCGAGAAAGCAAAGTGTTCTCATGGTTTGCTTTATCATTATTTTAGAGATGCTAACAATGTTCTTTTTAATATCAAGAAAATGGAAGACTATGTTGCTTTAAAAGAACAACTTCTTAATACAATTGATAACGGTTCTTCTCTTGATTCGATATACCAAATTATAAAGAAGACAAACGATACTATCTTAAATGCCAAAAATCATGAAATAGCAATGATGGTATTAATCATTAACGACAATGACAAAAATAGTTACAAAGAACATCTCACAAATCTAATTAAGGAAGGCCAAAAAAATAACCAAGTGGTATCCGGAAAACCTGCTGAAATTTGTTCAATCTATATCAATCAAAATAATGGGGTTTTGCTGAAAAAACTCTTGCAAAAGTCCTATAAATTAGAAATTCCTTCTGTAGAAAACCTGCTTCAAATTTTTATGAAAAAAACAATTCGGTAAGCGCCGAATTGTTTTTCTTTTTATTTCTTGTCTGCAAACGTTTTTAAGTCTTTATAAATATCTTTTAGATGAGGATACATTTTCATATAAGCATGGCGGAATAAATAATCATACTTTTTATGGTTTTCCATGTTTGGTTGGAACTCAACGGATTGATGAACCATATTTTCTACAGCCTCATGTACGTTTTTGAATTCGCCCACTGCTAAGAAACCTGCAATTGCCACGCCTAACGAAGAACACTCTTCGGTCTGAACTTTTGAAACAGGAAGTCCAAAGATATCAGCAGTTATTTGACAAATAGCTGGGCTTTTTGATCCTCCACCAGAAATACGGAGTTTATTAATTTTGTGGTGAAGACGTCTTTTCTCAAATAGTTCCAATCCTTCACGCAAACAATAAGCAATTCCTTCAATAATTGCTCGGTAAAAGTGGATTTTTGTATGCGATTCTGAAAATCCAATAATAGCACCTTTTGCTAAAGGTCTTCTTAATCCAGGACCCCAATAAGGTTGCAAAACAAGACCATTACAGCCTGGTTCAATCTTCAACATTTCTTTATTTAATTCATCAAGTTTTAATGTTGATTGAATTTTCTTTTCTAAATTAGAACCTTCACCCGCGAATTCGCTAGCAAACCAATTCAACATCCAATAACCACGATAAACTTGAACATCTAGATTGTAATATCCAGGAATAATCGCTGGATACGATGGAAGGAACGGTTCTGCGCTTTTATATTTTTTAATTGGAATCTCTAAAGTACATGCTGTTCCATAGGAAATTGATGCACTTCGATCATCAATCACTCCCAAGCCTAACGTTTCAGCAGATTTATCTGATCCTCCAGAAAAGACTTTTAATCCAACTGGTAAACCAGTTTCTTTAGATGATTTCTCTGTAATTTCACCGATAACTCCACCAACTGGAACTAGTTCACAGAGTTTCTTATTATCAACATTAAAAATTTGACCTTTTAAATGTTTTTCAGCATGTTTGTACCAAACACCTTTTTTGAAATCGATTGGTAAATGACCAGCTTGTGAGCAAGGAGAATCAGCATATCTTCCTGTTAACAACATTGTGATATATGTTGAAACCATCATGAATTTATCTGTTTTTTCCCAAATTTCCGGTTCGTTTTCTTGAATCCAACGACTCATCGAACGTTTTAAATTTAATTCAATTGTTGGACCCATGCCGACTAATTTAAAAATTAATCGTGATAAAAATGGAATCTTTTTTAAACCTTTTGCTCTTCTTTCATCAAGCCAAAGAATAACTGGTCTTAAAGGTTTATTGTCCTTATCTAATGGAACAACAGAATCTCTAAAACAACATATGTTGATTCCGATAATGTCGTTCAGTTTATCTTTGTTTCGGCTAACGATTTCTTTTGTTGCTTCACAAAGTTTTAAATAATAGTAGTTTGGATCTTGCTCTGCATAACCAGTTTCTTTTGAAAAATATGGAGGTTCATAAGATTTTTTTGCTAAATCTACAACTTCACCTTTTTTGTTAAACAAACCGGTACGAACAGATTGTGTCCCAAAATCGATTGTAAGAATTAGTTTTTCGCTCATATGAAGTATTCTATCACAAGTTTTGAAACCGATTTCAAAAATAAAGTATTTGCGACAAATCTCTCACGCGTGTAATCTATATACGTGTGTTAAAACACATATTATTGTCGCTTAGGAGGAATAATATGGCAAAAAAGTACATCTACAACTTTAAAGAAGCCCATGGTTTAGGCAAAGAGTTGTTAGGTGGTAAAGGTGCCGGTCTTGCTGAAATGACCAGCATTGGTGTACCAATTCCACAAGGATTCACCATTACAACAGAAGCTTGTAACCTTTACTATGAAAGTGGTAAAAAACTTCCTAAAGAAATCGTTGATGACATCTATGCTCACATCAAAGAAGTCGAAAAAGAAACCGGAAAGAATTTCGGTGGCGATCACAATCCTCTTCTTGTTTCCGTTCGTTCAGGTGCTAGAGTCTCAATGCCTGGCATGATGGACACCATCTTAAACTTAGGTTTAAATGATGTTACAGTTGCTGCTTTAGCGAAAGAAACAGGAAACGAAAGATTTGCTTATGATAGCTACCGTCGTTTCATCTTGATGTTCACAAACATCGCCAAAGGTCACCCACGTACCGAAATGGACAAAATGCTTGATGAACTCAAGGAAAAGAATGGCTACAAACTCGATACAGAAGTTACAGCCGAACAATTAAAAGAACTTGTTAAAGCTTATAAAGCTTACTACAAGAAAACATTCAATGAAGAATTCCCATCTGATCCAAAAGTTCAATTATTAGAAGCGGTCACAGCCGTCTTCCGTTCATGGGATAACCCACGTGCGAACGTTTATCGTATGATGAACTCCATTCCATATTCTTGGGGTACCGCCGTTAACGTTCAATCAATGGCTTTTGGTAACAAGGGTGAAACATCTGGTACTGGTGTTGCTTTCTCAAGAAACCCAGGAACAGGTGAAAATAAAATTTCAGCTGAATATTTACCAAACGCACAAGGTGAAGACGTTGTTGCTGGTATTCGTACTCCTCTTCATATTGAAGAATTACAAAAACGTATGCCGGATGTTTACAACCAATTCGTTAAAACCATTAAATTAATGGAAAACCACTACCGTGATATGCAAGATATGGAATTCACCGTCGAAGACGGAAAACTCTACTTCTTACAAACACGCAATGGTAAACGTACACCTGCCGCTGCGTTAAAGATCGCTTGCGATCTCGTTGATGAAGGTTTAATTACCAAAGAAGAAGCTGTCTTACGTATTGATCCAGTTTCATTCGATAAACTCCTTCTTCCAAACTTTGATAAAGATGATTTAGCAAAAGCTAAAGAAATTGCTCAAGGTTTAGCCGCTGGCCCAGGTGCTGGTACTGGTAAAATTGCCTTTACTGCTGAAGAAGCAGAAAAACGTCACGCCAATGGAGAAAAAGTTATCTTAGCTCGTGCTGAAACAAGTCCAGAAGACATTGTTGGTATGGTCGCCGCTGAAGGTATTCTCACAATGCGTGGTGGTATGACATCCCACGCCGCTGTCGTTGCTCGTGGTATGGGTAAATGCTGTGTCTGTGG
>DEWP01000014.1:0-29919 GCA_002363735.1 Caryophanales bacterium UBA3207 | reverse complement strand
TGTAAAGAAGCTCTCATTGATGAAGAAGCTCGTACAATTACAATCGATGGCAAAGTCTACACCGATAAAGACGAATTAAGCCTTGATGGTAACACTGGTAAAGTCTACTTAGGTTCCATTAAGAAAGTTATGCCAGATTTATCTGCTGGTTACTTCGGACGTCTTATGAAGTGGGTTGACGAAGCACGTACATTAAAAGTTCGTACAAACGCCGACACTCCAAGAGATGCCAAACAAGCTCGTGAATTTGGTGCTGAAGGTATTGGCTTATGCCGTACCGAACACATGTTCTTCGATAAGGACAGAATCTTCTCAATGAGAAAAATGATTCTTGCCGATACTGTCGAAGAAAGAAGAGCTGCATTAGCAGAACTCGAACCAATGCAACAAAGCGACTTTGAATCCCTCTATGAAACAATGGAAGGACTCAACGTTAACGTTCGTTTATTAGATCCACCTCTACACGAATTCCTTCCACAAGAAGAAGATAAGATCGAAGAACTTGCTAAAGCAACTGGTCGTACAGTTGAAGAAGTTAAAGCTCGTATCGAATACTTACATGAATTCAACCCAATGATGGGTCACCGTGGTTGCCGTTTAGCTGTTTCATATCCAGAAATCTGCGAAATGCAAACAGAAGCTATCATTAAAGCTGCTATTAACGTCACCAAAAAAGGTATCAAAGTTGAACCAGAAATCATGGTACCACTCGTACTCGAAGTTAAAGAACTTAAGTTCGTTAAGAAGATTATCTGCGACACCGCTGATAAGATTATTAAAGAATCTGGAGTTAACCTCAAATACCATGTTGGTACAATGATAGAAATCCCGAGAGCTGCATTACTCTCCGATGAAATCGCTAAAGAAGCAGAATTCTTCTCCTTTGGTACAAACGACTTAACACAAATGACATTCGGCTTCAGCCGTGATGATGCTGCTAAGTTCTTACCAGACTATTATGGTGCAAAGATCTTAGAAGAAGATCCATTCAAAACACTCGATCAACGTGGTGTTGGAAAACTCATCAATATGTCCGTGAAGGCTGGTCGTTCAACAAGACCAAACCTCCACATTGGTGTTTGTGGTGAAACTGGTGGTGAACCAAACTCCATCGACTTCTACCATAGAGCCGGACTTGACTATGTTTCCTGCTCACCGTTCCGTGTTCCAGTTGCTCGTTTAGCTGCTGCTCAAGCTGCTATCCGCAACAAAAAATAGTCAAAACTTAAACAACTAAGGGCCTCGTTGCGAGGTCCTTTTTTGTTGCTTTGGCAAATAAAAAAGTAACTAATGAAGTTACTAATTTTCTTAGCAATTCCTTGGTATTATTTGCAAAACCTTAATAATTTTCTTTTTTCATTAACGCTGCTGATTTAAAGCATAAATCGTTTTGCGAGGAGACAAATCCGGCCGGTTCTCCGTGAACAATAATTTCATCATTGTCTTCGATATAACCAACATATTCGCCTTGGATATAGATTTCTCCATCAGGGGAGAGTGATCCAAACTTGTGTCCTTGGGCAAACATGTCCCCGTCAGGTGAAATGTAACCGACAAGTTCATCATCAATGTATACGTTTTTGTTATAACAACGAATATAAAGCATTATTTGAGTTTCAGAGTCTTTGTTAAGAAGACCTGATATCCTTCCCTTGCTAACTTATGATATTTTTGCGTAGCAAATTTAGCGTCATCAGTTAAAGCGAATACGCAACTTCCTGAACCTGACATCAAAACCAATTTAAAACCTTCGTTTTTCAAACGATCTTTAACTTCTTGAATTTCAGGAACAAGTCTAATCGATGTTTTTTCTAAACCATTAAAGAGTGATTTTTCTAGCAAATCATCATCGCCTGTTCTTAATGCTTCAATTACGCCTTCAACATTTCCGTGTTCATATACGTCTTTATCAGATTCTTCGAAAACGAATTTAGTGGATAATCCAAGGCTTGGTTTAACAATAAGAACAAAATAACGTTTTTTCATTTCGATTAAATCGATTTTTTCTCCGATACCACGAACATGCGCTGGCTTGTTAATCAAACAAAACGGAACATCGGCACCAATTTGTTTACCTAGCGCAAGTTGATCTTCAAGAGGTATATTTAAACGACAAATTTCATTAATTGCACGAATTGTTGCGGCCGCATTTGAACTTCCACCGCCTAATCCAGCACTGATAGGAATTTCTTTATGAACTAAAACAGAAAAGTTTTGGCTTAAATTATATTTATCTTTCAAAGCTCTCAATGTTAAATTAATCGAATTATATTTTGTTTCTTGCAACTCAACATGATCACAAGTTACATAACAATCAGATAAAAATGGAACATATTCAAAATCAATTGAATCATGAAGTTCCAAAGGAAGCATAACCATATCTAAATCATGGTAGCCATCTTCTTTTCTTTTAAGCACGTCAAGATAAACGTTAATTTTTGCGAAAGCTTTAATATACATATGCAATATTGTATTGACTCGTTATAAGGACTGCAATACCTCAAATAATTTTTGAAAATCGTTAATAATCAATTGTTCTGGTCGAAGATTCTCGTTTAACGAACATTTTTCTAATACGTTTTTAGCAATTTCTCTTGTTTTTACAACTGTTGATAAGCAATTAAGGATATTTTTTCTACGGTGAAGAAATAATTTACACATTAAACCATAAACACCCTTGTTTGTTGGATTTTTAATGTTTTCATTAATAGTAAGAGTGAAAACAGCAGAATCAACGTGTGGAACTGGAGCAAAACTATTTCTTGAAACATTCATTGGTGATGAAATTTCACTAACATAATTTAAAAGAATTGATAATGGACTAACATTGTTTTTCGTTAACTTTGGATAAACTTCTTTTTGACACATTAAAACAACTTTCTTTGTGTTAACAGCGTTTAACAAAATATGTTCAATAATTCCAGAGGTGATGTAATAAGGTAAGTTTCCAATAATCTTCGAAAAACCTGACAAATTTGCCTTCAAAATATTTTCTCTTTTTATCGTCAATTCTTCAATATTTTTAAAATTTTCTTGTAAAAACCCTAACATTTTTTCATCAATATCGATAAGTGTTTTCGAACAGTTTTTTTGAACTAAAAAATATGATAACGAACCTAAACCAGCTCCGATTTCTAACACATTGTCATCAGAAGAAATGTCTAATTTCTCAACTATTTTTTCTGCGACACTATAATCGATTAGAAAATTTTGGCCGAGCGATTTGTTCGCAATAAATTTATATGATTTAACATTTTGAAAATATTTTTCTTTATCCAACATATTTTTTTAGCTCTTCCTTTGTTATTGCGCAACTATTCAATCTTTTTAAAAATGTTTTTGCATTGCAAAAACCTAAATGAAGTTTATCGCATACGTGTTTACGTTTTTCACTTGCTTCACCTTCACCAACTAAACCCAGTTCAACTAAATCATTCATGAAAATTGTTGGTTTTGTCACCTTGTTTTCAGTATAAGCATTCTTAAAGGCTTCTAAAATTTCATTTATATCGCCTTCAGCAACTCCAACTTTTCCATGTTTTATAGATTTTTCTTTGCTAATAAAAACGTGTTTTAGATTTGTTAATTTGCTGCTTAATTCATCACGAATCTTTTTGCCAGGAAAATCAGGATCAGTCAAAACATAAATAGTTTGTTGAGAATTCTTTAAATAATCGATTGTTTTATCACTTAAAGCTGAACCGTTTGTAATTACGAATTCGGCATCAATATAATTTGAAAGAAAGCCAACATCTGTCTTGCCTTCAACAACTATAATTCCATCTATTTTCTTTTTCATTTGAAAACTCTATTAAAGTTTTGTGTGCTTTGTAAGTCCACAATTTCTGGAGAAATCCCCCGCAGTTCCGCTATTTTTTCTTTTACTAGGTATAAATATTTAGAATGATTTTGCTTACCACGAAATGGATCAGGTGCCAAATATGGAGCATCAGTTTCAAGAACATAATCTTCGTTACTTATTGCTTCTAAAACTTCTTTTGGCCGTCTTGCATTTTTGAAAGTTAATGTTCCTCCAAACCCTAGAACAAAACCAAGTTTTATAAAAAGTTTAGCCATTTCAGCTGAACCACCATAACAGTGCATTACCCCGCCTCGACGAACTGGATGGGCTTTTAATATCTGATAGCAGTCTTCATATGCTTCTCGACAATGAATGGAGATAGGTTTATTTAGTTTGTTAGCTATTTCAATTTGTTTAATAAAAAATTCTTGTTGTTGTTTTTGAATCTCTGGATCTTTGTCCCAATAATAATCTAATCCGATTTCACCAATCGCTAAAACTTTAGGATCTTTAGCAAGAATTTCTATTTCATTTAAATCGTTTTTGCCCATTCGTTTCACGTCTGATGGGTGGATTCCAACAGCGGCATTGCAATTCTCGTATTTTTTTGAAATATCTACGGCAATTCTTGAAGATTTTAAATCGTAACCAACAACCAAAAACTCTGCAACTCCCGCATCTTTTGCTTCTTTGATGTAGGCCTCTGGATTATTCACAAAGGCCGAATCATTAATATGACAATGAGAATCAATCATGATTATTTACCAACACAAAACCTTGAAAAAATTTCATCCGTTAAATCGTTTTTATTGCTTTCTCCAAGCAAATCCAATGAGTAGTTATAGGCAATCATTAAGCTCGCTGAAATTAGATCTGTTGGTTCGTCGGCTTCTGCGTCTTTAATTGCTAAGTCAATCTGGCTGACAATATTTTTTAAAAGACCAATCTGTCTTGTATTTGTGAATGATGGTTTGACACTGATATCATCTAGTTCGAGCATCTTAATCATTCCATCAATAAGAGGCTTGATATCCCCGTGAATAGCGGAAACATATATGCTATGACCATCTTTCACTTTTAAAATATCGGCCTTATTATAAACAACTAAATGCTTCTTATTTTTAATAAATTTAAAAAGATCTTCATCTACACCAGTATCATCAACAACAAACAAAATTAGATCTGCTTTATTAATAACATCTTTTGCTTTTTCGATACCGATTTGTTCAATTTTGTCATTAGATTCGTGTAAACCTGCGGTGTCATATAAATAAACAGGGACTCCGTTTAAATTAAAAGTTCCTTCAACAATATCTCTAGTTGTACCAGCAATATCTGTAACAATTGCTTTATCTTCCTTAATCAATGAATTTAATAATGAAGATTTGCCAACATTTGGCTTTCCAACAATCGCAACCTTAACACCGTCACGGTAGAGTCTATTCTTTTCTCCGACTTCAATTAAATCCTTGAGATCTGACTTGATTTTTGAGCAAACTCTAATAACTTCCGCTTTACTAATTTCTTCAATATCTTCATATTCTGGATAATCGATATTTACTTCGATTTTCCCAAGCAATTCTCCAATATCTTTGCGAATTGGCAGGAAAATTTTTGATGTTTCACCAGTTAATGCAAACATTGACATTTCTTTTGCTTCTTCGCTTGTTGCATTAATCATATCGTTAATGCCTTCAGCTTGAATTAAGTCAATTTTTCCATTAAAGAATGCTCTTGACGAAAACTCCCCGTTAACAGCCATTCTCGCACCATTTTGAATTAATGTGGTAATAATCTCGTTCACAATCAACATTGAGCCGTGGCACATGATTTCAACTGAGTTTTCACCAGTAAAAGAATGTGGCGCTACATAAGTTAGCAAGACCACTTGGTCAATCTTTTTAACACCGTCACAAATAAAACCAAAATGAATCGCGCGTTTCTTTTCTTTTGTTAAATCTTTAGAAAAACATTTTGAAACAACTTCAAAACAATCATCTCCTGAAAGACGAATAATTGATAATGCGCTTTTCATTGGGGCGCTAGCTAATGCAACGATAGTTTCCATAATCTAAGAAAAATAGAGATTTTTAATCTCTATTAATCAACGTATTTAATTGTAACTGCGCGACGATGTCCTTCTCCCGAGGATTCAGTCTTAATGTGAGAGAATTCTGATAAGGCATTATGAACAATTCGACGTTCATCAGAAGGCATTGGATCAAGAGTAACATCGACTTTTGTCTTTTGCACTTCTTTAGCAGTCTTACGTGCTAAGAATGCGACACGAGAATATTTTGAATTCTTGTAGTCACCAATATCAAGAAGAATTCTAAATCTGTGATGGAATTTTCCTGATACAGCTAAACGAACAAGTTCGTTTAACGCTTGTAAAGTAACACCGTTTTTACCAATAATAATTGGGTTATGATCGGTATCAACTTCAATGCGAATAATGTCGTCTTCTAATGAAGCTTTTGTTTTAATATCGCCAACACCAAGAGATTCGAGAACATTCTTAATGTATTCTTGGCTATATTCAATTGCATCAATTAATTCGTAGACTTCAATTTCAGCTTTCTTACGAAGGCCTTTCTTTTCATCAATAACACGGAAAATAATTTGATCAGCAGGAATTGATAATTCCTCGCTGGCTAATGCAACTGCTTCATCAACTGTTTTAGCAGTATATGTTTTCATGTTTTTCTCCTATTTACGCTTTCTTGAAAAGATTGCGTTTGTAATTAAAGATTGTGCTAATGAGACAAGAGCACCAATAAACCAATAGAATCCCATTGCTGCTGGTAATGTAAAGCCCATGAAGATAATCATGATTAACATCACCCATGAAACAATGTTCATCGTACGATTTTGTTGAGTTTGTGCAGGGTTTTTGGTTAAACGAGCAACTTTTTTGGCTTTTCTCTTTTGGATCCATTGTGGAACTTTCATGGCTAAGAATTGAGCAACAGCCATCAAAATAAAGAGCACCAAAGCAGTCCACCATCCACCTGACCAAACTTTGTTTGCGTTAGTTAAAGCATCCCAAACAGATGTTGATAAATTCAATCCAAGGAATGAACCGGTAGATAAAATAGCATTACCAGTCATAGCACCCCAAACACCGATAAAGACAGGGAATTGAATGATCAAGACAATTAACGAAGATAAAGGATTAACTTTATGCTTCTTGTAAAGAGCCATTTGTTCCTGGGCTAAACGTTGTTTTTGAGCTGGATTAGTATTTGAATTTGGGTACTTAGCTTGAATTTTTTGCAATTCAGGTTGTAAGCTTGTCATCTTTTGTTGAGTCATTGTTGATTTAAATGAAACAAGGAAGATGAATAAACGAACAAAAATTGTTACAAGTAACAAAGAAAGAATTTGTGGAACACCATTAGCGAAATTGGCTGGGTTATGTCCAGCAAATGCGTTAGCGAAGACATCAACTAAGCATGAAACTGGATAAACGATTAATCCTTCAATAACTGCGCCACCGCGTCCCCAGGCGTATCCCCAGGATTTGGCGTCCATTTTGACAGAGATTTTGTCTTGTCCATAAGAACCATAATTTCCATCAACGCTTGTAATACAAGAACGGTGATTATTAATGGTGGTTTCTAGTGTTTGTTTATAAATGGAATTAAAGTCAGCGTTAGCGGCTTTTTCAATCCCCATATCAAAAACAATTTCAGAATAAATCTTATCGAAGTTCACCCATAAAGTATCAACAGGTTTGTCTTTCTTTGTGGTTGTTCCGAAATATTTAAGATATCCGTAATCGGTTAAAACACGTTCGACTAAATCTTTGTCGATTACACTAAAGTCAGTTGCTGTTTCGACTGCTTTTGCATTTGCTAAAGCAAAATTAAGGACTTCACGGTCTAAACGAGCAAAATATTCAGCGCTTGGAACGATGACGCTAGCTTTATCGGCTGCGGTGATCACGCTGTTAATAGAATAGGATTTAGTGTAATTACTTCCATCCTTTTCAACTAATTGCCAAACATTTGTTCCAGCAACTTGTTGAACAACAGGATAAGAATAGTTTTCGCCAGATTTTTTAGCTTCGTTAGCTTCAGCTTCTGAGTTGTAGTAGCGTGAAACGCCTGGTTCTACAGCAAAAAGAATGCGACTTTTTTCTTTAACTGAACAAAAGTTCGCAGTACAGCTGGATAAGACAATTGCTCCAAGAGCAACCGCAAACGATGCTAAACCAATTTTGTGTAATTTTTTCACGTTTTTATCCTACTTTTTTAATAACGTCAACGACATCTGCGAGTGTTTTTTGATAGTTATTGATGTCGTAGCCCTTTCTAGCAATTAGGACAATATCATAAGGAATTGTCATATCACATGATGCTCCTATGGCAGCGCGTATTTGACGCTTCATCCGGTTACGCACCACGGCGTTACCACTTTTCTTTGGTATTGAAATACCAAATCTAGAAAGAGGTGTGGTAACTTTCAAATAATAAGCGTTAAACGAGTCATTACGAATTAGAGATCCTTCATTAATAATTTTTTGGAACTCTTCATATTTTTTAACTCGATTAGCTACTTTCATTGGAAAATTAAGCGGTTAATTTCGCTCTTCCTTTTCTGCGACGTGCAGCTAAAACTTTGCGACCATTTTTAGTGGCCATTCTTTGACGGAATCCATGGACATTACGTCTGTGGGTCTTGCTTGGTTGATAAGTTCTTTTCATAAATGTTCTCCTTGTGCCTTCTAAAGACACGCGAGCAAATTATATATGCATACGCGAGACAAGTCAAAAACTTTTGTTTTTAATTTTTCCTGATTTCATGCAAAAATCACCAATTTTAGTAAATGTTAGGAATTTATCCACATTTTTAACAATTTTAATACAATGTACAAATAATTTTATCCACATTTTTTTATCTATTCACAATTGGTGGAGAATATATGATGTTGATTTGTGAATAATTAGAATAGTTTCGGTTTTATCGATACTTTTTAATTTCGTCGAAAGTTGAGAAATTTTAAAATTGTTGATTTTTGAAAAAATAATTATGCACAAGTTTACACATCATTTTTTAAAAGAGCAAAAGTTGTGGAAAACTACTAAAAATATTGAATAAATCGATATAATTTTATGTAAAAAATTGTGGATATCTCATTTTCTCTCTTTTTCCTATTTAAAATTCATATACGCGAGAGTATAATTTTGGTCATACGAGGAATACAAAATGCCTGAATCAATTACTGAACTTTCTAATTTATGGGCAAAGATTAAAAAACTACTCGAAGAACGTATTGGAGATCCGCGTGTTTCTGACGTTTTTCTCAGCAAAACTCGCATATATTCGTATGAAAACGACGAAATCATCGTTGCTACAGAAACCGATTTAGCGGCAACAATTTTGAACACAAAATATCAAAATATTGCTCTAGAAGTTGTTAAAGAAGTTCTTGGCAAACATGTCAAAATAAGTTTTGCACATAGTGAGACTTTAAAGAAAACTGCTCCTCAAATTCAAGATGAACCACAATTTTTCAAAAATGCTCGAATTAATCCTTCGTTAACATTTGATAATTTCGTGAGTGGTCCATCAAACTTAGAGGCCAAACAAGCTGGTGTTTTTGTCTCAGCAAACTTAGGTAAATCATTTAATCCTTTGTTCATTTATTCAAACCCTGGTCTTGGAAAAACACACTTGCTTCACGCTATTGCTAACGAGATCATGGCGAACGAACCAGAAAAAAGATGCTTATACTGTGAAGCAAACGACTTGATCGAACAATTCTTAACAAACATCAAAGACAACAACTCACTGATGTCATTTATTAGAAGTTTCGATGTCTTGTTGGTTGATGATGTTCAATTTCTTGCATTAAAAGAGAAAACATCAGAATTCTTCTTCCAAATCTTCAATTTCTTCTTAAACCAGGGAAAACAAGTTGTCATCACCAGTGATCGACACCCACAAGATTTAAAAGGTTTTGAAGAAAGATTAAAATCAAGATTCGTTCAAGGTTTAACCGTTAGTATTGGTCAACCAGATGTGCAAACTTGTATTAGCATTATCAAATCAAAAATTGATAATGGTCCAATTTCTCTTGAAGCATTCGATCCAAGAGTCATTGAATTTATCGCTGAAAAATTCTCCAAGAACATCCGCGATATCGACCAAGCTTTGAACAAATTAATCTATTACACATCTTACTTTAGACCAACAAAATACATTAGTTTCGAAACAGCAATGGAAGCTTTACAACCATTAGTCAATGTTAAAGATGCGAAAGCAAAGCTTTCCGAGCAAAGAATCATTGCCGCTGTTGCTGATTATTATCAACTTGTTCCATCACAAATTACTGGTCCAAGTAGACAAGCAGACATCGCCTTAGCTCGTCACATTGCGATGTATCTAATTCGTGTGATGCTTGATACTCCGTTTACAAAAATTGGTTATACTTTTGGAGGAAAGGATCACTCGACTGTGATGAACGGTGTAACAAAAGTGGAAAAGTCGTTAAAAACTAACACCGCGTTACAACAAGCTATTAACGAGATAAAAGCCAGTTTATAGCTACTAATTTCTATATTTAATATGTGCGCGCGAAAAATGTGGTAAAATATGAATTAAGAAAACTTAGTTATCCACAGTTTCCACACTGATTATTATTAATATTATTTAGTAAATATATGTTTATAAGTTATTAAGGAGATTACATATGCGTTGCGTAATTCAAAAAGAACAATTCATTAAAGGATTAACAATGGTTTCTAAAGCAATCCCACAAAAAGCTGAGTTACCAATTTTAACCAACGTCAAACTCGATTTATGTGAAAAAGGTCTTGTTTTAACAGGATCTGACAACAACATCATTATTTCCACTGTTGTTCCTTACATGATTAATGATGTCGAAATTATTAAAAATGCCCAATTTGGTGAAACACTTGTTCAATGCAAATTAGTTTTAGAGGTTGTTCGTCACATGGAAGATGATTTTATCACATTAGAACTTGTTGATAATTCAATTCTCAAGATTGAAGACTCAAAAGCAAACTTTAAATTGAACTCTATCCGTGCTGATGAATATCCACAAGTTGATGTTACTGTTAATAGCGGCCTTATCGAGGTCAAAGCAAGTAGCATTAGGGATTTAGTCGACCAAACATCTTTCGCCGCTTCTATCAAGGAAACAAGGCCGATTTTGACCGCAATTAACCTTGACGCTGAGAGCGGAAAGCTCACTGCAACAGCCACCGACACCGCTCGACTTGCTCGAAAGAGTGTTGAGATCGATTCTGATGCTCATTTCGTGGCCAATATTCCAGCCAAAAAGATGGTCGATATTGTCCGTAGTTTTGAAGAAGAAGAATATGTTGGTGTCGCTGTAAGCGACAATAAAGCTATCTTTAAATTTGGCAGAACCACAATTTCTACTCGTTTAATCAATGGTGAATATCCAAACACAAAAAACATTGTTCCAAAGTCATTTAACTACTTCCTCGAAGTCAATGCTCGCGAGTTTTTAGCCTCCATGGAACGTGTCTCTTTACTTAGTGCTGATCATGATGGCGTGATCAAGTTAATTCTTGATGAAGATGAAGCTGAAATGATCTCAAGAAGTTCGCTTGTTGGTAGTGCGAATGAAAAATTAAGCATGTTCAAATTCTCTGGAGAACATCTCGAAATCAGTTTTAGAGCCTCATTTGTCGCTGATGCGATTCGAGCCAACAAATCCGAAGATGTGACGATTGCATTTATCGGCGAAATGAAGCCATTTGTTGTCCGAAATGACAAAGATGACTCCATCGACATGTTAGTCACTCCATTACGTGCTTAATACACTCAAAAATCACACATTCTAAACATATGCAATATTAAGGGAATTTATTATTCCCTTTTTATTTTATATATGATAAAATGTTTCTCGAAGGTTAAAAAACAGCTTTTTTATGAAACAAAAAAGAGTTCAGATTTCGATTGA
The DNA here is from genome assembly GCA_002363735.1 of Caryophanales bacterium UBA3207. GTDB lineage: Bacteria > Bacillota_I > Bacilli_A > RFN20 > CAG-826 > Fiminaster. The sequence goes on along the minus strand of DEWP01000014.1, from coordinate 18,157 downwards.
TACCGAATATATCACACTCGGCCAATTCTTAAAATTTGCTGATATTGTTGGCTCTGGTAGCGAAGCAAAGTTCTTCCTGTTAGAAAACGAGATCAAGGTGAATGATGAACTTGATAATCGTCGAGGTCGTAAATTAAGACCCGGTGACAAAGTTGAGGTGGAAAATTCTGTTTATGAAATTATCTCCAAATGATAGTTTCTAAATTAACTCTTCGAAACTTTCGGAACTACGATTACATTGATTTAGATTTTTCCCCGAAATTAAATGTCATCGTTGGAAATAACGCAGAAGGTAAGACAAATATTGTTGAAGCAATCTATTACCTCTCGTTAGCTCGTTCATTCCGAACATCAGAAATCAATGATTTGATAAAAGAAAGGCGCCAATTTGCCACGATTGAGGCGAGAGTGGAGAATCTCCCAACCTCAAAACAAATCGTTGCTCTATTGACCCCTTCTAGCAAGAAAATCTCCCTCAACGGGAAACAAGTGAGACGGATTTCTGATCTAGCAAAACTTGTTAATGTCATTGTCTTTGAACCGAAAGACGCATTGATGTTTCATGATTCACCTTTAGTGAGAAGAAACTTCCTTGACATTAATCTCTCTAAAAAATCCCCAGTTTATTTAGAAAGTCTCATTGAGTTCGAAAAACTTCTTAAAGAAAGAAACTCCATTCTCAAACAAGAAGAAATCGACAAAATTCATCTCGATGTTGTGACAAAAAAACTCATCGAAGTTGAAGAACAAATCGTTCGTTATCGCCTCGCCTACATTAGTGAGCTCAACAACGTTCTATCAAAAATTGTGAAGTCCATTAAAGGCGACGATGATGAAGCAATCTTGAATTATAATCCATTCATTAGAATGGATGAAAAATTCTCGCAAGCGTGTGCGAGTGCGTACATGAAGAATCTGGAAAGCGATATCAAACATAAAGCAACCCAGATTGGAATCCACCGTGAAGACTTCTCGCTAAATCTGAATGGTAAAGACATCGCGACACACGGCTCGCAAGGCGAAAATCGACTTGTCGTAATCGCCTTAAAACTCGCTCCATATTTCTTAATTGAAGATGAGAGCGATAAACCAATCGTTGTCCTTGATGATGCATTAAGTGAACTTGATTATGTTCACCGACAACACTTACTTAAATTTGTCAGTAAGATGGGTCAAGTCTTCATCACCGCAACGGAATTAAATGTATCTAATGCTACGATCTACGTAGTAAATAACAAAAATATTACAAGGAGGAATACTTAATGGATGACATTAAAGAAGAAGTCGAATTAAACGTCGACGCATCCAGTGAAGATCGTCCAGACGCTGATTATAGCGCGAAAGATCTTCAAGTTCTCGAAGGCCTTGAGGCGGTTCGTAAACGTCCAGGCATGTACATTGGTACAACTGCTGCTGCAGGTCTACATCACCTCGTTTGGGAAATCGTTGATAACTCCATCGACGAAGCCTTAGCGGGATTCTGTGACAAAATTGTTGTCAAAATCAACAAAGGCGAAACCATTACTGTTATCGATAATGGTCGTGGTGTTCCAGTTGATATCGTCGCTAAATCCGGACTCTCTGGTGTGGAAACTGTTTTTACAATTCTTCACGCTGGTGGTAAGTTTGGCGAGACTGGTGGATACAAAGTATCCGGTGGTCTTCATGGTGTCGGTGCTTCTGTTGTTAACGCCCTTTCTGAATGGCTCGAAGTCACAGTCAAAAAGAATGGTGGAATTTATTACATCAAGTTTGGACGCGGTGGAAAACCACTTGACCATTTAAAGAAAATTGGTGAATGCCCAATCGAAGAAACTGGTACAACAGTTACATTCAAACCTGATCCAACCATCTTTACTGAAACCACAGTGTATGATTACGACATTATCTGTGATCACTTAAAACAAATGGCCTACCTCAACAAAGGTGTCCGCATTGAAGTTGTGGATGATCGAGGTGCCCAAGAAAGATCAGAAACTTATTGCTATGAAGGTGGTATTAAAGAATACGTTGAAGCAATTAACTTCAATAAAACACCAATCATGCAAGAGATTATTTACTGCGAAGGACGTGGTAAATACATCGTTGGTGGAGAAGAAAAGGGACATATTTATTGTGAAGTTGCTATGCAATACAATGAATCTTATAACCCAACAATCTTCTCATTCTGTAATAACATTCACACCCATGAAGGTGGAACCCATGAAGAAGGATTCCGTCTTGCCATGCGTCGTGTGATGAATGATTACGCAAGAAAAGCCAAACTTTTAAAAGACGGTCAAGATGACCTTGAAACAAGTGATATTTTGGAAGGTTTAACCGCGATTATTTCGATTAAGCACCCAAACCCACAATATGAAGGTCAAACAAAAACCAAATTAGGAAACAGCGAAGTTCGTAAGATTGTTAGCCAAATCGTTGGTGAACAACTCGAAAGATTCCTCCTTGAAAATCCAAAAGTTGCCGAAACAATCGTTTCGAAACTTCGTACCGCAGCCTCCGCTCGTATGGCGGCTCGTATGGCGCAAGAAAATGCCCGTCGTAAAACCGGTCTTGAAGTAACAACGCTTCCTGGAAAATTAGCTGATTGTTCCTCTAAAGATCCATCAATTTGCGAACTCTACATCGTCGAAGGTAACTCCGCTGGTGGTAGTGCCAAAAATGGACGTGACCGTGAAACTCAAGCAATTCTACCACTTCGTGGTAAAATCTTGAACGTTGAAAAAGCAACGCAAGAAAAAGCATTTGAAAACGCTGAAATTGGTAACATGATTGTCGCCATCGGAGCTGGTATTGATCCAGAATTCCATGTTGAAAAAATTCGTTACCACAAAATCGTTATTATGACCGATGCTGATGTTGACGGTAGTCATATTCGTATCCTTCTTTTAACATTCTTCTTCCGCTTTATGAAGGAATTAATCGAAGGTGGTTATGTCTACATCGCTCAACCTCCACTATACAAAGTTGATTATCACGGTAAGCAATTCTATGCCTACAACGATGAACAACTTGAAGTCATTAAAAAACAACTCAATCTCAAACCTGGTTATCCGTTCCAACGATACAAAGGTCTTGGTGAAATGGACGCAGAACAACTTTGGGAGACAACCATGGATCCAAAAACCAGAAAAATGTTACGTGTAACCATGTCTGATGCAATCGAAGCAGACAAAGTCTTTACCGACTTAATGGGTGATGAAGTTCTTCCACGTAAAGAATTCATCCACAAATATGCTAAGTTCGTTAAGAACTTAGATATCTAATAGGAGGACATGAAAATGGCTGATGAAGAAAAGAAAATCGAAGCTAACGAAGAAGCTGTTGATGATTCCAAACTCCAAGAAATTGAAGATGGTATTGTTCCAGGTCTTCGTGATACAGATTTAGCTCAAGAAGTACGTAATTCCTTCTTAGATTACGCCATGAGCGTTATCGTTTCTCGTGCAATTCCAGATGTCCGAGATGGATGTAAACCAGTTCACCGTCGTGTGATTTATGGTATGCAAATGAGCGGAATGCTTCCAGGCACCGCTTATAAGAAAAGTGCTCGTATCGTTGGTGACGTCATGGGTAAATATCACCCACATGGTGATGCTGCTATTTATAGCACCCTTGTTCGTTTAGCCCAACCATTCGCCATGCGTTATACACTTGTTGATGGTCATGGTAACTTTGGTTCTGTTGATGGCGATGAACCAGCTGCGATGCGTTATACCGAAGCTCGTATGACGAAGCTCGCGACCGAAATGGTTCGTGATTTAAACTGTGATACAGTCGACATGGTTGATAACTATGATGGTACTGAAAGAGAACCATCTGTTTTACCAGCGCGTTTCCCAAATCTTCTTGTTAACGGAAGTAATGGTATTGCTGTTGGTATGGCAACATACATTCCAACACATAACCTTGGTGAAACAATTGATGCTGTTATTGCAGTAGCAAGAAATCCAGAAATCACTCCTCTTGAAATTATGCAAGGCTATTTACATGGTCCAGATTTCTCAACCGGAGCAACAATTTTAGGTCGTAGCGGCATTCGTGATTATTTCGAAACCGGTACTGGATCAATCGTGATTCGTTCCAAATGCGAAATTAAAGAAAACGAGCGCACAGGCAAAAAACAAATCATTGTTCACGAGATTCCATATCAAGTGAATAAAGCAAATATGATTGAATCAATCTCTCACTTAGTGAGAGATAAAGTAATTGAAGGAATTACTGATATTCGTGATGAATCTTCCAAAGGAAACGTTCGTGTTGTCATTGATGTTCGTCATGATTCAATTCCAGAAGTTATCTTAAATCAACTTTATAAAATGACTCAACTTCAAACAAGCATGGGCATTATTATGCTTTGCTTAGTTGATGGTGCTCCAAAGATTCTTCCAATCACTGAAATCTTAAAACATTATCTCGATTTCCAAGTTGAAGTTGTTGAAAGACGTACTAAATTCTTATTAAAGAAAGACGAAGCACGTGATCACATTGTTGTTGGTTTATTAAAAGCCATTGGCGATATTGATGCGATTGTTGAAACAATTAAGAAAGCTGATACTCCAGAAGATGCCACAAAAGCATTAATGGAAAAATTCGGTTTCTCCGAAGAACAAACTGCTGCGATTTTAGCCATGACACTTCGTCGTTTAACTGGTCTTGAAGCTGGTAAGCTTGAAGATGAAAGACGTCAACTTGAGGCAAATATTGCTAAATATCGTTACATCTTAGAAGCTCGTGAACACATTGTTGACGTAGTTGTCGAAGAACTTACTGAAATAAAAGAAAAATATTCTGATGAACGTAAGACTGAAATCTCTGATGAAGCCGCGACAATCGAAGATGAAGCTTTAATTCCAGAAAAGGAAATTGTTATTACCTTAACCAAGAACAACTATGTTAAGAGAATGGAAGCTGATACTTTCCGTACTCAAAACCGTGGTGGACGTGGTGTAAGAGGCATGACAACAAATGACGAAGACGATGTGGCCATCATGCTTCATACAAAAACACATATCGATGTCATGTTCTTCTCTAATTTAGGACGTGTTTATCGTTTGCGCGGTTATATGATTCCAGAAGGAAGTCGTATCTCCAAAGGTATTCCAATTCAAAACTTACTTAACCTTGAAAAAGGCGAAAAAGTTGTCTCAATTATTCCAGTTGATGACTATTCAGAAGGAAAATACCTCTTCTTTGCAACCCGTGATGGTGTTGTTAAACGTACCGCGATTGAAGAATTTGCTTCGATCCGTCGTAATGGTAAGATTGCTATTACACTTCGTGAAGACGATGTTTTGTTAGACGTTAAACAAACCGACGGTGATACAAAAATTGCCCTTGCCAGTAGCAAAGGTAAAGTTGTTCGCTTCCACGAAAATGAAGCTCGTCCACTTGGACGTACTGCTTCTGGTGTGAAAGGTATTGAACTTGATGATGGTGCAACAGTTGTTGGTATGACAACCAGTCTTGAAGGTAATTACATCCTTGTTATTACCGCTAAAGGATTTGGTAAGATGAGCCTTAATGAAGAATACCGTGAATCACATCGTGGTACAAAAGGCGTTATCGCATTAAAAGTCACTCCAAAGAACGGCAAACTTGTTGCCTTTAGAAGTGTCAATGGCGATGAAGACTTAATGATGGTTACAAATGGCGGAACAGTCATCCGTATTCCACTTGAACAAGTTAAAGTCGCTAGCCGCGTTACTCAAGGTGTTCGTGTCATTCGACTCGAAGACGAAAAACAACGCGTTAGTTCCATCACTGTTGTTCCTCACGATGAAGAAGCAGAAACTGCTGAAGTTGTTGCTGATGAAGTCGCTGAAGGAGCAGCAGAAGAAACTCAAGAATAATTGGGTTTTGCAAAAAATATCTAAGAATTGCATAGGTTTTTTGCAATTAAAATAGAAAGGAATTTCGAAATGATTGATATTAAATTAATCCTTGAAAATCCACGTGAAATTGAAGCTAAATTAGCCAAGAAAGGATGCGTTGTTAATTTCGATCCGCTCATCAAATTAAGCGAGAGAAGAAAACAATTAATTCTTTCTGTTGAAGAAGCAAAAGCTGAAAGAAATCGTCTTTCTGCGAGTGTCCCACAAGTTAAAAAAGAAGGTGGGGATGTTCAAGCAATCTTTGCCAAAGTAAAAGCGATTAGTGCAGCTAGTGCAAAAGACGAAGAAGAATTAGGAAAAGTTGAAGAGGAAATTAAGGCATTTCTTCTTCCTCTTCCAAATCTTCCTGATGACGATCTTCTTAGCGGAGGAAAAGAAAACAATAAAGTTATCCATGAATATGGAAAACCACAACAATTTGATTTTAAACCAAAAGATCACGTTGAACTTTGTGAATCACTTGGCTTAATTGATTATGTACGTGGAGCCAAAATGAGTGGACATGGTTGCTGGGTTTATACCGGGCTTGGCGCTCAACTTGAATGGGCTTTACTAAACTTCTTTATTTCCGAACATCTAAAAGATGGTTATAAATTTATTCTTCCTCCACACATTTTAAATTACGAAAGTGGCTATGTTGCTGGACAGTTCCCAAAATTTATTGATGACGTTTTCTCTCTTGAAGGCGTTGAACCAAAGAAATTTATTCTTCCAACCGCAGAAACTGCATTAGTTAATTTGCATCGTGATGAAATCATTCCAGGCGATAAATTACCTCTTAAATATTTCGCTTATACTCCATGCTATCGTAAAGAAGCAGGAACATATCGTACAGAAGAACGCGGAATGATTCGTGGATATCAATTTAACAAAATTGAAATGTTTCAATACACTACTGAAGAAGGCGATAAAGCTGCTTTTGAAGAACTCGTTAGCAAAGCTGTTTCATTAATGGAAAAACTTGGCTTAACATTTAGAGTTTCAAAACTTGCTGCTGAAGATATTTCCGCTTCAATGGCACGTACGTATGATATCGAAGTCTATATTCCAAGTATGGGCATCTACAAAGAAGTTAGTTCTGTTTCAACAGCACACGACTATCAAGCTCGTCGCGGAATGATTCGTTATCGTGATGCTGAAACCGGCAAAACTAAATATGCCCGTACATTAAATGGTTCTGGTTTAGCTACATCACGTGTCTTCCCGGCTATAGTGGAACAATTCCAACAAGCTGATGGTTCAGTAAAAATTCCAGAAGTTCTCCGTTCATGGATGGGTGGTATGGAATACATCAAACCAGTGAAGTAATTGTTTCATTAGAGCACATAAACTGATTAAGACTACTCAAATGAGTGGTCTTTTTTCATTTTAATTGTTATAATCTTTACGCCATCGCGATAATTTACTGTGAACCAGGTCAGGATAGGAATATAGCAGCCTTAAGCAACTAGGTTATGTGCGATGGTTTAATTTTATGAGCACAATTGATGAAAAATATATGAGAATTGCTATAGATTTAGCTAAAAAAGCTGAATCTGAAGACGAAGTTCCTGTCGGTGCTGTCATTGTTGAAGATGGAAAAATTTTAGCTCGTGCTTCAAATAAAAGAGAGCAAAAGAACGACCCAACAATGCACGCTGAGATCATCGCAATCCGCAAAGCTTGTAGTAAGAAAAAATCTTGGAGATTAGAAAACGCTACAATTTATATTACTCTTGAACCATGTTCAATGTGTGCAGGAGCAATTTTGTGGGCAAGGTTTAAAAGAGTTGTTTTTGGTGCAAGTGATCCAAAAGGCGGAGCTTTAGGAAGTTCATATAACTTATTTGAACAACCAAATTTAAATCATCATCCAGAAATTGTTGGTGGGGTTCTAAAAGAAGAATGTTCATCTTTGTTAACAAACTTTTTCAAAATGAAACGTTTATAAATATATACACTGTATAGAAATTGTTATACAATTAAGCCAAAGTGAGAGTCTAAAAGACAAATGGAAAAAGAAAATATTGAACAAAACAAATCCGAAGATATACATTTTCCTGTCAATCTTGAAGTTGGTTTAACGTCAGCACAAGTTGCTGCTAGAAACGAAGAAGGACTTGTTAATCGTATTCCAAAGCATGTCTCTAAGTCATATTGGAGAATCCTTTTAGATAACGTTTTAAACTTTTTTAATATTTTGCTTTTCGGTTTGTCTGTTTTAATGATTATTGCAGAAATCGAAATTACAGCATTTGGTTTCTTATTCATCTTGATTGTGAATATTGTCATTGGTTTATACCAAGATATCCACGCCCGTCACTTAGTTGATAAATTACGTGTTGTTTCTTACCCAGTTGTATCTGTTCTAAGAGACGGAAAAATTACAAAAATCCCTGCAAATCAGCTAGTTTTATCAGATATTGTGAAGATTGATCTCGGTGATCAGATTGTTTGCGACGGTAAGGTTTTGTCGGGTTCTGCTGAAGTAAACGAATCAATGTTAACCGGTGAATCTGTCGGCGTTGTTAAAGAAAAAGGATCAAAGATTTATTCTGGTTCTTATGTTACTGCGGGTAGATGCTTCTACCGTGTTGAAAAAATCGGTAAAGATAACTATGCTGAAAGACTTCAAACTAAAGCAAAAGAATTTAAACGTGGTAAATCAGAAATTCTTAATACATTAAATTATATTTTTAGAATTATCTCTGTCATCGTCATTGTTCTTGGTGGAGCTTTATTTATTTCAGTTATTTCCAAAGGAAATCTTTCATATCCAAGCATTATGGAAGGTTCTGAATTCCAAAAAACCGTTCGAGCTATTTCTGGTTCGATGGTGGCAATGATTCCAACCGGAATGTATTTATTAACTTCAGTTACATTAGCAATCGGAGTTATTCGTTTAGCTAACCATCGTGTTTTAGTTCAATCGATGTATTCAATTGAAATGTTGGCTCGTTGTGATGTTCTTTGCTTAGATAAAACGGGAACAATTACTGATGGAACAATGCATGTTAAGAAAATGGTTGTTTTATCGAAAACAAGCGAAGACGAAATTAAAAGAATGCTTCATACGCTTGTTGATGCAACGGGTGATAACAACGCAACCGCAAACGCAATTTTACTTTCTTATTCGGATGCTCCAAGTTTTAATTTTTATGATGAAATCCCATTCAATTCCGAAAGAAAATTCTCTGCAGTTTCCTTATCGGATGGAAGAAATGTTGTCTTTGGCGCACGTGAATTTTTAGGTTGCAAAGATGAGGAAATAACCAAGAAATGCAAGGAATATGAACGCCAAGGACTCCGTGTTTTGTTAGTTGGCCAAACTAAAAAACCAGTCTCTATTAAAGAAGATTTACCAAAATTAGAATTCCTTGCAATTGTTGTAATCGAAGATCATATCCGTGATGATGCTTTTGAAATTGTTCGTTGGTTTAATGAAAACGATGTCGGCTTAAGAGTCATTTCTGGAGATAACCCAATTAGTGTTAGTCAGATTGCAAAACGTGTTGGAATTCCTGGTGCTGAGAGATTTATTTCGTTAGATGGTATGTCACTTGATGAAGTTCGTGTAATTGCGAATAAATACACAGTATTTGGTCGTGTCTCACCAGAACAAAAACAAGTTATTGTTGAAACGTTACAAGATTGCGGTCATACAGTCGCTATGACTGGCGATGGTGTTAATGACATTTTAGCTTTAAAAGTTGCTGATTGTTCGATTGCTATGGCGTCTGGAACTGATGCAACAAAGAATACTGCACACTTAGTTGCTCTTGATTCAAACTTCGGTTCATTGCCAAAAGTTGTTGCTGAAGGTCGAAGAGTTATTAATAACCTTCAAAGAACATGCACACTTTTCTTAACAAAGACAATGTTTGCAATCATTATGACATTAACATTCTTTGTTGTTGGTTTAGTCAAAATCACCGACAAAACATTCATAAATTATCCATTTATTACAAATTCAATGTATCTTTGGGAGCTGCTAACAATTGGTATAGGATCGTTCTTCTTATCAATTCAACCAAACGAAGAAAGATTAAAATCTTCATTCATTTTAAATATTCTTAAGAGAACATTTCCTGCTGGATTGGTACAGATTTTAATCCCATCAATTTTCTTTATTATTAACTTAGCTAATCCACACGCTTTAACAAGCGGAATCATGGGTTATGAAACAGCAATTACGTTTAGTATTCTCGGATTTAGTTTTGGTAGCATTGTTATTTTCGTTCGAACATGTCTACCGTTTGATAAATATCGATTAGGTTTAGTAATCGGAATTGTGACAATCTTTGTCGCAATGATCTTGATTGATAAATTTGTCATTTATGACAATGCATTAATTAAAACAGGCGGAAGTCGCTCGATATTTACTATTGAATACGATTTAATCACGAGTGAAAACTGGTGGATTTTAGTCGTAGTTTCACTTTCTGCGATTCCATTACTAGTCTTATTTGAATTAATTGCTAATGCGTCAGTAAATCGCTTAGCTGAAAAGAATGAAAAATTTAGAGGTGCAATTGATGAAGATTTCAAAGGAAGTACAACAAGCTCTAAGAGATAACAAACCAGTTGTCGCATTAGAGTCAACAATCATTTCTCACGGAATGCCTTATCCAAAAAATGTTGAGACAGCTCTTCTTGTTGAGAAAACAATTCGAGATAATGGAGCAGTACCAGCTACGATTGGCATTATTGATGGTGAACCAATCATTGGTATGAGCCCAGAAGAAATTGAAGAATTTGGAAAAAGAAAAGGGATTTGCAAGGTTTCTCGCCGTGATTTGCCAATAGTTTTTGCGCGTAAAGCATGGGGAGCAACAACCGTTGCAGCGACAATGATTCTTGCTAATATGGCTGGAATTGAGGTCTTTGTGACTGGTGGAGTTGGAGGCGCCCATCGTGGAGCTCAAAACAATTTTGATATCTCAGCTGACTTAGAAGAACTTGGTAAAACGAACGTTACTGTTGTTTCAGCAGGTGTCAAAGCAATTCTTGATCTTAAATTAACATTAGAAATTTTAGAAACAAAGGGTGTTCCAGTACTTTCGTACCAAACTGATGAATTTGCTGATTTCTATACACGCCATTCCGGTATAAAGATGGAAAACGTAGTGAATTCTCCAAAAGAAGTTGCTGAAATTATTCACGCAAAACGTGTTAATCATTTAGATGGTGGTATTTTAGTTGCTAACCCAATTCCAGAAGAATACGCCATGGATTCAAAAGTAATTAATGATGCGATTGAAACAGCTCTTAAAAAAGCCGATGAGCAACACGTTGAAGGAAAAGATATTACTCCATTCCTTTTAAAAACAATTGTCGAACTTACACATGGTGATTCGTTAGAATCAAATATTCGACTTGTTATTAATAATGCTAAATTAGGTAGCGCAATCGCTAAAGAACTTACAAGATTATGAAAATTGAAGCAAAGCTACAACTTGGTTTATTAAAGTTAATCAAAGAGATGCCTCTTGATGAGATTAACGTTATTTTGCTTTGCGAATCAGTTAAATCAAATCGACAAACATTCTATTATCATTTCCGTGATATTTCTGATGTTGTCGAATCAATATTCTTAAAAGAAAAAGCATCGTTTTCGATGAAATTTAAAGATTTCGAAGGAATGATGAAACAAATTACCGCATATGTTAACAACAAATATTCTTTCTTGTATGCGATTAATAAATCCTACTGTAACGACAAAGAAGATTCGTTCTTCTATTCATACTTTTATAGCGCGATCTCTAGTCTATTAGGTGACGTGAAAAAGATTCCAAACGGCAATTCAATTATGCGCTATCTTTGTACATTATATTCATCTGAAATGATGTATTGGATTGCACAAAAACGTCGTGAAAAATCGGAGATGTTAATCCGTCGAATGAAGGTTATTTGGAATTTCTTTACATCACAGTATCATCTTGATTTACGCAGGATTTAAGGGGGTTTTTATGAAAAAAGAATCAATTATTAGTACAGTATTTCTACTTCTAGTTTTAGCCGTTGCAATTATTATGGGATTAACAGTTATCTCTGATGCGTTTGCTAAACTTTACGAATCCGAACTTTCCCCAGTTTTATTTACATTAATTACTTTAGTTATCGGATTTGTATTTAATGTTGTTTATTTAGAGCTTGCTCACGTTGTCGGAGCAAAAGCTGGTAAATGCAAAGTTGTGAGCGTTAATTGTTATTACTTAACTCTTAAAAAGACAAACAAAGGCTGGAAATTTGTTACTGAAGATTTTGATGGACTTACAGGTGAAACAAAGATTATTAAAACAGACAAAAGTAAGTTAAATACGTATGTCTGGATGCCAATTGTCTTTTATGCATTTGAATTAGCGATCTGTATCGTTTTATATTCCATGGGACAAACCGCTGAAATTAATAGTCCGTTAAGATGGTTAGCAATTTCTGCTTTACTTTGGATTATTCTTTCATCAATTCTTTTTGTTTACGACTTTATTCCATTTAAATTAGATACATCAAATGATGGATATCGCCTTTCATTATTAACAAAACCAGATAATGCCAAAGCATTGCTTGATTACATGGATTATCAAGGACATCTTTCACTAGGTGATGGTGAAAATAAGTTGGAATTTAACGAGAATTATACTGATTTTACAGTTGAAACAAACTTAATTGTTGTCGAAAAAGCAATTCTTAAACGTGACTATGAAAAAGCCAACGAAATGCTTTTAAAAATGAAATCGACAGAAAACAAAATCGATTCTTATTTAATGAAACGCATCTGTGCTCAACTGATGTTTGTTATGTTGATGACTAAATCTGCTGATGAAGTCAAAAAGTATTATGACGAAAACGTCGGCGACGCAGAAAGGAAATTTATTTCAAACGATTCAACTGTTGAAGGATTACGCGCTTATGCCTTAATCGCTGGACTCATTGATGAATCGCAGTTTGAAGTTCAATATGCGTTATCAAAAAAAGAAAAGGCATTAAAACGCTGCCAACCAGCTGATGTTGAAGAAGAGAAAAAACTCTTCGAGGAAGTTGTTCAAAAGATTAAAGATAAACAACCTACCGAGAAGAAAGAATAAGAGAAAAGAAGCGGTAAATCCCGCTTCTTTTTTGCAAAACTTAGATATTTTTATTATAGAAATTGATTAATCTTTTTCTTCGTAACGATCATTACTTTCGAGTGGAAAATCTTCATACATGTCGCAGTCTTCATTGGAACGCGACACTTTACAAATGTGTTCACCTTCTTTTAAAACTGTAACACGAATAGATGAAGAATCATCCATAAAGTCATCTAAATCTAAATTAAACTTGTCACAAAGATAGGCTAATTCAGCTTTATCTGGGCGATATAACTGTTTACGGATTTGCCATAAAACAGGCAATTGAATTCCGTAAACCTTACAGAATTTTTTGTCACCCAATCCAGATCGTTTTTGGATAAAATCAATTTTCTCAGAAAGTGTCATTATTTTGCTTTTTTCAGTAAATCACGAATTTCGGAAAGAAGTTCAACTTCAGTTGGTTCTGGCTTACCAGGTTCAACTGGTGCTGGTCTTTCTTCTGGGTGTTTTTGATAGTATTCTTCTTTAGCTTTTGCTTTTGCTTCTTCTTTGAGTTTGTTGAAGTAGCCAATCACTTTAATGACGGTGAATAAGACAAAAGCGATAATGATGAATGAAACAACTGCGTTAATTAATGATCCCCAGTCAATAAGAGCTAAACCATTGTAGTAATAGTTTGAACCATGTTGGGTGTACATGTTTGCTTGTGTTGCATTAAATCCTTTATCTAAGAATTCGCCAACAGAGTAAACAGCTTGATAACCCTCTGGTGGAACTTGTGATGGGCTAGCAGCTGGAAGAACAGTAACTAAGCCTTTTAAACCACCTGGGACTCCCCACATACAAAGGTTTAATAAAATATTAACAAGAGCATTAACGATTGCTCCAAAGGCACCACCAATGACAACGCCAACAGCTAAGTCAACTGCGTTACCACGGGAAATAAATGCCTTAAAATCAGCGAAGAAACCTTTGATCTTCTTTTCTTTTTTGGCTTTTTCCTTTTTCATAATTTTCCTCCAAGGTTAAAATGATTATAATTCATTTTTCGTTAAATAAAATAGTGTGAATTTTAATTTTTTTGTCTAATATATAAGAAAGAAACAGGTAGAACACATGAATAAAGTTAAAGTTATTGTTGACTCAACAGCGGATTTAACTCCGGAATTATATAAAGAATTTGACATGGAAGTTATTCCACTTAACGTCAATTTTGGAGAAGAAAATTATCTAGATAATGTAACTCTTACTCCTGATGAGTTATATGCCAAGGTAAAGGAGAAGAAAGTCTTACCTAGTTCAGCAGCCGCTTCTCCAGCAGTAATTGAGGAAGTTTTTAGAAAATATATTGACCAAGGTTACGATATTGTTTTTACAGGTATTGGTTCAACTTTATCTACAAACTATCAAAGCGCAACAATTGCAAAATCTAATTTTCCAGATGATCGTATTTATTTAATTGACTCCAAAAACCTTTCAAGTGCAACTGGTTTATTGGCTCTTAAAATGGGACGTCTTGCAAAAGAAGGCAAATCTGCAAAGGAAATTGTTGATGAAGTAGCACCTCTCGCTGATAAATTATCAGCACAATTTGTTGTTGATACTTTAGATTACCTTCATAAAGGTGGTCGTTGTAGTGGAACAGCAAAGATCTTCGGTCATCTATTCCACATTCATCCAATGATTAAAGTAATCGATGGAAAATTGGTTGTTTATAAGAAACCACGTGGAACATTGAAAATGGCCACAAACGAACTTCTCAATGTCTTCAAAGAAGATTTCCCAAATATTGATTTAGAAAACGTCACTATTACACATGCCGGAAGTTCTGATGAAATTGTGAATTACCTAAAAGGTGAATTATCTAAGATGATTGATCCAAATTGCATTCGTGTTACACGTGCAGGATGTGTTATCTCAACACACTGTGGATATGGAACAATCGGAATTCTATATATTAAAAAATAACCAAATAAAAACTCGAGTTAATGGCTCGAGTTTTTTGATGCTTTTTATTCTCCTGAAACAACGAGTTTCTTGAAGCTCATTGAAGGACAGGATGCTCTTCCTCCAAGAAGGAATTTAGAATTAGATCCAACGTCCTTAATGTTATTAAACATTTCAACAAGGTTTCCTGAGAGAGTAATGAGTGCTAAAGGTTCGGCAATCTTTCCGTTTCGAATCATAAAACCTTGTGATTGTAGTGAGAAGTTTCCGCTTCTTGCGTTCATTCCAGCATGTAAACCTTCTAAATCAGTAATATAAACACCTTCTTTAATTGATGAAATCATTTCTTCTTCTGATTTACGCCCTGGTTTAACGATGATGTAACCTAATCCAGCGGATGCTTTTCCAGCACCACGATATCCGTTGCCGGTTGGTTCAACACCATCTTTTGCAGCGGTTTCTAATGTATAAAGGTAAGTTTCAAGAACACCTTTTTTGACGATATCTTTTTTGTTGATTGCAACACCTTCATCATCAAAGTAGTTAAAGAAAACATTTTTAACCAAAGGATTTTCGGTTACTGTAAGTTTCTTACTTGCAATTTGTTGATGAAGTTTACCAATGAACAACGAAGAGTTTTTCTGAACATCTTCAGCGTTCGTACTTGATAAAAATGCTCTAATTAATGTTGCAGTACATTCTGGGTTTAAAATTACTGGGTATTTTTTTGATTTGCATTGAGAACTGCCGAGTTTTTTAAGTGTTTTTTCGGCAAGAGTTTTAACAAATTCGTCAACATTAAATTCTTCTAAATTATTACCAGTAAAAACCTCATAATCTGAGCGAATCTCGTCTTTTTCTTTAACGGTAATTTGAGCAACAATTGAGAAATCAGATTTCTTAATTTTTAAGTTCAATCCGTATGAATTTGTTAAGACATTTTCTTCGCTTGATTCGGAATAAGAAACACTAGCAACTTCATTAATTCGTTTATCATAAGCAAACAATCTCTTTTCAATCTCAAAAAGAATTTTCTTCTTTTGCTCAAACGGAATTTCAAAAAGTGCTTTGTTGTAGTAATTCCCACGATGATATTTTTTGCTTCCTTTATAGATGATGACAGGATCGTTTGTTTCAATGACTTTTGCTGTTTTCTCAATGGTGTCGATCATAAATTCAACAGTATCTTTGTCAAATTTTTCAGTTACACAACCACCAAGTTTTCCGTTAACGATACCACGTGCAGTTGCTTCGATAGTATTTTCTTCGCTATAACTCTCAATTTCACCGTGATAAAGGCTTGCAGATAAAGAGTGTCCTTTTGAAATGGATAAGTCGGCTGCTTCAAAATGATGTTGTTTTGCTAATTCAAAGAATTTTTTAGTGTTAAATCTCATTTTAATTCACCTCCGTTACCACCAACTAAAATGTTTTGAACACGAATTGTTGGTTGTCCAATATCAACAGGAACATAACCACTGGCTGAACCACACATTCCATTACTACGGTCACAATCATTTCCAACCATATCAATGTTCATTAAGACTTCTGCACCTGTACCGATTAATGAAGCTCCACGAACTGGTTCACAAATCTTTCCATTTCGAATAATGTAGGCTTCGCTACAACCAAAGTTGAATTCTCCAGTTGCCGGATTAACTGAACCACCGGATAGTGTTTTTGCATACAAACCAAGTTTGGTTGCAGCAATAATTTCTTCTGGAGTGGATTTACCGTTGCAAATGTATGTATTAGACATTCTTGATGTCGGTTCATATTTATATGATTCTCGACGAGCACATCCTGTTGGTTTCATTCCCATACGACGTCCGCCAACAGTATCAATTAAGTAGTTTTTCAATATACCGTTTTCGATTAAAACGACTTTTTGGGTCTTGTTTCCTTCATCGTCAATATTGTTAGAACCCCAGGAATTTGGAATTGTTCCATCATCAACTGCACTGACAACTTTGGATGCAATTTGTGTGCCTAATTTGTTCGAGAAAACAGATAAATTTTTGGCAACAGAAGTTGCTTCTAATGAGTGTCCACAAGCTTCATGAAAAATAACTCCGCCATTACCATTACCGATAACGACAGTCATTTTTCCACTTGGACAATCTTTGGCTCCAAGCATTGTAATTGCTGATTTTGCGGCTTCTTTTGCTAAAGCAACAATGTCGACATTTCTTTTAAAATGTTCAAATCCAGCGACTGCTCCTGGACCTTCAAATGCTGTTTCGTATTTTTCACCGTCTGAAGCAATCGCGGTTAAAATTACACGACCTCTTTCTTTTTCGTCATGAATAATAAATCCATCAGAATTAATAATCGTGACTTTTGTTTTTGAATTTAAAAATCCAGATTTTGAACGAACAATTCGTTTGTCATATTCACGCATGACTTTTTCACCTGGGCGAATAAAATTAATTTTGTCTTCGATCGAGACTTCGCTAAGTGGTTCTTCAACATGATGAAGATTATGAACACGTTTAGTTTTTAATGATTCAACATGTAAAATTTGTTTTCCACTAAATGAATTTTTTAATGAATTTGCTAAAGCAAGCAAACCTTTTGCTGTGACATCATTAGTGTATCCATAAACACTATTGACACCTTGTAAAATTCTTAATCCAGCACCAAAAGTTCGAGCAACTGTTGACGCATCAACTTTACCGTTTTCAATGGAAACTGCTTGGGAAATCTTTTCTTCAATATAGATTTCGGCATAGTCTCCACCAGTTGATAGTGCTGTATTTAGAATTGATAAATAGGCTGATTTCGATGGCATAATTTTACCTCCGTATTCTAAATTATATTGATTTGTCTGGTTAAAGAAAGAAAAGAATTATTCTTTTTATTTGTTGATTTTGTTGTTTTCGATTGTTATTATTATCGAGCAACTTTCTTTAGGAGCCACTAGTGCCCTAAGGCGGAAGGAGTTAAAGATTATGAAAAAAGACATTCACCCACAAGTTTACGAAGTAGAAGTGACATGCATCTCCTGTGGTAGCAAATTCAAAACCCACAGTACAAGAAAAGACATTAAGGTTGATACCTGTGCTAATTGTCACCCATTCTACACCGGCAAACAACGCTTCGTTGCTGCCGATGGCCGTGTTGATCGTTTCAATAAAAAATACGGACTTAAGTAATCAAAATATAAAATTACCGCCGAATTGGCGGTTTTTTTATACTTATATGCACATGTTTATAAGTGATGGTTTATAAAATAAAAGTCGAGGTATATAATTAAGATATCTGTTT
>DEWP01000001.1 GCA_002363735.1 Caryophanales bacterium UBA3207 | reverse complement strand
CTCAACGGATAAAAGCTACCCTGGGGATAACAGGCTGATCTGATCCAAGAGTTCACATCGACGATCAGGTTTGGCACCTCGATGTCGGCTCATCACATCCTGGAGGGGAAGTACCTTCCAAGGGTTGGGCTGTTCGCCCATTAAAGTGGTACGCGAGCTGGGTTCAAAACGTCGTGAGACAGTTTGGTCCCTATCTGTCGTGGGCGCAGGAAGTTTGAGTGGATCTGTCCTTAGTACGAGAGGACCGGGATGGACATAGCAATGGTCTATCGGTTGTCACGCCAGTGGCATGGCCGAGTAGCTACCTATGGAATGGATAAACGCTGAAAGCATCTAAGCGTGAAGCCAGCCACAAGATGAGACTTCCCATTCGCAAGAAGTAAGACCCCCGCAATGTTAGCGGGTTGATAGGTCAGAGATGTAAGTGCAGCGATGCATTCAGTCGACTGATACTAATAGGTCGAGGACTTAATTTCATAAAATTTTTAAGATTTAAATCGAAAAAGTAATAAAATATAGGGTAACGTAATAACTTAGCTTAGAACATGTAACTTAATATCTAGTTTTCAAAGAACAGACTCGAAAAAGAAAAAGTCTGGTGGTGATGGCGCGGTGGACACACCTGTTCCCATCCCGAACACAGAAGTTAAGCACCGTAGTGACGAAGGTATCCGGTTCGCCGGGGAGAATAGTGAGCTGCTGGGCTTTTTCTTTTTATAGGCTAATTTTTGTTATATAATACACTTATGAAATTTATTTATTTACGTAGTAAAATCTCGAATGATCCTCGCGTCTTTTTAGACCAACAAAAAGCTTATATTCCAGTCTTAGAAAAATCTGAGACTTTTAAGCGCTTTGTTGGTGAATTGCCGGTGATTTTTATTGAATCTGGCGGAACTGAAGAAGAATTTAAAGAGATCTATTTATCGCTTCCAGAACCACATATTCTTGTGGCAACAGTCGCGAATAATTCGCTTCCAGCATCACTTGAAATTTGTTCTTTTTTAAGTCAACAAAATCGTCGATTCATTCTCCTTCATGGAACAGCAGAAGAAATTATTAAGATGAGTGAAAATAAGCTCGAAAAGGTTTCGTCTAGTAAGATTGAAAAAGAAACAAAGATTTTATCTAATCTTCGCCTTGGTGTGGTTGGTAAACCATCAAATTGGTTAATCTCTTCGATCACCGATTACGACTTATTAAAGAAGAAACTTGGTGTCACTCTAGTTGATGTTTCATTCAAAGAATTTAAAGATGAAATTGATCACGCGAAAGAAATTGTTGACCCAGTAGTTTTTGAGCCATTATTAAATAAAGAAGTTTCTAAAGAAACTTTAGAAGGTGCACTGCGTATTTATAGTGCTTTAAGAAGCATTATTATCAAACACAATTTAAATGGTTTAACTGTACGTTGTTTTGATCTACTTGGTGTTTATCATAATACGTCTTGTTTAGCTTTAGCAATGCTAAATAAAGATGGTTATATTGCCACTTGTGAAGGTGATGTTCCAACAATGCTCACCATGGCACTTGTTCGTAAACTCACCCATCAAAGTGCTTTCCAAGTTAATCCTAGCTACATTAATCTTGAAAAGAAATATGCGATTTTTGCGCACTGTACATTGCCACTCGACATGTGTCTTTCTTATCAGTTTGATACACACTTTGAAAGTGGAATCGGACTTGGTATTGCCGGTCGACTTAACCTAGGAAAAGTAACTGTTTTAAAGGTGAATAAAGATTGGTCAAAATTCCAAGCATTTGATGCAAAAATCACCGCAAATCTTGGCCGAAATGACCTTTGCAGGACTCAAGTTAAAGTCGAATTTGATGATGATATTTCTTCCTTAATGAGTGATCCACTTGGCAATCACATTGTGATCTGTTATGGTGCTCATAAAAAAGAAATTGACGAACTATTAAAATAAAGTTAATCGAAAAATAGACAACTCTTAAAAGGTTGTCTTTTTTTGACAAGATAGATATAAAGTGATATATTACGGGCAAGATAACTTGTTATCTTAATTTTGAATATCGTATTAAATTTTATTAGTTATATTTTACAAAAGTAGGTGAACTCTATGAAAACAATTGATGGAAAAACTTTGAAGATGATGTTTGTTTCCGCGAGCAACAACCTCTATAACCATTATCCTGAAGTTGATGCTTTAAATGTCTTCCCAGTTCCAGATGGTGATACTGGCATGAACATGTCAATGACCATGACCAATGGTGCAAAATTTGTTCAAGATGTGGAAGATGATGATGTATATACTATCGCAAACACATTTGCCAAAGGTTTATTAATGGGAGCTCGTGGAAACTCTGGCGTTATTACATCCCAGATCTTCCGCGGATTTGCTCAAAGTTTAGAAGGAAAGAAAACTATTAGCGCTGTTGCTCTTGCAGAAGCGTTTAAAAACGGTGCTAAAGTTGCATATAAAGCTGTTATTCGTCCAGTTGAAGGAACAATTTTAACTGTTGTTCGCGAATCAAGTGCTGCTTTAAATGATTTTGTTGAAGCATCAACTGAAATCGAAGACGCAATGAATAAACTTGTTAGCGAAGCAGAGAAATCACTTAAACGTACACCAGATTTACTTCCAGTTTTAAAAGAAGTTGGTGTTGTTGATTCTGGTGGTGCTGGTTTAGTAAAAATCTTTGAAGGAATGGTTTCCTTCCTCAAAGGTAAATTTATTGAAAGAGAAGAAAATAATAAACACGAAACAACAAAAGTTGATTCTCCAATTGGTGACATGGATAAAGACGACGAATTTGGCTATTGTACCGAATTTATCATGCGTTTAGGTCCAGCTGAAGAAAAAGAAAAATTCGATGAACAATCATTTAAATCCACATTAATTGAACGTGGTAATTCCATCGTTGTTGTTCGCGATGACGATATTGTTAAAGTTCACATTCATACATTAAATCCAGGTAATATTCTCACATTTGCTCAACAATATGGAGAATTTGTCACGATTAAAGTAGAAAACATGACTGAGCAACATAGCAAACTTCAAACTCCACCTTCTTTAAAGAAGAAAGAAGAAGAACAAGCTGCACAAGTGAAGAGTGAACCAACCAAACCTTATGGTTTAGTGGCAATTAGTGCTGGTGCAGGTATTGATGAAATGTTTACTGCAATTGGTGCTAACGAGATCGTTAGTGGTGGACAAACAATGAATCCATCAATTGAAGATATCGCTAATGCTTGCCGTCGTTGTAACGCAAAAACAGTTTATGTTTTCCCAAATAACTCCAATATCGTGATGGCTGCAGTTCAAGCCGCTGATGTTTTGTCTGATGAATTTAAAGTCTATGTTGTTCCAACAAAGACGATTCCACAAGGAATTGCAGCATGTTCCGTCTTCAATGAAGATGTCAGTCCAATTGAAAACTTTAAAACCATGAAAGAAGAACTTAAACACATTCATTCTGGTTCTGTTACATACGCGATTAAAGATACCAAGATGAATGGTGTTGAGGTGAAAAAAGACTATTTTATGGGTATTTATGAAAAGAAAATTATTTCTTGTCATCGACGTGTTGCTCACGCCTTATATGATTTATTAGAAGCAATGGTCAATGAAGAAACATTCTTAATTACGATTCTTGTTGGTGCTGATATCAACGATGAACGTATGGCAAATATCGCTGAAAAAGTCATGAAGAAATACGAGAATATCGAAGTTGATATTCGCCGTGGAGATCAACCAGTTTATTCATTCTTAGTCGGTGTTGAATAAGGAGTAATTTCTGATGGTTAAATTAATTATTGATTTAATGGGCGGAGATAACGGCTATAAAGCCACTGTCGAAGCAATTAATAAATTCGTTCAAGAACACGATGATTGTGAAATCGTTGGTGTTGGTGATCCAGAAGTTTTAACTGAACTTGATAAAAAAGTTCGTGTTATTCCTTCAAAAACTATTGCTCCAATGGAATGCTCTGTCATGCAAGCAATGCGTGATAAAGAATCATCAGTTTATAAAGCTGTTAGTAACGTTATTAGTGAGAATGCTGATGGCGTTGTTTCAGCTGGTTCAACGGGAGCGTTTTTATCACTTTGTACTTTAATTCTGAAGAAAATTGAAGGAATTTCTCGTCCAGCTTTAACGACTCCGTTTCCAACCAAGAAAGACAAATATGTCATTCTTTGTGATATTGGTGCATCAGTGGAAAATAATGCTTTTGAATTAACCCAATTTGCTAAAATGGGACAAGCTTATGCAAAAGCTCTTTATGGAACAAAAGAACCAACCTATCAACTGATTTCAAATGGAACAGAAGAAGGAAAAGGAACTCCTGAATTAGTTGAAGCCTATTCCTTAATGAAAGCCGATCCTTTATTTAAAGGTTATGTGGAAGGACGACATGTTGTTGATGGAGATTCAGATGTTGTCGTTTTCCCAGGTTTCGTTGGTAACGTCTTTTTAAAGACTAGCGAAGGAATTGGTAAGATGTGTGGTGATATGCTAAAAGATGCATTCACAAAAAATATTTTTACAAAAATTGGCTACCTTTTTGCTAAAGGTGGCATGAAAGATTTTAAATCAAAAATGGATTATAAACGTTATGGTGGCGCTATGTTAATCGGTGTTAATAAGATTGCCGTTAAATCACATGGTAATGCGGATGCTAGAACATTTTATAATGCCGTTAATCTCGCTTACAATTTAGCGAAAAATGATCTTGTAGGAAAAGTTAAAGAAAGCCTTAAATAAATGCGAAACATCCAAGAATTGCTGGTTAAATTTAACGTAAAACCTCATTCATTAGATTTATATGAAGAGGCTTTTACTCATTCTTCTTTTAACGCGGATGCAAACACAAAACATTGTGATTATGAACGCATTGAATTCTTGGGTGATTCTGTCATTAATATGGTTGTTACTGAACATGCTTATAAAGTTCATCCAGAAATGGGACAAGGTAATTTAACCAAACTAAAAAGCACACTTGTTGGAACAGGCTTTTTATCACAATTAGCTCTTAAATACGAACTTGATAAATACATTCGAGTTGGCAATTCTTTTGTAGCAAAGATTAGTCAATCAAAGCATCTACTTGAAGATGTTTTTGAAGCTTTCTTTGGGGCGATGTATCTTGATCAAGGGTTTGAATTTACTAAAAACGTATTATTAGGAATCTTTGCTCCGGAAATTGATAACTTTAAGATGAGCGAAGTAACTGATTATAAATCAAAACTTCAAGAAGAAACACAAGCAGAGCATCGTGAATCTGTTGTTTATGAAGTCGTTGATGAATCTGGTCCGGCGCATAATCGTTCATTTACTGTCCGTGTTTTATTTGATGGTATTGAACTCGGCATTGGAACAGGCTCAACCAAAAAACAAGCCGAACAAAACGCTGCTAAGCAAGCATTAGAAAAAAGGGTTCGATAATTTATGGGATTATTTAAATTTCTCAGAGAGAAGTTTTCTAAAAAACAAGATGATCAAACAAAGCTCTATGTGGATGGCATGGCTAAATCACGTGAGCATTTTGCTAATAAATTAGAAGAACTTTCCAAACGATATAAAGAAGTTAATCAAGAATATTTTGAACAACTTGAAGAAATTCTTATTGAAGCTGATGTTGGCGTTTCTTTAACACTTCGTTTAATCGAAGAAGTGATTGATGAAAGCAAAAAGCAAAATATCAAAGAACCAAAGCAAATTAACGAACTAGTTGTTGATAAAATGTTTGTCGGTTATGCAGAAAAAGGCGATATAGTTAACGAAGTTCAATTTGTTAAGGATGGACCAACAGTTCTTTTAGTAGCTGGTGTTAATGGTGTTGGTAAAACAACTTCAATTGCTAAACTTGCTTATCGATACATTAATCAAGGCAAGAAAGTTAAACTTTGTGCAGCCGATACATTCCGTGCTGGAGCGACTGAACAATTAACAATTTGGGCAGAACGTTTAGGATGCGATATTGTCGTTGGAAAACCAAATTCGGATCCAGCTAGTGTTGCTTATGATGCTGCTTATAAAGCAAAGCGAGATGGAACTGATTTATTAATTGTTGATACAGCAGGTAGATTACAGAACAAAATCAATTTAATGAATGAATTAGCGAAGATTTCGCGTGTAATTTCAAAAGAAATTCCAAACGCTCCACACGAAGCATTCTTAATTATTGATGCCACTACTGGTCAAAACGGCGTTATCCAAGCTAAACAATTTTTAGATTGCATTAAGTTAACTGGTATTGTGATTACCAAGATGGATGGAACTTCTAAAGGCGGTATTATTTTAGCTATCCGCGATGAACTTGGAGTTCCTGTTCGCTTTATTGGTTTAGGCGAAAAGATGACTGACTTAGAAGAATTTGATCTCGATAAATATTTATATGGCCTTTGCTTAGGGGGAAAGATTAATGAGTAACATCGACGAGACTGTTCGCATTAATCGTTTACTCGACATCTATGGTCGACTTTTAAGCAAAGTTCAATATGAAATTTTGTGTGATTATTATGGAGCAAATCTTTCATTATCAGAGATTTCTGAAATTCGTTCTACCAGTAGAACAGCTGTTTCTGATGCGATAAAAAAAGGACTTGAAAATCTTAACAATTTTGAAGAAAAAGTTGGGATTTGCAAGGTTTTTGATGAATACAAAGATAATGAAGTTGCCCAAAAAATAGAGGAGAAATTACGTAATGGCATTTGAGTCTTTAAGTGAACGTTTCCAAGGAATTTTAAAAAAGATCCGTGGCCAATCTCGCTTAACTGAAGCGAATATGGAAGACATGCTAAAAGAAGTGCGTATTGCTCTTCTTGAAGCCGATGTTAATTTTAAAGTTGTTAAACAATTTACTGAATCAGTTAAACAAAAAGCAATCGGTGAACAAGTTTATTTAAAAGTTAATCCATCTCAGATGGTTGTAAAAACTGTTCATGATGAATTAACTGATCTTTTAGGTTCTGGAGATAGCGAATTACGTTTTGAAAAGAATAAGCCAACGATTATCTTACTTGTTGGTTTACAAGGTACTGGTAAAACTACATCTGCTGGTAAATTAGCACTTCTAATGAAGAAGAAACTTAACAAAAAAGTTCTTCTTGCAGCAGGTGACGTTTATCGTCCAGCCGCCATTGACCAGTTGACCCAAATCGGCAATCAGATTCAAGTACCTGTTTTTACAATGGGAACAGATGTTTCTCCTGTAGAAATCGCTGCAAAAGCCAAGGAAAAAGCTTATAACGAACATTTTGATGTTTTAATTATTGATACTGCTGGACGTCTACAAATTGATGAAACATTAATGAAAGAACTTAATGACATCACAGATGCAGTTCAACCAACCGAAACACTACTTTTAGTTGATGCAATGTCTGGTCAAGATGCGATTAACGTTGCAACAGCTTTCCATAGTGCGCTTAACTTAACTGGTATCATCATGTCTAAGCTTGATGGCGATGCTCGTGGTGGTTCCGCTTTATCAATTAAGCATCTGACTGGTGTTCCAATTAAATTTGCTGGTACTGGCGAAAAATTAACAGATTTAGATCAATTCCATCCAGATAGAATGGCTGATCGTATCTTAGGCATGGGTGATGTTGTCACTCTTGTTGAAAAAGTTAAAGAAGAGATTGATGAAAAAGAAGCTGCCAAAGAAGCAAATAAGATGCTTGAGGGCAAATTCACGCTTGAAGATATGATTGTCCAAATGAAACGCATTCAAAGAATGGGTTCACTTGGCGGATTGCTTCGTTTAATCCCAGGAATGCCAAAGATTAGCGAAGAGCAAAAAGAAGCTGGTGAGCGCGAAATGAGAAATATGGAAGCCATCATTAATTCAATGACTCCATATGAGAGAAGACATCCAGAAGTCTTAAAGAATTCTCGTAAAGTTCGCATTGCAAATGGATGTGGAAAAACAAATGCTGATATTAACCGTCTTTTAAAGAAGTTCGAGCAAATGCAAGAAATGATGAAAAAGATGCAACAGTATAAAAAAACCGGGAGAATGCCTCCCGGAATGAATTTACCTGGTGGTGGATTTGGAGCTTTATAATAAGCTCCTTTTTTTATTTTCGATTAAACTTTTCGCCTTTTTCTAAGGCGGTTTTTAACCACTTTGGTTCATCGTCACCTTCTTCAATTTCTTTAAGAAGTTTCTGATCTAATTTAGAAAACGTATGCTTTTCAAATAAATCAGGACGATATTTTTTTGTTAATTTTAAACTTTCTTTTCGACGATATTTTTCAATCGCTTCATGATTGCCGGTATAAAGAATATCCGGAACAAGATGACCATCAAAATCTTTTGGTTCAGTATATTGAGGATATTCAAGTAAATTATCGGTGAATGTTTCTTCGTCTAATGATGTACTTGTAATTGCACCATCAAGAAGTCTAATCACAGAGTCTGAAATCGCCATTGCGCCAATCTCTCCACCTGTTAAAACGTAATCCCCAATAGAGAACTCGTCATCAACATAATTTGAGACTCTTGCATCGACTCCTTCATAATGTCCGCAAACAATCGTTATTTCATCAAGTTTAGCAAATTTAACCGAGAATTGCTGGTTAAATTGTTTGCCTTTTGGACTCATTAATATCATATAATTGTTTGGATTATCAATACTTTTTAAGGCATCGACAATTGGTTGACATTTCATGATTAAACCGGCTCCTCCGCCAATTGGTGGAGTGTCGACTCGACGATATTTATCATTAGTAAAATCACGAATATTAATGATTTTAATTTCGACAACTTTTTTCGCAATCGCACGTTTGATAATTGAGTTTGTTAAAAAACCATCAAACATTTCTGGGAACAAAGTTAAGATATTAATTTTCATAATAATCCCTCAATGAATTTCACGATGATTTTTTTGCTTTCAATATCTACGTTTTTGATAAAAGCGTTCACAAACGGAACTAAAACAAATTTATCTTGTTCAGTTTTTACTCTTAGTGTGGCATAGCTAGAATATTCTTCTACCTTAGAGACTTTTCCGATGTATTGTTCATTATCAAAATAAACATCACAATTTATTAAATCGTCGAAGAAGTAAGAATCTTTCTTTAAAAACGAACGATCCTTTTCGACAAACAAATCTTTTTTAATAAATATTTGCGCTTCTTCAATTGATGAAATTTCTTCAAATATAACTTGATCCATTTCACCAATTTTATTGTGCTTCTTAATGGTTAAAGTCTTTGACTTTTCTCCCTTTTCATCGAGTAAAAAAAGGTGATTCCCGACTTTAAAACGGGAATCACGAAAATGAGTAGATGGATAAATTTTAACTTCGCCTTTAAGACCGACTGTTTTAACAATCGTTCCTACTAAGAGATATTCCATTCTTATTTTTCTTCGTCGAATGATTCAAACTTTAAGTAGACGTGTTTGTTTTCTGCTTTTGCAGCAATAGCAACGACTTCTCTTAAAGCATTAGCAACTGCGCCTTTCTTTCCGATTAAGCGAGCTGTATCTTCGTTTTCAGCAACAACTAAAAGAGTTTTGGTCTTTTCGTTATCACTTGGAAGTTCACGAACCATGAGAGCTTCCGGATTGATTAAGAAAGGATCGACAATCGCATGGATGATCTTTTCGTAATCCATTATTTGGCTCCTTTTTTAGAGTCAGTGTATTTTTGCATAATGCCTTTTTTGGTGAAGAGAGTACGGATAGAATCTGATGGTTGAGCACCTTTTCCTAACCATTTTAATGCTAATTCTTCATTAATATCGGCATTTTCTGGTCCTTTTGCTGGATCGAAGTAACCGATTTGTTCAACATAACGTCCATCACGAGCGAAACGTGAATCGGCAACAACGACACGGTAGATTGGATCTTTGTGACGTCCAATACGGGTTAATCTAATTTTGACTGACATAAGTTTTTCTCCTTTTCGTCGCTACTATTATATAAATAATAAGAATAGTGTCAAGCATTTTTGCTTTACACCTAAAAATATTTCTCATCTTTTGCTTGCTAACCAAATATATATTTGTTAGTATCTTTCTTGCGAGTTTGTAGACTCGATGCAGACGTTCCGCTTTCAAGTCATGATATGAACGCCCTAAGAAATATTAGTTAGAGGAGGTAAAAAGACATGAACACAAATATTGTTAATGAAATTACCGCTCGTCAACTTCGCAAAGATGTCCCAGAATTCAAAGGTGGTGACACTGTCAAAGTTAGCGTCCGTATCATTGAAAACAACAAAGAACGTATCCAAGTCTTCCAAGGCGTCGTTATGCAACGCCGCGGCTCCGGTGTCAGTGAGACCTTCACTGTAAGAAAAATTTCTTCTGGTGTTGGCGTTGAAAGAACATTCCCAATTCATTCACCTGCAATTGCAAAAATTGAAGTTGTGAAGCATGGTAAAGTTCGTCGTAGTAGAATTACCTACTTACGTAATCGCTCTGGCAAAGCCGCTCGTATTAAAGAAGTTATCTAATTTATTACGAAGCTTATAAAACTCGTCAATTGACGAGTTTTTTTATTGCTCTTGTGCATATTAGTTTCTTCTTTAAACCATAGGTTT
Organism: Caryophanales bacterium UBA3207; assembly: GCA_002363735.1. Classification (GTDB taxonomy): domain Bacteria; phylum Bacillota_I; class Bacilli_A; order RFN20; family CAG-826; genus Fiminaster. Next base: position 89,309 of record DEWP01000001.1, on the reverse strand, counting down.
TTGTGCCAAACTATATGAACTAGTGTATAATAGGTGCATGAGCGAGAAATTGTTGAGTGAACAGCAAATTAATCGAAGAAATCTTTGGGATAAAATCTCATTTGTTTTAATTGCGCTCTTTTTAGCTCTTTCAACAATTGTTTCAGTTACATTAATTTTCCAAAAAACATACTTCAGTGTTAAATGGGTTAATGGCCAATCAATGTATCCAACATTTAATAAGGACACTGTTGATCGTTACGGTATAAAGAAAGGTCGTAGTGGTGGAAACGCTAATAACGGCGATAAAAATTTTGACTGTGTAATCTGGGATGGTCATGAACAAACAATGAAACGTCTCGAACGTTTTGATGTTGTGATTGCGACTCAACCAACGAACACTTCAAAAGATTTAATTAAGCGAGTCATTGCTTTACCAGGTGAAACTTTTTATTTCTCCAACGAAGAAGAAACAAAAGGAAATCTTTATTTGATGGATTCAAATGGAGAATTTGTTTACACTCCTCAACCAATTGCGGATGAATTCTTAAAAGAAGGCGATTACTCATTATTTAGTGAACCAACAACATTAAAAGAAAACGAATATGTTATTTGTGGAGATAATCGTGGGCATTCCTACGACTGTCGTAGTTTTGGTGCGATTGACAGAAGCTATATTCAAGGTATTGTAGTAGCGGTTGTTGGAAGTGCTGATGCAACTCTTGATAGTTTAGGAAACGTGGTTTATGAAAACCTTCGTATTGGCTGGCCGAGGTGGATCAAATGAGTCAACAAATTCATTGGTTCCCTGGGCATATGAAAAAAGCCCTTATCGAAATTGAAAAGAAGGTGAAACTTGTTGATTGTGTCATCGAACTTTTAGATGCAAGAATTCCTCTTGCAAGTCAAAATAAAACATTATCAAAAGTAACTGAAAACAAACTCCGCTTAATTGTATTAACTAAGTCAGATTTAGCTGATCCAGAAATGACTAAAAGATGGTCAGAATATTTTAAAGAACAAGGTTTTGCGGTGATTTTTGCGGATTTAAATAAAAATTCTGATATTCAAAACATCATTATAAAAGTTGAAAAACTTGGAGAGAATAAACAACAAAAATTGATCGCAAAAGGAATGAAGCCTCAACCAATCCGCGCCATGATTATTGGTATACCTAACGTTGGAAAATCAACCTTAATTAATAAATTAGCAAAACGTCGTTCAGCATCAGTGCAAGATAAACCAGGTCACACTAAAGCACAACAACTCATTAAAGTTTCAAATCGTTTCGAACTCTTAGATACTCCAGGAATTCTTCAAAATTCTTATGAAGATAAACAGCAAGCAATGTTACTTGCGATTAGCGGATCAATTAAAATGGATATTCTTCCATTAAATGATGTTGGATCTTATGCATATGATTTTATGCACAAATATTATTTTGCTAATCTAGTAACCCGTTATCCTTATTTAGAAGAAAAAGACACTTCTTTTGATGCTTTCACAAAAATAGCCCGTTCTAGGGGTTATTTGAATCAAGGAGTAGAAGATACAAGCAAAGCCATTAAGGTCTTCTTAAATGAAGTGAAGAGCGGTCAAATTGGCAAAGTTAGCTTTGAAAGAATCTAAGGGTTATGGCTTTAACTTATCAAAATCAATTTTATTCAGATAAAGTTCATTTTATTGTTGGCACTGATGAAGCAGGAAGAGGTCCACTTGCTGGACCAGTTGTTGCAGCAGCGGTGATTTTACCTGAAGATTATCAAAACGAAGAAATTAATGATTCGAAACAATTAAGCGAAAAACAACGAGAAAAACTGTATGTTGAAATTAAAGAACATGCTTTAGCAATTGGTGTTGGAATTGTTAGTGCAGATGAAATTGATGAGATTAATATTTATGAAGCTGCTCGCAAAGCGATGACGATCGCAATAAATAATTTAAATCATTCATTTGACATGATTTTGACAGATTGTATGAAATTACATACTTTCAATGTTCCAGTGATTGATTTAGTTAAAGGCGATGCTTTGGCTTTACCAATCGCGGCCGCCTCCATTATTGCAAAAGTAACGCGTGATCATATAATGAATGAACTTGATAAGACTTATCCTCAGTATGGATTTAAGAAAAATAAAGGTTATGGAACAAAACAACATATGGATGCTTTGAAAAAGTACGGAGCAATCGAACATATTCATCGAAAAACATTTAAACCAGTCACCAAAATTCTCCAAGGTGAAATGAATATATTTGAAGATTTTTAAAAAATTTGAACAAAAATCCTTTCCAGATGCGCATTAAGTAAGTGAAAGGATTTTTTTATGACAGAAAGAAACTTACTAATTTATCTCTCTTTAATTAATCAAGGAGACTATGACAAAATCTATTCTACTTTAGTGCGTCGAGAAGAACTTCCTAGTGAAGAAATAATTTTAGAAACACTACGGCAAAACAAGGCTCCATGCATCACGATACTTGATGAAGATTATCCAGAATATCTTCGTCAAAAGGTATGTAAACCACCAATGGTTTTATATTATTACGGTGATATTTCCTTGATTAAAGACGAAGAAAAAAACATTGCTTTTATTGGTTCTAGAAAACCAACAGATTACGGAAATATGATGACAGCTAAACTCGTCTCAAAAGTTTGCAAACGTTATCACATTGTCTCCGGTTTAGCGAAAGGAATTGATTCATGCGCGCACGCAGCGTGCGTAAATAAATTAGGAAAAACAATCGCTGTATTAGGATCAGGAATTGATTTTTGTTATCCAGAAAGAAACAAGAAATTGTATGAAATAATTAAGAAAACAGGCTTAGTTATTTCTGAATATCCAGGTGAAACAATTCCGAGTCCAGAAAACTTTCCTAAACGAAATCGAATCATTGTTGGATTATCAAAAGCAGTTGTGATTACTGATGCCTTAAAAAGATCGGGCACACAAATTTCTGCGGCTTATACATTACAATCCGGAAAAGATTTGTGCTGTGTACCTCATTTAGCTACAAGAAACTCTTTATGTAACCATCTAATTCAACAAGGAGCTTTCCTAATTGAAAACGAAAATGACATTTACGATGTGATGGATGGCAAACGCGAGACAAGTGTTTTTCACATATAAAAAATATTAAAGAAATATATTTAATTCTTTAAGTGAAATAATGGTTTGACTTATGAGATATAAACACATATATTTTTATGGCACTATGAAGCTAGTTATTGTCGAATCACCAAACAAATGTCACACCATTCAACGCTACTTAGGCGATGAATATGTTGTTCTTGCTTCCAAGGGGCATATTCGTGATCTTTCCACTAGTGGAAAGGGTGGTTATGGTGTTGATATTAATAACGATTTTAAGGCTTCTTACGTAATTACTAAATCTAAATACGCGACAGTAAACGAACTTAAAAAAGCTGCTCATCAAGCTGATGAAGTTCTACTTGCAACCGACCCTGATCGTGAAGGAGAAGCTATTGCATGGCATTTAGCCATGGTTTTAGGTCTCGATATAAATACAACCAAGCGATTAGAGTTCCATGAAATCACACGTGCATCGATTAGTGAAGCAATTCAACATCCGCGCACGATTGATATGAACCTTGTTAACTCACAAGAAACACGAAGAATTATTGACCGTATTATGGGATTCAAACTCTCCGGTCTTGTGCAGAAAAAGATTAAATCTAAATCGGCAGGTCGAGTACAATCAGCAACATTGAAAATGATTACTGATCACGACAAAGAAATTGAAGAATTTGTTCCAGAAGAATATTGGAGACTTGTTGTTGAATTTTCCAAAAATAACCGTAAATTCTCGGCTGAATTTAATAAATTTGGTGAAATTAAAGAGATTCCGAATAAAGAAACAAATGATAAAATTCTTGCTCAATTAGGTAAAGAAATTAAAGTTCAATCAGTGAAGAAAAGTGTGAAATCAGTTGAGTCTAAACCAGCTTTCACGACCTCATCTTTACAACAAGAAGCGTTCAACGTTTATCATTTCTCAACCAAGAAAACTTCTGAACTTGCTCAAGAACTTTATGAAGGCATTAATTTAGGTGATGAACATGTTGGTTTAATTACATATATTCGTACAGATTCAACATATCTTTCTGATACATTTGTTGAACGTGCAACAAACTATATTAAAGAAACTTATGGTGAAGAATATGTTGGTAAACGAAAAATTGTTAAATTAGCTCAAGCCCAAAATGCTCACGAAGCGATTCGACCAACTTCAAATCATCGTACTCCTGAATCAATTAAAGGTGCTTTATTTGCTAGTGGAAAAGCCAAAGCAAACGACTTATATAAACTTTATAAATTAATTTATGAAAGAACACTCGCTTCACTAATGGTGGCGAAAAAAGAAAGTGTTGAGAAAGTTGTTTTTGAATCAAACGGAGTTGAATTTAGATCAGAATATTCATCAACCATCTTTGATGGTTACACAAAGATTTATTCTGCTGAGAAACAAGAAGAAAAAGTTGCACCAAAATTTGATGAAGGTGAAACTTTTGAAATTAAAAACATTGTCAATGAACAAAAATTCACTCAACCACCAGCTAAATTAAATGAAGCAAAAGTTGTTAAATTAATGGAAGAAAAAGGAATTGGACGTCCATCAACATATGCTTCAACAATTGATACATTGTTAAAAAGAAAATATATCGAATCTAAACAAGGACAATTTGAAACAACTGAACAAGGCAAGAAGACCTCAATTGTTTTGAACAAATACTTCCCAAGTTTGATCGATGTTAAATACACTGCGAGAATGGAAGAATATCTTGATAAGATTCAGGATGGTGAAATTTCTCGAAGTACGGTTCTCAATAATTTCTATTCTGAATTTATTAAAATTGCTGATGAAGCCAGTAAAAAAATGTATAAAGACGAAGACATTCCTGTCGGAAGAAAATGTCCAAAATGTGGCAGTGAACTTGTGATGAAAAAAGGTAAATTTGGAGACTTCATTGGTTGTTCAAATTTCCCAGAATGTGATTACTGTGAAAATGAAAATCATGCTGAATATACCGGTGATTTATGTCCAAAATGCGGAAAACCACTTGTTTATAGAAGAAGTAAAAAAGGCAAAAAATTTATTGCTTGTTCAAACTATCCGCACTGCGATTATATTAAAAATGATAAGAAACCACTTGAGGTTGTTGGTAAATGTCCAGAATGCGGTGGAGATCTTGTGAAACGTATCTCACGTGGACGAGAAATCATCGGATGTTCTAATTACCCAAGATGTCATCACATTGAATATCCGAAAAAGGCGAGTTAAAACTTGCCTTTTTTGTTATATAATAGGCGCATGAAGAAAGTTAATGTTATTGGTGGTGGATTAGCAGGAAGCGAAGCCTGTTACTTTTTATTAAAACAAGGTTATGAAGTGCACTTATATGAAAAGCGTCCACTAAAAATGACTCCTGCTCATCATACTGGTTTACTCGGCGAATTAGTTTGTTCAAATTCACTTAAATCTAAACGACTTGATAATGCTTGCGGATTGCTTAAAGAAGAGATGTCTCATCTTGGTTCAATTATGATGGAAGCAGCACGTTTAACCGAAGTTCCAAGCGGCAATGCATTAAGCGTAGATCGTGAACAATTTGCGAAGAAAATTACGTCAATTCTCTGCTCTTTTTCAAATTTTCACCTTCATCATGAAGATGTTAAAGAGCCTAAAGATGGAGTCACAATTATTGCTACAGGTCCATTAACCAGTGATGATTTAGCTGCATATTTATCAAAACAAATTGGTCAAGATTCTTTATTCTTTTTTGACGCTAGTGCACCAATTGTAAAAAAAGATTCTATCAATATGAATATCGCTTATCGAAAAGCGCGTTATGACCAAGGTGATGACTCTTATATCAATTGCCCTTTTTCAAAAGAAGAATATGAAAAATTCTATTACGAATTAACGCATGCTGAATTAGCAATGCTTCATGATTTCGATAAAAACTATTTTGAAGGGTGCATGCCAATCGAAGTGATGGCAAAAAGAGGTCCAGAAACACTACGTTTTGGACCAATGAAACCAAAAGGACTCCAAATGATGGATCGTCCTAAGGCTTATGCTGTTGTTCAACTAAGACAAGATAATATGTTTGGAGATTTATATAACATTGTTGGATTCCAAACCAACTTAACCTATCCAGAACAAAAACGTGTATTTCGAATGATACCTGGATTAGAAAATGCAGAATTTGTTCGTTATGGTTTAATGCATAAAAACATCTATATTTGTTCTCCATTAATCTTAGAAAATAATCTTTCTATGAAGACTAATTCTAATGTCTTTTTAGCAGGACAATTAATTGGAGTTGAAGGCTATGTCGAATCTGCTGCAATGGGAATTCTTGCCGGAATTTATGCCTTTGAAAAACTGGAAAATAAACACTTCAAAGAACTGCCTTTGAATACAATGATTGGGTCTTTAAAAAACTATATAATCCATGCAAATCCTAAAGATTTTTCACCAATGAATGCAAATTTCGGTATTTTTTATGGAGCAAATCAAACGAGCCGAGAAGAGCTGGCAAATAAGTCTTTAAAACTAATAGATGAATGGAAGGAAAGCATCAATGTTAAGTGAGATTGAAAACTTTCTTGATGACTTAAAATATTCGCATCGATATTCACCAAAAACTGTCGAAGCTTATGGAAGAGATATTGAGCAATTTTATCAAATCATTTTTTCTCATGGAGTTGATATTACCGATGTTGATGCTGGAGCAATTAGAAACTATCTTTCAGAACTGATGATGAACGGAGTTAGCAAACGTTCCTGTCAACGTAAAATCGCTGCACTAAGACATTATTATTCTTATTTATTAGAAAAAGATATTGTCAAAGACAATCCATTTTTGTTTATCGAATCATTAAAACAAGAAAAACGTCTTCCTAGTGTTCTTTATCTTGAACAAATTGAAGATCTTTTTAGAAGAAATAAAGAACGTAACGATCCATTAATGCTTAGAGATCAAGCCATGATTGAAATTCTATATGCGACTGGAGTCAGAGCTAGTGAGTTTATTGAAATTAAATTAAGAGACATCGATTTAAAGCGAAGAACAATCCGTATTTTCGGCAAAGGCCAGAAGGAAAGAATGGTTGTTTTTTCTCAATCTTCAAAACTCACTTTAGAGAGATATTTAGAGGAATGTCGACCACAATTAATTAGCAAGAATAAGCTTGATTATAACGTTGAATATGTTTTTTTAAATAACAACGGAAAGAAGATAACAGTTCGAGGATTGCAGTATATTTTGGATGAAATTGAAAGAAAATGTGGCACGAATTATGGACTTCATCCGCACATCTTTCGACACTCGTTTGCCACCCACTTATTAGAAGGCGGGGCTGACCTGAGAGTCATTCAAGAACTTCTTGGACATGAATCACTCAACACAACTCAGATTTACACCCATGTTAGCGAAGAGCAAATGGTTGATCAATTTAATGCTCATCATCCAAGAGCTTTCAAAAAATAATTTATTATTTATTTGTCTAATGTTTAAGGGAGTGTTAGAATAGACACACTCTTTTATTCATAAAGAGTAAATACGCACATCATGGATTCAACTTCCAAGTCTCTTCAAAAGGGGGAAGTTGTTCGAAATGATGGAGGCTTAAAACAAATGGAGGTTCTTAAATGAACGAAGAAAAACAAACTGTCCAAGCTGAAGAAGTAGCAGCAAAGGAAGAAAATGTTATGGAAATGGTCATGCACGATAAAGATGCCAAGATCATTACCATGCGCAAACTACTCGAAGGTGGTGTTCACTATGGACACAACACCCGCAAATGGAACCCAAAAATGGGTAAATTCATTTATGGTGCACGTAATGGCATCTATCTTATTGACTTAAACAAATCACTTGTTAAAGCAGAAGAAGCCTATCTTGCACTCAAAAGTATCGTTGATGAAAACGGTAAAGCATTATTCGTTGGTATCAAACCACAATGCAAAGCCATTGTTGAAGAACAAGCATTACGTTCTGGTTCCTTCTACATTACTAACAGATGGTTAGGTGGTACATTAACAAACTTCAAAACCATTCAATCACGTATTCGTCGCTTAAAAGAATTAGAAGCTATGGAACTTGATGGTAGTTTTGAAAAATTACCAAAGAAAGAAGTCGCTCTTCTTAAGAAGGAAAAAGAAAAACTTTCTAAAAACTTAGAAGGTATTAAAGAAATGCGTAAGCTTCCAAATGCTGTCATCGTCTGTGATCCAGCCGTTGAACACACAGCAGTTGCTGAAGCTCGTAAATTACGTATTCCAGTCTTTGGTTTAGCAGATACAACCTGCGACCCAGATGTCTTAGACTTCCCAATTCCAGCAAACGATGATGCAACAAAATCAGTTTCATTAATCATTGGATTACTCGCTGATGCGATTGTTGAATCAAAAGGTGGAATGACTGTCATCGCTTATACAAAAGATGAAGCTGAAGAAGTCACCATGAAAGATGCAGTTCGTCAAGCTGATAAAGAAAACGCTGAAAGAATTGCTGCCATCCGTAAAGCTCGTCAAGAAAAGCAAGAACGTATGGAAAAATACCAAGCCATGAAGAAAGCTCAACGTGAAGAAGCCGCTAAAGCTGCTGCTCCAGAAGCAAAAGCCGAAGCAAAACCAGCTGAAGAAAAGAAGGCTCCAGCTAAAAAAGCTCCAGCCAAGAAAGCTGCTCCAAAAGCAGAAGAAAATCCAGCAGAAGGTAAATAATTATGGCCAGCATGATTGAACTTATTAAAGAACTTCGCGAACGTACCGGTGCCGGTATGATGGATTGTAAACACGCTCTTGAAGAAAGTGGTGAAGATGTTGAAAAAGCCATCGACTGGTTACGTCAAAAAGGTATTGCTAAAGCTCAAGCTAAAGCATCACGTATTGCTGCTGAAGGCTTAGCTGAAGTTCAAGTTTGTGGCAACAAAGCCATCATTTCTGAAGTCAACTGTGAAACAGACTTCGTTTCTAAAGGTGAAAAATTCCACACTTTAGTAAGTGAATCTGCCAAAGTTACACTCGAAAAAGGCTGCAAAACCTTAGAAGAAGCTAAGGAAGCTACAAAAGAATTATTCACTGACGCAACTGTTTCAATGGGTGAAAAACTTGACTATCGTCGTTTTGAAATCGTTGAAAAGAAAGACAGTGAAGGATTTGGTTCATACATCCACATGGGTGGAAAGATTGCAACTTTAGTTGTTCTTGATAAAGAAGATGCTGAATTTGCTAAGGGTCTTGCAATGCACATTGCCGCTAACGCTCCAAAATACATTGCTGAAGAAGATATTCCAGCTGAAGTGATTGCTCATGAAAAAGAAATCGCTTTGGAGAATATGAAAGAAGATCCAAAGATGGCTGGAAAACCAGCCCAAATGCTTGAAGGTATTGCTAACGGAAAAGTGAAGAAAGTTCTTGCTGAATCTGTTTTAGGTAGTCAAGCATACTTACTTGATGGCGAAAAGAGCGTTGCTCAAGTCGCTAAAGAAAAAGGAATTAAGATTGTTAAATTCATTCGTTATTCTGTTGGTGAAGGTATCGAAAAACGTAAAGATAACTTTGCTGAAGAAGTCATGAAAGAAATTAAATAATTCCAAAAGGAGAGCCAAAAGGTGTACAAACGTATTCTCATCAAATTATCTGGCGAAGCTCTCGCTGGAGATAAGAGTAACGGCATTTTAGACCCGGAGGCTCTTTTAAATATTTCCAAAGTAATTAAACAAATTGCTGAACTTGGTACTGAAGTTTGCGTCGTTATCGGCGCTGGAAATATTTGTCGAGGTTCGATTGTTGAGAAGAGTGGAATCGAACGAGTTACTGGAGATAAAATGGGCATGCTTGGAACGATTATTAATTCGTTCGCATTAGCCAATTGTTTACAAAATAACCAGCAAAACGCGGTTGTTTTGTCAGCAGTTCCAATGGAATCGTTTACTCCAACCTTCTCGAAAGAACTCGCCGATAAGTATCTTAAAGAAAAGACTGTTGTGGTCTTTGGTGGAGGTACTGGAAAGCCATTCTTTACAACCGATACATGCGCTACTTTAAGAGCGATTGAAGTCGGTTGTGATGCAATTTTAATTGCAAAGAATGGAGTTGACGGTATTTATAGTGATGATCCTCGCTATAACAAAGATGCTTATATGTTTAAAGAAATCACCTGCTCAGAAATCATTGCCAAAAATCTTAAAGTAATGGATTTAACAGCAGTTGAAATGTTAAAGGATCAAGATATCGATGTTCGCGTTTTTAATATGCAAAACTACGATAATTTTCTAAAAGTTGTGCGTAAAGAGGATGTCGGAACAACAATTAAGAGAGGATAAAAAGATGGATGATATTACATTAGAATGTCAAAGCAGATTAGAAAAAACTGTTGAAGCTTTACGTGGAGAATTAGTTATGATTCGTACAGGTCGAGCGACACCAGCAATCTTAGATCGAGTTCAATGCGATTATTATGGAGATAAAATTGCGGTGAACCAAATCTCTTCAATTACTGTTCCAGAACCACGTCAATTATTGATTAAACCTTATGATCGTAATGACATTAAGGCAATTGTTGCTGGTATCGCTGCTGCTAATCTTGGTGTTAACCCAGTTAGCGAAGGTGATTGCATTCGTCTTACTTTCCCAGCATTAACTGAAGACACACGTCGAGAGTTAGTGAAGAAAGCAAAAGCAACTGCTGAAAATTCAAAAGTCGCAGTTCGAAACGTCCGTCGTGAATATATTGACTTTGTCAAAGAAGCCGAGGATATGACGGAAGATTATCAGAAACGAGTTCAAGAAGAAATTCAAAAAGTCGTTGATGAAGCAATCGCAAAAATCGATCAGATTCTTGCTGAAAAAGAGAAAGACATTCTCTCAATCTAATAAGGAGGGTAATTCCTCCTTTTTCTTTTAGAAATTTTTCAATTCTTTATTTATTGTGCCTTCGTATGCGTATATAATATGAAGCATGAAACGAGAAATCGAATTAAATAAACCAATCCAACATATCGCTTTCATCATGGACGGAAACGGACGTTGGGCTAAGCAGCGAGGATTACCTCGTACTTTAGGGCATAAAGAAGCCTGCAATCGTATTATTGAAGTCTTTGATCACTGTAAAGATTATGGAATCAAAGTTGTTTCTTTCTATGCGTTTTCTACAGAAAACTGGAAAAGACCAAAAAGTGAAATCGATCACCTTTTTAAATATCTAGAAACATTTTTCAAAAAAGAAATTGATCATTTAATCCGTGATGGGGTTCGCGTAATTATTTCAGGTGACATTTCTCGTCTTCCTTTAAAAACACAAAAAACCTGTTTAAAATCAATCGATTTAACAAAAGACAACGACACTTATGTGATGAATATTTGCCTCAATTATGGTGGTAAAGAAGAAATCACACGTGCTGCAAAAATGATTGCTGAAGAAGTGAAAAACGGTACGTTAAATGTCGAAGATATTAATGAACAAGTTTTTGAAAATCATTTATACACAAAAGGTTTACCAAATGTTGACTTATTAGTCAGAACATCCGGAGAAGAAAGAACAAGCAACTTTCTTCCATGGCAACTTGCTTATGCAGAATTTGTTTTCACACAAGTTCATTGGCCAGATTTTAAAAGAGAAGCTTTTGTGGATTGTTTAAGGGAATATAACAATCGAAACAGACGTTTCGGAGGTTTAGACCATGTCAAAGAATGAATTAACTAAAGAACAAAAACATTCGATTAAAGTTAGAACTTTAACGGCGATTGTTTTGGTCGCGCTTCTTGTTCCAGCAATTATTTTTGGAAGTATTTATTTTGTTGCTCTTTCAGTTTTAATTGCGATTTGTTTTGCTTATGAAAGTGTTCATATTACAAACTTAACTGGAACGATTCGAAAAATTACATTCGTTGTTGTAATTATCTTACTAATCGCAACGTGTTATTACGTCATTTTTAGAAACTATCTAGATGCAGTGAAAGCACATGAGCACATTGATTTTGCGAACTTTTTCACGGTCAATTTCTCCGAATTAAAGCTTTCTGAAATGCTTTTATTAACTAGTGCGGCTGTCTTATTCGTGATGTGTTTCTTTAGTAGAGAATTCACGATTCGATATGTTTTCTATTTCTTCTCAATGATTGTTGTTCTTTCTTTAGGTGTTCAATCATTACTTTATTTACGTTTTACTCCGTTTGTGAAATTTGCTGAAACAGGAAAAATTATTACAGAAAACGGATTTGTTTATGGTCAATCATTAGGATTAATCTTTTATGTGATTGTTGGAGTTTGTGTTAACGATATTGGCGCATTCTTTGTTGGTTTATTATTCGGCAAACACAAAATGGCTCCAGAAATCTCTCCAAAGAAAACTTGGGAAGGTGCGATTGGTGGCATCGTGATTTCATTTGCTGTGACATTTATCTTTGCGATGGTGATGGCTGCATGTGGCCTTCCAATTCTTCCTCAGCTTGATCTTAACCATTGGTATTGGTTATTGATTATCTCGTTATTAATCCCATTCTTTGGTGATATTGGAGACTTCTTCTTCTCATCCATTAAAAGAAGTTTCTCCGTGAAAGATTTCTCCACCATTCTTCCAGGACACGGTGGTGTTCTTGACCGTCTTGATTCACTAATTTTTGCTAGTGGTCTTGTTAGCGGTTTAATTGTCTTTATTGAAATGATAGGAAAAATTTAATGAAAAAAGTTCTTTTGCTTGGAGCGTCTGGATCAATTGGTTCTCAAACTCTGGATATCATTAAAAAATATCCTGAAGAATTTGAACTTGTTGGTTTTTCAGTTGGCAAAAATATAGAAAAAGCAAAAGAAATAATTTCTTCATTTAAAGAAGTAAAAAATGTTTATATCACCAGCAAGACCAACGCGAATGAATTAAAACATCAATATAAAAATATCCGAGTTTTCTCAGGAAAATCAGGATTAAATAAATTAATTCATCAAACGGATTTTGATCAATGTGTTGATGCTTTAGTGGGCTTTGTTGGTTTAGAACCAGCAGTAGAAGTTTTAAAGAAAAATAAAATTCTTTGTTTAGCGAATAAAGAAGCTCTTGTTGCTGGTGGAACTCTCATCAATAAATTGCTTGATGAAGGAAAAGGTAAATTATATCCAATTGATTCCGAGCATGTTGCTTTAGCTAAGTGTTTATCAAAATGCGATATAAAAGATGTTAAATCGCTCATTATTACGGCAAGTGGTGGCGCTTTAAGAAATGTTGAAATTTCTGAGCTTTCTAAACAAACTCCTGAGGATGCTTTACGTCATCCGACATGGAAAATGGGTGCGAAGATTACAATTGACTGTGCCACAATGATGAACAAAGGCTTTGAAATTATTGAAGCATATTATCTTTATCATTTCCCATTAAACAAGATTAGAGTACAAATGCATGATGAATCTTTGATTCATTCTGCGGTTGAGCTTAATGATGGAACACTCATTGTTGATTATGGAAAACCTGATATGCATGAGCCAATTAGATGGGCGATGTTTGAAGGAAAAAGCGATTACAAAGTTTATTTTGTGAAGGCTCTTGATGAATTCAAAGATTGTCATTTCCATGATTATGATTATAAACGTTATCCATGTACTGAAATTGCTAAACAAGCTTTGCTTGAAGGTGCTTCAAAAATGATTGCATTAAATGCAGCAAACGAAACAGCGGTAAACCGATTCTTAAATCATGAAATTGGTTTTTTAGATATTGCTAAATTTGTCGGAAAGAAAGTGGAAAAGCAAAAATTAATTCGTCAACCATCATTATCTCAGATTAAACGAATTGATAAGAATGCTAGAAAGGTGAACTAATGAGCGCTTGGGATTGGATTGTATCAGTTATTCTCTTTGTTGTTTCACTAAGTGTTTTAATCACGATTCATGAACTTGGCCATCTTTCAATGGCAAAGCTTTTTAACGTATATTGTTATGAATTCTCAATCGGATTTGGACCAGCGATTTATCATAAACGTGGTAAAGGAAAAGAAACTTATTTCTCTATTAGAGCGATTCCATTTGGTGGATACGTTTCAATGTATGGAGAAGAAGGTTCAATTCCTGAAGAAGGTTTAAATCTTCCTCAAGAAAGATCAATTGAAGGAATTAAGAAATGGAAGAAGTGCATCGTTTTAGTTGCTGGTGTTACTTTGAATGCGATTTTAGCATTTGTCTTAATCGCGATTTCTAATTTAGCATTCCCTCGCATTGTTACAACTCGATATGCTTCAATTACTGAAGGTAGCCTTGCTGCATCCGTCTTAAAAGAAGATGACTTGATGACTTATACTCACAATAGCTACATCTCTTATGAATACACAGATTCTAGTAAAGTCATTCATGGCGGACAATTTTTTGTCATTGATGAAAATGTTGAAATTGAGTCAAACAAATATGTTTTAGGTTATGCTCCAACAGGAACAAAACATTACACTAAATTTAGTGATGGATTATTAATTTATCCAGCAATTGCTGGTGAAAATATTGCAAAACTCAAAGAAGATAATACTTATGAGGTCATTAATAAACCTCTTTATGATGCCTACTTTAGAGTCGACCAAAAGATTGATCAAACTACTTTATATGCCGACTTCACACAAAAGACTTATACCGCTTTTGAAAACTCAAGTTTTGAAGCTCATCTTCATTTCAAACGTTATAACGAAGTGAGCAAAAAATATGACATTATTGTCGATTTTAATCCAACTTTGAAAGCTGTGAAAAGTGGTGATAAATACGTTTGGGATGACATTGGTTTATCATTCAAAACAATGAACGATGAGGACTGGACATTTGGTGATCGAGTTAATCAAACATTTGTTGATTTTGGTGATGCTTCAGTTGCCGTCTTTAGAGGAATTGGAACTCTCTTTACTGGTGGAATTAAAAACATGTCTGGTATTGTTGGCATCTTTGATATGACAGCAAACCTATATGGTTCTTATACATTCGCAACTTATCTTTATTTCTGGGGAATGATCAGCGTTAACCTTGCAATCATTAATTTACTTCCATTCCCAGGATTAGATGGATTCCAACTTATGGTAACCATCATTGAAGGCGTTACAAAGAAGAAAATCCCTTCAAAAGTCAAAGGAATTATGTCTGCAGTAGGATTAGTTCTTCTCTTTGGCTTAATGATTGCGATTGTTGTTTTAGATATTATTAAACTGGTGTAGAAATATGAACGAGAAGATGCGTAGATTTCTAACTTCAATTCACATCGAGAATATCGATCGTTTTGATTTGGATTTTGATCTAGTCACTCGTAACCCATTTAAACGTGAACAAGTTGATATGCTTGTGGTGAAGGACACTCCTTGGAAATATGATCTTCTAGAAGAATTCCAACACGGACTTGAAACAATTAACTATCCATATGATTTAAAATTTTCATACAAAATTAAACCGACCGCGAAAGATGCAATACGTTTGTTTTCAGATTGGCATCGAAGTCATAATCGCTATGAATCAAACCAAGTTTTAGATGAAAAAGATGGTGCAGTAATTTTTGTCTATAAAAACGAAGAAGAAAAAGAAAATAACCGACAAATCTTGGATGATTTTAAAGATTTCCTCAAATTTTTAGGTTATCGAATTGATGTAAATTCGGAAATCAGAGTCGAAGAAAAACTCACCCCAAATGTTTCTCAAGAAGAACTCGAAAAGATGGAAGAAAAAGCGAACGAAGTTTATGAAGAAGAAAACATTACAAGCGGTGATGATGATTCCTATTACAAAAGCAGCGAGATGGTTGAGGAAGAAGAACAAGAAAGTGCTTTAAGAGCTTATGAAGAACAATATATTGAAGCCTTAAAAAATAATATTTCGCAACTAAAAGACCTTGGTAAGAATACTAAAAAGAATCGAATGAACCCTGATTATGATCCTCAAGCTTGGAGAGACACGATTCCATTTAAGAAATATACAGACTTTTCTTTAATTAAAGAGGATAGCGGAAACGTCGACATTACTGGCGAAGTTTTCGGTATCGATAAAATCCGTACAAATTTCTTTGGAAAGGCCGTTTGTCCTTGCGGTCTTGGAAACGATAACCAAGCGATTAATCTTCGCATTGTCGAAAATAAACATACGACAGTAGAAGAGATGGAAAAACTCAAAAATTCCATGTATATCCACGTTAAAGGTTATGCTGAAGCCGATAAACGAAGTGGACAAGTTTCCGTTATTGCTCGTGGTTTTGAAATCGTTCCACCTCCAGCAATGAGAACTGATGACGAAGAACAAAAACGTGTTGAACTTCATCTCCATACAAGAATGTCTGTTATGGATGGTGTAACTTCGATTACTGATTATTGTAAATTAGCAAAATCAATGGGTCATAAAGCAATAGCTGTAACTGACCATGGTGTTGTTCAATCTTTCCCAGAAGCGCAAAACGCATCAAAAGAAACTGGAGTTAAGATCCTATACGGTTCTGAACTTTACATGGTGAATGATGAACTCCCATTTGCTTTAAATCCAAAACCAATTCCTCTTCGTAATACGGCCTATGTTGTCTTCGACTTAGAAACAACTGGACTTTCCAAAGAATATGACCGAATTACTGAATTTGGCGCAATTCGTTTTGAACACGGAAATATTGTTAAAACTGAGGATTTCTTTATTAATCCTTTAATCCCAATTCCACAAAAAATCCAAGACAAAACCCACATAACTCAAGCGATGGTAAACTCTGCAAAGACATTTGAAGAATGCGCTGATCGAATCATTGATTTCTTTAAAGATGCAATCATTGTTTCCCATAACATCACATTCGACCTTGGGTTTATTAATGCTTCTTTAATCCGGATGGGAAGAGAGCCAATTAATCCTCCAGCGATTGATACACTTTCCTTATCCCACTATTTATTCCCAGAAGCTGGCTCACATAGATTAGGCTCTTTATCAAGAAACCTTGGAATTCAATCTTATAATGATGAAGAAGCTCACCGTGCTGATTACGATGCGAAGGTTTTGAATGAAGTTTGGCTAGCAATGTTAAATCGTCTCACTGAGAAAAATATTGGACTTTTGCATAGTGATTTAGCAAAAATTAAGACAACTGAGGCGATGTTAAAACATATTCGTCCAAGTCATATTAATTGCTTAGTTAAAGACGAAGAAGGCTTTAGAGCACTCTATGAACTAGTCTCTTTATCTCACATTAAATATTTAGCCGATGTTCCAAAAACTCCAAAACGAGAAATTGCTCGACTTAGAGAACATCTTTTACTTGGTTCAGCCTGCTCCAATGGCGAAGTTTTTGATGCAGCCCGCACCATGACAAAAGAAGATTTAAAAGAAGTCATGAAATTTTATGATTTTATCGAAGTCCAACCTCCAGAGAATTATCGAAACTTAGTTAATTTAGGTAGTGTTGATAGTTTTGATGAAATTAAAAAGATTCTTCAAGACATTGTCGAATGTGCTGATGAGGTCGGAAAACCAGTCGTTGCAACAGGTGATGTTCACTATTTAAATCCAGAAGATAAGATTACAAGAGATGTTTACATCTCTGCTAAAGCTGTTGGTGGTAAGCTCCACCCACTTCATATGCGAGATACAACGCTTCAAGCTCCTGATCAACATTATCGTTCGACTAGAGAAATGCTTGATGCTTTTAGTTTCTTAGGCAAAGAAAAAGCTTTCGAGATTGTTGTAACAAATACAAATAAGATCGCTGATTCAATCGGTGATTTTAAACCAATTAAAAAAGACTTACATCCACCTGTGATTGAGGATGCACCAAGGATTTTAAGAGACACGTGTTACGCTAAAGCACATGAAATCTATGGAGATCCACTTCCAGAAGAAATTGAAAATCGTTTATCTAGAGAACTCTCTGGTATTATTGATAACGGTTATTCTGTTACCTATTACATTGCTCACGAAATTGTTCGTCGAGCTAATGAAGCGGGTTTCGTTGTTGGGTCACGTGGATCTGTTGGTTCATCTTTTGCTGCCCATATGTTTGGCATTACTGAAGTTAATCCACTTCGTCCACATTACCACTGTCCAAAGTGTAAACATTTAGAGTGGATTGATGATCCAGAAATCCATTCCGGATATGACCTTCCAGATAAAAAGTGCCCGATTTGCGGTGAAAAAATGATTGGTGATGGTCAAAATATTCCATTTGAAACATTCCTTGGATTTAATGCGGATAAGATTCCAGATATTGATTTAAACTTCCCAAGTGATTATCAAAAACGTGCGTTCAATAGTACAAAAGATATCTTTGGAGAACATAACGTTTTTAGAGCAGGAACGATTGAAACAGTTGCTGATAAAACAGCCTTTGGTTATGTCCGAGGTTATTTCGAAGAACGTGGGATTGATCCAAGTACAATTCCATCAGCTTATATTGCTTATTTAGCATCACATGTTGCTGATACAAAACGAACAACTGGACAACATCCAGGTGGAATTATGGTTCTTCCAAAGAGTTGTAATATTTATGATTTCACTCCAATT
Source organism: Caryophanales bacterium UBA3207 (assembly GCA_002363735.1). Classification (GTDB taxonomy): domain Bacteria; phylum Bacillota_I; class Bacilli_A; order RFN20; family CAG-826; genus Fiminaster. The sequence continues at coordinate 70,828 of DEWP01000001.1, read as the reverse complement.
CAATATCCAGCTGATGATAAAGAATCAGATTGGCTAACAACACACTTAGACTATACCGCACTTCACGATGCTCTTCTGAAACTTGACCTTCTTGGTCACGTTGATCCATTAGCTTTAAGACTAATGACGGAAATGACTGGAGTGAATATGAAAGACATTCCATTAAATGATAAGAAAGTTATTTCATTATTCACTACCGATAAAGCTCTTGAAAGAGATGGAAACTATCTGAAAGTGAGAAACGGTGCTTCTGGTTTACCAGAATTTGGTACTGATGTATGTCGCGATATTTTACTTGGTGCTCAACCAAAATCATTTGCTGATTTAGTTGTTGTTGCTGGATTAGCCCACGGTACCGATGTTTGGCAGGGTAATGCCTCTGAATTAATTAAGAATGGTACATGTACCATTCGTGAAGTTATTGGATGTCGTGATGACATTATGACTTACTTAATTAAGAAAGGCGTTCAACCAAAAACTGCCTTTAATACAATGGAATCAGTTCGTAAGGGTAGAAAAATTCCTGCTGAAGCAGTGGAAGCTCTAAGAGCCTGCAATGTTCCAGAATGGTACATTGAATCATGTAATAAGATTAAATATATGTTCCCAAAAGCTCACGCTGTTGCTTATGTTACAATGGCGGTTCGTGTTGGCTATTTTAAGCTTTATTACCCACTCGAATTCTATGCTGTTTGGTTCTCAGCACGTTGTAAACAATACGACATCGTTCCAATGCTTGGAGGAAAAGAAGCAATTATTCAACGTTACGATGAACTCAAAGGAAGAAAGAATAAACATGAAAAACTTTCTCCAAAAGAAACAGATATTTTAAAGATGCTGACAGTCGCCATTGAAATGACAGAACGTGGATATAAATTTGAAAAAGTTGATTTATACAATTCAAAAGCAACGGAATTTGTTGTTGATCATGAAAATAAAGCACTGATTTGTCCATTTATTGTCATTGATGGACTTGGTGAAAACGCTGCTCAAAGTGTTGTTGATGCTCGAAAAGATGGTCCATTTACTTCCAAAGAAGACCTTCTTAAACGAACCAAACTCTCATCAACAAACGTTGAAGATTTAAGCGCAATTGGTACATTAGATGGACTTGGTGATAGTGACCAAATGTCACTTTTTGAGTTTGGTTTAGATTTATAATCGGGGCGTAGCACAGTTGGTAGTGCGCTTGGTTCGGGACCAAGAGGTCAGGAGTTCGATTCTCCTCGCTCCGACCAGGATGAAGATTACAGTGATGATACAAAGTCACTGTTTTTATCGATTTAGGTAGAACGACACTCTATTTTATAGTAGAATATAATTGATAAAAGGAGAATCGTTTTATGAATAAAATCACTGTAAAAAATATTGAGATTAATATTACCGGAATTGGGGATGATGATTACATCAGTTTAACCGATTTAGCCAGAATGCTAAATAAAGACGATCCAAGATATCCAATACAAAACTGGATGAGATTAAAAGACACAATAGAGTTTATTGGTTTGTGGGAATTATTAAACAATGAACATTTTAACCGCGTCGAATTCGATGCGTTTAAGAGTGAAGCTGGAAGAAATTCGTTTGTTATGACACCTTCCAAATGGATTAGATGTACAAATGCTATAGGATTCAAGTCTAAATCTGGAAAATACGGTGGAGGAACATTTGCTCATCGTGATATTGCTTTAGAATTTGCATCATGGATTTCGGCGGAAGTCAAATTATATATTATCAAAGAATTCCAAAGGTTAAAGGCTCAAGAATCTGATCAACTTGAATGGCATGGCAAAAGAATGCTAACAAAGCTTAATTATTTAATTCAAACCGATGCAGTTAAAGAAAACCTTGTCCCTATTGAACTATCTTATGAACAAAAGAGCTATATTTATGCAAGCGAAGCAGATCTTTTAAATGTTGCTTTATTTGGTAAAAGAGCCAAAGAATGGAGAGAAGTAAATCCAGAAAAAGAAGGCAATCTTAGAGATTATGCTAACACAATTGAATTAGCAATTTTAAGTAATCTGGAATTTATGAATGCTCAATTGATAGCAAATAAAATCTCACCAAAAGAGAGGTTAATCATTCTTAACAAAGAAGCTAATAAAGAAAAAGAATTGTTTAATAAAAACAACGAGAAGCCAATTAAGAAAATAGAAAAGAAGTAATGTCATTTATTGGAAAAACTATTTTGTGATGGCAAAATGGTACCGCAAAAAGCGCCACAAAAGGAGAAAATATATGCCAGTATACAAAGTATTAGGAGATAGAATCAAAAAGATTCGTCTAGAAAATAATATGACTCAGCAAGAATTTGCGGAGGCTTTAGGCTACACCCATAAATCAATGGTCAATAAAATTGAAACAGGATTAACCGAAATGTCTTTTGATAAAGTAATAGCGTTAATCCTTACATTTAATGTAAATGCTGCTGAATTCTTAGATTTAAGTGATGTTGAAACGGATAAGTTAATGAATATGGCCCATGACGCTGACAAACCAGATTGGCGAAAGATATATTCTCTAAAATCTAGAGATGAAAGTGTTGTTTATATAAAACCAACATTAATTGCTTCAACAAGAAATATCGAAGTCGGTAAATACTCATATTACGATGGTCAAAACTTTGCTAGTAGAGTAACTCATCATTATGACTTTTTAGGCGATAAACTCATTATCGGTAAGTTTTGCCAAATTGGTCATAATGTAGAATTTGTTATGAACGGGGCTAATCATCAAATGAATAGTGCTTCCACTTATCCTTTTTATATTTTTAAAGGTTGGGAACAAAACGCACCAAAAATAAACGATCTACCTTTTAAAGGAGACACTATAGTGGGAAATGATGTTTGGATTGGTCAAAATGCTGTTATTCTTCCAGGCGTTCATATTGGTGATGGCTGCATTATTGGCGCTAACTCTGTCGTAGGTAGTGATATTCCTCCTTATTCAGTAGTAGTCGGTAACCCCGCTAAAGTAATAAGAAAAAGATTTGACGATGAAATGATTGAACTATTAGAAAAGCTAGAATGGTGGAATAAATCTGAAAAACAAATACAAAAGCTGATTCCTATTCTTTCTAATAGTGATATCGATTATGTTAAAAAAGAGCTCAAAACAATTCTCCAATAGGATGGTAATTATTGTGTTTAACACAATTTGGACATTTTTGTCCAATAACGGGGTACACAAATTACTTATAGGGTACGCATTGTATCAAAATGGGTAAACCTTTTCATAATCGTATACAAATTTTAAATATCCATGAATACTTTAACTTTTTTGAAAAATATGTTTTTGAAAATCAATTATCTAACAAAAATCTAACATTTAAGGATTTCGAAGAAAAGATTCTAAACTTGTATAACGCTCTTTAATTATTAATTAAATTAAGATAAAATTGGTTGCTTGAAACGTTAATGTGGAAAGCAACCAATCTATATGCGCCCATAGCTCAGTCTGGATAGAGCATCTTCCTCCTAAGAAGAGGGTCGGACGTTCGAATCGTCTTGGGCGCGCCTATGTAAGCCTCAAAATTCAAAGAGGCTTTTTCTTTACTTTTTATTTATTAAAAGATAATATAGTTAGGCACCTGGGTCTGTAGCTCATCTGGGAGAGCGCCTCCATGGCATGGAGGAGGTGGCCGGTTCGAGCCCGGTCAGATCCACCAAATGCAAAAAAATACCCTCATTTAATGAAGCTATATGAGGGTTTTTTATTTGTCTTGTGCCCTGGCACTTGTTATTTTATTTTCTTTAGAAACACTTCGCGTTTCTCTTTTTTGCGCAATGGGCTTCGTTGCCACATCGATAACAAACTTCACATTCACTGTTTAATTCGTCTTGATAGAATTTATTGATATTTTCAATCGTTGTTTTTGCGATGTTACTTAAAGCTTCTTTTGTTAAGAACGCTTGATGGGAAGTGATCAGGACGTTAGGCATCGCGATTAATTGTAGTAACGTGGAGTCATCCATAATGTGCCCTGATTTATTTTCAAAGAATAAGTTTCCTTCTTCTTCATAGACATCTAAGCAGACAGAACCGATTTGACGGCTTTTGATACCATCTAATAAATCTTCTGAGTTAATTAATCCACCTCTTGAGGTGTTGATAATAGCCACTCCCTTTTTCATTAAAGCAATTGTGTCTTTATTGATGATATGAGTGGTTTCTTTTGTTAGAGGACAATGGAGGGAAATTACATCAGATTCTTTAAATAATGTTTCTAAAGAAACATAATTGATATCGCTATCTTTAATTGGGAATAAATCATATGCAATGACATTCATTCCAAATCCTTTACAAATATTAATAAAGATTCTTCCGATTTTACCAGTTCCGATAACACCGACTGTTTTGCCATGTAAGTCATTACCGGTTAATCCTGATAATGAGAAGTTATATTCTCTTGTTCGGTTATAGGCTTTATGAATACGACGATTGCTCGTTAAATATAACGCCATCGCATGTTCCGCAACTGCATATGGAGAATAAGCTGGAACACGATAAACGTGTACTTTACCAAATGCCGATTTTAAATCGACATTATTAAATCCAGCACATCTTAAAAAGATGGCTTTTACTCCATTTTTATATAATTCATCTATGACTTCCTTGGTAATCGAGTCATTAACAAAGACGCACACTCCATCAAACCCAGCGGTTAGTTTAACAGTATCGATGTTTAATTTTGGTTCAAAATATTTAATTTCGATATCAGTATCCTTGACTAATGAATCAAAAGATTCAATGTCATAATCTTTAGTGTCAAAAAAAGCAATCTTCATAATCATTTCCTCGTTTTTAATGATATCTTAAGATATCGAGCTGGGCAAATAAAACGCATAACAATTAAAATAAAAAATAAAATGTAATTTTTAAGCTTAAGTATTTAAAGTTAGAAAACCACAAAAAATATTGTTAAATAGCCTTTTATTTTGTCTTGACTTAGATACCAGAGTATCTTTACTATATTTACGGAATTTATAATTCCGGTTATAAAGTAGATGAAGGTAAACTGATGAAAAAGTATTAATTATCTCAACAAGTAATCGATTTGGTAGCAATTCTGAAACACTTGCTCACGAATTTGAAAAAGGAGCAAAAGATGCCGGAAATGCGGTGGATTTTATTTCATTAAAAGATAAAAACATTGCATTTTGTAAAGGTTGTCTAGCTTGTCAAAAACTTGGTAAATGTGTGATTAATGATGACGCAAACGAAATCGCTGATAAGATTTCTAATAGCGATGTCATTGTCTGGGCATCACCGATTTATTATTACGAAATGTCTGGTCAAATGAAGACATTAATTGACCGTTGTAACTGTTTATATGCTCGCGAAAACAAATTTAAAGAAGTTTATTTTTTAACTGTTGCTCATGAAGAAGATAAAGAAGTTCCTTTAAGAGCAATTCAAGGATTACAAGGATGGATTGATTGCTTTGAAGGTGTTGAATTAAAAGATACTTTATTTATTGGAGGACTTGGTTCTCCAAATGATATTATGAAAAGCGAAAAATTACATTTAGCTTATGAAATGGGGAAGAATATATAATGCTTAAATTAGTTCAAGAATGGGATAAAGTTTTCCCAGAAGAAAAATCACTTAATCATAAGAAAGTAACATTTAAAAATCATTTTGGTATTGAGTTAGCTGCTGATATGTTTTGGCCAAAAAACACCAGCAAATTACCAACAATTGCTGTTAGCGGACCATTTGGAGCAGTGAAAGAACAATCGAGTGGACTTTATGCTCAAGAGATGGCAAGAAGAGGATTCTTAACAATTGCCTTTGATCCATCTTTTACTGGTGAAAGTGGTGGGGAACCACGTTATATGAATTCACCAGATATTAATGTTGAAGATTTCCAGGCTGCTGTTGATTTCTTATCCAATCTAGATTTAGTTGATCCAAGTAAGATTTCAATTATTGGAATCTGTGGTTGGGGCGGAATGGCAATTCAAACTGCTTGCATTGATACCCGAATTAAAGCGACTGTGGCTGTCACAATGTATGACATGTCTAGAGTGACTGGAAACGGTTATTTTGATCAAGCTAACAATGAAGAAAGTCGCTATCAAGCAAGGGTGGCGATTAATGCTCAAAGAACTCTCGATTTCAAAAACGGTACATATAAATTAGGTGGCGGAGTTGTTGATGATCCAACAGGAACACCTTGGTTTGTTCAACAATATTATGACTATTACAAAACAAAAAGAGGTTATCACTCACGTAGTTTAAATAGTAACGGTGGATGGAATGTCACTGCAGGCACATCACTTTTAAATACAAGACTATTCACATACGCGTCTGAAATTAGAAGTGCTGTTTTAGTTGTTCACGGAGAAAAAGCACACTCATTATATTTTGGTCAAGATGCCTTTAAATTATTAAAAGGTGATAACAAAGAATTCTTATTAGTCAAAGATGCAACACACTGCGATTTATATGATGGTGGATCAAATCACGATAAGATTCCATTTGATAAAATTGAGAGCTTTATTCGTAAAAATATCTAATTATTATTAAATAAAGAAATTCAATGATTTATAATTTGTCCTATGGCAAACGAAAAAAATAACGAATCAAAATCATCTAAATTACTTATTGTCTTAGGAAACTGTGGGATTGCGACAGTTGTTTTTGGACTTCTCGCATTGTTTCTTGGACTGAAAGTTAAAGAGTTTTCTGAGAAGGGTGGAGAAAAGATTACTACTCCTTACACAATTGGTTTTTGGGCAATGATTGTTCTTGCTGCATTAGCATTTATCGCTTGCATAGTTATGCTCATTTTGATTTTAAAAGGAAGATCAAAAAAACCAGCAAAAACTGAAAATAAACCAAAAACTGTCGGTGAAAATAAGAAAAGAGAAGTTTTTGTTGTTGCTGGTGCAATCATTAAGGATGGTTATGTTTTTGCGGCACAAAGAGGCAATAAAGGAGAGACAAAATTTAAATGGGAATTCCCGGGCGGAAAGATTGAACCAGGTGAAACTCCTCAGCAAGCATTAGCCCGTGAACTTCAAGAAGAATTAAAAATCAAAGTTAAAGTTCATGAACGTATCACAAATATCGTTGATGAATACCCGACTCAAATTCTTCATATTGACACGTATCGTTGTGAACTTTTAGAAGGAACTCCAACCTTAACTGAACACATTGACATGGCCTGGTCAAATAAAGAAGAACTCGATAAATTGGAATTTTCTAAGGCTGATGATCCAACTTTAGAGAAAATCAAAAAGATTTATTTATAAGTGAATTATTAGTGTATACTTAACCAAGCGCAGTGGTGGCGGAATTGGTATACGCGTGGGTCTCAGAAGCCCATCCCGTTAGGGTTGCGAGTTCAAGTCTCGCTCACTGCACCCTAAAAAAGCCCACGTGGTGAAATTGGTAGACGCAAAGGACTCAAAATCCTTCGGAGAAATCCATGTCGGTTCGAGTCCGACCGTGGGCACCCAAATAAGGAGATTGTTCGCAATCTCTTTTTATTTGATATACGTTTTTTACAAATAATATCTCCAGCAAATCTTAAATATTTTATTTATTAAGAAAGAAAATGTTTTACAGATTCATATTTTATGAATATAATACACGTGCTTTTTTAAAAGTGAGGTTGAAATATGGATTTATTTTCAAAGTATAAAAACCCATTGCTTGAATTAGCTCGTGAAAAAGGAATCTATCCTTACTTCCATGAGTTACAATCGAGACAAGCCCCAGAAGTAGTTATGGAAGGACACCGCATTATTATGCTTGGTTCGAATAACTATCTTGGATTAACCGAAAATCAAAACGTTATTAATGCTGGAATCAAAGCTTTAGAAAAGTATGGTTCTGGTTGTTCCGGTTCCCGCTTCCTTAATGGAACTTTAGATCTTCATAAAGAACTCGAAAGAGAAATTGCTGACTTCTTACACAAAGAAGACTGCGTTACTTTTTCAACAGGTTTCCAATCAAATTTAGGAATTATCTCTGCTCTAGCAGGTTTTGGCGATTACATTTTAAATGACCGCGAAAACCACGCTAGTATCTATGATGCTTGTAAACTTAGCTATGCTAAAGTATTACGTTATCGTCATAGCGATATGGAAGACTTAGAAAGACAACTCCAAAGTATTCCACAAACCGCAGGTATTTTAATTGTTACTGATGGCGTCTTCTCAATGAGAGGCGACATTTGTAAATTACCAGAAATCTGTGCTTTAGCGAAAAAATATGGTGCTAGAGTCATGGTTGATGATGCTCATAGTTTAGGTGTTTTAGGTGAAGGTGGACGTGGCACAGCATCTTATTTTGGTTTAGAAGACCAAGTCGATGTCATTATGAACACATTCTCAAAATCACTCGCCTCAATCGGTGGATGTATGGCTGCTTCAAAAGCAGTTTGTGATCATGTTCGTCACACTTCCCGTCCATTTATCTTTAGTGCATCTTTAACCCCAGCTTCAGCGGCATGTGCTCTTCAAGCTCTTCGTGAACTTAAAGCACATCCTGAAATGGTGAAAAGATTACATGATTTAGGTGATTATTGCCGTAATGCTTTCCAAAAACGTGGTTTACATATTGTTGAAGCTTCTACTCCAATTGTCCCAATTTATACTTATACTCCAGAACGTACATTTATCATTTCCCAAAAATTATTTGCTCGTGGAGTCTATGTTAACCCAGTTGTTTCTCCAGCAGCACCTGAAGGTGAATGCTTATTACGTGTTACTTTAATGGCTTCTCATAATGAAAAACAAATTGATGAAGCTGCTGATATCATTGCTGACGTTGTAAATAATGAAAAAAGCGAAAACTAAAGTTGTAGTGGTCACTGGTGGATCAAGCGGTATTGGCTTATCTACAGTCAAAAAATTTGCCTCGAAAGGTCATATTGTTTATGAACTATCTCGCTCAGGCAAATCTTTTGATGGTGTCACACACCTTTTTTGTGATGTTACAAAAGAAGAAACTATTCAAAACGCTATTAAACAAATCATTGATGAACAAGGTCACATTGATGTCTTAATTAACAATGCTGGTTTTGGTATTTCTGGACCAATTGAATTCACTAACTTAGAAGACGCTAAGAAACAATTTGATGTCAATTTCTTTGGATCTCTTAGTGTTTCTAAAGCAGTTATTCCTTATATGAGAAAAGAACAGAGTGGACGAATTATTTTCATTAGTTCTGTCGCTGCTGTTTTCTCGATTCCTTTTCAAGCATTTTATAGTGCTTGTAAATCAGCAATTAACTCCTTAACCCTTGCCTTAGCTAATGAACTTCGCCCGTTTCATGTTAAAGTTTGCGCTTTAATGCCAGGAGATGTTCAAACTGGATTCACAAGTGCTCGAGAAAAAAGCACTGTCGGTAGTGATGTCTATCCTCGTTTAGAGAAATCCGTTTCTTCAATGGAACGCGATGAAAAAAATGGAATGAGTCCAGAAAAAATGGCTAACAAAATTTACAAAATATCCAGCAAATCTTGGATAAAACCACTTTATGTCGGTGGAGCTAAATACAAATTATTTTGTTTTCTTAGCAAAATTGTTCCAACAAAATTTTTCAACTGGGTTGTTGGAAAACTCTATTAAGTGAATCTCATTTTGTTATTTCTCAAAATAAATTATTGAAATATCAAAGTGAATCATTTAATATAATCACGCCCTCTGCCGTCATAGCTCAGCAGGTAGAGCAACTGTCTCGTAATCAGTAGGTCGATGGTTCAATTCCGTCTGACGGCACCACAAAATCCCATGGATGTTTAGCTCAGCTGGGAGAGCATCTGTTTGACGTACAGAAGGTCACAGGTTCGAGCCCTGTAGCATCCACCAATTGATAAATACTCCAGTGATTGCTGGAGTTTTTATTTTGATTTGTCTTTGTGCGTGCTATAATGTACACATAAAAAGGTAGGTTTTTCTTATGAAAATTATGAAAATTATCCTCGCAATCCTTATTCCAGTTGCTGCAGTCTGCGGTATCTTTACATTGGTTTATCCAATCATTACACCACTTGAAGGTGTAGAAGCACTAGATTTCAGTCAGCTTTTTGAAAGTCTTCTCGAAGCGTTTAAAGATTTCAGTGCATTCCAAGAAAAATTTGGATTCCCAATCTATGTGATGCTTGCTGCAATGGGTGTTGGTGCACTCTTATTTGTTTTATGGATTGTCTTTGCAATTGTTAAGAGACATTTCTTAGGTATTTTATTCGGCTTCATTGCCGCACTTGTTTTAGAAGTTGCTGCTCTTGGCGTTTTCGTTAACATGTCTTATGACTTTGCCGCTACCGCGCTTGAAGTTGAAAATACAATGTACGGATTGATGACTTATGTTGCTCTTGGCGCAATTGTCTTATTCGTTGCTGCATTTGTCCTTCATGTCATTATTATGTTCAAGGCAAACAAAGCAAAGAAACTTGCTAAAGCTGAAGCAAAAGCTAAAGAAGCTGAAGCGGAACAACAAGAAGATGAAATTGATTATAGCGATCTTCCACCTGTCTTAACTGAAGCTTCCCATCCAGCTCGTAAACCAGAACTTCTTAAACATAAAGTTGATCATATTGAACGTGGTGAAAACCATGTCTTAAAAGGTCATTATGTCCGTGATGATGAAATTGAAGTGATTCTTGCCGCAAGTCAATATCGTCACGAAGATGAAATCCCAGAAAGTATTCTTGAATACTTAGATAAGAAACATCGTGCCGAAGAAGAAGGTCTTGATTTAGCAATGTTTGATCCAGATTTCGAAAAGAATAAAGAAATTTATACAGATGATGAACTTCGTATTATGGAAGCTCTCCGTAATTCTCGAAATGAAGTTGAAGAAGAAGATGTTGACCTACCAATGTTTGATCCGAACTTTGTTCCAGGCGAAGACGTTGAAGAAGAAGAGCCATTAAGCGAAGAAGAACTCGAAGTTGTTAAAGCAATGTCAAATTATGAACCATCAGCACAACACTTTGGTTGTAAAGATGATGAATATGTTGACCTTCCATTCTTCCGCGAACACGAAGAAGTCGAAGAACCTGTTGAATACGTTGAAGAAATCATTCGTGTTGCTGAACCTGAAGAAGCAAAAAAAGAAGAAGTTAAAGAAAAAGAGCCTGTTGAAGAAGAAGTTCATGCTCCAAAATTAGCTTCGTCTAAACCAGTTCATATTTCTAAAAACTCTGAAGGCAAATACCAACTTAAACAAGTTGGTGCTAAAAAACCACTCGCTGTCTTCGATAGTGAAGATGAAGCAGTAAAATTTGCTCTTGCATTAAAGAAGGTTAATGGTGTAGCTCTTCGTTTACATGACGAAGAAGGAAAAATCCGTTCTCTTTAATTAATATTAAAGCCCATGATTCATTATGGGCTTTTTATATGCACCTGTAGTTTAGTGGTAGAACATTAGCTTCCCAAGCTAATTGTACGGGTTCGATTCCCGCCAGGTGCTCCAATAACCGACTATTTGGCAGTTAACACAAACTGCCTTTTTCATTATTTTTTTCTTATTAATTTATAAGGACGATGATGATTTTTCATAAACTAATTTTTTGATTTGTAATCAAAACAAATAAGCATTAAAATATTCTCACCTTAGGGTGAAAAAAGATGAAAAAGAAACTGGTCACATTATTACTCGCAATGTTCATTCTTAGTGGGTGTACAATGTCGCCTCGTTCTCATAAAACGAAACCATCACCGACAAGTGAAGAAACCATTTCTGAAGTAACATCAGTTTCTTTAAATCGTTCCGAATTAAATTTTAATTTAAATACATCTCATCCTTATACTGTTGAAACTTTAATTGCATCAGTTGAAGGCCATGGCGATTTCGATAAATCATTGACTTGGAAAAGTTCTGATCAAAGTATTGCAACCGTTGAAAACGGTGTTGTAACTGCTTTAAAAGTCGGCAGTGCAACAATCAGCGCAACATCGAACCAAGATAGTTCAAAATACGCAACATGTAATGTTAAAGTTGTTAATGATGTTCCAGTTGTTAGTTATGTAACAGTTTCACCAGAAAACCCAGAGATTGATCTTAAAAATAGTAACACTATTCAATTAACTGCCACAGTTCATGGTGTTAATAGTCCAAGTCAAGCTGTCACGTGGACTTATGAAAGTGATGTTTTAAATGTTGATAGTAATGGTTTGGTTAGTGCAACAAATCTTGGTTATGGGACAGTTACTGCAACATCAGTTGCTGATCCAACAAAATATTACACAGTTTTAATTAATGTTGTTAATACAACACCAGTTGTTAATAGTGTGTCCATCTATGCTGGTAGTCAAAAAGTAACAACGTACACTCTTGATATTTATGAATCATTAAATAAAAAAAGCGTGCAATTCACGGCTAAAGTTGATGTTCAATATAGCGCTCCGACAACTGTAACTTGGTCAAGTTCTGATCCAACAAAAGTGAGTATTGATGCTTCAACAGGTTTAGCAAATGCCTTAAAAGTAACTGGTGCAACCTCAGTTACAATCACGGCTACATCAACTTATGATTCAACAAAATTTGCCACTGTAAAAGTTGTTGTTAACGATTCAACTCCAAGAGTTTCAAACGTTTCTGTATCACTTCAATCAAGCTTAAGATTAAATAAAACTACGACAGCGGTTGCTGATGTTATTGGTACAGGATTAAAAACAGAAGATAAAACAGTTACTTGGTCTTCATCCAATCCGCAAATTGCAAAAATTGATGCAAATACTGGATTAATTACTCCAGTTGCTGTTGGTGGTCCAATTACAATTACCGCAACTTCAAATTTCGATAACACAAAGAGCGGAAAAGCAAATTTAACAATTAAAGAAGCCGCCACTTTGGATGAATACACAATCATGTTATATGTTTGTGGAGCTGATTTAGAATCGAATCATGGTTATGCTAGTACAGATATTCAAGAAATTGTTAATGCTGGTGCTGCACCAGATGGAGTTAATATCATCTTTGAAACTGGCGGAGCTAATTCATGGAAATCTAAGAGCAAACAATTCACAAGTGATGGAAAAGTTGTTCCAGAAGCACTAACACGTTGGGTTTTAAATGATTCTGGAAAATTGGAAAAAGAACCGTCAAATCTCCAACCAAATGATGCAAATATGGGCTCTTTAGCAACATTCTCATCGTTCTTAGATTGGGGTTTAGAAAACTATCCAGCCGAAAAAACCGGAGTTGTTTTATGGAATCACGGCGGTGGTATTAGCGGTGCATGTTTTGATGAACGTCATTCTAGTGATGGCCTTACTCCAGGTGAGGCTTACGATGCCTTTAGAATTAATCTTGGTGAACCAGGAAGCGCAACTAAGTTAGAATGGATTGGCTATGACTGCTGCACTATGCAAATGGCTGATATCGCTTCAATTAATGATGATTTCTTCCACTATCAAGTCGCTTCACAAGAATTAGAATCTGGTGGTGGTTGGTATTATACTGATGCATTCAAAAAACTCTATCAAAGCATTCAAAATAAAACATCATATTCGACAGAAGAATTCCTCACTGACATTTGTGATGATTTCGTTAGTGATTATGGAACCGGTTACGACAATTACCAAGTCCTTTCATATTTAAAATTAGATAACATGCACACATTTACGAATGCATTTAATGAATTTACTGCTGATTACAATAGTTCAACAGCCTATTCAACAGTAAAAACTGCCGCGAATAAATCATTAAGGTTTTCTGAATTCCAAGGTGAATACCAAAATGTTTGTTATGGTGACGTTGATATGCTGGATTTACTTTTAAAGCTTGGAGCATCATCAACTTCAACTGTTGTTCAATCGTTATTAAATGTGATTGGTCATAGCGCATATTGTGCGAATGCTAGTGCATATCAAACAACTACGCCATCAGGTGTAAATGCCTTTGTTGCATTCCAACCATCTGGTTATTACATTCAAATTATGAAATCTGATTACAATTACCAAAACGGTGTTGTTTGTACCAAATTCACAACTTGGTGCGATATGAACCGTAATTATGGTAAATTTTACTCATATTATTAGGAGGTAGATTATGGAAAAAACAATTAAATTCGAAGATATTCCTATACAAAAGTTTTCATTCAAACAAATTGAAAAGAAGATGAAATCTTTTATTGAACAATTAAAGAATGCAAAAGATTTTGAAACAGGTTTTAAAGTCATTAAAGCTTATGAAAGATATGCTTCAAAAATCGGTACTAATTTTAGCATTATTGAAGTTCGCTTCACATTAAATACTCAGGATGAAAAGATTGCAAAACTCCAGGATTTAGTGGATGAAATCTCTCCATTAATTTCTAATTTAACAAACGAATGGAACAAAATTCTTGTTGCTGTTCCATACCGTAAACAAATTGAAGAAAAATATGGAAAATATTATTTCACAATGATTGAAAATGATCTCAAATCATTCGATGAAAAAATCATTCCAGAACTTGTTGAAATTAACCGTTTAACAAGTCAATATGACAAAATCATGGGAAGCGCCCAAATTAACTTTAGAGGCCAAACTTATAACATTCCTCAAATGGGCAAATTCTCTTCTAGCGCTGATCGTAAAACTAGAGAAGAAGCCGCGATTGCTGTTGATCAATTTTTCCAAGAACACGAACAAGAAATCGGTGATATTTATGGAAAACTTGTTTTGCTAAGAGATAAGGCTGCTAAAAAACTTGGTTTTGAAGACTTTACTGAGCTTGGTTATCTATCTTTAGGCCGAGTTGATTATGATCCAGAGATGGTTGCTAACTATCGCAAACAAATCGCAACCGAAGTTGTTCCAGTTGCTCAAAAAATCTTAAAAGCACAAGCAAAACGTTTAGGTATTCCATTCAATAAAATGTATGTCTACGACTACAACGTTTTCTTCAAAAGTGGTAACCCAAAACTTGCTGGTGATTCCCATTATTTAGTCGAAAGCGGAAGAAAAATGTATCACGAAATGTCTGCAATTACTGGATATTTCTTTGATTTTATGGAAGAAAGACATCTTCTTGATCTTGAATCTCGTCCAGGAAAACAACCGGGTGGATACATGACTTTCTTTGATGATTATAAATATCCATTCATCTTCTCTAACTTCAATGGAACACCTCATGATGTTGATGTGTTAACTCATGAATTTGGTCACGCACTGCAAGGTTATTTATCTCGTAACATTAAACCAAGTTGTTATCGCTCACCAACTCTTGAATCATGTGAAATTCACTCAATGTCAATGGAGTTCTTTGCTTGGCCATGGATGAACCTCTTCTTTGGAAAAGATGCTGATAAATATCGTTATTATCACTTAAGTGATGCGATCTGCTTCCTTCCATATGGAATCACGATTGATGAATTCCAACATTGGGTTTATAAACACCCAACTGCAACACATGAAGAAAGATGTGCAGCATTCAAAGAAATTGAAGGAAGATATTTACCTCATAAGAGATATCCAGCTGCAATGAAATCTTCTGGCCATGGTGCAATGTGGATGAAACAATCCCACATCTTTGGAACTCCGTTCTACTACATTGATTACACTCTTGCTCAAGTCTGTGCATTCCAATTCCTTGTTGAAATGACAAAGAATAGAGAAAAAGCATGGAAAAAATACATTAAACTTTGTAAGAGTGGTGGAAAATATCCGTTTGTTCACCTCCTTGAAAAGAATCATTTACGTAATCCATTTGATGACGGTAATGTCGCAAAGGTGATTCGACCATTAAAGAAAATCCTCAAAGGATTTGATGAAACAAAATTTGAATAGGTTCCTATGGAACCTTTTCTTTTTTAAGCTAAATCTTATATAGTTTGCTTTATTTAAATAAATAAGAAGTGCTATAATATTTAAGTTGAAAATTCAAATTTAAATACAAAAAGGAGGTATTTTGAATGGAAGATTATCGTACAAAATGTATTGAATTACTTGAATCCCGTGGTGTCACAGTCAACGACATTGCTGAATGTGCTCGTTTCTTACAAGCTGACTACCATGTTGATTTAAAGAAAGAAGAACTTCTTGAATCTGTCATGTCCGTTTTATCAAAACGCGAAGTTCAAAACGCTATTATGACCGGTATTGAACTTGATGTTGCTGCCGAAAAAGGCTCAATGTTAGATAAAGATTTAGCTAAAATCCTCACTCGTGATGAAGGATTATATGGCGTTGATGAAGTCTTAGCTTATGGTATTTGTAACCTCTATGGTTCAATTGCTTTAACTAACTTTGGTTTCATCGATAAAAAGAAATACGGCATCATTGCTAAATTAAACGAAGATGGAAAAGACACCGGCACAGTCAATACATTCATTGATGACATCGTTGGTGCTATTGCTGCTTCTGCTGCAAGCCGTTTTGCTCACCGTTGGGTTAAATAATTATGTTTAAAGACGGCCAATTTGTTACAAATAACGCTGGTTTATGGGTTGAATTAGTATTTTTTGTATTACTTCTTATCGGATCAGCGATTATTTTATTTAAGGTTTTACGCCGTAAAGTCCCATTCTTTGTTTCATTATGTGGACTTATTTTAACAGTTGTTGCATGGTTCTTTGGATTAACCTCTTTGTGGGTTGCTTCATTGATTGTAACTGTTGGCTTATTAACTACATTTTTACTTATTAACCAAGGCGATCTTCGTCCACTTGTTGCCAATACTCTTTCGATTAAGTCGAAACGTACTGAAAAAGTGTTCGATCGTCACGCTTTATACACACGTGTTTTCCAAGCCGTTGAAAATTTATCTAAATCAAAAATTGGTGCGATTATTACATTTGAACGTCACACCAATTTGGATGACTTTATGAAATCTGGCACAGTGGTGAATGCTCCTGTTACTCCAGAACTTCTTCAAACAATTTTCTATCCTGGCACAAGATTACACGATGGTGCAGTTGTTATTCGACGTGATATGATTGCCGCTGCATCTGTTTATTACACTCCAACAACCAAACCATTAACTGGTAAATTCGGAAGTCGACACCGTGCCGCAATTGGTATTAGTGAAGTCTCAGACTCAGTGACTGTTGTTGTTAGTGAAGAAACAGGTCGCATTTCATTAGCTGTTGCTGGCGAACTAATTCATGTTACTCCGGATTCCTTTATGAGGATTCTTGAGGACTTCATGTTCGCTGATGATAAACAAGCTGAATAAAAAATAAAATAGCTCAAAAACAACCGACAATTCTCGGTTGTTTTTTATTTTGATTTAACTTGAAATTATCACTATGTTATAATTTCGATATGAAGTATCAAGAATTCTATGATTTTGTGGTAAAAGTCCACTCAATTGCTAAAATCGGTTTAACGTTTTCGAAAGATCCATATGCGATTGATAACTATAAAGAATTGAATGAATTATCGCGAGAAATGATAGAAAAATTTTGTGATGTTAAATTTGATCGTCCAAGTATGTTTTCTCGAGATATTTATCCAACTCCTTCGATTAGTTCTCGCACTGTGATTGTAAACGACAAACATGAAATCTTATTAGTTAGAGAAGCTAATTCAGGATTATGGTCAATGCCTGGAGGTTGGGCAGAATTATATGATTCACCAAGTAAAGCAGCTTTTAATGAAGTATCTCAAGAAGCTGGAATCGAACCAAAGATTGTTCGACTCATCGCATTACTAGAAAGAACTCCATATAAATCAAATCAAAATGTTCCTGAATATGTGATGGTCTTTGAAGGAAAAATTGACGAAAGCAAGTTCCATGAACATTGTCACGAGACAACAGATGTGAAGTTCTTTCCAATGAATAATCTCCCTGAAATGTCGAGAAAAATGTCTCATGATGAACTAATGAGAATCTTCAAAGCATATGAAGATGGAACAACAATTTTTGATTAAATAATGAAATGTATTAAGACATTTGATAAAATATCAAGCGAACAATAAGGAGAATTATATGGCTACACCACATAATGAGGCTAAAAAAGGCGATATTGCGAAAGTCGTTCTAATGCCTGGCGATCCAAATCGTGCTCGATGGATTGCCGAAAACTTTTTACATGACGTGAAACTTGTTAATCAGGTTCGTGGTAATCTTTGCTTCACTGGTTACACAAAAAACGGTAAACGTGTTTCCGTAATGGCTTCTGGTATGGGACATCCATCCATTGGTATTTATTCACATGAACTCTATGCCGAATATGATGTTGAGACAATTATTCGTGTTGGAACTTGTGGATCATATCAACCAAACATCGATTTCTTTGATGTTTTACTTTGTGCTGGCGCCTCAACCGACTCCAATTGGATGTCACAATTCGGACTTAATGGAACATTCTCAGCTTTAGCTGACTTTGATGTTTTATTAAGAGCAAGAGAAGTACTTCTTGAAAAGAAATATCCACATCATATCGGTAACATTTTTGCTGCTGATATTTTCTATGATCACGATAAAGAAATCTGGAAGAAATGGGCTGCCCTTGGAATCATGGGTGTTGAAATGGAATCCTACGCTTTATACGTGACCGCTAAAGAACTTGGTAAACGTGCTTTAACTATCTTAACAGTCACTGATAGCTTTGTTAAAGAAGGACGTTTAACCGCTGAACAACGTCAAACAGGTTTAAGAAACATGATTGATGTTGCTATTGAAACAGCTGAATCATTCGCATAAAGAAAGAATGTCGTTCTTATTTGTTTTATTAATTATCTTACTTGGAATCGCAATAGTTATGACTATTGCTTTTCCTTATTTATATCGAGTCATTTACCGTAAATTTTTTCATAGAATCTATGGTCAAAAAATCTATCATATTGCAATGCGAGATGACTATTATTTCATCTCAAAATTAGTTCTTGAAAACCATCATAATTCAAGATTAACTGTCGACCAATTGTTGTTTGGAAACAAGTACATTTATGTGTTTTATGATTTCTATTGTGATGATGATTTATATGGCAAAAGTACAGACAATTCCTTATTAATTAAATCAAAAAAAGGTCATTCCTACATTGATAATCCCTTAAATATTGCTCAACGAAATTTAAAAGACTTAGCGAGCATTATTAACATTGATGAATCATTGTTTATACCAATTGCTTTAGTGAATGATTCCTGCACTTTAATGAGCGGTGAAGAAAATACATCAATCGTTCATTTAAGAAAATTAAAAAAAGTTATTAAAGAATATGAGAGCAGAGATGTCGCTCCTTTAAACCAAGAACAAATGGTGTTTGCGGTGAAAGACATCGCAACCTTAAATTTAAGAGACGTGAAAAGATGATTGCAAAAGAAGCTTGGAAAGAATACGGAAAAGATTTTGGTGCTAAATCAAGTCTAACAGCAATGTATATTTTCATCATCGCTGTATCTCTTTTACTGAATATCTTATTTCCACCAACAATTATCTTAACAATTCCTTTTGTTGTCCTTCCTTTTACATTTGCTTATCAAGCAGCCTTATTTGGATTACAACTTAGTAAATTCGCCATTATTAAATCGTTTTTTGCGTTTTATCCATTCTATTTTAAAGTAATCTTTTTTGGTGGTTTTAGAGCTCTTGTCGGTATTCTAAAAGGTATCCTCATTTCGCTCATTGTTTCATCAATTTTAACAATCATTTTATATTACACATTTTTAAGAGGACA
Source organism: Caryophanales bacterium UBA3207 (assembly GCA_002363735.1). Lineage (GTDB taxonomy): Bacteria > Bacillota_I > Bacilli_A > RFN20 > CAG-826 > Fiminaster. The sequence goes on along the minus strand of DEWP01000001.1, from coordinate 51,258 downwards.
ACCAGGATTTGCGGAGATTTTGCAAGAAATTGAAGCAGCAACAAGTATCAAACAAATGGAAACCGCGATGGAACATTTCTACAAATTTTCTCCGGCAAATTTAATGATGCAAATTGTTACTTTAAGTGGATCGGTTTTAGGTACATTTGTTTTTATTCGTCACTGTTTACTTAATAGTGAAAAATTCTACCTTAATTTGATGACAAATAACCCGCTTCCAATCAAAGCATTAAATCGTCTATATCTTGTTGCATCTCATATTCGTAGAAAAGAATTCTTTAAGGAATATTATGGAGCGGTTTGGTATGTTGGTTTATTCTTCCTAATTGTTTTTGCCGCTGCATCAACCGCCTCTGTCTTTATTTTTAAATTCGAAATTAACCGCGCAATTTTCATCGGTTTATTTGTTTCATTATTTCTATTATTCCCGTTCATTCCTTATTATTTTTCTGTTTTGAAGATGATTTCATTTGCTTCTGGGGATGATTATTCTAAAGCTTCAATTCATCTTACTGAGAAGGCTTTAACAAACTTAACTCTGACAAATAAATTAACTCCTGAAGAAAGAGAAAAGATCGAAGAAGAACTTGCTAAAGAAAAAGAAAATCTCGAGAGAATATTAAAAGATTCAGATGAGTCAAATCCTCCTGAGACTGATTCTGATGAGAAAGATAAAAAATAAAACAGCATGGTTGACACAAAAAGATATGACAATGTTGTTTGATGTTAGTGCAGATAGCATTGGCCTTCATATCGCAAACATACTTGCAGAAGGAGATCTTGATAACTCAACAAGCGAGAAATCCTCGGTAATTCAAGTAGAAGGAAAAAGACAAGTAAAAAAAACAGACCTCAATGGTCTGGTTTCATTTTGGAGCAGATGACGGGAATCGAACCCGCATAACTACCTTGGCAAGGTAGTGTTCTACCACTGAACTACATCTGCAATTCAGCGTTTATTATTATAAAGAATGATGTATAATACTTCAAGATAAATATTGAGAAACAAAAATTATGGCAAACTTTGAAGAATTAGCAAACTACATATTCCCAGAAATTAATGAAACAATTGCGGACTTAGAAAAGAAATATCCACCAAGAAATTTACCAGAAGGTGCAGAAGTAACTCGTTTTGCTCCAAGCCCAACTGGATTCCTTCACCTTGGATCTCTTTTTACATCTTTAGTCGCTCATAAAGTGGCAAAAGATACAAAAGGTGTTTTCTATTTAAGACTTGAAGACACCGATACCAAAAGAGAAATTGAAGGTAGTGGTGAAGAACTTGTTCGTCAATTATCTTTCTTTGATGTCGCTCCTGAAGAAGGTTATTTAGGAGATAAAGATGTTGGTTCATACGGACCATATCGTCAAAGTGAAAGAGAACATATCTACCGTGTTTGCATTAAAGAATTAATGCTTAAAGGTCGTGCATATCCATGTTTCTGCTCTGCAGAACAACTTGAAGAAACCAGAGAAATCCAAGAAATGAATAAGGAAATCCCTGGTTATTATGGAGATTATGCGATTTGCCGTAATATTGATCCAAACGATGCATTAACAAGAATCAAAAACGGAGAACCTTATGTGATTCGTTTTCGTTCTTTAGGAAATCATAACAACAAAGTAACATTCCATGATGAAATTCGTGGTGATATTTCAATCGCTGAAAACGATCTTGATATTGTCATTATGAAATCTGATGGACTTCCAACATATCACTTTGCCCACGCTGTTGATGATCATTTCATGAGAACAACAACTGTTATTCGTGGTGAAGAATGGATTTCATCCGCACCAATTCACTTAGAATTATTTGCCGCTCTTGGTTTTAAATTGCCACGATATGCTCATCTTCCTGTGATCATGAAGCTTGATAATGGAAATAAACGTAAACTTTCAAAACGTAAAGATCCAGAAGCTAGTGTCTCTCACTTTATTGAAGGTGGTTATCCAGCAGAATCTTTAAAAACTTATTTAATGAGTATCGCTAATTCAAACTTTGAAGAATGGACGAGTGAAAGCAAATCATACAACATTGATGATTTTAAATTCTCCTTCTCCAAGATGAGTCTTGACGGTGTCTTATTTGATCAAGATAAATTAGACTTTTTCTCTAAAGAAGTTATCGCTTCATTTAGTGCTGAAGAACTTTATAACCGTTTATTAAAGTGGTCAAGTCAATATGATGAAAAACTCCATCAATTTTTAGAAAAATACCAGCAAATCTCGGTTAAAGCACTTAATATTGAACGTGGTGGAGAGAAGGCAAGAAAAGACTTTTCTAACTATGCTCAAGTCTATCCAATCATTGGTTTCTTCTACCAAGAACGATATGAAGAAATCGTTAAGGATGGATATCCATTTAATGAAGCAATTAATTCTTCAGTAATTAAAGAAGTGCTTCTTGATTTTGCTAATACAAATGATTATTCACTACCAAACGATGTCTGGTTCTCAACCGTGAAAGAACTTGGTGTTCGTCATGGTTTTGCTGAATCAAATAAAATCTTTAAACAAAACCCAGATCAATATAAAGGACATGTTGGTGATGTTGCTGAAATGATCCGTGTTGCATTATGTGGAGCAAAGAATTCTCCAAATCTATATTGCGTCTTACAAATCTTAGGAAAAGAAGAAGTAAATCGTCGTATCAATTTAGCTGTGACTAGTATAAAATAATCACACTGGCCCTATGGTCAAGCGGCTAAGACGCAACCCTCTCAAGGTTGAATCGAGAGTTCGATTCTCTCTAGGGTCACCAAAGAAATCCTGTAAAGGGATTTTTTTGTTATTTCTTTATTAAATAAGAATAAAATAAATATATATGAAGGCTCTTTACTTATTCTCCAATAAAACAGGATTACAAAGTAAATTCAAAAAACATAAGAAGATTATCGAACGTCTTTCTAAAACTTTTGATCTTGTGTCTCATCAAACAACATCAGTGGAAGATTTACTTACTTCTTGCAAAGACGCTAAGAAAAACGGATATGACTGTGTCATCGTTTGTGGTGGAGACGGGACTTTAAAAGATGCCGTTAACGCCATTGCTCCATTAGACAAAAAAGATCGACCAATTATCGGTTATATTCCAATGGGAACTGTGAATGATTCTGGTAAATCATTTGGAGTTAAAGGAAGCATTCGTCAAGCAATCAAAGTTTTAGAAAAACAAGAGGTTTTTGATATAGATATTTGCAAAGCAAATAATGAATATTGGACTTTTGTCGCAGCAATTGGGCAATTCACCGATATTTCTTACATTGTTCCAAGAAAACAAAAGAAATTTCTTGGTCGTTTTGCCTATTATAACGTTGCTGTTAAAGAAGTATTTACTCCAAAGAAAATCAAAGTTCATATCAAGTGTGACGAAGGTGAATTCGATTTCGAAACCCCTTTTATCATGTGCTTAAATGGTGTTAATGTAGGTGGATTTAGAGTCAATCCAAATAACTCACTTTTTGATGGCAAAATGAACATCTATATTACTCCAAAAACCATTTTTAATGGTTTAACAAACTATATCTTTCATCGAAAACGCATCACAATTTTAAATACAAAACATGCTGAAATTTCAACATCTGAAACAGGTTCATGGTGTTTAGATGGTGAAGAAGGAATGAAAGGAAATCTTGTTTTAGATGTTTTACCAGCACATATCAAGGTTTTTGGAGCCTTTAAAAAACAACGCTAAATCAAAAAACCCAAGCAAAACCTTAATATTTTTTAAATTTATTCTTTAATTTGTTTTTTTATTGTTTTACAATATCATCAACGGGAGGAAAATTATGGAAGTTAAATCAAAAATGAAGATCATTACATTTGCGATTTCTGCTGCTTTTTTAGTTTTCGCATTGTTATTCTTCTTTCTAGCTCCAATGATTGCTGCTGAAGTTGCCGAGATTTATTCCGGTGCTACTGCACTACTTGGCGGAGCCAAAACTTTATTTTCATTCGCTTTTGACAATGGCAATTATCTAATTTTCTTTATTGTTTTTGCCTTGTTTATTTTCTGCTACATTTGGTGGCTCATCGTCATCATTATTCGCAAAAGCTGGAAATCATTTATCTGGTTTGGCGTTAGCTTACTTTTAGTTGTTGCTAATGCATTTTCACTTTGCGCATTATTGATTAACGTTGAAGGATCAGCAAGTGTGGTTAAGCAAGTCTTTGCCATTGATGGTGCATTAATTGGTAAAGCATTTGTTGCTGCATCAATTGCAATGTTCTTCTTTGGTGTGATATTTGTCACACTCTGCGCTTATAGCGACATTCTTCAAGCACTTGAAGCTCGCGCTAAAGAAAGAAGCGCCGAAGAAGAAGAAATTCGTCAAATGGCTCGCGAAGAAGCGCAAGAAGTCTATGACGCAAAACGTAACGAAATTCTTAAGGAGGATGCCGAAATGTCAGTTTATGATGACAAACTCAATTTAAAACGTCACCGTGAGGATAGTAATGATGAATATTATGAAAACCTCATCAACGAATTACCAATGTTTAGAAAACGTCGCGGCGAACAACCAGTCGAAAAGAAGGTTGTCGTTGTTGAACGTGTTGTCGAACAACCAAAACCAGAACCAAAACCAGAACCAAAGGTTGAAGCTAAAGTAGAACCAAAACCAGCACCAGTTGTTGCTCCAGCACCAGCTGCTGAACCATTTGAAAGAATTTCTTTCTCTGAACGTTTATCAAAAGCTGATAAGGTTCTAAAAGAACACTATAACGAATTAAAGAGCGAAGTGCTCTCTTATGGAATCAAATCCCGTGTTTCAAATTCCGGTGATACATTCCGTCTCCATACCAAAACATATGTGAAGATGGTTGTTGCTGGTAAAGCATTAAAGCTTTACTTAGCCCTTGATCCAAAAGATTATAAGGATAGCACTCTCCCAATTTCTGATGCTTCAAACAAGGGTCTTTATAAAGACATTCCACTCGTCTTCAAGGTTAAATCAGATCTCTCAGTTCGTCGTGCAAAACAATTAATTGCTGACGCCGCTGCTAAAGATGGTTTAGTCCAAGGCGAAGTTGAAGCTCATAACTGGGCTAAAGAATTAAAATAATTCTTCATTAACAATCTAAAAAAGGTGACTTTGTTCACCTTTTTTGTTTAAATTGTAATTTAATGACGAATCCAACATAATAGTAATGCTATGAATAAGTCAACCCTACGTCTTGTTTATTCATTAGGCGTACTAACTTGTGCGCTCCCGCTTGTTTTATCAACTTCTGCTATTTCTAACGTAAAAGCAGAAGGTCTTTTTGATTATTCAGACGGGACAAACATTGAAACATTAAAGGCTGGTGACTTCTTAGAAAAAAGCGGGACAACATTAACGGAAAGCGAAATTGAATATTTAAATGAACGATCAACAAATTCATTAACTTATTCAAAAGCGTTTTTAAATGATGAAGTAAAAACATCTCGTATCGGTGAAAAAGATTATGTTTTTGCTCATGAAATAAATTATGTTGATCAAGCTAAAAGAGAATGGACCTGGACTCCGTTATATGTTCGCGGTGAATCGAATCATCCATTTGTTAGTTATGATGGAACTTATGTAAGCGAATTTAATCATGAGAATAACTCTCAAAATGTCGATATTATCTATGAACTATCTTTAGACATCCTTCCACAGGTTTATAACTCATTTATTAATGAAAGTTATGAACACGCTCTTTCATTCAAAGAGGTTTATGATCAATATCAAGAAGATTTAGCTTATTATGACCGTCGTCCAAAAAGTGAACTTGAGTACGACACTCAATTATCAAACTACAACCAATATCTTGAAGATTATCAATCCTACCTCAACAAGAAAGAAAATTACGAAACTTATTTAGCAAATAAAGCCAAATACGACGAAGATTTAGAAGCTTATAACGCTTATTTAGTGGCTAAAAAACAATATGACCAAGATGTGATTGCTTATAAGAAAAACCAGGAAGATTGGGCTTATTACTTAGCGAATCACGAACAAAACCAAAAAGAATATGAAGAATATGGAATTAAATACGATAATTCCCGTTATCAATTGAGTGCGATGCAAATCGCTTATGAACAAGACATTGCTCGAGACTCTTCCTTAGCAACTTATATTCTTTCAAATACAGTCGCGACAGTTTTAGCAAGAAAAGACGAACTTTCTGTTTTAGGTGTTCCAACTGATTTAGTTGATAACGCTGATCAATCAACGGTGAAACTCAGAACTTGTTTCCGCGAATATAATGCTTTAACAACAAACGAAGCAAGATATTCGTATTACTACATTAACTATAACTACATCAAATCAAACGCCATTACGTTATTACGTTCTTTAGAAAAACTTGGCAGATTCCAATCAGTCATTAATGTCGCTAGAGATCGTGGAAAACTCCCACAGTTTTACACTCTTCTTTTCCAACTGATTTATTTCTGTAACGCCGTTAGTGATACGACAATCTATAACTACGAAGCTTATAATCCAATCACTGGAAAAGGTGACATGTCCAAAGCTGGTGCAGCGATTTTAGATGAAAACTTCTTAATCGACGGTCAAACTTATCTTACTTGGCTAAAAGGTTATGAATTTATTGATACTTCTAAAACAGCCACTCCTTCAACAGGTATTTTACCAACCCAACAAGTCATTTTAATTCCAGAACCACCAACTTTACCGGTTCCTGTTGAACCAGCAATGGTCCAAAAACCAATCGCTCCAACTGTGGTGGAAGAGCCTCTTGCTCCGGAAGAAGTTCTTGAACCAATTCCATATGATCCAAGTGCAACTTCTCCTGAGTACCCAGCAATTTTAAGTAATGAATTAAATGCAAATCTCTTAGATGATTATCTAAAAGATAAAGTTCATCAAAAAGATCAACTAAGTGATTCAGTTTCAATTTCTATTGAGGGAAGTCGTAATGTTAAGTTAAATCAAGACAAAGTCGCCATCTTTAATGATTATTTAGGTCAGCACACTCACTTTGTTTTCTTTAGTGATGGTGGAGTGACATATAACTTTGAAGTTCCTTCGAAACCTGCTGATGAATATTTTTCGGAATATTTATTTGATTATTGGAGCAATGAAACTGGTGAAAACCCACCTTCAATTGATTTAAGAACAATTACTAATTCAATCGAACTATTCCCTGTTTTTGATCATGGAGAACGTCAGCGATATGACATCACCTGGGTTTATCCAGATGGAAATGAAGTGAGAACAGTTTCTTCGGGTAGCATTCCTAGCGCACCGAAAAACCCAACGAAAGAATCAAATCTTGACCATTATTATGTGTTTGATCGCTGGGATCCAGAAATTAGCGAAGCAAACGCTCCAGCTATTTATACAGCATTGTTTAATGAATTTAACATTTTTGATATTCAATACGAAATTGATGGAAACATTGTTTCAACGAGAGAAAAAGAAAATTATTTACCAAATGCACCAAAAACATATGAAGATGGTCAAGGTACCTATTACGTTTTAACAGATTGGATTTTAGACGGTTCATCTAACCCAGGATTAAGTCCAATTAGTGGAAACGCTCTTTATCACGCCGTTTATGAAAAATATTACACAATCACCTGGAACATTTTAGGCGAAATATCAACGGAAAAATATCTTGAAGGTTCACAAATCTCCTATAAAGGAGTGATTCCAGAAACGATTCGTGAAGAACAATTTTATAAAGTATTTACATTTGACCAAGCTTTTGGAGTAGCAAATGCTAATAAAACAATTACCGCGACTTATGTCAATCACGCTTATCCAGAAGTGATTTTAAAAATCGATGATCGTTCAATGAATCTCACCGGAAATTATCTTCCTGGAGAAGAAATTGATAAACCAACATCATATCACACTGATTTTTATCATTATGATATTACTGGATGGAACAAAAATGGTTCCACTTATGTTGCCACATTTACGAAAACTCCTTATATTGGAAACGATATTTACTTTAATTACGTTAATGAAACATTAAAAATTGATGCTTCTTTAAAAAACTTAAATGAAATCAATTTATCTTATTTATTTTCAAAGATTAACGATGGAGAATACTCTCCTCGTCCAATGAAAATCATCTTCAAAGATGGTGAAGTAAATTTTTCAACAAACCAAGTTCGCTATCTCGCAATGCGTAGCGGTGTGAATATCAAGCTTGAATTTGTTGATTTAGGAAACAAATCTTATTCGATTCGTTTACTCATTCAAAATGAACAACATCAAGATGTTTTAATCCCGGACTTCTATCCAGAAATCTTTTTAAAAAAGAATGTTGATCACCTTCATTCACAAGTTTATCTAAATGATGAAGAAGTGAATGCTTCTTTAGAATATGGATTAGTTAAATTCCGTAGTCAAATCAATTTAACGTATGAAATTATTCCAACTTATGTAGTCTCCGTTAGCGCATCAAATGCTGTTAATTTTTCCTTATCAAAACAAGAAGGACGAGTTGGAGAAAAAATTCACCTTAATTACGATGTTAAGAAAGGTTATAAATTAGAGATCTTTTCCATTCGAACAAAAGGTGGTCTTAGTGTCCAAATTGATCAGAATAATGATTTCATTTTACCTGCTGATGATGTTGTGATTAACTTCGTCTGTTCACGTGTTCAATATTCATTAAAATTATATGTTGATGATGCATTATATGCATCATATAAAGTCAATTATGGTGACACAATCACTCTTCCAACCTACATTAAAAAAGTGGGTGACGAGACCTTTGAATATCTCTTTACTGGATGGGGAATTAGTGCCGATAGTATCGCCGTAAATGAAGACACAGTTTTATACGCTCAATTTGTCAAAGTTGAACGTGAACAAAAGAGTGAAAGAAAGACCTCAAATTTAGTCCAAATTGCTGGTTTTGTCGCGGTCGGAAGTTTAACTCTTGGACTAGGTGTTGGAATGTTCTTTATTTTTAGAAAAATAAGAAAACACTAATTTTTTATTTCATAAATTATATCTTTGTATATAATTATAGATATGAAGAAGTTTAGTATGTTTTTAAAACGAACACTGTTCGTTGTCCTACCAGCACTTTTTGCGTGCTCTTTATCTATTGGTCAATTACACGACGTTAAACCTGTTTCCGCTGAAGATAATTCAACAATCGATTACGATGTTGATAACGAGATGTACACCCTGAAGAAAACCGGTGAACATTCTCTCGAACTTTTATTTAACGCAGATCCAAAAGTATACAAAAACTTCCGCAAATCTAACCTAGACGAATTAATTGATGCTGTTAAAGAAATCTTAAAAGACATTGTTCATACAAAGATTATTGAACTCAGTGAAGTCCAAACAGACGTTGATACTTCTGCTGTTGATGGTCAAGGTGGTGAAGAAGACGATCGTGACTCACATTATGTTGGACCGCTCATTCCAGATATGCCACAAATGGTTTATGATGCCACAACATATGTTTCATTAGACACATATCGTGAAATGATCCTTGATTACACATATAACGAGGAAGAAGACAAACATGATCTTTACATGGTCAGTCAAACAGTTGTTGTTGGTTATGCTCATTATTATGTCCAAGAATACATTGAACGTAATGGTTTAACTAATGATGAAGCAACAAGAACAAGCGTCTTTAACGATTTCTGTTGTTTACTTGGTAATAGTCCATTAAGTTCACGCTTTGATGCCACACCAAGAGAAGTTTATTCCCAATTCTATGGTGCTGGGGAAAGCATTCTTCCTGATAGTTTTAAAATTAATTTAGATAATGTCACTGCGGTTTTACTTTTAATTAAGCATGATGATTCTGGAACAAATGACACTGGTGTTCGTGACTTATTGGCCACGATAGGTGGGCAAAAAGCAAAAGATTCCATTCTTGCACTTGTTCAAAATTCATCACGTAGCGAATTAAAGAACTTCTTTGTGAATGTTCCAACTATTGTTATCCAAGCTCTTTTAAGAGAAATTGATTTTACTGGAACAGATTTAAATAACGTCATGGAAAACATTGGCGTTCAAACATTTATTGATATCACTGGTGAAATTGGTGTTACAAAAACCCGTGAAATTATTCAATATGTGAATGAATTTGACACAAATGACTTTATTGAAAAAGTTACCGCATTAACCACAGCTGGTGATGTTTGGAGTGCCATTAAGAACATTTATGTTGATGGAATTCATGTTGTCAAAGACAAGCAATTCCTCATTGATGGTATTGGTGAACTTCTTTCAACCATTATGTCTCCAGATAAACTTCGTCATCTCGAAGATAGCAAATGGAGACATGAATTTAAGGTTGTTTTAGATACAGCAGTTGAAGAGGTTAAACTTGATGCGACAATTGGCTTTAAAGGAGATTGCAAATATCTTCGTAAATTAGCCGCCATTATCGATGATCATGTTAAGGCAGAAGTTGTTGACGGAAAATACATTATTAAAGTTGATTTCCCAGACTTCTTAGCCAACATGTACCGTTATGTCATTGAAGCTGACATCTTAAATGATGATTTAAAACATGAATTATTTGATTTAGCTTTCTCTAGTGTCGAAGAAGCTTATCAACACGTTCACTCAAAAACGATTGAAGACTTAAAACTCAACGCTGAACAAATTGATTATCATCAACTTGCTGAATCAATCTTGTCTGCTGATGAAATTAAAGAATTCTTTGGTATTAGTAAATTTGTCACTCAAGAAAGAGTCGATAAATTCGTTGATTTATTATTTAAAGCTATCAACAAAGGTGCCACATTAGACATTCAAAAAGTCTATGACCTTGTCGATGAATTCTACCAAATTCCTGATGACTTAAAAGATAGCATTAATAAGATTTATGATAAGGCTCAATCATTACTTGAAAAGATTGCCCGCCGTGATTATAACTCCCAAGATTTACACGATTTACTTAGTGAATACACTTCCGAAGAATTTAATAATCGTGTTAATGATAAAATCGATTCATACTTAGAAAACGCGAAAGTCCAAAAATACTATTCTCGTTTCCAACGTTTACTTGAAAAGGTTTATAACCATGTCCCAGAACGCTTCCGCCATCGTACCTTAATGGAATTTTATCGAGGTGAATCAGTCTGGTCTGGTGAAGGAACAATTGACTTTAATATTCAAAAACTCGTTCGTAGAATTCCGAAGATTGGACAAAAGATTGCTGACTTCTTATCGGCATTCTTTGATAAGCTTCCAGATACTTTATCATTAGATTTAACATTTAAAGCAGCTGATCTTTATCGCGTAAGCTACCACGTTGGTGATGAAGTTAAGACTGGCGCTCTTCCAACAGATGTTGATGGTCAATTCTTCGCTAATCGTAAAACTGTTTATGATGGAAATAAAGTTCACGACATTGTCGGATGGTATGAAACATTTAATGAAACCAATCAATATTTCTATCTCATGCCAAGCCATGATGTTGATGCTTATCCAATTTATTTTGAATCAAGTGCCGATGTTAAAAAAGAATATGATGGACTTGAAACAACAATTGAAGTTACACCAAACGTTGAATTAAATCACGAATATTCATTCGTTTGGTATAAAAATGGACAAATTCTTTACGATGAAACTTCTAGCTCAATCAGTGTGAAAAACCACAGTGATAGTGGAACTTATTATTGTGTTGTTGACGGAGTCAAACAAGAAGAAATCGTTGTGAAGATTGACCGCGTTGTTGTTGAAGCTCCAACACAAACTGAAGAAGTGATTTATGATGGTCTTGAGCACGATTATTACACAACATTTGGTGCAACAAGCGAAGATGAATTACTTTTCCATGGTACAGGCGATGTTAAAGAAGCCGAACCAGGAGATTATGTCGTTAATCTTGAATTAAATGATCCTGATAACTATGAATGGAGTGCTTCGAGTAGCACAACCTATAGTTGGTCCATTCAGAAGAAAGTCATTATTCTCCATGATGAACAAATCATCTGGGATTATCAAGGACCATTTACTTATGATGGCACTGAAAAGAGTGTTCATATTTATGAAGATCAACTTCCAGCAGGCGTTCACGCTGTTTATGAAAATAACGTGAAAACCAATGCTGGTACTTATAAAGCTGTAGTTCATATCGTCCTTGACGATCCAGAACATTACGTTTTACAAGGTATTCCATATAAAGATAAATCTTGGACTATTGAAAAAGCGCAAATTGTTATTCCACCAGAAGTTGGTCTAATTCAAAATAGCTTCGAATACGATGGTCAAGCTCACACAGTCCAAATTGATCCAACATATCTTCCAGAAGAAATTACTGGTGTTTTATATAGTGGAACTCAAAGTGAAACAAATATTGGTGAATATAGTGTTCATGTCACATATAACTTTGACCGAACCAATTACACCATTGATAACACATATCAAAAATACTTTACTTGGGAAATTAATCCTCATTTAATTGATGTTACAAATGTAACATGGGATTACACCAATCCATTCACGAAAGATGGATTAAAACATAGCGTTAAACTAGTTGGTGTTCCAACAGGAGTTAAAGTTGAATACACTGGCACTGTTAGTGCAACAGAAGCAGGTACCTACATTGCCTACGCTAGAATGTATACAAACGTTGGTAGTAAACTTGTTTATAACGGAGAACGCCGTGATAGTGTTGAATTAACATTAACCTGGCAGATCGCCGAAGGCACACCAATTCCAACACGAAATGAATTCTATTCTGTTGAACAAAACGAAGCAGGCACATCTCTTGCTTGGATCAGCCTTTCAACTGGTATTCAAGGCGATTACACATTACGTGCTGAAGAAGTTGATTATTCTCAATACGACTTCAATTCCATTGTGAAAACAGGTCATGTTGAAGTTGTCACAGTTTACGACATTAATTTTTATGACGAAAATCACAACATTGCCCACATCAACGTTGATGCTAGTGGTAAAGTGATTGATCCTAACTTTGTCTTTACTCTCCGCATTCTTGTTCCAGATTCATATAAAGATCATGAACTTGTCTTAACATATGTTAATGATAACGGTGAAGTGACACGTCTTGATGGTGAACGTCAAGGAAACTACATGGTTTACAAAACAAATCACTTATCCATTTATGGTCTTGTTGAAACTCATGTTGCTGGTAGTGATTTTAATCCATACATTATTGTTGGACTTGCTGTCGCACTTAATTTACAAGTCACAGCTGGATGGTTGATGATTACCTTAAGCAAACGTAAACGTCGTTTGGTGAAAGAATAATCTAACTGATTAATATGGATCCCTTGTCGTGGCTATATTTAGCTATTATTGTCTTGCTTGTCGTTCTTAGCGGCTTCTTTTCCTCTACGGAAACAGCCTTTGCTTGTTTAAACCAATTTAAGCTTCGTGTTGAAGCCGATGATGGAAATAAAAAAGCTGCTCGGATTTTAAAAACGTACGAGAAATTTGAAAAAGTACTGACTGTATCCTTATTAGGATACAACATCTCGAGTATCGTTATTTCAACTCTCTCGGCGTTTTTGTTTTTTGAAATTTTAAAAAATACTGGTTTAAAAAATACAACAATCTCCTTAATTTCTTCGATTGTTATGGCGGTGATTGTTTATATGTTCTCGGATATGGTACCAAAGATGATTGCGCGCGCCATGCCAAATCGAGTCGCTCGAAACAATATTTATATTGCTCGCTTCTTTATGGGCCTATTTTATCCGATTGTTATCGTTTTAAATGGATTAACTAAATTAGTGAATAAGATCTTTAAAACTGGTGAACAAATGGTCATGACAGAAGAAGACTTCACGAATGTTGTTGATGAACTCGAAGAACAAGATGTTTTAAATGATGATGAATCAGATTTAATTTATGCTTCACTTGATTTTACTGATACTTCTGTGAAGGAAGTTTTTACTAGAAGAAACAAGATTGTCTATTTAGATATTAAGAATTTATCTAAAGAAGAAATCAAAAATAAAATCTTATCTATCCCATTTTCTCGTATTCCAGTTTGTTATGGTTCGTTAGATAAAATTATTGGGGTTTTACATGTAAAATCATACATCAAAGCTTATTTAAAAAATCCTAATGTTCAAGTCAAAGATGTTGTTCAAAAACCTTATTTTGTCTCAACAAAAATTAAGATGGATGAGATGATTGATGGATTTAAAAAGAACCACACTCATATCGCTTTAGTGCGCCACGAAGATAAGATTATTGGCCTGATTACAATGGAAGATGTTTTAGAGGAGCTTGTTGGTAAAATTGCTGAACCAATTAGTGGAAAAGGAGAAACTGAGCAATGATTGAACGCGTTGGTTTAATTATCGCAATTATTGTTCTCATTTGCTTTTCAGCAACCTTTTCTGCTTCCGACATTGTTTATGCAACCGTTAATAAATTGCGTCTAAAGAAGAAAGCTCAAAAGAAATCAAAAGCAGCAAAAATTGCTCTGAAATTTGCTGAAAATTATAACGAAATAATTTCAACAATTCTTTTCTCAAACAACCTTGTTAATATCGCGGCTTCTTCTTTGGTAACCGTTTTAGCTTTATCAATTTATGATTCGACTTTATCAACAACAATTGCCGATATTATTTTATTAGTTGTCATTCTATTATTTGGTGAATTATTACCTAAGGTAATTGGTCGAGCTTTTTCTTATAGATTATCACTTGTTTTAGCTTATCCAATTTATGGATTAAGAATCATTTTCTTCCCAATTGTTTGGTTAACTTCTTCAATTGGTAAATTAATCGCAAAAATCTTTATTCGTGAAGAACATAACGATGTTGATGAAATGAGTGATGATGAACTTGAAGAACTTGTTGAAAAAGTCGAAGAAGACGGGACCATTGACGAAGATCAATCTGAACTAATTAAATCGGTCTTAGACTTTAAAGATACAGAAGCGCAAGAAATCATGACTCCACGTGTTGATATGTTTGCAATACCTGTGGATGCTGATATTTATAAACTTCTTGCTAAAGATGAAATATTCGCACACTCGCGTATTCCTGTTTATAAAGGAACAATTGATAATATTATTGGAATTTTACCGACAAAACAGCTATTAAAATCAATTTTAGCTAAAGAAAAAATCAATCTTAAATCATTAATTATTCCAGTAAAATTTGTTCCAGGCGCAATGGGTATTTCTGAGATTCTTTCTTGGATGAAGGAACATAAGAACCATATTGTCATTGTGAAAGATGAATTTGGTGGAACTGATGGTCTTTTAACAATGGAAGACATCTTAGAAGAACTTGTTGGTGAAATGTATGATGAGATGGATAAAATCAAAGAACCATATGTAAAAGTCTCACGAAATCGTTATTTAGTTGATGCCAATATGAATATTGATGACTTCTTTGATTTATGTGGATTAGACAAAATTGAAGATAAAGCATTTAACTCCGTTGGAGGCTGGGTGCTAGATTATCTTGAAAAATTTGCCAAAATAGGTGATAAATTTAAGTATCATAACATTGATGTGAAAGTAGTGGACGCAACTAATTTTACTGTTGAAAAAGTTGAAGTCACTGTTCACAAAAGAAGAAAATCAAAATGAAATATTTAGATTACGTAAAAAATAATCTTCCTTCTTTAGAAGGAAAACTTTACCTTGTTACTGGTGCAAACTCTGGTTTAGGTTATTCAGCATGTAAAACGTTTTTACATCAAGGTGCCTCTGTGATTATGGCATGTCGAAATCTCGATAAGGCAAACAAAGCAAAAGAAAATTTATTAAAAGAATTTCCAAACGGAAAAATTGATATTATTCATTTTGACCAGGCTGATAAGTCATCCATTGAAGAATTACCACAATTAATTAAAAAATATCCAAGAATTGATGCGGTTATTTTAAATGCAGGTATTTTTCATCCTGGTAAAAATTTATATACAAAAGATGGTTATTCTTTAACAGTTGGAACAAACTTTATTGGTTTATATTTTGCCGTCGAAGCTTTAAAAGAAACATTTAAAGAAGGGAAGATTAAACGCTTAGTCTTAGTTTCTTCAATTGTTTCCCATTTTGGTAGATCTGCTCATTATGAAAAATATTTCCGAAAGGAACATCGTTCATCATTTAAACAATACGCTGTTTCAAAACGAATGATTCTTGAATACGGACTTTATTTATCAACCTCTCTTTATGGACAAGTTGAAGTAACACTTTGTCACCCAGGATTAGCCTCAACCAATATTGTTGGCGGAGAGGCAACTTCCTTCTCAAAGAGGTTCCAATATGCTGGTAAAAAGTTTATGCATAAATTTGGAAATAGTGCAGACAAATCTTCACTATGTTTAGTGGAGGCTGCAATAAAAACACCAGCAAATCTTGGTTATTTTTATCCGAAACACTTTTTCCATATTCGCGGAATTCCAAAAGAAAAACGACTCCATTTAAGTGAGAAAAAGTATCGTCGCTTACTGAAGTCGTTATCTTACCTTTGATTGATAAAACGAATAAATTTCATCAGCCACTTGGTCGATGTTTTTATTATCAGTATGAACAACTAAATGAACGCCTTGTATTTTGTCGCTAGAAAAATCGAATTGATCATTTCTTAGTCTTTCTTCGATTTTTTCTTTTTTGTCTCCACGACTCACCATTCTTTCAGCACGTTTATCAAAATCACAAACTAAAAGAACCGTCACAACACTTGGATCATTTAATGCCTGAAACGCATGTAAACCATTCGGGTCAAGAACGATAACTTTGTTATCATCAACTTGATCCTTGCCGCATCCATAATAATTTCCATTATATAAAGATGATTCGACAAATTTTCCTTCGCGGAGTCTTTTTTCAAATTCTTCTTTTGAAATAAAAAAGTAATCAACCCCATCTTTTTCACCATCTCTTTTTGCTCTGGTTGTAGTGGTGATGGCTTTGATTAAACCATAACGTTTTTGTAAGTTTAATGCTGTAACGGTTTTACCGCTAGCTGATGCTCCACAAAGAATTAACATATCCTAATTATAAATGTCCCATCCATAAAAAAACAAAAAAATTTTATAAATAAAATATTTTTGCATTATTTTTGTGAAAAATTCGAGATGTTTTTTAAGCATTAAGAAATATAAGGAAAATTTTTTGAGGTAAAAAATTATGGAGAATTGCGTCGAAAAAAGAGTCAATAAAATTGAACAAATGAAGGATATTTTTCTTCATCTTGATCAGAAATTTAAATATGTGAGAGAAAACATCAAATTTAATTCTGTTGGTTATGATGAAAAATTAGCTTCATATCAAAAAGACATTTATTTAATCACGCACACATTAAAAGCAATTTCTCCAAATTATTCTTATATCATTACCCAAACATTCGGTTCGAATGGAGAAATATTTAACAAGTGGTGGAAAGGTATTTTTCCTAAAACAACGTTTTATCGAAAAAGAGAAAAGGCTATTCATGCCTTCTTAAAGGAGTATCAACGATTATGTTTAAAAGGAAACTCTCTTTATTGCTAATCGCTCCTTTATATTGTTTAAGCAGTTTAGGCGCATCGGAACCTACTCCATATTATTGGTTGGAATATGTTTACATTACGCCTGTAACAACAAGCAATACTCGAAAAGGAAAGGTTGTTGCTCTTTTAAATGGAAATAGTTCCTTAAAAGGCAAAACGCTTTATTCTTTTATTTACAATAATGGACGCGGTCAAAGCTTTGTTGACCTAATGTGTAAGAGTGAAAACGGATTTTTACTTGGTACATATTCAAATTACACCTTTAAAAAAGATGGTGAAAATCGTATTAAATTTTTCTATTACAACGGAACAACAGGTAAAGTAGAGCTAAACCTTTATGGCTCATATGATGACAGACATTTCCAAACTAAAGTTGACAAACAAAGATCATCTTTATACACAACTTATGATGTTGCTGGTTATTCAAAAGATCGCGGATATTACATCACATATGACAAGTATTTTTTCACTAATTGGTACGCCGTTAAGGATGTCAAAGTTTATAACAAATTTGATGTTGGAATGTTCACATTTTATGAACAAATTGGTGAACTTAAAGTTCCGCAAGAAAACACGTATTTAGAGTTAATAATACCGACAAAATACGGTTTATTTTCAGATATTACCGAGATAGAAAAGTATGATGAATATGTTGTTTTACCACTAAGATTTGTTGATATCGGTGGATACAATTATCAAGTTCAATTGGAAGACCCTTTATATGTAAATCCTTATACATACGAGATGAGCCGAACAAAGCAAAATGGCTATGTTCAAACAAAATTTATTTATCTACCAAAGAATGGTTTTCACGATTACGGAACCATGGATTTTTCAATCATGGGAGAAGACTTAGGAACTTCCAAAATTCTTTATTCATATAATTTCACAGTCGAAGCAGAAAAATCTAGAATCGGAAATTGTGTGACTTCAGAATATTGTATTCGAAGCGTAGATACAAGTTATGACGACTTTGGAAAGGAGTTAAAAAATGATTAACTGTCTTTTCTTTGCGTTATGTTTTTCTGTTTTCATCACTTTTTCATTTGGTGGAATGACATATTCAACCATTCATCGTTCATTTTTAAACATGCAGAAAAGTATTTTGGAAGTTAGCGTTGTGACAATTGGCGACGATGGAAATGATACTGATCCTTATTTTAATGAGCCAGTTTTGGAGAAATATGTTGTGGATTATTTAAAAGAAAATGTCGAGAAATATTCACCTAATTACAAAGCTTCAATAGTTTATTTTGATGCAAAAACCAAACAAATTAATACAAATCATCATGCTGATGGGGTTCGTTTATCATTGAGCGCAAACATCAATTTCTTCTATTCATATCAACATGCACGTGAATTCACGATTGATGGAGGAGGAAATCTAAATGAATAAAGAACTAGTTTCCTTTTTAGAAACATCTTTCCTCGAACCATTATTAAAAGATGAAGAGATCACCGATATTTCTTATAACGGAAAAGATCTTTATTATCTGCACAATCGCTTAGGAAGAAAAAAATCGGATATCAAAGTCGATAAAGAAGAAGTTATATCTTTTGTTCGACAAATTGCCAATCTTGCTGAAAGACAATTTTCATATACAAATCCAACAATTGATGTTTCTGAAGGACGATATCGTATTAACGCAATTCATCCATCAATTGTTAGGGTTGATAACGAAAAATCGATATCATTTTCTATTCGTATTGCATCTAAAAATATTCGCATTTTAACCAGCAAAACATTCATGAATGATGAAATTAAAGACTTTTTATTAGACTGCTTAAAAAAGAAAAGATCAGTCATTATTGGCGGTCCAACTGGTTCAGGAAAAACTGAATTACAAAAGTACTTATTAACGAATCTTGAAGATAACTCACGCATCATCGTCATTGATAACGTTCAAGAATTAGAATTTGTCAGAATTAATCCAAATCTCGATATTACTTCTTGGGAAGCAAACGAGCTTCATCAAAACGCATCAATCAACGATTTAATCAGACAAGCCCTACGTTCAAACCCTGATTGGCTAATCGTTGCTGAAAGTCGTGGGAAAGAAATGAATGATGTTTTAAATAGCGTTATGACAGGTCACCCGATTATTACAACAATGCACGCCAACTCTTTAATGGCGATGCCTCATCGACTTGTCAGAATGATTGAAATGGCCGAAACAAAAGAAACGTATGATGACATTATGGATGATTTACTTTCTCATATCCCCGTCTATGTTTTCACTAGAAGAGAGATTACAAAAAATGGTGTAGTAAGACGTTACATTGAAGCTGTTGGTGAAGTAAAGAATAAGGTTTTAGTAGAGAAATTTCATTGTTAGGAGGCTATATGAAGAGTGTTATTTTTGTTTTTATTACATTCGGTTTAGCAGCGATTGCTTATTTTTCGAGCATGAACATTTATCTGCCTCTTTTTGTTCTAATTTTATATCCGCTTTATTACTTTCTAATTGGAAGAAAATATCTTTCCAAAAAAGATCAACTGGTTCGAAGAGTACATGCTTGTTACCACTTTATTAACGCCTTCATCATCTCTTTATCGGTTAAAGAATCTATCGAAGATGCTTATCAATCCGGCATACGTTTTGAAGACAAAGAGCTTAATGAGATGACTCCGCAAATCGAAAACATGAAAGTTAGCGACAGAATTATTTACCTTCGCGATTTCTTTAACCTTGCCGTTTATAAAATGTTCATCAATGTTTTAGATCTTTATCAAGACCAAGGCGGAAATATCTTATCGATGTCTGAAGAACTAATTAGCGAATCAACTCGCATTGAAAAAAGTGTGACAGAATCTTTAAGTGAATCAAACCGTCATTTAGGTCAATTTGTGTTACTTTGGCTCTTATCGATTTCAGTTCTTTTATTTATTAGATTTTCTATTTCATCTTTTTACGAAATCATGGTCAAATCAAAGATATTTATCCTGTTTTTGCTTGTGTTTTTTCTAATTATCTTATTTTCAATCCACCTTTTTATTGTCCGTTATTCGTCGATTGCGGTGAAGGAGGATAAACTCTCATGAAGAAATTAAAAATAAGAATTAATAATCTTGGTTTATCTTTCAAAAAAGAAATCAATACAGCGATTTTAATTAACGTTGTTTTGTTGCTCGCTAGTGGTATTGCTTTCTATTTTTTAAAGAATCTTATTTTCCTAATTAGTGGACTCTTATTAATTCTTCTTTTTAATGTCTTGTATTTCTCTAGATATTCAAAGATGGAAAAATCTCTTGCCGAAGAGGCTAAACAAGAATTCGTTTCTCTTTTCACATTCTTTAAGATTTATCTTCATAATGGATATTCTGTTTATACAGCTTTAAAAGAAATCCAAGCTTTTTCAAATAAAGAATTATCAATGTATTTATCTGAGTTAATTCGTGAGATGGATCAAGATAAAACAATTAACCCGTTTATTCGATTTGGTCGCAAATTTGATGATTTAATCATCGAAGAAATGATGATTTCAATTTATCAAATGATTGATGATGGATCGAATCCAACTCATCTATCTCAATTTGACCAAATCTTTAGCAAAATTAGTGACCTTGCATATGAAAAGGAGATTAACAAAAAAAGAAATGCATTATCATCGATGTCTACTTTCCCTTTAGTCGGAAGTGGCATCCTGATTATTATGGTCACCTTTGGAATCATTACAGTCATGGAGGAAATGGTGAATGTCTTATAAAATTGCCTTCATTTTGTCGATGATTTTCATTGTTCAACTCTTTGTGTTTGCAACCGATATCGTTTCGGTTCAAATAATTCATTCCAATCTCGATGCGGTTTCTGTTACAGCAGGAAATATCATCTCAACTAAGGGATCCATTAATGAAGATGTTATTAACCTCGTAAAGAACGAAGCCGGAGCTTCAATTGAAGCCATCGGTGATGAGACACCACTATTTGGAGCAGTTTTCGAATACAAAATATCCAAATCGTATCAACCAGTGTTTTTGGCGAGTAAACCTATGGAAATCAGTGTGGTGCGCAGTGTCGTGATTGGATTTAACAACTGAAAGGAGGATCTTTATGTCAGAAATTAAAGGTCAATTATTAGGAATTGTCCTCGCACTTGCATTGTTCGGTGTTGTATTCGGAATTATGGTCTCATCATTTGGCCGTACTTCATCTGCCATCGGACAACGTATGACTGATGCTGCAACTACTTCTGCCACCTATCAAGAACCGGCAGCAGGAGCACCTGCAGCAGGAGCACCAGCTGCTGGCAATTAATTAATCTAAGAGGATTGTTTTGTGAAAATGCCAATCATTAGTAGCAAAACAATTCTCTTTTTCTATTTTTCATTTATGATAAAATACTTACCGAGGTAAAAATTATGTCACATCGTGAAGAAATTAAAGCCCGTTTAGCTGAGCTCTCTCATCGTGATAGCGTCGATGAAAGCATTGCTATTCGTGATCTAGGCTTAGATAGCCTTGATGTTGTTGAAACACTCCTTGAACTTGAAGAAAAATATGGAGTTGCGTTCGATGATATCGATATGTCCAAACTTGTTACAGTCAAAGACTTACTCGACGCAATCGAGACAAAAGTAAAATAATAATATTCTTATTGTTATTTACTTACCGACTGTGGTAAGATATTACGCGCTGCCCACTTAGCTCAGCGGTAGAGCTATCGGCTGTTAACCGATCGGTCTGCGGTTCGAACCCGTAAGTGGGCGCCATTATTGGCCTGTTGGAGAAGTGGCTTAACTCATATGCCTTTCACGCATACATTCATGGGTTCGAATCCCGTACAGGTCACCCAACGTGATACATACGACTTTCCAACCAAAGGGAAGTCGTTTTATTTATAAATAAATAATGGATAAATCAAAATTATCCATTTTGGTTGCTAAGCCATTTGTTTTCTACTTCTTGCGGACTTCTATCTTCTAATGATCTGTGGATTCTCTTGTTGTTATACCAATCAAAATAGCTAGATAAATAGTCTCTGGTAGTAACACAAAGACATCTAAACAAAATTGCTCTAATACGTTATTAAGGCTTTTTTATTAACTAAAAAAGGCATTTTTGAATGAAAAGTGGTGAACACAAGGAATTTATGGCACCCAGTAGGATTCAAACTAGATTCTTGTTAGCAATTGCTACCGCTACATTAAAAAGAGCGATGGAAAAAGACTTGAATATGGTTTAAGGAATCCAGAAGGCGTTAAGATAAATTAATTATTTAATCGCACTTTTAATGTAAAATTCAGCGATTTCTTCTGGATTTTCTTTAAAGTTGTTATTGACCCAATATTGAAGTACAACAATGAATTCCTCTATCGCCAATGATTTTCTTAATTCAAGGGGAATGAAACTATTAATCATTGGATAATTAGCGAAATATGAGGTCACAAATTTAGATAACTGATTTCTAAATTCCTTGAGGAATAAAGCATTTACTTTATTTGATAAAATGCCTTCAAATAATTCTCTTTCATCTCTAACATGATAAAAGATATGTTCAATTAAATGACGGTAATTTAGAATCAAGTCTTTTGAAAAATCATGTGTTTTTTCTTCTTGTAATGTTTTAGAAAAAACGTGTTCAAAGAGATGATTGGAAATGCTTAATAGTAATTCATCCTTAGTCTTATAGTGAGAATAAAAAGTTGAACGAGAAATAGATGCTTCATCTAAAAGATCTTGAATAGTAATATCATCATAATCCTTTATTCTGATGAGCTTAGAAAAAGCATTATAAATAGCACTTATTGATTTTTCTTTTCTTTTATCCATGATGAACTCCAAAAGACATTTTGTTCGATATCTTATTTATAAATACTATAATAATCAAACAGTATGTTTTTTATCAAGAAATATCGAACACTTTTCACATTTTTATTTTGCTTTTTAATATTATTAATACTAATATATTTATATAGATTGAAAGGAATTATAATTATGGCATGTTTCTTAGTTAGTGCTACCGTTGGTATTGGAACCGCTGTTGCACGTCACATCGTCAAACATCACGAAAACAAATTAGAATTAGAAGGAAAAACTCAACTTCCTGAAAAATTTGGCTCCGATGTTAAATGGAGCAAAAAATTAGGCTATCTCGAATTAACATTATTCTCTGGTTCATTCGTTTTAGCTCTTGAACACATCTTACATGGAGAAGTAGTCCCATTCCCACCATTCCTCACTGCCGCTAGTGATCCAGCTGAAACAGCGGAAATGTTAAGTGAAATGGGAACTCGTGGAGTTGCTATGCTCGTCACGTTAGTAGCAGCTTGGGCAATTGGTGTATTTGTAGTTGATTACTTCAAATTTAAAAAGAGAAAAGAAAACCGTAAGGAGGCTTTAGTTAAATAATGTATTTCTTAACAACATTAGTTTGCACCATTATCGCAGGTGTCTTATGGTTCTTCTTTAGAGATAGAAAAGCATTACACCTCGATATCTTAACTATCACATTTGGTGCTTCCACATTAATGTGGCTTATTGACTGCATCTTCTCTGCAGCAGGTGGAAAACCATTCTTATCATTTGATGATCCAATCGATGGTTGGATTGCATTAGCAGCCTTTGGAGGAGCAATCTTCTTCTGGTTAGTCTTAAGCTTTATTCTTAATAACAAACAAAAAGCAAAAGCCTAATAATAAATTATTAAAAAGTCTTTCACTGTTTCATTATTGAAAGACTTTTTATTTTGCTTTACTGGCATCTAAATATTCTTTAGATTTAATTAAATCTATTTCGGTGCCTATTCCTTTTTCATAGCACTCAGAAACATGTTCCATAGCGTGGGTGTCACCAAGTGATGCAGCTTTTAAATATAATTCAAAAGCATGTTTTTCATCTTTTTTTATACCTAAGCCATTCATATAGATATGAGCAAGTGTACAAATTGCTCTAACACAGCCATCATCAATACTCTTCTTAACCCAATATAATCCTTTTTTGGTATTAACTTCACTTCCATTATCCAAAAAATAATAAATGCCTAATGCTCTTTCTCCTAATGGACAACGATTATGGGCGGATTTATAAAAATAAGAGAAAGCTTTAATTGGATCTTTTTTTCTATCGATTCCTAAATCAAATAATGAGCCTAATAAAAACTGAATCTCTGCATCGGCAGAATCTTCTTGATTAAAAAGAAGTTTACCTAATTCTTCATATTGTTTTGAATCATATAATTCAAAGGCTATTTTATTCAAGTTTTCCATTACTACAATTATCAAGTATTATTTTCTTAAAGTCCACGTCGAAAAACTATATCGTAGATAAAGTTTTAAACTATTCCTGATTTGAACACTAATCAGAAATAGATTGACTATAGTTTTGCCCAGTTTTTAATAAAACTCAAACAATTCGAAGTATTTTTCTTGCTGTATGAGTTAAGGCACAACTATTTAGATATTAAATAAAAATTATGAACACTAAAATACAATTTTCTTGTGAATTATAAGAGTTAATGTAATATGGAAGCAGCCTAGGAAAGAGCTACAAATCCGATACCCGTTAATGTATTTTCTAGGAAAGAATAATAAAAAGTCTTAAAAGCGACATAATTTAAGCATTTTCGGTGTTAGAGATAAGCCCTTCAAGCATTTTTCGTGTTAGAGAAGGCCATTTAGTTAAATTGGATTGATGCAATTGTGTCAGTCCTTTTATTTTTATTCGGTAAGTTGTCTACTATTTGTGGACAACTGAATCTATATATGTTATCATATTTATATGATAAAACACTCAATTAGATACTTCAACAATAAGCCAGTTCGTGCAGTTTGGGACAACGAAAACTCTATGTGGTGGTATTCCGCTGTAGATTTCATCGCTATTTTAGTTGAGCCCAATTCACCTAGAAGATATTGGAACAATGTCAAAGTGAGAAATCCTGAGTTGTCACCATTTTGTGGACAACTGAAATTATATGCGGATGATGGCAAAAAATATCTTTCTGATGTTATTAACGAAGAAGGGGTTAGGCTAGTTCTTACTATAATTCCTTCTAAATATAAAAAACCAATTCAAGATTGGATAAAAGGTTTATTAGATCCAATAGATGAACAAAGCAAGAAAAAAGCTTATGGCTTTTATAAAACAGAATTGCTTGAAGAAGATGAAATTGGAAAGACAGTTGCTTTGCAAAAGATACACGCTTACTTATTTGAAGGATTATATCCATTTGCTGGTAAAATCAGAACCAAAACTATTTCTAAAGGCGGATTTACTTTTGCGAACGGAGACTTCTTACCACAAGTCTTAAAAGACATTGATAAAATGCCGGATAATACATTTGATGAAATAGTGGATAAGTATATCGAGATGAATATTGCTCATCCTTTTATGGAAGGAAATGGGAGATCGACTAGAATTTGGCTTGATTTACTTTTGAAAAGCAGATTGCAAAAATGTATTGATTGGTCAAAGATTGATAAGGATGATTACTTGTCTGCCATGAAAGCAAGTCCTGTCGATTCTAAACCTATCTTCAATTTGTTAAAAAGCGCCTTAACTTGCGATATAGATAATCGTGACATTTTTATGAAAGGCATTGATTGCTCGTATTATTACGAAGAAGACTGATACAAGAGAAGATTAAAGAACCACTTTAAAGTAGTGTTCGGTCTGTGGATATAGGTGCTCGGTTTCATCATTTTAGGTCAAATTTGAACAAAAAACGACTTTTTAAAATCAGAAAGTCGTTTTGCTTTATAATTACGTTTTTTTATTTCGTAAGAATCTTTTTAATGATCCAAGTTTGGAATCTATTTGGAAGTACATTTAATAATTTTAATAAGGAATTGCGGTTGATTTTATAGACAAATCTCGATTTTTTCTTTTCAACAATCTTACCAATTTTCTTTGCTAATTTTTCTGGAGGAATCTTTCTTGATTCAACCGAATTCACAATCTGATCAAACTTTGTAGCGTTATTTTTATATAATGTGGTGGACTCTTTAAAATCATTTAATCTTTTAACTGAAACATTAAGTAAACCTGTATCAATTGCGCCAGGTCTTAAAACAACAACTTGATAGTCAAGAAGCTGTAATTCCATTCTTAAAGAATAAGCGTATTTATCTAAAGCTGTTTTGGTGATTCCATAAATTCCAGTAAATGGAAGAGGATCAACTGTTGCTAATTCACTAGTTGTAATAATGATTTTTCCTTTTTTGTTTAATAAAGGTAAAAATGTTTTGTTGATCCTAAAGACTCCAAATAAATTTATATCGTACGAGCGAACAAAATCTTCTTCGCTCATTTCGACTAAGGAATTTAAATCATAGATACCACTTAAATGAATAATTGCGTCAAAGCGTATATTGTCTTGATTGATTTCATCAAATGCTTTTTGAATTGTTTCTTGCTTTCGAATATCAATTTGATAAAAGTGGCAGTGGTCTAGTTTTTCAGTTTCTTTTAAATCTAAGGCATAAACTTCATAACCAAGCGATAAAAGATGTTTAACTGTAGCTAAACCTATTCCGCCATAAGCACCAGTAACTAAAATCGATTTCATTATCTAAAATATATCACATCTAATTTATTAATAAAATTTAGTGTTCAATCAGAACAAAAATAAAATGTTGCAAAATTTTCATAAAATAAAAATCAACCGAGAATTGCGGTTGATTTTATGCAAAACTTAACTATTTTATTTACGTTCTTGAACAAATTTTACAAATGTTTTAACGTCTTTATCTTTTGTGAAGACTGCGAAGTAATATTCATCACCCATCGCCGCTCTAAATGCTTCTGGATAAGTATCATGTTCAATAATGTGTTCACCAAATAGTTGTTTAATTTCTTTGTCATTATGTAAGTAATCAAATTCATGTTTGCGGTTTACGCTAACAGCAATTCGATTGCTTTCAAAAATAGGACAAATTTTGTTTCCAACAATGACATCGGCATATGTTTTGTAATAAGAAATATTTGAAGTAAGGTTTAATAAATCGGAAGTATTTCCACCAGGAGAACGTAAATTGGCTTCTAATCCAATGATGTCACCTTTCTTGCCTAATCCAGCTTTATCTTTATTTAAAACAAAGAACTCAATATGGAAACATCTTTGTTTAAGTTTGAAGGCCTTAACTACTCTAGTTCCCATCATATAGAAATCTAAATCCATCTTTGTTTTGGCGTAGTAATAAACATCTTTATTTTTACTAACGACTTCAGCAATTGGAGTTGGGAATGTTTCATTAAAACAAATCGCCACTTTTGATCTAGCGTCGGCAATTCCATCAAATGAAGTAATATAACCATCAAGGAATTCTTCCATGATATACGTTTCTTTTAAATCTAATGAATGGAAGTGTCTAAGCTCTTTTTCGTTATGAATTTTAAATGTGTCTGATGCGCCTACTCCGGAATCTGGTTTTGCAAAAACTGGATAACCAACTTCCTTAACAAAATTTAAAGACTTCTTCAAGGAAGAAACGAGAATATATCTCGCAGTTTTAACTCCTGCTCTTTTAAAGAATTTCTTCATTGTAGATTTAGCTTGTCTAACGGCTAATTCGTTTGGTCTAAGTCCATTTGGTACATTAAACCATTCACGATAAATCGCATCGTTATGTAACCAATACTCATTGTTTGATTCGATAAAATCAATTGGACCATATTTATTTTGAAGGTAATTAATCGTGTTAATCATCCAATCAACACGGTTCATATCGCTAACAAAACAATATTCTTTTAAAGAACTTTTTAGTTCATCAGAAAGATTAACGTATGGTTCATCTCCAATACCTAAAACATTCACGCCAGCGTTTTTTAATTCAGAAACGAAGTGTTGATATGTTCTAGGAAAGTTTGGAGAAATAAAGATAAAGTTCATAATCGGTATGTTATTTTATCTCTCTTTTTTTAAAAAGAAAGTACTTTTTATAAATCTTTGAAATTATCTTAATTTCTAATGATGTATTTGTTAAAATACTTTCGAGGTAAAAAAACTATGTCTCGCGCTGATCAAATTTTTATTGAAAACATGAAAGATATTATGGAGAACGGGTTTTGGGATACAGACCTAAAAGTTCGTCCACACTGGGAGGATGGTACTCCAGCACATACAGTCAAAAAATTCTGTATCGTGAATCTTTATAACCTACAAGAAGAACTACCAATTCTAACTATTAGAAAAACAGCATTTAAATCCTGCATTGATGAAATTCTTTGGATTTGGCAAAAGAAATCAAACAACATCCATGACTTAAAAAGTCACATTTGGGATAGTTGGGCTGATGAAAATGGTTCGATTGGTAAAGCTTATGGCTATCAACTCGCTAAGAAAAGCATTTATCCAGAAGGTGAATTTGACCAAGTCGACCGTGTTCTATATGACCTAAAACATAACCCACAATCTCGAAGAATCATGACAAATATCTATAATTTTGAAGATCTTCATGAGATGGGTTTATATCCTTGTGCATACTCGATGACATTTAATGTCAGTGGTGACACATTAAACGGCATCTTAAACCAAAGAAGTAACGACATGTTAACCGCAAATAATTGGAACGTTCTTCAATATTCCATTTTGTTAATGATGTTCGCTCAAGTTTCGGGTTTAAAACCTGGAACATTGGTTCACGTTATTGCTGACGCTCATATTTATGACCGTCACATTGATATCGTGAAAGAAATCATTAATAAGCCTCAACATAAAGCTCCAAAACTCATCATGGATAAGTCGATTAAGAACTTCTATGATTTCACAGTTGATAGTTTCAAACTTGAGGATTATGAATACGAACCTCTTGATAAAAAGATTCCAGTCGCAATCTAATTAAATCTATGATTTATTCTATTTTATGTGTTGATAAAAAATTCGGTATCGGAAAGAAAAACGATCTTCTTTTTCACCTACCAAAAGACATGGCGTTCTTTAGAGAAAAAACAAAAGGCCATGTTGTTGCGATGGGTGAAAATACTTTGTTATCTTTTCCAAACCAAAAACCTCTTCCGAAACGAACAAATATTGTTTTAAGTAAAGATAAAGATCATCACTACGATGGAGTCATTAATGTTCATGACTTCAATGAATTCTTGTCTTTGTTAAAACAATATGGAGACAAAGAAGATGTCTATGTAATTGGTGGAGCCTCGATTTATCATCAAACTCTTCCATATGTTGATGGAGTTTATTTGACGAAAGTAGACGCCGATGGAGAAGCAGAACTTTTCTTTGATAACATCGATAAACTCGATTCTTTTAAGTGTATCGAAGAAAGCGAACCTCTTCTTGATAACGGATTTTTTATCCGTTTCTGTTATTATCAAAATCTTAACAAAAAATAAGTTCGATTAAGACAAGTAAAAATGATAAAGACTTGTCTTTTTCTTTTACTTGTGTAGTATAATTGCGTTATGTTTCCTTATCTAAAGGAGATTCATTTATGAAAAAAGCTAACTTTACAGGATTAAAGAATAAAACGTTAGTCGTTGGTTGTGGCCAACTTGGCGCAACAATTGCTAACAAGTTCTCTAAAGAAGGTAAAAATCTTCTCATTATTGATGAATCAGAACACGCTTTTGAACAATTATCAGAAGACTTTTCTGGTTACACAATTGTAGGAGAATGTACCGACTTAGAAGTTCTTGAACAAGCCTACATTAAAACATGTAAAGATATCGTCATTGTCACCGGTGATGATTCAATTAATGTTTTAGTTGCGACAATTGCCAAGAAAATATATAACGTTCCAAATGTCTATGTTCGTTTATCCGATCCAGATAATGAAGTTTTATTAAAAGGACTTGGAGTGAAAGTTATTTTCCCTCTTGAGTTATCTTTTGATAAATTCAACTTAATGAGAGGAGGAAGCAAATAATGATGAAAATTGTTATCGCTAATGGTGGACACGCAGCTGACTATGTCATCTCAATTTTTAAAAACCATAAGCATCAAATTATTGTCATCAATGATAACAAGGAAAGTGCCAGATACCTCTCAGAAAAGAATAACCTTCCAGTTGTCTATGGACACCCTCATAAAAAAGAAGTCCTCGAACAAGCTAAGATTAGAGATTGTGACATATTTATGTCACTAGGTTATAACGACTCTGATAATTTTGTTTCCTGTTTGCTTGCTAAGAAAGTCTTCGGAGCAAAGAAAACAATTTGCACCGTTTCAAACCCAAAAAACGTTAATTTATTCCGCGATCTTGGTGTTGATTCAGTCATTTCATCAACCGCCTTACTCGCAGATTCATTAATCTCAGAATCTTCGTTAGAAGACTTTATTAAATCAGTCTCGATTGAAGAAAACTCCATTGTGATGGTTGAAATCGTTGTGAAAGATACATATCGCATTTCTCGAAGAAGAATTATGGATATTGATTTTCCAAAAACCGGAACAATCTCTTGTATCTACCGTAAACCTCACGCCATCATTCCAAATGGTCAAACAGTCATCTTACCAAAAGATAAACTTGTTATCGTGACCACCCCAGAGGAAAAAGACGCTTTAATTAAATTCGTCCAAAAAACTGAATAAAAAATGAAAAAACAAGCTAGTGGATATCGATTAATTTTTGGTTACTTAGGAATGTTCCTAGTTTTCATTTCGGCAATTACTTTCATTCCTTTAATCATGCTTATTTTCTATCCACAAGAAAGCAATGTCGCGATTAATTTCTATTTACCAGGATTAATTACATTAGCTGTTGGGTTAGCTCTCTATTTTAGTTTAATCTACAAACGTGAAAGAGCTCGATTAGGCAAGCATCAAGACCAAGTTATCCTTGTTTTGCTATGGATTTTAGCGATTCTTATTTGTTCTATTCCTTTTGCATTAACTCCGGAAATGAGTTTTACAGAAGCTGTTTTTGAGACAACATCTGGATTTGCAACAACAGGATTAACTCGCTTTAAAATGTGGGATTCTCACATTTATATTTTCTATCGTAGCTTACTTCTCTTCTTTGGTGGAGTTGGTTTAGTTTTAATTATTACTTCAGCATTAAGCGACCGATATGGATTACGTTTATATATTGCGGAAGGTCATAACGATAAACTTCTTCCAAACTTAACTAAATCCGCCCGATTAATTCTTGCGATATACGTTTTATATATTTTCCTAGGAACGATTGCTTTAGTAATTTCTGGTATGTCATTATTTGACGCGATTAACCACGCTATTTCTGCTTTAGCAACCGGTGGTTTCTCTTCTAGAGCTGGAGGCCTAATTGAATGCGGTGGTAATCCACATGCTAACCAAATCATTATGTCTATTTTAATGCTTCTAGGTGGAACTAACTTCCTCATTCACCTTTTCTTATTAACAGGAAAAATTAAACGTGTTTTCCTTGATTTAGAAGTTCGATTCTTTGGTATCTTATCCGCGGTATTTATTCCGCTATTTATTCTTTCATTTGCAGTTGGTCAATACGCTGTCTCCTTTGGAGACTCAATTAGATACGGAATATTTACTTATATTTCATCAATTACAACATCCGGGTTTAGTAATGTACCAACAGGTTTTGTCTTTAACACCGGCGTGATGATGCTTGTTATATTAATGTGCGTGATAGGTGGTGGAATGGGTTCCACGGCTGGTGGAGCAAAACAATATCGTTTCGCTTTAGCATTAAAATCATTCCATTGGAATTTACGTAAACGCTCTGGATCAAAAAATATTTATTATCCGCACAAAGTATATCGTTGTGGACAATACCATGATGTTGAACCTAGTGAAGTTGTTGAATCATATGGATTCATTCTTCTTTATGTCATAACATTTGGTGTTGGAGCGTTCTTATTAACACTATTTAGTGGTGGAACATGCTCTATTGGAGACTCCTTATTTGAATTTGCTAATGCGATTTCTTCAACAGGATTATCTGTTGGAGTAACAGCTACTGCAAATAATGCGATGCTTTGGACACTCACCTTAGGAATGTTTGCTGGACGTCTAGAAATTTTACCAATTTACTTCATGTTCTACCGTATTGGACATGATATCTTTAGAAAGGAGATTGATTAACTATGTTAATTAATGAACTCGAACAAGCCAATATTGCTGCTTTAAAAGCTCGTGACCAAGTCACTCGAGCTGTTTTAAGTGTTGTGATCAATCGCTATCGCATGAATGCGATTGAATTAAAAGCAAATGGCAAAGAAGCCACTGATGCTGACTTAATTAAAATCATCTCAAAAGTTATTAAAGAACTTGATGAAGAAAAAGAAGGTAACATCAAAGCAGGTCGACTTGAAGAAGCAAAAGCAATCGACCTTCAAAAAGTTGTTATTGAAAAATACCTTCCAAAAATGATGAGTGAAGAAGAAATTCGCTCCATCGTAAATGGTCTCGAAGATAAATCAATTCCATCCGTGATGAAGCATTTCAAAGCCAATTATGACGGACAAGTTGATATGGCTTTAGTCAATAAAATTGCTCGTGGTCAATAATCTTAAAAAATGAAAATTAACCAGGAATTGCTGGTTAATTTTTTCTAAAAACCCATCAAAACTCATATCTTTATGAAAAAGAAAAATAAAGTAAAACTGATTGTTTCCTTAAGTGTCATTGCCTCACTTAGTTTAGGCATTTTTGGTTTTATTTATTTTTCTTATCTCCATCATTATTATGGAAAAGATGTGACTTATAACTGGAAAGAAAGCAATCAATTTGAATTAGAATCACTTCCAGTAGTAAAGAAAGAAAAGAATCAAGAATTTAAAATCCTTAATTTAGCGGATATCCAACTCGGAGATATTGAAAACTTCTTTAATATGAATCGCGCTAAAAAGGAAATTGATTATCTTGTGAATTTAACTAAACCAGATTTAATCACTTTAACCGGTGATCAAACATGGTTTAATGAAAATCGTTATTCTTTATTAAATATTGTTTCCTGGATGGAAA
The DNA here is from genome assembly GCA_002363735.1 of Caryophanales bacterium UBA3207. Lineage (GTDB taxonomy): Bacteria > Bacillota_I > Bacilli_A > RFN20 > CAG-826 > Fiminaster. Next base: position 17,995 of record DEWP01000001.1, on the reverse strand, counting down.
GTTACAAAATTCCATGGGCTCCAATCTTTGGCAATCATGATTTTGGTAATCCAGGTCACATCGCAGTCGCTACTCCAACATACATCTGCGATAAATATGAAAACACTAAATATTCATTATTTAAAAGAGGACCAACCAACATTGATTCTTTAGGAAACTATGTTATCCGTATTTTAGAAGATGAGAAAACTTATTCTCTTTTATACATGGTTGATTCTGGTGTTAATGAAAAGATTAACGACCAACAAATCTCTTACTTTAATTGGATTAGTAAAGGTGTTAAGCAAGCTGAAGGAAGTCTACCAGAAAGCTTTGCTTTTATGCATAAACCTCTTCCTGAATATATTGATGCATATTATTCATATCAAAAACATGAAAGCGGTAGTGAAGCTCAAGGTGAAATTTATCATTATTACTACCTTGGAGGAAGTGAACAAAACGGCTTCTTTGATTTTGCAAAATCGATTAATATCAAAAACATTGTCGCAGGTCATCAACATGGAAACTGTTTCTCCATTAAATATGAAGATACATGGTTAACATCTTCTTTAAAAACTGGTGAATTTGGTGGAACAATCGATAACGAGAAGGTCTATTTAAATGGAGCCACTTTATTTAAACTAAGTAACCATCAAGTTCAGATTGAAAATATTTTTGTTCAAAAAGGTCAATTTTAATTCATTAAATAATCATTGAGATTATCGGTTAACTTCATTATAATAACTTTCGCAACGGGGGTGTCGTACAATGGTAGTACAACGGTCTCCAAAACCGCTAATGTGGGTTCGATTCCTGCCACCCCCGCCCTTAGATAGAATCAAACGGTTTCCTAACACAAAGTGTGTAATCCGTTGATAGTAACTAGTCTTCGTGGATATCCCAGCTTCTTAGGAAAAGCGTCTAGTTACGAATAGAAAAAGATCCAACCTTATGTTTACATAAAGCGGATCCTTTTTTTGTTAATAAGAAGAATTTTGTTCTTCTAATTCGTCAATGGTCTTTTCATCTCCAACGGATAAATGCCAATTATTATAAGGTTTAGAGAAAGCGTTGGATTCAACTTCACTAACTCTATTAATACACAAATAAGAATCTGCATCATCGTGTGGATTTGGATTGCATTCCATTTTGACGTAATCGTTTGGTCGATTAATTACTCTTATAATAGAATGAGTAATCATGTATCCTGACAGAAATATTTTTCCATCAATCTCTTTTTCTTCGACTACAGCGACTATAAATGGATGACCCTTGCCTTTTTTATAAATCCGAAAATGGTATTTATCCGGACCGTTATAATTCTTAAAAGCCATCTTTACTACCTCCTTTCTTTTGCTTTCTTGTGTTTTCAAAAGGAGATAAGAAAAGCCATCACCCATAATGAAAACACTGTCTAGTTATCATAGATAACTAATAGTGTGTTACATCATCTGTGTGATGGCCTCATGCTCAATTAAATAAATAATTGTAGGGAGCGCGGTGATCAATCAATTAATTTTCAGATATAAGTGCGTCTACTTCGCGACCTCTTCAGCAAATATCCTAAGATCACATCTGGGCAATACTTTCCCTATTACCACACCCTAACACATAGTGTGATAGTTTAGATATTCATTTGCTACAGTTTCCCTGCAGGATGTTCGACTTTGTCTATTGACTAGTTCATCAAGCCCGTAGTCTAAATATGTAAGCATCATCATTATAAACAAAGAAAACTAATTTGAAAACATTTAAAATGCAAAGATTGCATTTTAAATATAAAGGATAATCATTTTGCAATTTGAGTGATAAAATAAATACACATTGTTGGAGGAAAAAATGAAAAAAGAAATTCAAAATAAACAAGCAATCTTCCCAATGCCAGTTCTATTAATTTCAACATTTAATGATGATGGTAGTGTTGATGTAATGAATGCTGCATGGGGATGTATGTTTGATACAGATGTTGTTTATCTAAATCTAAGTGCGAATCACAAAACCGTTAAAAACATTAAAGCAAGAAAAGGATTAGTTGTCTCTTTAGCAGATGAAGCTCATATTGTCGAAGCAGATTATGTTGGAATCGTCAGTGCTAATGATACAAAAGATAAATTTGAAAGATCAAAGCTATCTTATGAAAAATCTAAATTAGTGGATGCTCCAATCATTAACGAATTCCCAGTTGCCATGGAATGTGAATTCGTTCGTTTCGTTGAAAATGATGAAGATTGTGGTCTATTAGCTAAAGTTAAAAGAACAACAGTTAATGAAGAATGCCTTAAAGACGGTAAAGTCGATATCGATGCATTAAAGATTGTTGCTTATGATCCGTTTACATTTGGTTATTACAAAGTTCAAGGCCGTGTTGCGAACGCTTTTAACTGCGGATTAAAACTGAAAAAATAACCATCAATTCTTGGATAAAATGAAAATTCATCGGTGATTTGCCGATGAATTTTTCATTTAATATTTTGCTTAATGTTCGTGATGATGTCCATCAAGACTTTCATTGTCCTGGAAGAGAAATCCTTCTCCATGAACATAAGTTAAAGTGATGATTAACGCGGTCACTAAGACTGCTAGAATAATAAAACAAACAAAATATTTGTTCATCATTTCATTTTTGGATAAATGGAATGCAAGAAGACCTCCAGCAACCATGCAAACAATAAATAAAATGATATCAAGTGCTAACACGGAAGTAATCGAAAAGCTTTGATAGAAAGCAAATCCGGCGACTGTTAATGCAATTGAGAATAATCCTCCAACAACAAATCCGCCAAAATATTTTTTGTCTTTCTTAATAAGAGATAAAACGATTCCAGCAACCAAGAATGGATACCAGATCATCTTCATATGCTCCCAGCTACATTCGTTAACTGGGAAGATGACACCAAGAATATTGACAACTGTTTCGTTCTCAATATAAGTCGTCACAAAATGCATCAATGTTCCAGCCACAATGATGATTGTCATTGTAATAATTTGGAGCTTATTTTTCTTTAACCAAGCTAAACATTTTTCTTTCATAAAATACCTCATAAACCCGTTTAGACGGGGTAAACAAACTTAATTATACATTAAAATATAGTTAAACATGACTAACTTTTGTACTTATATCTACTTTGTAGATACAAAAAAATTAAAAATTCTTATTACGAGCGCACAAATTATTATTTATAATGTATTTTCAATTACTTAATGTTGTTTCTTAGTGATTGATAAAAAAGTTATCTATTCTCGGAGATAGTCACTATGAAAACAAAACCCTCTCTTATATTAGCCTCATTAGCGATGGTTCTTTCTTGTGGGCTCATCGGTGGAGTCCATTCAAATAAAGATAAAGTAGAAGAAACACACGCTTACTATTCACCAAGTACACACTATGAAGTTTCTGATACAGCCTCAGAGCTTGCCTCATATTATAGTTCTATTTCTGATAGTGATTCAGGCACATCTCTTCTAAGTAAACTTCAATCGTTGAATAGCACAAAGCGAAAGAGAACCGTTGGTTATAGCACAATGGGTACGGATACTAACGGCGCTTTTATTTATACAGATTATGATTTAAATAGCACAGCCAAAGATAGCAATGGTCAAACTTATGGAACTAAGGTAGCCTCATTTTATACAAGAACCTCAGCAACAAGTTGGAACCGTGAACACATGTGGCCAAACTCCCATGGCGGAAACAACGTTGAAGCCGATATTCTTCATACTCGCCCGACTATTACCTCCGAAAACTCATCACGTGGCAATTCTTTCTATGTTGAAGGCAAAAAAAGTAGTACAGACGGCTGGGATCCATATACAGCCGGATATGCTGCAGAAGTCCGTGGCGAATGTGCTCGTGTAATTTTATATTGTGTTGTTGCATATCCAAGTTTCACTTTAAGTGATGCCAATTCGCACAGCACAAGCAACTCTAATAAAGATAATATGATGGGTAATATGAACACTTTGATTAAGTGGCATTTTGACTATCCACCAAATATTTATGAAAAAAATCGTAATGATGGTGCTGAATACTTACAAGGAAACAGAAACCCATTTGTTGATCACCCTGAGTACGTTGCTCGAATTTGGTCTAGTTTTAACTCAACTGTTAGTACTTTATGTACAAACAACGCTTCGAAATATTCAGATTGGGAACCAGGAAATTATTGTAATTATGGTGAGACTACACCAGTTAATAACGCCGGTGTTACTATTAGTAAATCATCTGCAAGTATTTCAGTTGGTGGCACAACAACTTTATCAGCTGCAGCATCAAATAGCGGAACAATCTCATGGACTACATCAAATAGTTCTATAGTTAGTTTAAGTTCATCCTCAACCGCCAGTGGTGCAAACGTTACTATTACTGGTGTTGCTGCAGGTACTGCAACAATCACAGCTAAAGCTACAATTGATGGAACACAATATTCCAAAACTTGCACTGTTACTGTTACAAAAGTTGTTAGTTCTCTTTCCAAAGGGTCAACTTCTCCAACTAAAACAACTTATACTGCCGGTGAATCTTTTGATTCAACAGGATTAACTATTACTGCTACTTATAGCGATTCAACAACTTCAAACGTGACTAGTTCTGTTGTCTGGACACCAGACCCATTAACCGCCGGAACAACATCAGTTACCGGAACATTTGGTGGAAAAACAATTGTTATTTCTGGTTTAACTGTTAACGCAGCGACTGAACCAGAAATTATTGATAATAACTCCGATTTATCTGCTGGAGATTATGTTGTTCTTAGAACAGCTGCCGGTGTTGGTGTAACCGGATGGAATAATAATAAAGATGCTACTGTTTCTGAAACAGAATCTGAATGGAAAAAGTATTATGTTGCTTCAGCAAGCAGCTCTGGTTTCACATTAAAAGACGAATCTGCCAGCAACTATATTGCAAACCCAGGTAGTTCAAACCAATTTACTTATGGAAGTGCTGCTACTTGTATCACTGATTCTGATGGACACCTTATTTGTAACAATCGTTACTTATGTAAAAACGGCACCAATTATCGTTTCTATTCAAGCATCAGTAGTTATTTGCCATTCTTTATTTATAAAGTCCCAGCATCATCTACTAAAACGCTTTCATCAATCAGTGTTGCAACTGCTCCAACAAAAGTAACATATACAGCAGGTGAATATTTTGATCCAACCGGCTTATTTATTACACGTACATATTCTGATTCAACTTCTGATACATACGCTTATGCAGGACACACTTCAGAATTCACATTCTCTCCAAGCACAACAACTGCATTAACAACAAGTAATACATCTGTGACAATCACTTATAGTGGCAAATCAACTTCACAAGCTATTACTGTAAATGCTGCAAAGACTTTGTCTTCCATCAGCGTTTCGACTGCTCCAACAAAGACATCTTATTATTCTGGACAGACATTTGATCCAACTGGATTGGTAATTAGAAGGACATATTCTGATAGCACATATGATACTTATACGTATGCGAATCACACATCAGAATTTAGTTTCTCTCCTTCAACATCAACCGCTTTAACAACAAGTAACGTTTCTGTCACGATTACTTATGGTGGAAAATCAACTTCTCAAGCAATTACTGTTAGTGCAGTAACACTTACTTCAATCGCTGTTTCAACGGCCCCAACCAAATTAACATATGTTGTTGACGAATGTTTTAATCCAACTGGTCTAGTTATTACTAGAAACTACTCAAACAGTACAAGTGATACTTACACATATGCTAATCACACTTCAGAGTTTAGTTTTAATCCTTCACTTTCAACAGGATTAACCACAGAAAACACCACAGTCACAATCACTTATGGTGGTAAATCGACTACACAAGCAATTGCTGTTACATCTTCAGGAGGCGGAGGTTCATTTGAAAGCGGATCACAAAGAATAAGTGCTAGCACAACTTCATCATATTATGAAACTGGCGACATTTGCCCAACCGGCAATACTTCAAGCGCGAGTGCAACATGCGACGCCTTTGATGTTAGTTGGTTAAAGAACAGCGGAACTAATAGTATCGTTTATACGTATGCTGAAATGCGTATTTACGCATCTCATTCATTTACTATCTCCCCTAAGGAAGGATACACAATCAATTCTATTGTGATAACGGCTGGAAATAGTTCTTACGCAAGTGCAGTTGGTGGTAGTTCGTTAACTAACTGTACAAAATCAGTTAATAATACAACAGTGACTTTAACTCCTACTGATGGGGAAAGTGCGGTTGGTTTTACCAACACTGCTCAATCACGTTTAAATTACATTGTTGTTGAATACGAATATGAATCATCCGGTGGCGGAACAGAAGATCCAACTTCAATTACTGCAACTGTTTCAAAAACATTTTATGTTGGAGAAACAATTACTTCTTCAGATATTTCTGTTAAGGATAACTTTAATAACGATGTTGAAATCTTTACATTTGCTGATGATGGTTATCAATTTACATATGCTGATGCTGCTAGTGGAGGCGCTTTGACAAACAAGACATTCACCGATGCTGTTTTAGGTAGCAACTTAACTTGTTCGTTAACTGTTCAAGTTCAGCGTAAAGAACGAGTCACTCCAACTGGATCCGATGATTTATCTGTCAGTTATACTGATTTACCAACATCATATCAAACATCTACAACCGAAAGAACAGCTGCTAGTGGTGTTAAGTTTATTGCTTATAACCTCGCAAACTACTCAAGCAAGATGCAGTTTAAAGCTAGCGGTGGTTATTTCCAAACCACAGAATCAATGTCATTAAAGACATTAACAATTAATAATCGTGAAACTAACGCGCTCACAGTTTACGGTAGTACGGATGGAACATCATTTTCCACATCTATTACAGGCACAAATGATGTTTATGACTTAACTGGTTATAACTATGTTAAAGTTATGAAAAATGGTTCTGGTGCTGCATATTGTGCAAGCCTGACTATTACTGTTGAAGGCGGAGATACAGCGATCAATATAGCAAACTATGTGATGTATGAAGATACAATTAATCAATGTAATACAAAACTTGATATCGCAATTGGATATTTAAATAACCTTACTCAAACTGAACTCAATTCATTCGCTAACAAAACAGAATCTGAAGATTATGTTATTTACACAGCTCGCACTCGTTTGAATGCTTGGGCTGCAAGCAAAGGAAAAACAATCAATTATTCAACTGCGGGACATGTTGCTGCGAATAGTTATGTCAACCCAATTATTAATGCGTTTGAAGTAGGAAACGCAACAACCATTATTATCATTATTTGTATTGTCGGATTAACTGCTTTCGGTGGTTACATCTTCATCAAAAAACGCAAAGAAAATTAATCAAATCTTGGATAAAAAGAAAAATCGTGCGATTCGGCACGATTTTCTTATTTAACCAAGAATTGCTGGTATTTTTAATGCAAAACCTCAACGATTTCTAAATAGTTCTCTTAAATAATCTGCAAGTTTATCAACGCCTTCATCTTTTAATGCAGAGACTTTAAATACTTTTGCATTTTGATTACGACGGTGGATGTATTCTTCACATTTATCAAAATCAAAATCAAAGACAGGCAAAGTGTCAATCTTAGTGATCACTGCAACATTAGAGACTTGGAACATCAATGGATATTTAAGAGGTTTATCATGTCCCTCAGGAACACTAAGAAGCATCATATTAAGATTACTTCCAGTATCAAATTCTGCTGGACAGACTAAATTGCCGATATTTTCTAAAAATAAGACATCTAAATCATCAATCTCAAAATCTTTAATCGCATCTTCAACCATTTGAGCAGTTAAGTGACATGCTCCAGAAGTATGAACTTGGATAGCTTTAACACCTGTTCTTTTAGAAATACGGTCAGCATCGACATCTCCATCAATATCAGCTTCCATGACACCAATCTTAAATTCATCTTTTAAACGATTAATGAGGTTACATAGCAGTGTTGTCTTCCCACTTCCTGGAGAAGCCATCACATTTAAAAAGAAGATATGCTTCTTATGAAGCAATGCTCTTACTTCTTTTGCTTTTTGGTTGTTTTCGATGAGAACATCTTCTTTAACTTGAATAATTTTGTAATCCATGATGGCTGTATTGTATCACAAATGAATAATTTCCAGTGTATAAACTACTTAATTGTGCTAAACTCATTGTACAATGAAAGAAATTAAAACCATTGTCGTTAATCGTTCCGCTTATGCTGATAATAACGAAGAAGCAGATGCTCTAAGAAGTTATCTAAAAGATCGCGGAACTTTTTTAGTTAATTTAATGTCTTCTCCAGGTGCTGGAAAGACCACAACATTAACTGCCTTAATTAATCTACTTAAAAAAGATTATCGTATTGGTGTAATGGAGGCTGATATTGATTCTGATGTTGATGCGATTTCAATCGCCAAAAACACTGGAGTAAAATCAATCCAAATCCACACCTCTGGAATGTGTCATTTAGACGCTGGAATGACTAAATCAGGATTAGATTCCATTGATATCTCTGATTTAGATTTGGTTTTCTTAGAAAACGTTGGTAACCTTGTTTGTCCAGCTGAATTCGACACCGGAGCATCAATGGACATGATGATTCTTAGTGTTCCAGAAGGTGATGATAAACCATTAAAATATCCATTAGTCTTTGAAAAATGTAATCTTGTCTTAATTAATAAAATCGATACAATCGATTATTTTGATTTTGACTTAGAAAAATGTAAGAAAGATATTTTAATGCGTAACCCAAATGCCAAAATCATTCCAATCTCAGCAAAGACTGGAAATAATCTAAATGAAGTAGTAAACTACTTTCATAACATCTTAAATTCTTGGAGGGCGAAATAGTATGCCAGAGAAAAACACGAAAGTTGTCTCCAAATATGATGGAGAAACCGGCTATGCTTACGAAAAGAAATTATGTAAGTTAGCTGCCAAAATTACTGACGTTGTTCCACACAAACTTTTTGGTGTGAAAACAACTGACCCAGAATATTGGGGTTTAAGAGAAGTTTTAACCGAACCAATGATTGATATTCTTCTGAAAATGAAGCAAAGAAAACACTATGTTTTCGAAGATCTTCAAAAGATGAATAAAGACATCAATCCAGTTGAACTTCAAAAACTTCTTGATCAAATGTCCGTCATTGGAATCATTGAATATGATTACGGCGATAACTATGCTTGGGATCATCCACTTGAAGACAAACCAAAAGTTAAACGCTACATGCTCTCCTATTTTGTTCCAGGCAGTGCAGAATTAATGAACTCATCTGTTGATCGTATCGCGAAAAATCCAGCGGTCGCCAACATGTTTGAAAGAATGACATTTATTCCACTTGCCGGAATTACCGAAATGCTTCCTCCTGGTGGAGGTGGTGTTGGAATGCACGTTATTCCAGTTGAAAAAGCCATTGAAAACGAACAACAAAGTATTGATGTTGAACATATTTCCCACTGGATGAAGAAATATGAAGGTCACATCTCGGCTGGTATTTGTTCTTGTCGTGCTTCTCGAGCAATGCTTGGTGATGGTTGTATTGATGATGTCGACGATTGGTGTGTCCAATTCGGCGACATGGCTGATTACACTGTTGAAACTGGTCGTGCTCACTACATTACTAAGGAAAGAGCTTTAGAAATCTTTGAAAAAGCTGAAAAGAACGGCTTTGTTCACCAAATCACAAATATTGATGGAGAAAACAAAATCTTTGATATTTGTAACTGTGACGTCAAGATTTGTAACGCTTTAAGAACAGCGCTTCTCTTTAACACTCCATATCTTGAAAGAAGTGCTTATACTGCGAATGTCACCAAAGATAAATGTGTGGCTTGTGGTCAATGTGTTGCCAACTGTCCAGCCGGTGCTGTTAAGTTAGGACAAAAACTCTGTAAAGCAGATGGTAAGGAACAAACATATCCTCATAGTGTTTTACCAGATAAAATCAAATGGGGTAAATATGCTTGGGATGAAAACTACCGTGATACCGCTCGCAAGAGCGATACCTGGGAAAGTGGTACAGCCCCATGTAAAGTGGCTTGTCCAGCTCACGTTCCAGTTCAAGGCTATTTAAAGATGGCTCATGATGGAAGATATCGTGAAGCTCTTGCATTAATTAAAACCCAAAACCCATTCCCAGCAGTTTGTGGACGCGTTTGTAATAAGAAATGTGAAGACGCTTGTACACGTGGAAGTATTGATGCTCCAGTTAGCATTGATGCTGTCAAGAAATTCTTAGCTGATCAAGAACGTGCCGATTCAAAGAATCGTTATGTTCCTGAAAAGATCATGCCAACACTTCATGAAGAAGGATTTAGTGAGAAAATCGCGATTATTGGTGCTGGTCCAGCTGGTTTAAGTGCTGCTTATTATTTAGCCGAAATGGGCTTTAAACCAACGGTCTTTGAAAAGAATGAAAAACCTGGTGGCATGATGACTTATGGAATTCCATCATACAAACTAGAAAAAGATGTTATCGAATCCGAAATTGATATCGTTCGTCAACTTGGTGCCGAAATTAAATGCGGTGTTGAAGTTGGTAAAGATGTCACAATTGATGAACTCAAAAAACAAGGATACAAAGCTTTCTATGTCGCGATTGGCTGTCAAGGTGGACGTCGTCCAGGTATTGAAAATGACACTGCCAAAGGAACAGAGATTGCTGTTGATTATTTAAAAGAAGCTTTAGACAAACAAGTCGACTTTAATGGAGACGTTGTTGTCGTTGGTGGTGGTAACGTCGCCATTGACTGTGCGCGTACCGCACATCGTTTACATGCCAAGAGTGTTTCCATGTTCTGCTTAGAATCACGTGAAACAATGCCAGCAAGTAAGGATGAAATCGCTGAAGCTTTAGAAGAAAACGTGAATATCGAATGTGGTTGGGGACCAAAAGAAATCAAGGTTAACTCCAAAGGAGAAGTCACCGCGATTGTCTTTAAGAAATGTTTCTCCACACTTGATGAAAATGGTAAATTCGCTCCAAAATATGACGAAAACGAAACCAAAGAAGTTCCTGCTGAAAAGATCGTCTTTGCCATTGGTCAATGTATCGTTTGGAATGACCTCTTAAAAGGAACAAAAGTCACCTTCTGGAAGAATGGTTATCCAATCGCTGATAAGATGACTTATCAAACAGCTGATGAAGATATCTTCGTTGGTGGTGATGTCTTCTCTGGTCCAAAATTCGTTATTAACGCGATTGCAGCAGGCCACGAAGTGGCTGATGCTCTTGCTCGCCACGTCCGACCAAATGCTCATCCAACAATTGCCTTTAACCGACGTGGATTTAAGGAACTCAATAAAGCTGACATCACTCTTCCAGGTTATGATGAAGCTGGAAGACAAGAAGCTGGTATGGATGAAAAGATTGATCATAAGAACTCCTTTAAGGATGCTCATAAGACCTTAACTGAAGAACAAGTTCATACTGAAACAGGACGTTGCTTAAGCTGTGGTGCCGCCTATGTTGATCCAAATAAATGTATTGGTTGTGGTATTTGTACAACAAAATGTCACTTCGATGCCATTCATTTAGTCCGTGACCATCCAGAATGCTCCAATATGAAGCGTGCTGAAAAGAAAGTCGGTACACTTCTTAAATATGCTGCTAAACGTGAAGTGAAGATTCTCTTCCATAGTGGTTCTAAAGAAGCACGTATGATGAGAAAGAAACGTAAAGAATGGAACAAGTATTATAAGGAAGCAAAGAAAACTGCTCCAGATACCGGTAACGCCATTCAATAAAAGTTAAACATATGCACGAACTTGGTATCGTGATGCATGTTGTTAAACAAATCGAAGAACTCGCCAAAGAAAAAAACGTTCAAGAAGTTAAAGAACTTACTTTAGAAATTGGCGAGGTCTCCGGTGTTGTTAAAGATTACTTCGTTGATGCCTTTAACTGGGCCATCAAACGAACTGAACATATGCAGCACTGTAAACTAAATTATGTGACGATCCAAGCGATCACTTATTGCGAGGATTGTAAGCAAACATATCCAACCGTTCAGTTTGGTAAAGAATGCCCACATTGTCATTCAAATAAAACCTATTTAGTGACTGGACGAGATGTCTTTATTAAAGACGTCAAAGTTGAATAACAAAATTCAAATCAGAGTCGATTAAAATGTCGACTCTTTTTTGAATCAAGAAAAAAAGCAAAATAAAAAGGATTTGCTGGTGAAATTAATGCAAATCCTTAATATTTTTTTATTTAATTTTGCTTCGTTTTTCTTTCTTTAAATAAGACTACTTCATTAGCGATAAGCGCCATCAAAATTGTTAAGATTGAACCCATCGAAACATCGCTTAAGAAATGTGCTCCGACAAGGATTCTTGAGAAGGATACAAGCATTGACCAAGCTAATCCACAATACAAAATAACAGGAAGATATTTATCTGCTTTTTTAGAGATTAGTGGCATTAATACTGCCGCCATCACAAGTAAAGCACTAGCACCAGCGTGTCCACTTGGGAATGATTTAAATTCTTCACTAGTTAATCCAGTAAGACTCATTAGATCTTTATAGTTCTTGCATGGTTCATACCAAGCGTGGAAATCAATTTGATTATAGGCCACGATTGAACGGAATCGTGGACGATGGAAAATTGATTTTAATAAAACAACACCTGGAATTAAGGCTAAGAAAATAAAGATGACAAAAACAATTAATAAGAATAATAAGTCTTTTCGTTCAGTAGTGGAGAATACTTTGTACCCAAGAAATACTCCAAGTAGAGCAAATGGAAGTGAAATTAAATAACCTAACCAAACAAGGTTTTTAATGTCCCAACCATTACTGGAGAAAAATTCTCTTCCAGCAAAATAAGTTGTTAATCCAACAGTTACAGCACAAACAACATATAAAATGATGTTTGCCCATAACGGATATTGTTTTCTAAGAGCTAAAGTTAAGAATCCTCCACCTAGAAATGAAAAGATCATGTAGCCAGGAAGAGTACCAATACTGGAGATAAATAACCCAAAACCATTCTTGCTTGAATAGACCGCTTTTGAAATCTCTAAATCAAAGAATGATCCGAGAATAAAACAGACAACAAAGAAGCCAAGAATAATGGATAAATGAAGTCGTAATTTTTTCATAATGCACCTCTATTTATCTATATTTTATAAAACTTTTAAAAATATTGAATAGTTTCGATTGTTTCAAACTTATTGAGTTAATAATAACAAACTAAATCCTCTTAATTGATAAATTAAGATTTGAAAAAGTGCCGGGGAGGGTTATAATATGTTTTCTTTCACTGCGTTGTTGAGTGAAGATTTCACGAAACAAGTCGGAGACAAAAATTATGAAATCATCGCTACTTCAGAATAAACGTTTCAAATTTTATTCAATCGGAACGTTCCTTTCAACATTTGTTATCGCTATCGCTTTAGTTTTAACTAACTCACCAATTACGAATCTTTTTTCTGCTCGCGCGGGTAGAAGCTCAGATTACAGCATAATTCTTGACTCCTCCAATAAAGTTACATCTAGCGGTGATTATGTCCAACATACTAAAAAAGGAAGCAATGTTACATTCACTTATACAAATGTCGGCCAATATGCCAACGGACATACTAGAATTCAAGCAGGTGGAAAATTAGTTAACAAAGACCAAATTACTTCTGTTACTGATATTTCCGCTGTTTTTAATACAGCTGGATCTTTAAATTTTAGAACTTCTTATGATGGAGCAACCTGGAGTGGTTATACTTCAATGGTTAGTGGTGAGCATTATGAACTCGGTACAAAACCATATTACATTGAACTCTCCTCTGATGCTTCAAATTATGTTGATTTAACATCAGTTCAATATGATTTCTCATGTCAGGTTAATCCTGATGCTTCTGGTACAGAAATTCCAGGAGAAACAACATGGAATCGAATTAGTTCTTTATCAGAATTAAAAGCTGGTGATGAGATCATTTTTGTGGGACGAAGAAGCGGCGAGGTTTTCTTCACATTACAAGATACTATTCTAAATAATTATTATTTAAATGCTGCTTCAATAAGTATTTCGTCTGATTGGGAAACGGCAAATGTTGCAGATTCTAATACGGTGTGGACACTTCACGAAGGAAGCACATCTGGTAGTTGGAGATTAAAGAGCAACAATTCTAACTACTTAAAAGGTATTATTAGCGGATCTTATTACAACATGTCCGTTACCGCGACACAATCTGAGGCGACTGATTGGTACTTCAACCTGACTATTACGGATGATGAGCCAGATATTGTCGCACATTCACTAGTTAATTCTACGGAACTCTATTTAAGCTACCTTTATTACAATAGTAAAAACGATGAATTTAAAGCTTATTCATCCGATCCTGGCACATATTTCCATTTCATTTACAAGAAGAATGTTACAGAATCTCACACTGAATATGACATTCCAGTAGATGAAGTTGGATTTGAAGCTGTTGATAATCGTTCATCATATACAACAAACGATATCTTTGATTCCACAAAAGAACTCGTTGTTAAATCTGTTTACAATGATGGAACAAACAAGACATTATCATCATCAGATTACACTTATTACATAACAAATAGTTCTGGAGTACAAATTGATACTTCAACTAAATTTGGAACCGAAGGTGTATATGAACTTGTTGTTCAATACAAAAACTACATTCCAATCGTCATTCAACTAAATGTTGGAGAGTACATCTATGTAAATGATATTTCAGCAGCGATGAGTGATGTTTCATTCACAACTGCCGAAAAACTTTCAGATACACTTGATGGAATCTTAACGGCGAATATTGAATATTCCAACAATACAACGGTTGAAAACATTCCTTATTCTCAATTCGCTTCTCGTAACATCGGAATAAAATTATTGAATCCAAAAGGAATTAGTTATGATTTCACTCGTCCATTTGGTACTGCTGGTAACTGGACAGTGAAAGTCTATGATCTTTCTAATGAAGAAATTTATTACTCAATTCAAATTACAGTTAGTGCAATTCCTGTTCAAACTATTTCGTTAGATCAAACATCAGCAACTATGTATGTTGATGCTAAATTACAATTAGTTGCTTCAGTAAACCCAACATACGCAACAAATCCTTCTATTGAATGGGTTTCTTCAAATGAAGAAGTCGCAACCGTTAGTCAAGAAGGCGAGGTTACAGCAATTGCTTTAGGAACTACAACAATCAGTGCCCAAGCTGTCGATGGTAGTGGGGTGACTGGTTCTTGCGCAATTACAGTTGTGAATAAACCAGCTGAACCAACATACGAAGAAGTTGCTGATGCATCACAACTTAAGACTGGAGATGTTATCTTATTAACCTATTCAAATAGTTCTGTTAGTAAAGAATTAGCAAGCGTAACAACGATTGGCAATGTTGATGATTATTCTAGTAAACCAGCCGGATTATATCCGCTAACACTTGAAACAGGTTATACAAGTGGAACTTTAGCAATGAAGAACGGAACTAACTACTTAAGCTGGAGTTCTGGCAATACATTAACAACATCATCTTCCGTTGCTAATGGTTCCTCATGGACATTTAGCGGAACTGCTACTATTACAAACCAAAAAGATACAAGTAGAAAACTTCAATATAATGTTAGCAGCCCTCGTTTTGCATGTTATACATCATCTCAAGCTGCCCCTACAATCTATTTGCAAACTAATGCTGCTCCTACTAATCCAGTTTATCCAACATCAATTAGTTTGAGCGGTACTTCTACAATTACAATTGGTGCAACTTCACAACTCGATGTTGCTTATTCGCCATCAGGCACTAATGTTAAGAATGTGACATTTAGTTCTAATAATGAATCAATTGCAACTGTCTCAAGTGCTGGATTAATTACCGGTGTTAGTGTTGGTAGTGCAACGATTACTGCAACTGCACAAACTGCAACCGGAACAACTTCAGCTACATTTAAAGTTACCGTTTCACCAATTAGTGTTGAAAGTGTATCTTTAGATACTTCTTCTTTAACAGTTAAAGAAGGTAAAACTGCGACATTAACTGCAACTATTTATCCAACAAATGCTTCAAATAAAAATGTGACATGGAGTAGTAGCAATACAAGTGTTGCAACTGTTTCTAACAACGGTGTTGTTACAGGTGTTGCTGTTGGTACAGCAACAATTACTGTCACTACGGCTGATGGTGCAAAGAAAGCAACTTGTACTGTTTCTGTTCAAGCAAGTGGCGGTGAAGAAACATTCTCAATCACCTATACAGATTTACCTTCTGCATATTCCACAAATGATACGGTTTATACAGCTGCTTCCGGCATTAAATTTAAAGCGTATAACTGTGCTGGCGGATATTCTTCTAAGATGCAGTTTAGAGCAAGCAGCGGATATTTAGAAAATACTGAAAGTCTTGAATTACAATCAATCACAATTAATGACCGCGAATCAAACGAATTAACTGTTTACGGAAGTAATACCAGTGGATCATTTAGCACCGAAATTGCTGGTGATAATGACGTTTATGATTTAAGTGGATATTCTTATTTCAAAGTCGCTCGTACAGCCTCTGGCGCTGCTTATTGTTCTTCAATTACAGTTGTCACAGGTACTCCAGTGCCAACTGATCCAACCGACATTATTTTAGATGCAACAAGCGCTGAAATTGGTGTTGGTGGTTCAAAGCAATTATCTGTTAGCTATGTCCCATCAAATGCTAACCAAAATAAACAAATCACCTGGACATCTTCGAATAGTAAGGTCTCCGTTGACGCAAACGGTTTAATTTCCGTTAGTTCAACTGCTACAGCGGGAACAACAGCAACAATTACTGCTAAATTAACAAATATTCCATCGATTGTTAAAACATGCACAGTTACCGTTGTTGAACAACAAAAAGATGACCACACTGTCTTAATTTATATGTGTGGTGCTGACCTCGAATCTGAGAACCAACTTGCAACTGGTGATATTCAAGAAATTCTTAAGATCAGCAATCAACCAGACGATGTTAACATCGTCATTGAAACTGGTGGTGCAAAATCATGGGCTTCTACTTATGGAATCTCGAGCACTTACCTTGAAAGATGGCATGTTGAAAATAGAAGTCTTGTTAAAGATGACTCATTGACATATGCAAGCATGGGTTCAACCTCAACACTTCAAAGCTTCATTCAATATGGTTTGAAGAACTATCCAGCTGAAAGAACTGGACTAGTCTTCTGGAACCATGGTGGTGGTATGCGTGGTGTTTGCTATGATGAAAAGAAAAATAATGATGTCTTAAAAGTATCAGAAATTAAATCCGCTGTTAGTGGTGCTTTAAGTAACTGCGGAATGAGCGGACAAAAACTTGAATGGGTTGGTTATGATGCCTGCTTAATGGCCGTTCAAGATATTGCCGAAATGAATAGTTCTTACTTTAACTATATGATTGCTTCCGAAGAATCAGAAGCCGGATATGGTTGGGACTATGACACATGGGTCGATGACCTTTATGCAAAGAAGACAACTCCAACTATTCTTAAGGCAATTGTTGATGGGTTTATTGCTGACAATGGTGGTGCCTCATCTAGTAGTGGTGATCAAACACTATCATATATGAATCTTGCTTATGCAAGTGCATACAAAACTGCATGGGAAAATATGGCGGAACAACTGAGTAAAGTTGTTACAAGCAGTAATCGTAAAAGCTTCAATAGTGCGATTACTAGCAACATAAAACACTATGGCGATAGTGATTACGATTACTTCTGCACGTTTGATGCTTATGACTTTGTTAATAAGCTTGCTAATAATAGTGCATTTAGTTCGTTCAGAATTGATTCATCTTACACAACTGCTGTTATTAATGCTCATGCTAACTTAGTTAGTTATAACGTCGCTCAAAAAGGTGCGGGTGTATCAAAAGGCTTATGTATGTACTGGCCAAACAGCTCTCAATATAGCGACGTTAGTACATACTACACAACATCAGAGACTAACTTCACACAATGGAGAAAACTCTGTGTTGATCGTGGTTATCACACCTAAGATTTAACTTCATAAAAAAGACGAATCCATCGCGATGAAAGGTACCCCAAATCCTAGAC
>DEWP01000019.1 GCA_002363735.1 Caryophanales bacterium UBA3207 | reverse complement strand
ATATGATAAAGTCGAATTAAAGAACGACCTGTTGTGGTTTTACCACAACCAGATTCTCCAACAAGACCAAAACATTCACCTTTTTTAATATCAAAGGAGACATCATGAACAGCTTTTGTTTTAAAAGCATTTCGACCATGACCAAAACTAAAATATTGCTTTAAGTGACGAACTGAAAGTTCAATACCTTGTTCGACGAGTTCTGGACGATAAGTAACTTCGCGTTTAAGTTTCATTATTTCGCTCCTTTCTTCGCCGCTTTGAGGGAGTTTTCAATACGTGTTTTAACAATTTTTGGCATTTCCACCTTTGGTGCACGTGGATCTAGTAACCATGTTGCAGCATAGTGAGTGTCAGAAACTTTAAATAAAGGTGGTTCCTTTTTAAAGTCGATTGCCATCGCGTATTTACTACGTAAAGCAAAGGCATCACCAACTGGTGGATAAATCATATTTGGAGGTGTTCCTGGGATTGCTTCAAGTTTTTCCTTACTATCAATATCAGGAATTGAGGAAAGAAGTGCCCAGGTGTATGGGTGACGTGGGTCATAGAAGATATCTTCTTCTAAACCATATTCAACAATTTTACCAGCATACATCACCGCGACACGGTCAGCCATATTCGCGACAACACCTAAGTCGTGGGTAATGAAAATACATGATAAATTACGTTCTTTTTTAAGACGATTAATTAATTCAAGGATTTGAGCTTGAATCGTAACATCGAGAGCAGTTGTTGGTTCGTCACAAATTAAGATATCTGGATCAGCAGTTAAAGCAATCGCAATAACGATACGTTGTCTCATACCACCAGAGAATTCAAATGGATATTGACGGAAACGTTTTTCTGGGTTTGGAATACCAACTTCTTCCATAATCTTTAAAGCGCGAGCTTTTGCTTCAGTTTTAGTAATCTTAATGGAGGAAATGTATTCACGGCGACGCTGTTCCACCGCTTTTCTTTGTTCAACTGGATCATCAATATCAAGACGAATCTTTTCGATATCAGCAATGCATTTACTCTTTAATTCGTATTTATATTCTTTAACTTCTTTTTTGGCTTTTTTAGAAGCGACTTTGAATTTCGCTTTATTCTCTTTGATGAGAGGTTTATATTTCGCAATAAGTTCTGATTTTTCAGAAGAAATATTTGCTTTTGCATCAGCAATTTTTTGATCATATTCTAAGCGAACTTTATTCACATTTTCTTTAGTTGATTTTGCAAGTTCAACCGAGAATTGCTGGATATTTTTGCGTTCTAAAGCTGTTTGATTATTTAATTCAGCTAGTTTTTCTTTTCTTTGTTCTTCGCTTAAAGAAGAATCGTTTTTAATCGCAAATTCAGTTGCGCCTTTACTTTGCTTTAAAGTATATAAACGAGATTCTTTTTCGTTATGAACGTGGTTTTTCGCTTTGGCGATTTCTTTTTTCTTTTCGCTCTTTAAGAACTTAACAAGTTCTGGACCTTTGGCTAAACCAGCACGAAGTTCAGTTTGAGCGTTTCGATAAGCGACAAGTTCATCGGCAACTTTTTCTTCATATAAACGTTTAATCCGAGAATTGTTCACCAGCATTGCTTCAGTAATTTGTTTGCCGATACGAACAATTGGGTTTAATGAAGAAAGAGGATCTTGGAAAATCATTCCAATTTTGTTTCCTCTAATTCGATGGAATTCATCTTCACTTACTTTAGTAAGGTCTTCACCTTGATACATGATTGAACCACCAACGATACGTCCGTTAGCAGCTAAAATACCCATGATGGTTTTTGATGTGACTGATTTACCTGAACCAGATTCACCAACGATACAAAGTGTTTCTCCTTTATATAAATCAAAAGAAACACCACGAACAGCTTGAACATAACCATGGTCTGTGGAGAAGTTCACACGAAGGTCTTTGACTGATAAAACAATTTCTTTTTGTTCCATTATTCGTCTTCTCCTTTCAAGCTTGGGTTTACCGCATCACGTAGACCATTGCCAAATAAGTTAAATGAAATCATTAATAAGGCAATAATCACGGCTGGGAATATTAATAAATAAGGATATTGTTTAAGTTCTGGTTGGTTATTCGATAGAATAACGCCTAATGAGGATAAGTTCTTAAAGCCAAGTCCTAAATAGGAAATGGTGGCTTCAGAGAAGATTACGCTTGGAATCATTAAAACAGCAGATGTAATAATTGTACCCATGGCGTTAGGTAAAATATGTTTTGCAATCAGTCGAGCATCAGAGGCACCTAAAGTACGTGAAGCAAGAACATATTCTCGTCCTCTAAATCGATAGAACTGCGTACGCGTTGTCGCAGCTGTACCAATCCATCCAGTTAAGCACAATGCCAGAGCAAAGCTAAAGAATGTTGATCCAAGATGGATAATAACTAACGTCATCACAACAATCCATGGAATACCACTTAAAATATCAGTAAAGCGTTCCATGATTAAGTCGACGTTTCCACCAAAATAACCGCAAATTGCGCCCCAAATTAAACCAAAGATGAAGCAAACTGCTGATGAAATAATGCCTAAGAAGAGTGACCATCTTAATCCGTCAAAGACGTATTTGAGCATGTCTTTACCATTCTTATCTGTTCCTAAAAGGAATTTTGGCATTGTTTCATAGCCATAATATTTATACATCGTGACATAACCACTGATATCAATTCCATACGGATTAGAATCAGTTGGTCCGCTTGGATAAACATAAATGTCATCAATTGTTAAATCTTTCGCAAGTGGGCAACGTTCATCAAGAATCTTACAATCAAATGTTGCTTCATTAACAACATATTTTCCGCCAACATATTCAGTTTCAATATTGAAACGAAGGAGTTTCACACCCCATGGGTTCGACTTTGATTTGACAGCTTTTGACCATGCGCGTAAATCACTATAAGCAATACGTTTCATGGATTTTGTGCCAAGTTTTGCTTCATATGTGTCATATGTAAAGCTCACAAAATAAGCTTTTGACATATACATTTGACGGGAGGCTTTTTCAGAAATTAAATATGCGTAATTTAATTTTGTTTTCGCTTCATCAAGATAATAAGGTTCTCTTCCAGATGCTGTTGCATCAGTGAATGAACAACCATTATTAACTTTTTCTCCATCTTTGTAGTCACAAAGCTTTGCTTTAAGTTCATCATTACCAGTGACATCAAAGGTTAATGAACGAATTAAGCTAGATTCGTTTTTGTGTTCTTTATTGTTTTTAATTGTGGCAGCAAAATAATATCGAGAAAAATCTTTTCGAGTAATGCCAGCATTTTCTAATGCAGTCTTCACATCCACTGCATCTTCTTTTAAAGAAGCGATTTCACTACCAATGGAGTGAACTACTTTTGGTGCAACAATTTCATAATATGTTTTGACTTCTTTATCACCATCTAGATCAATTGAGACTAAATGGAAACCAACTTCAGCAAGAGAATAATCTGATTCAATTGGTTGAGCTTTTTCGTTTGGAAGAAGATTTACTTTATCCAAATCGTATGTATCGAATTTAGTTAAAGTAACGCTCATTGTATTTAAATCAAGAAGATCAGTGATTTCTTGGGTACGAAGTTCAGCATATTCATCCGTATCTCGAATTGTTTTTAACATCGAATGACGAACAAATCCGTCTTTACCAAAATCTGTAACAGAATCTGTATATTGTTCATCAGAGAATTTCTTTTTACTAATGGCGTTACGAACAAATGTCTCATTTGGCCACCAGTCTTTTTGTTTTTCTTCTTCAGTTGTTGCATTTGGATTCGCACTAACATCGACGGAATAATCTTTATATTGTCTTGTTCCATCCCAGAATCCTGTACCAGCATTAAATAATTTTGGTTCAAGATATTCAAAACCAGTATTAGAAGCATCTGCACTAACATCATAAGGAGATACAGCAGGAATAACGATTGCTAAAAGAAGTAAAACACCTAAAATACATGCCGCAACAACAGATGATTTGTTCTTACGGAATCTTCTCAAACAGTCTTTAAAGAATGTTGTTGGTTTTGTTTGGAATTTTTGTTCATGAATGGTCTTATCAGTTGTGACAAGCTTAAAATCATCCTGAGAGATTTCTGGGTCGCGGGCTGCTTCAGGAAGGTTATTTAATAATTCGAATTCGTCGTTTTTCTTTTTCATTACGAGTTCTTTTCTCCCATTCTAATACGTGGATCAATAAAGCCATATGAAAGGTCAAGAATTACTCCCGCAAGTAATCCGACGATCGTAAAGATGGCCATATCAACCATTAAAACGTTTAAGTCTCGATCAGCAGCATTACCAGCTGAAAGAGAAGTAATATAAAGGTCGCCAATACCATTGATGTTATAAATCTTTTCTAGAATCATTGATCCAGAGAAAACACCAATAAATTCAGCGAGAATTGACGGTAAAATTGGAACAAATGCGTTACGTAAAGCGTGACGCATAATGGCTTGACGTTTGGTTAAACCTTTTGTTCTGGCAAGTAAAAGATATTCGCTTGACATAACTTCACAAAGCTCAGCTCGAACAAAGCGAGTATAACCACAAACTGAACCAAATGATAACGACATGACAGGGATAATATAGCCAAGGGCTTTAACACCAGTTGTTTTATCACTTGTTGGCCATTTTGTTGGTAAACTGCCGTTATAAGCAAGTCCCCATAAAAGGAAAATGATAATAACGAAAGAAGGAATTGAGATAAAGATCATCACTGCTGTAGAAATCGTGTGGTCAATCCAAGTATTTTTCTTTAAACCAGCTAAAATTCCTAAGCCAATTCCAAGTGGAACGGAAATGACAACAGAAATAATATTAATCTTTAATGAAACAGGTAAACGTTCAGCAATAATCGCGATTGCGCTTGCTTCTGGTTCAATATGTGTGGAACGTCCCCAGTCAAATTTGGTGACGATGTTACCTAACCATTCAAAATATTGGTCAACAATTGGACGTTCATAATAATAAATTCTTTGTGAAGTTCCTGGACGGTCATAATATGCTAAAAAATCACCTAATTCTGGTTGAATTGTGTCGAATTTTAAAACATAGCCGTATTCCCATTGTGTTTCATAGAAAGAATAAATTTCAGCAGGTTTTGAACTAGCAATCTTGGCTGGTCCAAGTGATTTAATTAAGAAAAAAGTTAGGGTTAAAATGATAAAAGTGGTCACAAACGCTAAGATAATACGTTTAATGGAATACTTTAACATTCTATTTAACTCCTTCCTTTTAAGTTGTTAGCATTATAATAAATTATAAAACATATTGCAAGATAATAAAAAAGGCAATCATAGATTGCCTTAGTTATTTTGTTAATTTGAATTAATTAGATATCAAAGATATCTTCGCCTTCAGTCCATCCTTCAGCTTTAATATCTGGGTAATAAAGTTCTTTTGTTTCAATATCATATGATTTGGAGGTAATGCTATCATCAACATAAGTTGAACCACGCCAATCATAAGTCATCACCTGACGGCTGTTCATGTATCGGCAGTAGTCTTCTGTATAATAGAAGTCTTCTGTACGACTAATATCGGCATAAACACCACTTGGAATTCCAAGGTTATTGCCTAGGTCAAAATCAATTAAATTGTTTTTCCAAGTTAAGGTGTATTGTGCCCAAGCGTTACCGCTAGTATCACCACGAGCGTCTTTTGCGGTGATGACTGGGTCACTTTCACGTAAACATTCTTCAATACCAGCGGTTTCTTCGCTACTAGCAACAGTTTCAATTTGATTTGTAAAAATCGTTGAACCGCTACTAAAGAGAATATCTAATACGTGAGCAACAGCAGCCCAACGGTCGCCTGATTCAACATATGAAGTACAGTCGACTTTAATATAACGTTTTACCCCATGATCAAGATGGAATAAGAATGTTTCAAATTCATCGGTACAATAAATGACCCATGTTGAATTGGAAAATTCAGTGCTTCCGCCTTCAACTTTTGTCTTTCCCCAATATGAATCGGAAATATAAACGTAAGCTTCTTCAGTCGAAATAACCATGTTCTCATAGTTTGTTGAACTAGTTTGAACAACGTTATCTTTCTTCAGACTAGAAATTGAAACTTCGTTAATATTTAAGTAAGTTGGAACTTGGTAGGTTGAGACAGCTTGACGAGCCATGATTTTTTTGATGTTATCATGACCTTTATCAAAGCTATCATCTTGAGTAACTGAGACGTAGCATTGGCTTGAAAAACCACCGCAATTCGCGGTTATAATTGCAAAACCATCGGTTTTTGCAGTGATTTTTCCACTTGCATCAACGCTAACGACTGCTGGATTACTAGATGTGTAAGAAATGCTTGGAATTTGAGCTAATTCTGGGCTAATTTGTTTACCAAGTTGATATGTTTCATTTGTCTTCAAAGAAACATTAGCTTCTTTAATATTAAACGATGATAAAGAAACATTTTCAGTTGGTGAATAAGTTCCAGATTTATTTGGATTTAAATCTTGGTGTGCATGTGCATCACAGGCACTAAAGACCATCATTAGTGACATTGCCGCAACAATGAATGGAATTTTCTTTTTCATCTATAATCCTCCTTTCGTCTTTTTAATTAATTCAATATTTTAATAAATTGGGTCGGTTGAAGATCCACCAGCGATAATTGAGTTAAGTGTTTCTTGACCACCATTAATCTTTAATGAGTAAGTAACATCAAAGACCCAAAGTGACTTATAGTAAATATGCTTTAAGTGGTCTTGTTCTTTTTGTTCAACAGGTTTTGGATCATCATACCATTTAGTAGCTACACGAATATTTTCTTCGATAGCAGCTAAAGCTTCGTCAGTGAAGCTAATCATATTGGTTGTTGGATCATAAGTGACACCATCATCTTCGGTGAAGTTAAGTCCACCATAGACATAAAGTGAAACTGATTCAATCTTAAATTGAGCAGAATCACCAACATTAATAAATTCACTATTTAATTTTAATTGTTTATTATTGAGTGTTTTTAATGTTGTGTATGGAGCTGTGTAAAGCTTTTTAATTGGTTTTACACGTTCACCTTCATTGACAACACCACCATGGTCAGCAACTTCCCAAAGGGCATCAAATGAATATTTTTCTCCATCATAGATTAATGGGTGTTTTTCATCGACAACACCTGTATCAGCACCCCAGTTAAGGGTGAATGTTGAGGAGTTATCGGATTTTAAAACTTCTAAGAAGTTTAATGGATTATATGTGTTACCAGAAATAGCACCAAAGCCAAGGTCGAATTGACCGACTTGGAGGTGTTGGTCATAAACATATTCCCAAACTTGAACGGCGTTATTAACAACATTTAATTTAATACGTCCACCTGAAACGGCAGGGTCATTAAATGCTGATTCAAAGTATGATTTGATATCAACACCGTATTCAGTGGTATCTGATTGATACATCCACCAAATTTCGATTTTTATTTCAGTTGGTTTATCAACAGTACCGTAATTTAATTTACCTTGTTTAACAAGTTGAGCAACAGCAGTCTTAAAGTAGTTGATTGCTGTATCCTTGTTATAACCATAGTCATCTGTTTCTGGTTTTTCATTACCTTCGCCATCTAATTGAACGTTATGATATGCCTTCACAGCATCCTTATGGGCTTTTGTGGAGTTATATGAAACGTTGTTTTGTGGGTCAGACATGTATGAACCAGAGAAATAGTTAATTGATGGTTGAACACCACGTTTTTCTGCGAATGTTTTTCGGTCAATTGACCAGAATAAACCATTTAAGAAGTTTTCATTAGACATCCATGGTTTAACATCCCAGGAGTGACCAGCAGAAATTGATCCACTTGGACCAAATCTTTCTGTCCATTGCTCTTGAGTACAAGAGTTAACATTAAGTTTAAAGACGGAGTCACCTTCGACTTGTTTTGCTGAACTCTTTTCATCCATGTGTTTTTGCGGAAGAGAGCATGCGTCAAGGTTTCCAGCCCTAAATTCATCATAATATGCGTCAGTATTTTCAGTGATTGATTCGTCAATTTTAATACGAACACCAGCGATTTTATAACGATTGTATGGTGCTTTTACTTCAAACCAATCTGGGTTAACTGAGAAAACAGTTCTTGATCCTTTTTCCCAAACATCGAGAGAATAAGCACCACATCCGATTGTGGATTCAATAATACTGTTCTTTAAGTGAGTTGGAACTTCAGTATTGTTGTTAAACCCACCATAACGCTTACTTGCACGGAGAAGTTCATTATTATCAATTGGACCTTCAACTTTTTTATCTCCTTCATCAATACCTTTACGACCAACCATGATCATAAAGTCTTCTGGAATTGGTGAATAGAGTGAAGATGATAATGTATACATAGCTGTGAACGCATCGATTGGATTTAATAAAGTAAATTCAATGTAGTCACCTGCTGGATAGGATCCACCTTCAGCATAAGCTTCTGTTCCATCAGCATGACCTGTTTTAATGCCTAGTTTTCCAGCTTCTTGCATGGATTTCCAAAGAGCCTTACATTCCGCATCGTTCTTACCTGATTTAGTTTGAGCATTGTATGCATTAGCTCCTTTAATGCCATAAGAAGCGTCGGCAGCCATTTCGTTACCACGTTTTAAGTTATGACTTCCAGTTAAAAGGAAACGAAGAACAAATTCATAGTCTTCTAATTGTACTTTACGTCCATTGAATGGAGTTGCGCCATATGAACCTGTTCCTTTATAGGTATAAGTAAGTCCGGCATTATTCGTACGGAGATAGATTCTCCAACCAGTGTACATATCAGTTGGATTGTTCTCACCTAAGTGATACATTTTTGGCGCTTTAGTAGTTGAATCAAAGGTGTGAATGGTTTCATCCGCTAAAAGTGGATACCATTCAGCCTCAGTTCGGTTACTGTTTAACTTTAAACTAAAGTATGAACTGGTAATGTAGCTACTTAAGTCAGAAACTTGTGAACCAGCAGCATTAAAAGCGTTAATGGTTCCAGGATCAGAACTTGACGCAGTATGATAGTAGAGAGGATATTGATTATCTCGACCAGCGCCTGGAAGAGGTGCGGTAAAAGCAGCGTCAGAGTCGCTTAATAAACCATAACCATAACCAGTAATATATTGACGGTTACCAAGAAGTGCTTTAGCGCGATCACTATAAAGCATGTAACCACCATTTTCGAAAAGTGAAATACCTGTTAAGTGTGTATCCATGGCATATTTTTCAAGTTTACCAAGGATTTCAGTACGATCTTCGCGTTGTTCCTTTGTTGCTGCGGCTGAAAAGTTATAACCACCGCTTGCTTTTGGAGAAGCAGCAACAACATCAATTACTTTATAAGCTTCTTCTCCAGATTTAGTTTCGGTAACAGTAAAACGAACTGTACCAGGAGCTTTTGCTGTAATATAACCAGTTGTTGGAACGATTGAAGCAACGCTTGAATTGTTTGATTCGAATGTGTATTCGCGTCCTTCTGTATCAACACCATTATCAAAGACAAGGAGTTGGTAAGGAGTATCACGAACTTCTAAAGCAGCATAGTCGCCATCAATTGCAACCGAGAAAGCAAATTCAATTGATTCGTCACCGCCTTTTTTACCACATCCGGCTAAGCCACCTAGACTCATCACGGTAGCTAAAGCTAATGTAAAGACATGTGCTTTTTTCATATTTTAGAAACCTCCTAATGTTTCTTTGGGCGTTTCTTGCCAAGTGCCTTAATGATCGCAATACATCCGACGGCAAGAATAGCAACTCCAACAGCAGCTGGCACGCCAATACCAATTGCTAAGTCTCCACTACGATCTGGTTTAACACCAGTTGCAACAGAAACTTCGGAGCCTAAGGAAACTACTTTTTCATTTCCGTATTCATCAATTTCAATAAATTGAACTTTTCCATCTTCACCTAACTTGAAGTCGTGGTTAGATTTGAGATAACGGTTTTGGACAATTTCGAAGTCCTCATAATTTCCTTCTTTAGTGAAGTGGATGATCGCGCCACTTTCACCAAAGGCTTTATCAACTGGACGGACATAAAGACGATAAGTACCGTCTTGACGACGTCCAAGTTCTTTCATTGATGATTCAATGAAGGAAGGTTCAACATCGGTATAATAGACACCTTTCTTTTCATCATAGTTAACTGGAAGGTTAGTGTAACCAACAGTCACATAAGAGAGAGCGTTATCTTTAATTTCGATGCGAACTTTTCCGTTTACTTCATAGATTTTTGTCACCTCAGCTGGGGTGTTATCTAAATGAAGTGTGTAGGATTTCTTCACCCATTCGCCAGTACCATTGATTTGGTAATTGAAGGTCATTTCGTATTCACCATCAGCGAATCTTTGTTGGGTGACTTCGTCATATAATGGGACAACAGCCCACGCACGGTGAGCGACGTAACCAGCTCCGAGGAATCCACCTTCAACGTGAGATTTATATAACGCATATTGGTTATTGGTGTCTCCATAGAGGTTATCTTCAAGAGCAGATTTATAGACGATTTTTCCATCCGCTTTATTCTTAATCGTGAAGTAGTTATCACGAACAGAACGTAAGACGAATTGTTGAATGATCATCGTGTTGGTCTTTTCCGCATTACCAACATAAATGTTGTTAGCGGCATCTTCACTTGTTAAGGTGAGAGGATCAGTACCAACTGGATAGAATCCATTTAATTGGGTAATGTTTCGATCATTCGTGAAGATTTGGTTGGTGGAAATGTTGTCAGGTTTATCAACATGACCAACAACCCATAATGAACCCATATCGGCGTTATCTTTACCAACGAGTTGTTTGGCAACGTCGTTGACAAGATCACTTGGATAAACTTGGCCTGGTGTCTTTTCGAATTGGAATTCTTCAACAACTGGAGCGGAGTTATAGTTTTGTCCACTCTTGATGTCGCCTCCACCATAAAAGCCAAGGAATGGGATGTTTAAGTCTTCTTCAAAGCCTTCCGCAATTAATTCACAATATCCTTCAATGTAGGTTCCATAAGGATACATCTCTAAGATTTTTTCTTTATCTTTTTGAGATAATGAATATGGATTAATTGTGATTTTACTATCGCCTGGAGCGATGCTGACTTTTTGTGATTCAATCACATCAAGGACAACATCTTTTGTTGAGAGATATTGATGTGATGGAAGAGGTTCATAGACAACACCTTCTTGGGCGTTAGTGACTTGAGAACTAACGTAATAGATGTTTGGTTCAATAATCACTGGGTTAGTTTTACTAGCGTAGTCACTTGCGGTACGGTAGTAGACTAATTGTTTGGTGACTTTGTAAGCATCTTTGTAAGTTGCTGTACCTTGTGTATAGACAACTTTCTTATAGGAGTAGTCGTAATATTGAATTCCTGGAAGTTTTTCAAAGGAATCAACTTCTCCTAAGTAGTTATAGTCACTGGTGATGATTTGGTTATTTTCTGCTTGAGCAGGTCTCATCACAGTGAGTTTTACTTTGTAATCAAGAGTTTCTTCGCTTTCGTTATGAGCATAGAAACTTAATTTAAGATTACCGTTATTGATGTCATCATTGTTATGAAGTTCGATCTTGGCTTTTCCTAAGCCTTTTTCGACTCCATCAACAACTTTGAATCCTTCTAAGTAAACTTTTGAATTAAGTGCGCCATAGATATCCGCCATACCAGCACCTTGAACACGTGGAGAAGCATAGTTTTTCACGTTGGTTTCTGGGTTTGGTTCAACTAAATCCATTGGATTTGCAGTTGACATTAGACGCATATTGACTTTGCCACGTTCTTCTTTGATTTTGGCAAGATCTTCAGTTGATAAGCTACCATCTTGAATAAGTGGTCCACTGACTTTTGATAAGACCACTGATTGGGCTCCAGCAAAGTTTGGAGCACTCATCGAAGTACCAGAGAGGTATTCATATGTTGTAAGAGGTGTAAGTTGCTTATCTTCTTTTGTTTGAGGTGGCACAGCACCACGGATAATGTCTCCTGGGGCAGTGATTTCTGGTTTAATATCAAGATCACTACGTGCTCCATCTGTGGAGAATGTTGACATGGTGCGAGCTGCACTATCTTTTGATAATTCTTTTTCAATGAAGGTGAATGTACCGCTTCTTTCTTTTTCGAAGAATGGTTTGTCTTTAAATAAGACAACAGCACATGGAATAGTTGGGTTAAAGTCATCACCAAATGAACAACGGAATGTAAAGTCTGTTTCAGTTGGGTCATTGTTGATGATGAAGACACCAACAGCACCACGGTCAGCAGCAGTATTGTATTTATCCGCAAAGGAGATTGATCCACGGTTTACAACAACGACTTTACCTTCAACTTCAAGACCTTTGTAATCGCCACTAGTACCAAATCCTGGAACATAGACCCATTGGACAGAGTCGCTGAGAGAAGTAACAATGTCTCTCATCTTGTATTCAGTGTCATATTCACTTGGATAACGTTCGTTATTCACGATTTGGTCATCATAAGCGATGTTTGTTTCACCAGATTTAATACCTGTTTTGTAATAGATGTAATCTGGGTGAGCAGAACCGATTGACATGCTTGTTGGATGGTTAGCATAGCTACCTAAGATACCAGTTTCGACCATTTCGTTGGTCCAGTTTCCGTATCCTCCAGCGAAAGCATAAGATTCTTTACCAGCGTTACCATTGGAAATCGAAGTTAAGATGTTTTCTTCGGTAACCATCTTTTCAATGGTTTGCATAGCAAGGTCATCATCTTCAAATTCACCAAGGTCACTACCTAAAGACATGTTAATTCCATCAACATTGAGGGTCAGACAGTCTTCAAGGGCCATTAAGATACATGAATCGTAAGCACCATCACTATCACCAAGACCTAAGTCTTTAGCAATATCGTCAGCGCGATATTCGGTAAAGACTTTCATACAAGCTAATTGAGCTTTTGGAGCAATACCTTTGTATTCTGGGGCATTAGCAGCAGTAATTGATGCAACGTGGGAACCGTGATAATCAACATCACTATGGACATCAAAGTCAGGTGTAGCATCAGTAGAGTTACCAGTTTTGGTTGATCCACCGTAGTCAAAGTAGAATGGAACTTTGTTATTAAAATATAGCGATCCTTCTTCGCCTGGTTTATCAAGTTTGATGCCTGGACGTTGAACATTTTTGGATTTATCTCTAACCGCATTTAAACGGACAGTAAGACTTCCACGGATATAACCTGGAGCAAAACGAACTTTAACGCTATCATCGAGTGGATCAAAGACTTCGTGGTGCCAAGCATCACTAGTTGAAGTTTTACCACGGAAATAGAATTCATTATCAAGAATCGCGATAACTGTTCCTTCTCCATCATAAGTGCTTCCTGGAAGAATGTTTCCAGTTCCGTCATCGTAACCTGGCTTACGCATGGTTCGAGCAGAAACGTTTTCATTTTGATCAATTTCACTATTGTTGTTTGCCTTCAATGTGAATGTAACACCTTGGCCTTTGTTTTTACGAACAACAAAATTGTCTTTATAAACGTGTTCGACACCAGCAAGTTTTTCAATCTTAGCAACATCGCTTTGATTGACGTTAAGTGTCATGGCGTTATTTAAGACAGTGAAGTGATTAATTAGTTCAGTCTTTGGGTTAACTGAATAACGAATACGTGAAAGTAGGTTTTCTTGTTTTGAAATTGCTTCCTCAGAAGAAATCTCATTGATGTCTTTATCGAGTTTCACAATGACTCGAGTATCAGGTTCAAGAGCTTCAACCGCTTTAATTGCGCCGGTTGAGGCACCGATTGTACCTAAAGACATAGTTGCAATCACGCCGCAGAGTAATCGACTTTTCTTCATACACATTACCTCCATATCGTGCGAGTACACGAGAACAGTAATTGCGTATATTTTATATATGTTCGTGCGAACATGCAATAAAAAACGCACACAAAGGTGCGAAAATGTGTAGGCGTAACACGACTTTATTTAACTTTTAAATTGAGAATTATTTTTAAAACAACAATCGCGACAATGAACAAAATCGCCGCTAAAAACAGCATTAAATAGGTTGGTTTCTTGACTTTTCGTTGTTCATATTTTTGCAGTTTATAATCTGCTAAAGAATTAAATGCATTTGGATCTTTATTAAACATTGAAGTCAGAGCTTGTTTAAATCCAAATGCAAATGTATCAAATGCACCTAAACGAGTAATAACGACTAATAAGCCACCACCAAGAAGAGCTACAGCGGCTATTGAACAAGCATCAATCGCATCTTTTAAACTCTGGTTTTTTAAAAAGAAATATAAGCAAAAAACCGCTCCTCCAAAAATAATAGAAAAGATCAAGGTTATGACATATTTTTTTGCTTTAAACCAGAATGTTTTCATGATTATTTTCCTTTAGGTTTTGCTGGTGATTTTTTAGTTTTAACCGATTTTTGCTGTACTTTTTTATTTGGATCAATTTTCTTAAAAATCGCTGCCGTAAATGAACCAAGTTTAAGAGTTAAATGATGTGGTAATCCTTCGAAACTTCCTTCACCAGTTTGTAGAGGTAATCCATTATATTGGTCGTCTCCACCATAAACTTTTTTATCGGAGTTAAAGATTTCTTCAAATGTTCCATCATGAAGCATTGGGATTGTATAGTTTTCATAGAAGTTTGGCGTCATATTGTAGACAAAAACAAGAACATCGTCATCAACACATCTTTCAAAAGCAAAGACAGATTGATCAGCATTATCCACCATCAGCCATCTAAAATGAGCAGGATTGTGTTCTTCAAAATACATTGCTTTTTCGCTTCGATAAATTAGATTTAAATCATGAACTAATCGGGTCACTGCATTATGCATTGGATATTGTTTGACACCCCAAGCCAAACCTCTTGCCTCATTCCATTCATCGAATGTTGCAAATTCGTTTCCCATGAAATTAAGTTTTTTACCTGGATGACCAAATTGGTATGTATAAAGGTTTCTAACTAAAGCAAATTTTTGATGATAATCTCCCCACATCTTATTGATGATCGTTCCTTTTCCATGAACAACTTCATCATGAGAAAGAGGGAGCATAAAGTTATCACTATAAAAATATGCCATGGAGAATGTTAGTTTATTATGTTCATATTTTTTATAAACTGGATCTTTTGAATAATACTTTAAAGTATCATTCATCCAGCCTAAATCCCATTTGTAATCAAAACCTAAACCACCATATTCTGTTGGCCTAGTTGTTCCGCTAAATGCTGTCGAATCCTCCGCAATCATCATCACTGAATTATGGGCAATATGCATCTTGGCATTGAGTCGTTTAATAAATTCAACAGCTCCTTCATTTACGCCAATTGAGGAGTCTCCGTTGTAATAAACAATATTAGCAACAGCGTCGACCCTAACTCCATCAAAATGGAAATAATCAACAAAATAATTCATCGCACTCATTAAGAAGCTTCTGACTGGGTCTTTACCTAAATCAAATTGGTAACTTCCCCATGGAGAAACGCGATATTCATTGGAGTATTCATATAGATATGAACCATCATAACGAGCTAATGCCCATTCATCTTTAGCAAAATGAACTGGAGCAAAATCAATAATGCAGCCAATTCCTGCTTCATGTAGACGGTCAATTAGTGACATTAATTGGAACGGATTTCCATATCGAGAATCAACAGAGAAAAATCCTGTTCCTTGATAACCCCAGGAACCATCAAATGGGTGTTGAACTAAAGGCATCATTTCAACGTGGGTGTAACCCATTCCTTTTAAATAAGGAATTAAGTGATCCGCAATTTCTTCATATGAATGAATATGTCCATCAAAAGGTTGATCAATCCAAGAACCGAGATGCATTTCGTAGATGGACATTGGAGAATCAAAATTTCTTGTTCTCTTTTTCATCCATTCATCATCGTGCCAGGCAAAATTACGAATATCGAAAAGTCGCGAACAAGTTTCTGGTCTTAGTTCACTATAAAAAGCGTATAGGTCAATTTTATCAACGTATTCACCCTGAGCATTTTGGAAATGAAATTTATATTTTTGATAATTACTGAGATTAGGAACAAAAACTTCCCAAACTCCAGAATCATCAATTCGTGACATTTTATTTGCACCAACATCCCAGTTATTCCATTCACCAATTACTGAGACATCATTTGCACAAGGAGCATAAAGACGGAAAACAACACCACCATCAACAAAATGAGCTCCAAAATAATTGTGAGCTTCGATGGTTTGGCCCATTAAGAAATCATATAAAATTCCAAACGCCATAGTCTTAGATGTATCTCCTTTTGATGTCAAAACTAAATTAATTTAGGTTCGCTATCATTAAAATCATACCACACGAAACATGTGAATAAAGAAAAATAGTGATTTTTGTCTCACTACTTTATCTTTCTATACATTGGCCAACATAGTTGACACAAGCTTCTAAGTTTCCATTCCCAGTTTGGAGATCCACTTGTTCCTGGAAGATTCATTCGAGATTTCTCATTTAGATTTAACAAATCTTGGAGAAGATAGATCGTCATTTTGGAAGGAATGTTAGAAACGTATTGCTTAAATCCTTTTTGAAGATGATTTGTTTGAAGTTTATTTTGAAGATATTGTTTTTGTTCTTTTGAAAGAGATTTAATCCAACCTTTGATGGTGTTGTTATCATGGGTTCCTGGATAGACGATTTGGTTATCGTTACTTTTTAAATTCTCATCAAAGACCATAAATTCAACAACAAACATTCCTGGCAAATGATAGTGATCTCTTAGTTCATGAACACTTTGAAATATATCGCCTAAATCCTCAGCAATTAAAGAAATATTTGGGATTTGCTGGTATAATTTATCAAAAAAATCATATCTTGGACCAACTCTCCATTCGCCACGTCGAGCATTTTTATCCTCGCCAGGAATAACACAATAAGTATCAAAAGCGCGGAAGTGATCCAAACGAAGAATATCGCAGATTTTTGATAAATCTCCTAAGCGATTAATTAAGAAGGAATAACCATTTTCCCTCATCTTATCAAAATTGTAGATTGGAGTTCCCCAAAGTTGACCATCATCACTAAATGCATCTGGTGGACAACCAGAGACTAATGTTGGATGATAATTTTCATCAAACATAAATTCATCTTTATGTAAATAACAATCAACACTATCTAAACCAACATAGAATGGACAATCTGCAATAATTTTAATTCCCTTTGAATTTGCGTATTTTCGAACTTCTTCCCATTGTTTATATGCTTTCATTTGTAGCCAAATTTGGAAGAGGATTTCTCCTTCGTTATCAGCATTGGTATCAGTCCAATTCACCCATGATTTGTTGGCATTTTTCTTTTTTAAATAAGTAAAAATAGCAAAAGGTCGAGCCCATGGATGAGATTGTTCAAAAGCGACAACACTATCGTAATCTTGATCCTTAATGAAAGCTTCTTTAAGGAATGGTTCTTTAAAAGACCAAGCATCAACATAGTCTACTTTATTCGTAAAATGATGATGCTTCTTTATTTTTGGCAATAATCCTTCTTCAGTTAATTTATCTAAAGAAATATAACGTGGTTCAATTGCTTCACTGCAAGTGGACATATAAGGTGAATTTCCTGGTCCAATTGGATTAAGAGGAAGAATTTGCCAATATGAAAAATCATTTTTCTTCAACCAATCAATAAAACGATATGCGTTTTCACCAAAATCACCGATTCCGTGCGAACCAGGTAAAGAAGAAACAGCTAATAAAACTCCGTATTTAGACATTTAAATTACCTCAAAATATTTGAGTGCTTTTTTAACACCATGTTTGTCGATATGCTTTGTAACAATTGAAGCAGATTCTTTTGCTTTATTAACACCGTTTCCCATAGCCGCACTGTATTTACAAAGTTCAAACATTGAAACATCTTGAACATCATCTCCAAGCGCTAATGCATCATCTTTATTTAGATCATAATATTGAAGAACTTTTTCAATTCCATCACTCTTTTTAATTAGATGTTCTCTAATATCAATTGCATACGGAAACAAACGGAAAACATCAAGTCCTGGACAGTTAATTTCTTTAACAATTTCGGCATCTTGATCTTCTGTGCAAAATAATAGCAATCCTGAGACATTTTCGTTATTATAACCACGAATTGCTGGTGTTTTTTCAAAATAGAAATCAAAATAATGTTGAGCAACTTCGTTAATTTTGTCGGAGATCCAACGTTCAAATTCTGACACAAATTGAATGACAATATTTCTCTTTTTTGCAATCTCACAAATCTTCTTAACGAGGTCTTTATTCATGTAATCATGATGAATGATTTTGTCACCAATGAAGATGACAGCACCATTAGACAAAATCATTCCATCTGGTTTAAATTCATCAAAAAAGCCGGTTAGTTGGAGCGATTCATATGGACGAGCAGTTGCGATAAAAACTTTCACACCATTCTTTTGGGCTTTACGTAATGCTTTTAAGCTTTTTTGGTCATAAACGTGTCGACCATGACCATGATTTAAAATCGTCCAGTCAACGTCAGTGAAGATAATTTTAATCGGAGAAGTCTTTTTCATTCGTTAATAATTATACATATTGAAATTATAATTTCACTAAAAAGAAAACGAGCTTTGTGCTCGCTTTCATCTTGTTTTACCATCCACCAGGACCGAAGCCACCGCCACCTGGACCTCCGCCACTACTAGAACCAATTCTAGTTAATGTTGAAGTCATGGAAATATCAGTGACAACATTGTCACCATTAAAGATTGTGTAAGTACTTCCAACTTTCATATCTGGATGAGAGAAAATGATTTGGGAGCAAGATAACTTTAATGTATAAGTGTATAAAGCGTTATCACTAGAATCAGTAATGGTGATCACTGAATTTGCTGATAATGATGAACCATTATAAATGAAGGTTGGTTGAGTAGCGCTAAATCCACTTTCAATCATTCCGTTATTTGAACAGGCAAATACGATACCACCTTTGACATTAATTTGATCAGCATCAAGTGAACCGTTACCACTTCCTGGTCCTTCAATAATCACGGTTCCACCATTAATATTTAATGTCGTATTAGCGTCTAAACCGTCTCCTCCAGCTTTAACACGGAGATAACCGTTATTGATATTGCAGGTATAAGATGAACCATAATCTGATGCCGCATTAACACCATCATCTTGGCTTGTAACAACAATGTTTGTTGCTTCACCATCAATCGTGACATTTTGTCCTTCAATACCTTCATAACTATCATTAATGACAATGGATGTATTTTCTAAAACAGTATTATAATCAGCGTGAATTCCATCATCGCTTGTTGTGATATTTAAGTTCGCGCTTCCAATCGAAACATTTCCATAATTAGTATGAATTGCATCGTCAGTTGAATTGAGTGTGACATTAGCAAGTCCACGAATTGAGATTAAATAATCTCCATTTGTGACTTCCTGTTCAACTGGATTCGTATCTTCATATTTAATTGGACCAACTTTAATTGCTTTAACTGAGTTCGCTAAAGCATACATATTTGTATAACTATGAATGGAATCTGAAGCAACTCTCTTGTGGGAGGAGTTCCACTTATAGTCATCATTAGTTAATTCATATGTTGTTTTATTTTCTTCAGAGTAAGAAACAAATGTTCCAGTTGTTGTGATGTTAATTGTTCCACCATTGATATCAACATATGTATCAGCTTGGATTCCATCACCTGTTCCAGTAATCGTTAAATCAACATCTTTAAGATATACGTATCCAGTATTTGCAGTAAAAGATGTCACTGAATCAAGGCATTCTGTTTGAATACCATCGCCTTGACAATTAATAGTAATTTTACAGCCTTCAGCAATAAACTTTTCAGCTTTAATTCCATCATCAGCAGATGTGACATTAACTGTTGTTTGAGTAATCATCAAAGATGTTGTTGCTTTAATGCCTTTCTTTTCACTAGATTGTACATTTAAAATTCCTTTTCCAGAAATACGAAGTTCTCCAACAACATCAATTGTTGCTTTTGTTGAGATGAATGTATTTGTTGATTCATTAA
Organism: Caryophanales bacterium UBA3207; assembly: GCA_002363735.1. Classification (GTDB taxonomy): domain Bacteria; phylum Bacillota_I; class Bacilli_A; order RFN20; family CAG-826; genus Fiminaster. Next base: position 3,699 of record DEWP01000019.1, on the reverse strand, counting down.
TTAAAACAAAATGTAAAACAATCGCATTATCACTACTGATTGCTTTTTTAGCGTTAATGTTTACACCATCTAAATAAATATAAATTTCACTACCTTCTGGTGCGGTAATTGAAACACCAGTATATTCACCTTTTAATGTGTATTGACCAGCAGCGCTTATTTCGACACCGTTTTCAACAACTTCACGTTCTTCTTCACTTGGAACAACAATTTCTTGTTCTTCTTGTGTTTGTTCTTCATGAGTTTCATCAGCACTGGTTTTACTAGTTTCATCGCTAGTAATGTGCGAGATTGGGTCTGAATCATACTCAGCATTAGAACGTCGTTTTACTTTACGAGTTGATGTTAAAGAACAGGCTGCTAAAGCAACTGAACTTAAGATCAATAATGGGGTAATAACTTTCTTCATCGTTCTTACCTCCTAGTTAGATAATACTAATTTTTAAGAATTCATATAAGAAAAAATTGTATTTTTTTATTAAAAGGAACATTATTTATATACAAAAATATCTAAACCATTGGAGGTCTCGATATGTCAATTTATGATTTTAAGGTCAAGGACCAAAGAGGAGAAGATTTTGATCTCTCTGTTTATAAAGGCAAAGTTCTTTTAGTTGTCAATACTGCAACAAAATGTGGTTTTACTCCACAATATGAAGAACTTGAAGACTTATATGAAAAATATAATGAACAAGGATTTGAAATTCTTGATTTCCCATGCAACCAATTCTTCCATCAAGCTCCAGGTGATGACCAAGAAATTAATTCATTCTGTAGCTTAAACTACGGAACAAAATTCCCACGTTTTAAAAAGATTGAAGTTAATGGCGATAAAGCTGATCCACTTTATAAATGGCTTTGTAGTCAAAACGAAACAGGCAAAATCAAAAAGATTAAATGGAATTTCGAAAAATTCTTAATTAATAAACAAGGTGAAGTTGTGAAACGTTTTGGGCCAACTGTTAAACCAAATTCTTTTGAAGATAAAATTGCTACAGAATTAGCTAAATAACCATAAATTGCTGGTGATTTTACATGAACCGCGAAAAGAAAATTATTCAAACTAGTATCATTGGAATTATCGCGAATATCTTTTTAGTTATCGGTAAAGCCATCATTGGTTTTATCGCTCATTCTGTCGCGATTTTAACTGATGCCATTAATAACTTAAGTGACTCATTAAGTAGCGCGATTACGATTATTGGAACAAAACTATCTAATCGTAAGCCAGATAAAAAACATCCATATGGTCATGGACGTGTTGAATATTTAACAAGTCTCATCATTGGAATGATTGTTTTAGCAGCTGGTGTGATGGCGATTTATGAGTCTATTATGACTCTTGTTGAAAATCCAGTTGTTGAACATAGTGTTGCTTCATTAATCGTCATGGCTGTTGCTATTGTTGTAAAGATTGCTGTTTCAATCTACTTTGGTAAAGTTGGTAAACAAGTTAATTCAGAACCATTAAAAGCTAGTGGAAAGGATGCGTTTTTTGATGCTTTACTTTCTGTTGCTACTTTAATTGGTATTGGAACTGCACTTCTTTGGAATGTCAATATTGAAGGTTATATTGGTATTCTTATTGGATTATTCATCTTAAAAACATCATATGAAATTCTTCATGATGGTATTTCTTTAATTATTGGAGAAAGAGCCTCAGATGATGAAGTTAACACAATTAAGCGTATTGTCACAAGCTTCCCAGAAGTTCATGGAGCATATGACTTAATTATTAATAATTATGGAACAGGTAAATCAATCGCCTCCATCCATATTGAAGTTGATGATAAGATGACCGCAACTCAAATCCATCATTTATCAAAATCTATCCAAGCAAAAGTTTATGCAGAAACTGGAACAATTCTCACTGTAGGAATTTATGCTACAAATGAAGTTAGTTCGACTGCAAAAATAATTAAAGATTACGTCTATGATTACATCTCAAAACAGGAAAATGTCCATCAAATCCACGGTTTTTATCTTGATGAAGAGACAAAAAACATTTCTTTTGATTTAATTTTCGATTTTAAATATGATCATCCAGAAAAGAAGATTGCTGAGATCATTAAGCACTTAAAAGAAAAGTATCCTGAATATTCATTCTTTGTTGTTCAAGATACTGATTTCTCGGATTAATTATAAATCAATTATTACTGTTAAACGGTAAAGATCAATTAGTTCAAGAACGGAAGATACTCCACTTTGATAAGTGGAGAATTTTTCGTTTTGGACGTTATACATCATCCATCCATCAACTTGTGTGACGGAGGATGCTCTCATATCCCAATGGTTATATTGACTATCCCAATGAATATCCCAAAGAGTTTGGGTCGTATTATTTGATGCGTAGTAATTAATATTGGAAGTATTAGATGTTCCTAAAAACTTATTTCCATCACGATCTGGACATTCTAAAACAAGTCCTTCACGTCCTTTTTTATCTTCAAGAACTTTAAATAATGCTGCTTCTCCATAATTTGTGATTTCTTTCTTATTATCACTTAATGTGATTGTTTCAGGATGAAGATAGCTTCCAGTATCAACTTTACCAGCAGCGACATTATGGTTAGCACTAACAATCATAATGTCATCACCAGGAGCAATTTCAACATTTTCTATTTTTAATAATTTCTCAACGAATTCTTCATTTTTATTTAAAACGTATACAGTAATTGAGGCAGTGTGATGGCCAACAACACTTGTACAAGTCAAAGTAGTTTTACCTCTTTTAATGCCTGTTACACGTCCATAACTATCAACGGAAGCAACACTTGAATCACTGATTTCCCACGTTAATGATTTATCGACATCATCTGGATTAACTCCATCAGCGTAATAAATGTTCATTAATGGATGTCCGCTACGAACTCCAACATGTGCTTTAATATAAGGATCAAGAAGGTCAATACCAGTGATTTGATCAGATGTTGGTTCAACTTTTGATGTTGAAGTTATTGCAAAATTGCTGGTTATTTTTGATGTTTGACCATCTTGACTAGTTGAACTAGTTGGATTAGCAGATGTTACACTTTGGCTTTCACTATTAATTGAAGAAAAGGAAGTAATTTGGTTTGATTTACTACTCTTCTTTTTAGGAGTCGACTGACACCCACTAATCAAAAGAGAAGAACTAATTAATAATGGTAGAAGAAATTTTTTCATAATTGATATTTTACACTGAAATATAAATATTTCAATTGTACACTAAAGGAGTTGCCTTTTGCTTTTCAGTTATACTAGTGCTAATATGATATGACCATGAGAAAAGATGAATCTCGTGAGGATTACTTAGAAACAATCCTCATTCTTTCAAAAGAAAAAGATTTTGTGCGCTCAATTGATATTGTTAAAGCGATGGGTTTTTCTAAACCTTCAATTTCAGTTGCTGTCAATAAATTAAATAAAGAAAATCTTATTTCAATTGACCGTTCTGGTCACATCACTTTGACTGAAAAAGGTTTAGAAATTGCGGAAAAAACACACGAAAGACATTTAAAAATTACTAGATTACTTGTTAACCTTGGTGTTAGCGAAGAAGCGGCCTATGTTGATGCACATAAACTACAACACGATTTCTCTGATGAAACATGGGCGGTCATCAATAGAAGAATTCAACACCTTGTCTAAAGTATTCATTAATCTAATATATTTTTATATTAAAAAGACGAATCGTGATGGGTACCCAGTTTCCTAGAC